>CAYTYR010000006.1:0-107984 GCA_964441745.1 uncultured Clostridia bacterium
CAATAGCGCCGACCGGATCAAAACGGAGATGGGTGTTAAACAGGTAATTAAGGCCAACTAATACTTCGATCTTTCATTTGAATCCTCCTCATAAAATTAAAGAGCTGCCAAATAGTTAAATTTGGCAACTCTTATAATGGTAAAGCGTTTTAACTTCAAGGGTTACCTGCTTTGGCGGTTATCCTTTTTCTTCTACCTTGTAAAACTTGTTCTTCTGGTCCACTTCCATTTCTTTCTTGAGCTTCCTGATCATCTGCTCTACTTCAGAGACTACCTTCTCTTCCATAGAGCCATCCGAGTTCTTCGGTACCCTGACCATTGCTTGGCTCTCGCTTTCTCTTAACCAAAATCTTTGCCTTAAAAAAAATAAAGTTACCACAGTTTTTCCCTACAAACCAAAGTAACTTCATTCTTTTAACCGTGGCTGGTTATAGGAATTGATAAGTAAGATATACCATAAAAAAACGCTTTGTCAAGCGGATTTTTTTCTCAGCATGCCGGTACCGCCGCAATGCGGACAGGTGGTGCATAAGATCCGGCTTAAAGTAGGACGCATCCGCCGTCGGGTCATTTCGACCAGCCCGATCTCGGTCAGGGGAATAATATTAACCTTGGCCTTGTCAGTAGCAAAAGCTTCTTCAAAAGTCCTCATGACTTTTTCCTGGTTTTGCCTGATCTCCATATCAATAAAGTCCACGATAATGATGCCCCCAATGGACCGCAGGCGCACCTGGCGGGCAATTTCCACAGCTGCCTCCATATTGGTCCGGAAAACAGTGTCTTCCAGGTTTTTTCCGCCAATGAATTTGCCGGTATTGACATCTATGGCCGTCAAGGCTTCAGCTTCATCTATCACTATATGGCCGCCGCTTTTTAGCTTCACCCTTCTTTGCAGGGCTTGCTCTATTTGCTGTTCGATGTTAAAAGCGGAAAAAAGCGGAGTATGTTCCTTATAAAGGTGCACCCGGCCTTTCATGCCGGGCATCATGGACTGCAGGAAATTCATCAGTTTTTCATATTCAAAATTAGAGTTAATGATGACCTTGTCGCCAGGCAGGAAATTGTCCCTGACCACTTTCAGGACCATATCCAGGTCTTCGTAGACCAGGCTCGGAGTAGGCATCTGGCCGGCACGCTGTTTGATGTTTTCCCACATATTATTGAGAAATTTCGCTTCTTCCTGGAACTCTTCCAGCGGCTTGCCTTCTCCAGCTGTGCGGATAATGAACCCCTGTCCCTGTTTCTTGATCTTTTTGACGATCGTGCGCAGGCGCACTCTTTCCTTGCCGTGCACTATCTTCTTGGATACGCCAAAATGATTGACCATGGGCATGAATACCAAGTTGCGGCCAGTGACGCTGATATTGGTGGTCAGACGGGCGCCTTTTTTGGCGACGGCGTCTTTAGTGACCTGGACCAGGATTTCCTGGCCCCGTTTTAATTGTTTTTTAACATGGAATACTTTCTTAATGGCTTTTCTGATCTTGCCGACAATGATATTGTCTTCTTCTTCACCCAGGATATCTTCGATTGGTTCGGTGAGCGGCAGAAAAGCGTCTTTGCCAACTCCGACATCAACAAAAGCCGCCTGCATCCCGGGCAGGACAGCATTGACCCGGCCTTTGTACAGGTTGCCGATCAATTGCTGATCCTGAAAATACTCAATGATCAGATCATTCATGATCCCTTTTTCCAATACCGCGATGCGGACCATATCCTTTCCTACATCAATTAAAAACTCCTTGTTCATCTAAACCCCTTTTTGCGAATTACTCGAATGGTAGCTAATTACGCGAATATTTTAACGAATAACGACTCTGTCGTATTCGACTTGTTTCTTAATAAATTGCTCACCTAAACAATAATTTAATCCTTTTTATTTGCTTGATCTTATACCCTGGGGCAAATATTTCCGCACAGACTTTGTCTGGCCGGAGATTTTTTTCTCCCAGGGGTAGCTGCATTTGCAGCTCTATTCTTCCACTATCTTCTCTTTTGACCTGGACATAAGCTGGCAACGCGCCAGTCATTTGCCCGTCGACACCAATATCATAAACTGCCCCGTTAATACTGGCAGACAGTGATTTAGTGACTAGCGGCACTTCCTGCCCCTCCATAAGATTGATGCCTGGAGGCATCTCCCGGGACAGATTTTTAATCATTGTACTTAATTCCGAGTAATTAGTCAACTCAATATCTACGAGTTCTGCTTCACTTTCAAATCCGACCGCGAGCGGCGGGCCGAAAGACATCTTAGGATGTGGATTGAATCCCTGTGAATAAGCCATGGGGATCTTAGCCCGGCGCAAGGCGCGGTTAAACATCACCATCAGCTCCAGGTGGGAAATATACTTGGCTTCCCCTTTTTTGGAAAATTTCACCCGTATCTTCTGCATCGGCGGCAAGATGGTCCGCTGCTGTATGAGTTGTTTCAAGGTAGCGGGCAAAGCCTCTATCTTCCGGAAAACATCTATCTGGCATTCTTCCACGCCGCAGGAAGAGCACGACACATGACAATCAGGTGTGGTTTCCTGATTTTTCGCTTTCTGGTAATCGGTCCAAAGAAACTTCTGTGAAACTCCGGCGTCTATATGGCTCCAAGGCAGTATTTCCTCTTGCCCCATAATCCGGTTGGCGTAGAAACCAGGGTCAATTCCTGCTTTGGCAAAGGAGTTCTGCCAGGTTGTGTTATTAAAATGTTCATCCCACTGGTCGAAGCGGCGGCCATTTTCCACTGCATTGGCTAATACTTGTCCCAATTTGCGGTTGCCGCGCGCAAATACTGCTTCCAGGAAGCTCAGCTCCATGGTGTGCCATTTCAGCTGTACCGGCAAATGCTTTTTAAGATAATCTTTTTTAGCCCTGATCTGTTCAATGGGTTCCTGATTATGCCACTGGAAGACGCTAAAGGCCTTAGGTACGAAGGGAGCAACATTTACATTCAGGTTCAGCCCTTTGTACAGGGATTTCAGCCTTTTTATGAGCGACACGATGCCTTCAATGTCTTCCTGGGTCTCGAAAGGCAAACCAATCATGAAATAGAGCTTGACGCCCTTCCATCCTGCTTTGTAGCCAGCCCCGATGCTATTGATAAGATCGTCATCAGTGATATCCTTGTTGATAATGTTGCGCAGGCGCATGGTCCCGGCTTCCGGGGCAAAAGTCAGGCCGCTTTTGCGCACCTGTTGGACCAGGTTAGCCAGATTGATGGAAAAATTGTCTGCCCTGAGCGAGGGCAAAGAAAAAGAGACTTTTTCCTTTTCATATTTTTCGATCAATTCTGAAAGCAGAGGATATATTTCCGGATAATCGCTCGTAGATAAAGAAGAAAATGATACTTCTTCAAAACCGCTGGTAGTGAGTATCCGGTCCAGGAGCTGTTTGACATTCTCTTTGCTGCGGATCCGCGCTGGGCGATAGATCATGGTTGCCTGGCAGAAACGGCAGCCGCGGATACAGCCGCGCATCACTTCCATAATGACCCGGTTATGGACGATATTCAGGTTTGGGATAATGAATTTATCCGGATACGGCGCCTTTTCCAGATTAGTGACGCGTTTTTTGATCTTAGCCGGCACATCACTGTATTTCGGCGTGATCTCTTTGATGGTTTGGTCAGGATTGTAGCTGACATCATACAGTGCAGGCACATAAATTCCCTGCACTTTGGCCAATTGGATAAGCTGGGACTGCTTGTCCAGGTGCCGGACTTTTTTGTAATTATCCAGGAACTCAACAATAGCTTCTTCCCCATCACCAATAATGAAGATATCGATAAAGTCAGCCAGCGGTTCAGGATTGAAGGCGCACGGTCCGCCGGCAATGACTAAAGGATATTTTTCATTCATCCGGTCAGCTGACTTGAGCGGAATGTGCGACATTTTGAGCATATTCAGCACATTGGTGTAGCTCATCTCATACTGGAGAGTGAAACCGATAATATCAAATTCTTTGAGCGGTCGCTTGGATTCCAGGGAGAATAATGGCAGGCGGCGTAAGGTAAGCGCCTGCTCCATATCCACCCAAGGTGAATAGACCCGCTCGGCCAGGGTATCCGGATGGCTATTGATGATGTAATACAAGATTTTCAAGCCCAGGTTGGACATGCCGATTTCATAGATATCAGGGAAAGCTAACACTACCTTGACATCTGTGGTATCCCAATCCTTGTGGATAGAATTGTATTCATTATTGGTGTATCTCGCCGGCCTCTCAACCTCCAGCAAGAAATCATCTACATTAATCTTCGTCATTATTATTTATTCCCACGTCTTAAGAGTGATATCAGCATTATTGGTATTGCATTTAGGGCAGAACCTGTTATCCATGTTGATTTTAATGTCTTCATAACGAATTTCTAAAAATGGCTTCTTGCAATTTGGGCAAGGAAATAGCCCTCTCTTTTTAGAGTTGCCGAAATACGGTGAATAAATATAGCCAACAGGAGTGGCGAGCTCTTTCCTTTTTTCTACTGGCATGTCGAAATCTTTATTCCTGATCCGGACATATTCATCACAGTTAAGGCAATAGCCATTGGCGATAATCTCAAACATTTCTCCCCGCCCATAATATAATGTAGTTTTATAACCACACTTACTGCAATTAATATCATACGCATTAGCTGCATAAAGATTAACTGCTACGAACAAAAACGCAAAAATCATCAAGCACTTTTTCATCTTTACACTCCTTTTATTAATAAAATCGCCGGCTCTCCGCTTCCAGCAAGAAATCATCTACATTAATCGTGGTCAAAATCCTTCAGTTTTTATAACCCTTACTGTCAATTTCGCAAATTGACAGTTGGTTACTCTAAGACAAGATGCTTTATATCTGCCAGTTCTCTCTGATATCCAATATGATCAATTACGAATTCACGATACTGATCAGGTTTTAGCTCTATCAAATCTTCAAATTTACAAACTCTCTCGTTATCTATTGCCCCAACATATTCTTTATATGAAGAATGGAACCATGCTTCTGGATCTTCTACAATATGTGCAGTCACAGGATTTAAGTGTACATATCTAGTTAAATGAAGCAATTGATTATCATCATTAACTAAAACATTTTGAAATCTGCTTTCCCAAAGAGGTCCTTTCCGGCCATGTTTCTTATTAAAATATCTAGTATGACTAGTAAGAAGGTTCTTCATGAAAAAAGAAATACCTTTTTCTTTATTTTGCTTTATAACAAAATGGAGATGTGTAGGCATTAAGCAATATGCTAATATTTCTATCTCTTCTTCTCCTATAGCAGATTTTGCAATAACTTTTTGTTTTGCAATCGAATATTCACAAAATCTAGAGAAGCTGACTAATGGTTTACCCATTTTATAGAATCTCACGCATTCCATCAATCTATCATATTCTTCTTTCGTATTGAATATCACATATCCAGCTATACTCTTTGTAAATACATGATAAACACTTCCTACGGCCAGCTTATCTTTTCTCAATTTCCGCATCCTCCATCTTGCATTATTATAACCAACTGTCAATTTGCGAAATTCACAGTTGGTGATTCTTCCCATCCAAATGATATTCCATTATGCTGAATAGCTTGTGCAGGAGCTGCACATCGCGGTTTTCCAGCGGCGTCCGGCCAAATATCCGGCGGAACCGGTGCACAAATTTGGGGATGCCGCCTGCCGCCTTGAAAGTCGTTTTACCGAGCAAGGTCCCCAAATGATCGTACATTCTCTGCATATCCTTGTCCTGCGCCAAATCCCAGTCAGCTACCTTGGCTTTGGTGCTATGCAGATACAGCTCATAGCAATAGATAATGATGGACTGGGCCAGGTTCAGTGAAAAGTTCTTCGCCGGTTGGGGAATGCGCGACACAATACCGCAGTGGCGCAGTTCCATATTAGTCAAACCGGTACGCTCCCGTCCAAAAAGTATGCCAATCTTGTTCTTCTGGCCTAAGGCAATAACCTTCTCTGCAGTTTCAGAAGCGGTGAAATGATTGATACCATCCATGCGCCCTTTACTGGTCGTACCAACAATTAGATCAAGATCTTTGATCGCTGATTTGATATCTTTGAATACTTTAGCTTTATCGACTATATCTTTGCCTTTGCGGGCCACCACATAGGTATGTTTATTTTTGTATGGCTCAGGATTGACCAGGCGCAGGTTCTTCAGTCCCATATTCTTCATCGCCCTGGCTGCTGCCCCGATATTTTCCGGGACACGAGGTTCTACTAATATGATGTATATGTTGTTAAGTTTCATAATCTGTGTAATCTCTTTCGTAATCTGTGCTGTGCCCGCCGATCTTTTTGGCGGGTAATCGTTCTAATGATAGAACCTCTTCATTCTGATATTCAGCAGGATGCCAATGGCAAACATGTTCATTACGAGCGATGAGCCGCCATAGCTTACCAGCGGCAATGGCACTCCGGTGATGGGCATGATGCCTAAAGTCATGCCGATATTCAGAAAACTATGGAACGCGAACATGGTGACTATCCCGATGGCTACTAAGGCCCCGAATTCATCGCGGGCCTGGTTGCTGATAATAATACCGCGCCAGATAATAATAAATAGTAATATCAGCAGTAAGGACCCTCCGGCAAACCCGAACGTTTCAGCTATCACGGAAAATATAAAATCAGTATGCTGCTCAGGCAGGAAACCCAGCCGGCTCTGCGTGCTATAGAGCAGTCCTTTGCCCAGCCAGCCGCCACTGCCGACGGCGATCTTGGACTGGATAATATTATAACCGGCGCCCAGCGGGTCAAGATACGGGTCCAGGAAGACGACCAGCCGCTTCTTCTGGTAGGTCTTTAAGAGTAATTCAAAGAGATAAGAGGTCAGGATACCGGCCATGACTACTGAAAAACCAGCCATCATCTGTTTGAATTTTAATTCATATTTTAATTTTTTTGCCAAAAAATAAATGAGCGCGAGCAGCAGGAATAGCCCGGCTAAAAAAACCAGCATATAATTGGGATTGGCAATGACCCGGATAAGATAATTATCCACTGCCGTACTTTTCAATTCAGCGTAGATCCTGGCCATAGTCAGGAATGAGATCAAGGTCCCGAATCCGATCATCGCTACGATATATTTCAAGCGGCAACCTCCAACATAGAGCATAACCAAAAGGATAGGAAAAAAAACCAGCGTGCTGCCAAAATCCGGCTGTAAGAGGATCAATCCTACTGGAAACATTAATAGCAGAACCGGCCAGCACAGGTCATGCCAGGATTTCCAGGTGCGCATTGTTTCGATATATTTAGCCAGGAACACGATAAAAGCCAGTTTAGCCAGCTCACTGGGCTGAAAACTGAACACCCCCAGGACAAACCAGCTTCTGACCCCTCTCACTTTGGACCCGAAGAGCAATACTAATACCAGCAGGAACAAGCTGGTAACATAGAATCCCAGCGCGTATTTTTTAAGCGTCGGATAATTAAACTGCAGATAAAAAATTATGATCATTAAGCCGATACTAAAAGCCAGGCCTTGCTTGACCAGAATATTGGAAGAAATAGCTACCGGGTTTTGATAGATAATGGAGAATATCCCCAGCATGCCCATGATGCATACCAGGAACATGCTGATAAATAGCCAGAAATCAAAGCGGAATTTATACTTAAGCTGTCTCATCTAGTGCCCTGTCTCCTCAATCCCTTATTTCTTCCAGCGCCACTGGCTGTATTTCGGAGGCTGATTTCTTGAAATATCCTTCCAGGATACGGCGCGCTAGCGGAGCGGCTTCCACACCACCATGCCCGCCATGTTCGATAAAAACCACGACCACTACCTGCGGATTGTCTACTGGAGCCAGACAGCCGAACCAGGCATGGTCCATACCCTGAGGATTCTGGGCTGTGCCAGTCTTGCCAGCAACGCGCAATCCCTTGATATAGGCCTGACGGCCGGTACCATGAGTTACTGCTTCTTCCAGTCCTTTTTTAATCAAATGCCAGTTCTGGCGGTTGAGCTCCACCATCCCCTGTTCTTCGGGAAAGAAATCATGAAATACTTTTCCATCCGGGGAAATGATCTTTTTCACTATTTTGGGACGGTAATATGGCCCGTCATTGGCCACAGCGCTGAAAATCCCAGCCATCTGCAGCGGGGTCATCCATAAGTACCCCTGGCCAATACACATATTCAATGTATCGCCGTCATACCAAGCTTCTTTGACCACTTTCTTTTTCCAGTTGCGATCAGGCACAATACCTTTTTTTTCTGACGGCAAGTCGATACCAGTCAGGCTGCCCAGGCCGAATTTCTTGGCATAGTTGGCGATCCTGGTCACTCCCAGCCTTAATCCCAGCTGATAATAAAATACATCGCAGGACTGGGCCATGGCGGTGGCCAGATTAATTTTACCATGTCCGTCTCTTTTCCAGCACCTGAATACCTGGTTATAGGTACCCAGTACCATCTCACCGGTACATTCCAGTTTCTCTTCCGGAATGATGAATCCTTCCTGCAAGCCGGCGGCAGTAGTAATGATCTTGAAACCTGAGCCAGGAGGATACTGGGCCTGGATCGCTTTATTAAACAATGGCCGGCCGCGATTCTTGAACAAGTACTGGAATTCTCCGCGGGTAACCGGACGCAAAAAAGTATTGGGATTGAATCCAGGCGAACTGGCCAAAGCAATAACCTCTCCGGACCGCGGATTCATGACCACTGCCGCCCCATTAATTCCCTGCAGGACATCCTGAACCAATCTTTGTACCTCACTATCGATGGTCAGTTCCAGGTCATTGCCGCTGAGCGAAGCTGTTTCCCGCAAGAGGCGCAGCTGCCTGCCGCTGGCGCTGATCTCGATCTGCTTTTCTCCATGTGTGCCTCGGAGCAGATTATCATAATAAGCTTCCAAGCCGGTTTTGCCGATCTTATCACCGATCCGGTAACCGACACTTTTTAATTCCTTGTATTCTTCCAGGGTCAACTCACCGACATAGCCAAGAACATGGCAGGCCAGGGTCCCTTCAGGATATTGGCGCTTTGGTTCAATAGAGACATTGACTCCAGGCAGTAAAGCTTTACGCTCTAAAATGGTCAAAGCCTGCTCCCTGGTGATGTCTGAGGCCACCATCACCGGATCAAGAGGCTGTAAACTGGAAAAGGTCCTGGTTTTAACTTCCTGGAGGGAAAGGTTGAGGATCCGTGCTAATTCCTGGCTGATGCGCTCTATCTCCTGCAGGGTCAGGGAGTATGAAGTGAAAGACACAACAAAAGAAGGTATATTGATAGCCAGCAATTTCTGATGGCGGTCATAGATCTGGCCGCGGGGCGCTTTCTGGTAAAACCGCTGGAGCCTGTTCGCTTCAGCCACCTGGCGGAAATAGCGGCCATTGAGCGCCTGCATATAAAAAAGCCGTAAAAATAAAATAACAAACCCTAAGACGACGATCAAGCCTACGACGACTACTTTTTTCTTGCGTAAAGCCAATATTTCCAGGGTTTGTTTCTGTACTAAGACCATTTAAATGCTACTTTCAAACTAGCTAAAATTTATGTATGCGCAGGATAGATCTTTTTTACGACCATCGCTACCAATGGCGATAAAAGAGCGTTATATCCGGCGGAAACGACGATACGGACAGCTTCATGGGACAAAAATGTATAGGAAGTAAAAAATGCCTGGGCGAAAGCGCTAAGAAAACCGCTGAAGATGGTGACCAGAAATACCAGGATCATGATCAATAAAGGGCTATTCTCTTCCAGCTTATTCTTCAGAAAGCCGCTGGCAAAACCAATAATAGCTTTCACCAGAGCTCGAACACCCAGCACGCCATAGGACAGGCAATCCTGCAAAAGCCCGCCAATAAAACCATAGAGCTGGCCGGGCATGGATCCTTTTCTGATCGAGATCAATATAACCAGGATCAAGACAAAATCAGGCTTAGCCCCGTAAATAGCTAACCGGTTGAAGAGCGTGGTCTCCAGCAGTAAGCTGATGATAAAGGATAATAGCACGTAAAATATAGACATTTAAATCCTTCTAAAACCGGATACCAGGAGATCAGGAAATCAGGAAGTGGATATCAGGGAATCAGGACATCAGGTTTTACCTGATAACCTGTTATCCTGGTTACCTGCATCCTGGTATTCTGGTACCCTGATAACCTATTTTTATCGTTTTACAGTATTTAAAATCAAAACTTCTTCCAGCAATCCGGGATTGATCTCCGGAAGAGCTATTCCACCCTTAAAAAGCTTATTTTCTTCCTGATAATTTTCAGTAACTGTCCCCACTTTTAAACCAGGTGGGAAAATACCGCCTTTGCCACTGGTCACCAAAATATCTCCGGGCGCAATATCCGCTTCGTTGAGAAAATAGCGCAGTCGCAAACTGAAATGATTTTCTCCCTGGGCCACCCCTTCATACCTGGTACGCTCATTGAGTATCCGTAATTCGCTTTCCTGGTCAGTGAGCAGCAAGACCCGGGAAGATTGCGGCAGGACCTCAACAATACGCCCGGCTACGCCAATGGAGCCGTGCTGGTAAGCCAGCACTACCATGTTTTCAAGAACATTATCTTCCCGGCCTTTGTTCACCCAGATACTGGTATAGCAATTTTCCGGCTCGGAACCAATCACCCTGGCTAATTGGCTATAATAGGCTGATTCTTTCTTATAAGCCAGGAGAGCTTTTAGCCGCTCATTTTCAGCCAAAGCTTCGCGGGACTGCTGGATTTCGCTCTTTAAACGGTAATTTTCTTCCTGGAGATTAAGATTTTCTTCGCGCAGGTTGACGAGAGAGAGAATGTTCTTGGCCAAACGGCTGTTGTCCTGGAGCATTTCAAAGCTGACCTTTTGGCTTGGGCTGAGAAGATAATAGAAGAAGGTGCGGACAGACTGGACCTGCTGATTGAAGGGTGAGCCGATAAGGAATAGACTCAGAGCAACCAAAAATATTAAGACGATGCTTTCTTTATATTTAATCCACCAGTAAGACATGTCTTACCTTAGAAGGCACTGATGAAAACGGATTTTAACAAATGCAAACGGATTAAATATCTGTTTGAATCTGAGCTTTCTTTCCGTATGCATCGTGCAGTTTATTTGTCGCGATGCGCTTTGGACAGGCGGTCAAGTTCTTCCAGGTATTTGCCGGTGCCTTTAACGACACAGGTCAGGGGATCTTCAGCCACATTGACCGGCAAGCCAGTCTCTTCGCTCATTAATCTGTCTATGCCGCGCAACAGTGAACTGCCGCCTGACAGGACAATACCTCTCTCAATGATATCAGCGGACAATTCCGGCGGTGTCTGTTCCAGCGTGGATTTTACCATTTCGATGATCATTCTCACAGTGTCGGAAAGTGCGCCGCGGATCTCATCGCTGACTATTTCTACGGTTTCAGGAAGGCCGGTCTTCAGGCTCCTGCCCTTCACTTCCATTGATTCTTCTTTTTCCTGGGGATAAATAGACCCGATCCTGATCTTGACATCTTCGGCCGTGCGTTCCCCGATAGTCAGGTTATATTTGCGTTTGACATACTGGATGATAGCTTCGTCCATCGCGTCGCCGGCAACCCGCAGGGAATTACTGATGACCATCCCGCCCAGGGAGATCACCGCTACTTCCGTGGTGCCGCCGCCGATATCCACGATCATACTGCCAGCTGCTTCATGCACCGGTATATCCGCCCCGATCGCCGCAGCCATCGGCTCTTCAATAATGAATACTTCGCGCGCTCCAGCCTGCTCAGCCGCCTCTTTAACCGCTCTTTTTTCCACTCCGGTGATACCGCTGGGCACACCGATCGCGACCCGCGGACGGATCAGGGTCCGGTCCTGGCGTACTTTGCGGATGAAGTAGCGGATCATTTCCTGGGTGATCTCAAAATCAGCGATCACCCCGTTACGCAGCGGCCTGATCGCCACTATATTGGCAGGAGTACGGCCGATCATTTTCTTGGCGTCTTCCCCTACCGCCAGTACCTCGTTAGTATTCTTATCAATAGCGACAACTGAAGGCTCACGTAAAAGGATCCCTTTGCCTTTGACATAGACCAGGGTACTAGCTGTACCGAGATCGATGCCCATATCACTGGCCAGAAGCCCTAAAAATCTTTTAAACATAGCCACCTTCTACACTAGTTTAATGATTGATTCAACAGCGCCGTCACCTTGACGTGGTCCGAGTAAGAACATCTTGGTGTAACCGCCTTTTCTTTCTTTGTACCGGGGAGCAATCACCTCAAATAATTTCTTGTTGACCTTTTTGCTCCGGATGAATTTAAATGCATCCCGGCGGCTGGCCAGGGTGCCTTTCTTGGCCAAGGTGATCATTTTTTCCGCTGCCCGCCGACATTCCTTGGCTTTGGCAGTGGTAGTTTTTATTTGTTCATACTCGAAAAGGGACTTCACCAGGTTGTTCAAGAGGTTCTTCCGGTGCCCCATATTCCTGCCTAATTTTCTGCCTACTTTACCTTGTGCCATGACTGTATGTTACTCCTTTTCCTGTGGAGGTAATTCCATACCCAATGATAAATTTAATTCCTTGAGTTTTTTACTGATCTCATTGAGTGATTTCTTGCCGAAATTCTTGACTTTGAGCAAGTCCTGTTCGCGTTTCTGTACCAGGTCGCCGATCAACTTGATCTTGGCTACCCGCAGGCAATTCTGCGCCCGGATAGAAAGCTCGATGATGTCCACGCTCTGGTCCAGCAGGTCGCGCAGTTTTTTGCTCTTTTCCTCTTCTGCCACTGCTGATTCTTCCACTTTTTCGCTCTTGGTTTCTTCTTCATCAAAGTTAATGAATATTTCCAGGGAGTCTTTCAGGATCTTGGCGGTGTAAGCCAAGGCATCCTCCGGCGATACACTGCCGTCTGTCCAGATCTCCATAATGAGCCGGTCATAGTCTGTCATTTGGCCGACACGGGCATTCTCTACGGTATAATTAACCTTGGAAACCGGGGTAAAGATAGAATCAATAGGGATGAGGCCGATATCCTGGCCCTCTTTCTTGTTTCTTTCGGCGATCACATATCCGCGGCCTTTATTCACTTCGATCATGATCTCCAGCTTGGCGCCGGGATTAAGTGTGGCGACCGGCTGTTCAGGATTGAGCACTTCGACATTAGTATTGACTTCGATCTGCCCGGCAGTAGCGATTCCCTGTTTGTTGGCGCGCAAATATATTGTTTCGGGACCGTTAGTATACAGTTTAAACCGGACTTTTTTCAGGTTGAGGATGATCTCGGACACGTCTTCTTTGATGCCCGGGATACTGGAGAATTCATGCAGTACGCCCTCGATCTTGATGTTCGTGATCGCGGCGCCTTCCAGTGAATTCAATAAAATTCGACGCAAACTGTTGCCGATGGTATGCCCATATCCGCGTTCAAATGGTTCAGCGACAAATTTACCGAAATTGTCAGTAGCAGTCTTCTTATCCAACTCCAACCTCTTCGGCATTACAATGGGACTTAACTTCATATCTCCTCCTGTTTCTTAAACACATTAAGCTAATTTAAGCTTTAATCTGTGCCTGTCCTCCCGATTAGTTTTGCGAAGCAAAACTAGGGGGGATAATCTATTTTATTTACTTCGAATACAACTCAACGATCAGCTGTTCATTGACCGGGTACGACAATTCAGTACGATCCGGCAGTTTGGTGATAGTCCCCACCAGGGAATCCTTGTTTAGTTCGAGCCAGGAAGGTATGCCTCTTTCCACGACTACTTTCTGCCCTTCCTGCACAGCGACATTGCCTTTTCTTTTTTCACTGACCGTAACCTTATCGCCAACCTTGACGATGAAAGATGGAATATCAACTTTTTTGCTGTTGACCCGGACACCGCCATGAGCCACCAGCTGCCTGGCGCCGGTCCTGGATGTCGAAAAACCAAGACGATAAGCCACATTATCCAAACGCATTTCCAGTAACCGCAACAGATTTTCGCCGGTCAGGCCTTTCGCCTGGTCAGCTTTCTTGAAATACAGGCGGAATTGTTTTTCCATCAATCCCGAGATCCTGCGGGCTTTCTGCTTTTCCCTTAATTGGGTCTTATAATCAGACATACCGAACGAGCGTCTCTTGCCTTGCTGTCCTGGAGGGGTAGCTTTCTTATCCACTGCGCATTTAGCCGAATAACAGCGGGTTCCCTTCAAAAATAATTTTACTCCTTCAGCACGGCACAACCTGCAAACTGCACCAATAACTCTGGCCACAAACTCCTCCTTAATATTATAGCGTATAGCGTGTAGCGGATAGCGTATAGCAACTGCTATTGCTATCTGCGATTATTCGTCAAACTCTGCGTTGTTTCGGCGGACGGCAACCATTGTGCGGGATCGGGGTAACGTCCTTGATCATATTCACGGCCAGGCCTGCTGCCTGCAAAGCGCGGATCGCTGTTTCACGGCCTGATCCCGGGCCTTTTACCAAGACGATAACTTCCCGCATCCCCTGCTCTACCGCTTTTTTCGCTGCCGCTTCTGCCGCCATCTGGGCCGCATACGGGGTCCCTTTTCTGGAACCTTTGAATCCCTGCGAACCAGTTGAACACCAGGATATCACATCACCTTTCATATCGGTAATACTGATAATGGTATTGTTGAAAGTTGCCTTGATGTGCGCCACGCCTGAAGATACATTTCTCAATGCTTTTTTCTTTTTGGCTGCTGGTTTACCTGCCCCTGGCGCTTTTTTGTCTTCTTTTTTTGGTAGCTGTTGATCAGTCATTAGGCTTATGCTCCTTTTGCTGGTGACTTAGACTCTTCTTTTACTTTTACTGCTCCGACGGTCTTACGCATACCGCGCCGGGTACGGGCATTGGTTTTAGTGCGCTGGCCGCGTGTCGGCAGGTTCCTTTTATGCCGATAGCCGCGATACGCCCCGATTTCCACCAACCGTTTGATATTATTAGCTATATCCCGGCGCAAGGTTCCTTCGACCTTGTAATCGCGCTGGATAATGGTCTTGAGCTTGTTAATTTCCTCTTCGGTCAGGTTCTTGACCCTGGTATCAGGACTGATTTCAGCTTCAGCCAAGATCTTCTTGGAAAGAGCCAAACCAATACCATACAGATAACCAAGAGCAACTTCTATCCTTTTATCTTTGGGTAAGTCAACTCCTATAATTCTTGCCATCTAAATTTCTCCTCCTGGTATGGATTAACCTTGTCTTTGGTTATGCCGTGGGTTAGTGCAAACTACCCTGACAATACGTTTTCTTCTGACGATTTTACATTTTTTACAGATAGGTTTAACAGAAGCGCGAACTTTCATGAGCACATCCTCCTGAAATACAAATTCTAAATTCGAATATCTAAATTCTAAACGCTATTGTTCTTACTTCACCCGGAAAATGATCCGGCCGCGGGACAGGTCATATGGTGACAACTGGACTTTCACTTTATCTCCCGGCAGGATCCGGATAAAGTTCATGCGCATCTTCCCGGAAATATGCGCTAAAATCTTGTGCCCGTTCTCTAATTCCACTCTGAACATGGCGTTGGGCAAGGCTTCCAGAATTTTTCCTTCTACTTCTATAGCATCTTCTTTGGGCACAAACACTCCTAAACGGTTTTTGGGTGTTGGGCTTGGAAGTAAGTATGGTCTAAGGTCTTAGGAAGTTAGGCTTGTACCAAAGACTATAGCCTTACTTCCATACCTACTTCTACAACCTATTACCTTAACACTTTTTCTACAACTTTGTTAAGATCTCCGGCCCATTGGCCGTAATCACGATAGTATGTTCAAAGTGCGCACTCAATTTACGGTCTTTAGTCACCACCGTCCAATTATCGTCCAGCACTTCCACTTCAAATGTGCCGGCATTCACCATGGGCTCTATCGCCAGGGTCATGCCTTCTTTCAGCGCCGGGCCGCATCCGGCCGGCCCGTAATTAGGCACTTGCGGATCTTCATGCATCTGTCGGCCGATACCATGCCCGACATATTGCTCAACGATGGAAAAGCCATGGCTTTCGGCATGTACCTGGACCGCATGAGAGACATCACCTAAATGATTTCCGGGACAGGCTTGAGCTATGCCTTGGTACAAGCTTTGCTCAGTCACGGTCATTAATTTCTGCGCTTCGGCATTGATCTTTCCAACTCCGGCTGAAAACGCCATATCGCCGACAAAACCATCATAAATCACTCCGGCGTCGATACCGACTATATCCCCTTCACGCAAAACCCGGCTGCCGGGAATGCCATGAACCACTTCTTCGTTGATGGAAACACAGATGCTCTTAGGATACCCTTGGTATCCCAAAAAAGCCGCTGTGGCTTTGTTTTTTTTGATAAAAGCCATCGCCACATCATCAAGCGTCTGAGTTGTAATTCCCGGTTTTATTTTTTCCTTTAAAAGAGCGCATAACTCGGCTGTGAGACGGCCGCTTTCCTGCATTAATTTTATTTCTTCGGGAGATTTCAGGATTATCATATTATTTCTTAATGGCATCCAGGATATTCCTGATCAAGGCAAATATCTGGTCAATCGAACCGATGCCATTAACCTTCCGCAAAAGCTTTTTTTCTTGATAGAAATCAAGGACCGGCCGGGTGGTTGACTCATAGACTTTTAACCTGTTCTTGATCGTCTTTTCATTATCATCCGCGCGTCCCCGTTTGGATAGGCGCGTTACTAATTCCTGTTCTGCCACTTGTATGTACAATACCGCGTCCAGTTTTAACCCGCGTATTTTAAGGATCTCTTCCAGATCATGCGCCTGCCTGGTCGTCCGGGGATAGCCGTCAAGGATAAAACCATCCTGGCAATCAGGCTTGGCTAACCGCTCAGCCACGATCTCTTTCAACAAGTCATCAGAGACCAGCTCTCCCTTGCTCATTACTTCTTTAATTTTCAAGGCCAGGGGAGAACTACTGGCTGCTGTTTCCCGGAGGATATCTCCGGTAGAGATCTGCGGTAGATGATACTGGGCTACTATTTTCTCTGCTTGCGTACCTTTGCCAGCTCCGGGACCGCCAAACAAGATGATGCGCATTATTGCATTCTTCCTTTAAGATGGGCTTTTTTCATGAATCCTTCATAATGCCGCATCAGCAGGTGTGATTCTACCTGTCCCATAGTATCCAAAGCCACGCCTACTACGATCAGGACCGAAGTACCGCTTAATATCCTGGACCAGAACTCGGCATGCAAACCGGCAAAAATATAATCCGGGATGATGGCGATAAATACTACAAAAACCGCGCCGATCAAGGTGATCCTGGTCAGGACTTTGTCAATATATTCACTGGTGGGAGGACCAGGCCTGATACCAGGCACGAATCCACCTTGCTTCTTCATATTATCCGCCAGATCGCTGGGATTAAAAGTAATAGCAGTATAAAAGTAACAGAAAAAAATAATCAAGGCAGCATAGACCAGGTTATAGACCCAACCGCCACGCGTAAACCAATCAGTCATACTTTTGAGAAAAGTCACATTCGGGAAGAATTGCCCGACAGTAGCCGGAATCATCATGATACTCACGGCAAAGATCACGGCGATCACGCCGGACTGGTCCACTCGTAAAGGCAGATAGCTGGATTGTCCGCCATACATCCGTCGGCCGACGATCCGTTTGGCATATTGCACCGGGATCTTCCGCTGAGCTTGCTGGATATAAGTTACAAAGCCGATCAAGATCACGATGAAAACTACGAGCGCCAGGAGAATTAGTAAACTCATTTCCCCGCTCTTGAACAACTGCCAGGTATCAAACATGACTGCCGGGATACGGTCAATAATACCGGCAAAGATCAGGATCGAGATGCCGTTGCCAATGCCGCGCTCGGTGATCTGTTCGCCTAACCACATGATAAATACTGTGCCTGTGGTTAAAGTGACCATAGTCAATAGCTGGAACTCTATTCCCGGATTTTTGACTACGCTCAGGCCGCCAACCTTCATGCTTTGCATCCAGAAAGTCAAGCCATAAGACTGGACGGCAGCCAGGGCCAAAGTTCCGATCCGGGTATACTGATTTAGCTTCTTGCGGCCGCTCGCTCCTTCTTTGGCCAATTGCTCCAAAAACGGCACCACGGTCTGCAGCAAGGACATGATAATTGACATATTGATGTACGGCATGATACCCATGGAGAAAATGGATAGTTTGCTCAAAGCCCCGCCGCTGAACAGGTCAAAGAACCCGATCAAGGTCCCTTTCTGGGTCTCAAAAAAGTTCTTCAAAACACCGGCATCAATCCCGGGAGTGGGGATGAAAGCCCCAATCCGGTAAACAATAACGACACCAAGGGTAAATAGAATTTTCTTTCTTAAATCAGGAATTCTAAAAATATCTCCAAATCCTTTAAGCAATTTCAGCTCCTTCGACCGAAGGTCGTCCCGATCGAAGCAGCGGGATAAACCTTAACGGTTTATTAATATTTTATTTTACAATTTCAACTTTGCCGCCGGCTTTTTCAATCATTTCCTTGGCCTTGGCGCTGCATTCATTAACTTTAACCGTCAGGTTTTTCTTGATCTCACCGCGTCCCAGTAATTTAACGCCGTCCCGACAAGCATCAATGATCTTTTTGTCTAATAATATTTGCGGGGTAACTTCGGCATTGGCCTGGAAATTATTTTCTAACTGGTCTAAATTAACTACGGCAAAATTGTTTTTGGTACGGCTGTTAAAACCGCGCTTGGGCAAACGCCTGGATAAAGGCATCTGTCCGCCTTCAAATCCCGGCCGGGTTCCGCCGCCGGAACGTGAGTTCTGCCCTTTCATACCACGGCAAGCGGTATGCCCGTGACCGGAGCCATGGCCGCGGCCAACGATCTTTCTTCTTTTAGTAGCGCCTTTTGCTGGTCTCAAATCTGTCAATTGCATTGTTCAATACTCCTTATCTAAATACAAGCTCTAAATACTAATCTCTAAATACTAAACTTTATTGTCTTGCCTCATTATTTATTTTTCATTTAAAATTATTTAGTATTTCGGATTTAGTTATTCGAATTTGTCACTAAACAGTTGTGTTTTTAATTTCTGGCGCTGCTTTTTCAGATTCCATAGCTATATTGAGATTTTCAGTCCGCATTTGCGCTAAACCATCAAAGGTAGCATAAACAACGTTATACGGATTTTTGGAACCTAATGATTTAGTCAGCACATTCTTGGCGCCAGCCAGTTCCAGCACTATTCTTACCCCGCCGCCGGCAATCACGCCGGTACCAGGGCACGCTGGCTTCATCAGCACATTAGCGCTGCCAAAATGGCCGTGAACTTCGTGCGGTACTGTCCCTTCTTTCAAAGTCACTTTGATCAAATTCTTTTTCGCGTTGGTCACGCCTTTTTGAATGGCATCCTGCACTTCTTTGGCTTTGCCTGTGCCGACGCCGACATGTCCCTTTTCATCGCCTACGACGACCAGAGCCGCAAAGGAAAACCGTTTTCCACCTTTGACCACTTTAGCCACGCGGGCCACGTTTACTACTTTGTCTTTTAATTCTAATCCATCTGGACTGATCCGTGCCAATTTTCCCTCCCAAGCTTTATTCTTTGCTTGTCCCCCCGCCTAGATTTACGGACGTAAATCTGGGGGGATCGCTATATTTTAACTAAAATTTTAATCCTTTTTCTCTGGCGCTTTCGGCCAACGCTTTGACCCGGCCGTGATAAAGATTACCGCCCCGGTCAAAAACCACCTTGCTAATCCCGGCAGCCAAAGCTTTTTCCGCGATCACGGTACCGATTACTTTGGCCGCAGCCACGGAACCAGCTTTCACTTTTTTATCCTTGAACTCAGGACCCACCGTGCTGGCCGCTACCAGGGTCTTGCCCACAAGGTCATTAATGACCTGCGCATAAATATGTTTGGTACTTTTATATACGCATAATCTGGGCCGTTCTGCCGTTCCCTGGATCTTGCTGCGCACTCTCTCTTTGCGTAATTGTAATTTTACTTTATTCTTGGCTGTTTTCATTACTTCGCTCCTCCGCCTGATGCTGCCCCAGCCGCTACTCCGGTTTTACCGACTTTCTTGCGCACATACTCATTCAAGTAACGGATGCCAGTGCCTTTATATGGTTCAGGGATCCTTTGGGTCCTGATCTTATTTGCGAATTCTCCTACTTTATACCGGTCAGATCCGCTGACTGCGATCTTGGTATTTTCTTCCACAATTACTTTTACGCCTTCCGGGATGTCCAAGACGCAAGGGTGCGTATAACCAAGCTGTAAATTAAGTTTGGTCCCCTGGACCAGGGCTTTGAAACCGATACCCCGTATTTCCAGGTTCTTGGAAAAGGCTTTGGCCACGCCATTGACCAGGTTATTGACTAGCGCCCGGGTCAGGCCATAGACCGCTTTTTTGTCATTGGTCAGGTTTGCACAGAGCACGGAGATCGTTTCACCTTCAAGCTTCACGCTCATCCAGCCGGGGATAGCATACTTTAAAGTTCCCAATGGACCGGTGGCTTCGACTTGCTGGCCGTTAACAGTGACCTTGACTCCTTTGGGAATAGTTATGATTTTTTTTCCTACTCTAGACACTCGTTTCCTCCTCTTGAAAAACAAATCCCAAATTCTAATTTCAAAATTCTAAACAAATTCAAATATTTAAGCTCTAAACAACACTTCTTTGGAACATTCTAATTTTGGTCATTCGATATTGTTTCGGATTTAGAAATTAGAGCTTAGTATTTGTATTACCAGACATAGCAGATCACTTCGCCGCCAATTTTTGCCTGGCGCGCTTCCTTGTCAGTCATCAGCCCCTTATTGGTGCTGACTACGGCCGTACCTAAACCCGCCAGAATACGCGGGAGTTCATCGGTGCCTTTGTACGCCCGACGGCCGGAACAGCTGACTTTCTTGATCCCGGTGATGACACTCTTTTTATCCGGCGTATATTTCAAATATACCCGCAATATTCCCTGCTTGCGGTCCTCGATCACTTTGCAGTTGGCGATATAGCCCTCATTTTTTAAAACGCGGGCAATTTCCGCTTTGAGCTTGGACGCGGGAATATCTACTTTTTCTTTTTTGGTCTTACTCGCATTACTAATGCGGTTAATCATATCACTGATAGGATCAGTTATGGTCATGCAACATTCTCCTTTAAATTAATTTACCAGCTGGACTTGGTTACGCCGACGATCTCGCCCTGATGGGCCAATTTCCGGAAACAGAGGCGGCACATGTTAAATTTGCGGAGCATACCACGCGACCGGCCGCACAGCGGACAGCGGTTGTATTTCCTGGTGCTGAATTTTGGCTCCTGTGTTGCCTTAATCCGTAAACATTTTTTAGCCATGCAAAATTCCCCTTCTCTATTTTTCTCTAAAAGGCATACCGAACAACACCAGCAGTTTTTCTGCTTGTGCATTATTTTTAGCTGAGGTCACTACTGTTATATCCATACCTCTGATTTTGTCAATCTTTTCATAATCGATCTCAGAGAAAATTGTCTGGTCTTTCAGGCCTAAGGTATAATTGCCCCGGCCGTCAAAACTATTCCTGGGAATACCGCGGAAGTCCCTGATTCTGGGCAAGGCCACATTGATCAGGCGGTCCATGAATTCATACATGATATTACCGCGCAAAGTCACCTTGCAGCCGATGGGCATCCCTTCCCTGATCTTGAAGTTGGAAATAGATTTTTTAGCCCTGGTCACTACCGGACGCTGGCCGGTAATAGAGGACAGCTGTTTCACGGCGATATCTATCACTTTGATATTTTCTTTGGCATCACTTAGTCCCATATTGATCACAACTTTGGACAGCCTGGGTACTTCCAGCGCATTTTTATAACCAAATTCACTTTTCAGCGCCGGCACTATTTCTTTAGTATAAAAGTCCTTTAATCTGGGCATTACTTCTTCTCCTCGTAGTTTAAACTAGAATTTCTCCGCATTTTTTGCACATACGCACTTTTTTACCGTCGGCCAGGGTGTCAATCTTGATCCTGGTGGGTGTATTACACTTGGTGCATAAGAGCATTACTTTGCTGATATTAAGCGCAGCTTCCTGCTGAATGATCCCGCCACCGCCTGTTTGCGGATTGGGCCGGGAGTGCTTTTTCACAAAGTTTACCTTGGAAACGATCACCTGGTTCTTTTCCGGGATCAATTTCAACACTTCGCCTTTTTTCCCTTTATCCTTGCCGCTCAGCACGATCACTTTATCTTTTTTCTTCAAATGCAACATGTATATCGCTCCTGTTTTATTCTCTGTTTTTCTATACGCTTGGTTTTCCTATACGCTATACGCTAAACGCTATACGCCGATTTTTAAAGTACTTCCGGCGCTAAGGAAATGATCTTCATAAAATTCTTCTCGCGCAATTCCCTGGCTACCGGTCCGAAAATACGGGTACCCCTGGGTTCGTTATTATCATCAATGATTACCGCGCTATTTTCATCAAAACGGATATAAGTACCGTCTTCGCGGCGCAGCGGGCGCACTGTACGGACAATCACCGCTTTGACTACATCGCCCTTTTTGACCGGGGCTTGCGGGATAGCTGATTTCACTGCCGCGACAATAATATCGCCGACGCTGGCATACTTGCGCCGGGATCCGCCCAGGCATCTGATGCACATGATGGTCTTGGCTCCGGAATTATCTGCGACTATTAACATGCTTTGTACTTGGATCATAATTATTTCGCCCTTTCTACGATTTCCACTAATTGCCAGCGTTTGGTCTTGCTTAATGGCCTGAATTCAACGATCTTGACGGTATCGCCGACTTTGGACTCATTTTTTTCATCGTGGACTTTGAATGAGGTAGTTTTCTTGATCAGCTTGCCATAGAGCTTATGCGCTACTTTGCGCTCGGTCGTGACCACTCTGGTCTTATTCATTTTGTCACTGACTACTTTGGCGATCTTAGTACGTTTATTGGTTTTAGCCACTTATTTCTTCCTCCGTTCATTCATCAGCGTCTGGATCCGCGCGATATCTTTGCGGATGACCCCGAAACGCATGGGATTAGCCACTTTCTGATGAGTCACCTGCTGGATCTTCAACTGGAACATTTCATCTTTCAAGGAAAGATATTTACTCTGCAGTTCGTTATCAGTCAGGTTTCTTAAGTCTTTAGGAACAGTTTTGTTTTTAGCCATTCTAATCCTCACCTTGAGTTTAATCGATCCGGCTCACAAATCTTGTTTTAACGCTTAGTTTTCCGCCAACCAGTTTCATGGCTTCTTTGGCTTGGGCTGCGGTTAACCCCTGCACTTCATACATGACCCGACCGGGCTTGATTACTACCGCCCAATGATCCGGGTCTCCCTTGCCTTTTCCCATTCTGGTTTCAGCTGGTTTTCTGGTTATCGGTTTGTCCGGAAAAATACGCACCCAGACCTTGCCGCCTTTTTTGATAAAACGCATCAAAGCGACACGCGCCGCCTCTATCTGGCGGTCACTCACTTCTCCGCATTCAGTGGCCATTAATCCATATTCACCAAAGGACACTTTATTGCCGCGAGTAGCTTTACCGCGCATGCGCCCGTGTTGTGTTTTACGATACTTGACTCTCTTGGGCATTAGCATTTTGAGCTCCTGTTTCAGTAGTAGTAGTATTTGTTTCTGTGTTTTCCTTAACTTCTTTCACTTCTTTTTTGGGAGGCCTTTTAATTTCTTTCATGATCTCTTTCTTGAAGACCCAGACCTTGATACCGATCTGCCCGTAGGTAGTAAAAGCTTCGGCAAAACCGTAGTCAATATCAGCCCGCAGTGTGTGCAGCGGAATGCGTCCTTCTTTCATCCATTCCCGGCGGGCGATTTCCGCGCCGCCTAAACGGCCGCTAATCGCTACTTTGATCCCCAGGGCGCCGCCCTGTATGGCGCTATTGATGGCTTTTTTCATCGCTCTGCGGAAAGAGATCTGCTTCTCAAGCTGAAAAGAGATATTGTCGGCGACCAATTGCGCATCTGTTTCCGGACTTTTGACTTCAATAATATTGATATAGACCTGCTTATCAGTAAGGGCCTGCAGTTCAGACTTGACAGTCTCAATGCCCTGGCCTCTTTCACCGATGACCCGTCCCGGACGGGCGGTGCTGATCTCAATACGGACAAATTTTCCGGTACGCTCGATCCTGATCCGGGAGACTCCGGCCAGTTTTAATTTTTTCTTCATGAAGGCCCTGATCTTGATGTCTTCATGCAGCTGGCTGGCATAGTCCCTGGTGCTAAACCACTTAGAATCCCAGTCTTTGTTGATTCCTAATCTTAATCCTATCGGGTGAACTTTCTGCCCCACTCCGAACCTCCCTCTCGAAAACAATTACTAAATTCGAATTTCTAAATCCTAAACCCTATTGTTCAGCTACGACGATGGTGATATGGGACGTCCGCTTTCTGATGGTTGCCCCTCTACCCATGGCCATGGCCCGCATTCTTTTCATGGTCGGGCCTGCACCGACATACGCATCTTTCACGGTTAATTTTTGTATATTTTTCTGTTTCGAGTTTGCTATCGCCGACTTCAATACCTTGGTGACGATCTTACCTGCTCCCTTGGTAGAGAACTTCAGCATGATCAGCGCTTCCGCCACATTTTTTCCCCTGATCATATCCGTCATTTGGGACGCTTTCCGGGGAGATACACGTACAAAATTAGCTATCGCTTTAGCTTCCATTATTGCCTGTGCTCCTTTTCATTAATTCTTCTTTAGATATACTCTCACTCAGGTCAGGTCTTTTCCGCTGTTTCCTTAGTATGCGCCGCGCCGTGACCCTTGAAGTGCCTGGTCAGGGAGAACTCACCTAATTTGTGCCCGACCATGTTTTCGGTAACAAACACGGGAATAAATTTCCGGCCATTATGAACAGTCAGGGTATGGCCGACAAATTCCGGGGTGATAGTTGAACGACGGGACCAGGTTTTGATCACTTCTTTCTTCTTGGCCCGGTTCATGGCGTCAATTTTTTTCATTAGTTTTTCATCTACAAATGGTCCCTTGTACGATGACCTGGACATCAATTCCTCCCTAAATTCGCATATAGCGTATTGCTTATAGCATATGGCAAAAACAAATCTCTTTCTTGTTCTGGTCAGCTTTTGCTATTAGCCATACGCCAATAGCCATAAGCGTTTTTAATTATTACATGCCTCTCGGCCCTTTGGGCCGGTGGTTCATGATAAATTGCTCGCTGGCTTTTCTTCTTCTGGTCTTACCGCCCTTGGCTAACTGTCCCCAAGGCGATCTCGGATGATTGGCGCCCTTGCTCTTACCACGGCCGCCGCCATGCGGATGGTCAACGGTATTCATCGCGGTACCGCGGACAGTAGGCCTGATGCCCATCCATCTGCTGCGGCCAGCTTTGCCGATAACCATATTCTTATATTCAATATTACCAACCTGCCCGATCGTGGCCAGGCAATTAATACTGACTACTCTCATTTCACCGGAGGCTAATTTCAGCTGGGCATGGCTGCCTTCTTTGGCTAATAACTGGGCAAAGCTGCCGGCGCTGCGCACCATTTTCGCCCCTTTGCCTGGTTCCAGTTCGATATTATGAATGATCGTGCCATCAGGAATATTTTTCAGGAAAAGCGCATTACCTACTTTCACATCAGCCTGGTCCCCGCTGGATACCACATCGCCTACCTGCAAGCCTTCCGGCATGACGATATATCTCTTTTCACCATCTTTATATTGCAGTAAGGCGATCCGGGCATTGCGGTTAGGATCATATTCCACCGCGACTACGGTCGCCGGAATATTATATTTTTCCCGGTAAAAATCTACCAGCCGGTACATTCTTTTGTGGCCGCTGCCTTTGTGCCGGACGGTCAGGGTCCCTGAATTATTTCTTCCGCCGGAAGAATTCAAGCTCGTAATCAAAGACCTTTCCGGACGGTGTTTGGTAATATCTTTATTATCGATAGTTGTAATAAAACGACGCGATGCAGTAGTTGGTTTATAAGTTTTAATGCCCATTGCTCTTATGCCCCTTCAAAGAATTTAATTGTTTCGCCGGCTTTGACGGAAACAAAAGCCTTTTTCCAATCAGATCTCTTGCCCATAAACATGCCCATACGGCGGACTTTACCGCCTATTCTCATGGTATTAACTCTGGTCACTTTGACCTTAAACATCTTCTCTACGGCTTTCTTGATATCTTCTTTAGTGGCATCAATGTTCACTTTCAAGACATACTTGTTCTCTTTTTCTTTTAACAAGGTATTCTTTTCAGTATTAAGAGGCCCAATGATTACTTGGCTTAAATCTTTCATCGTTATTTCTCCTTGATCCTTGCTTCTAGGACAGCTAAGGCTTCTTTGGTAATTATCAGATGTTTGCACTGTATGATCTCATAAACATTCAACTTGGCGGCAGTAGCCAGTTCCAGGGACTGGATATTCCGGGAAGCCCGGGCCAGGTCAGTGGTGACTTTCTCTACTACCAGCAACGTGAGTCCCTGCACTTTCAGTTTCTTGAGCAGTTGACATACATTCTTTGTTTTCGGTTGGGCTAATTCCAGCTTATCCAAGATAATGATGCCATTATCCTTGGCTTTGGAAGAAAGAGCCGAGATCAAGGCTGCCTGTCTTTTCTTCGCCGGAACATCATATTTATAACTGCGGGGAAGCGGCCCGAAAATGATACCGCCATGACGCCATAATGGTGACCGGGTACTGCCAGCCCGCGCCCGGCCAGTATGTTTCTGCTTATAGGGTTTGATGCCGCCGCCGGATACATTTCCGCGGGTCTTGGTAGAGGCTGTACCCAAGCGCTGGTTTGCTAATTGCATCGTAATGACTTCATGCAAAACCGTGGCATTTATTTTTTGGTCAAATAATTTGGATGATAAAGCAACTGTCCCTGTTTTCTCACCCTTAAAATTAAATACATCTACTTCAGACATACCGTTATCTCCTTTAGAAATACTGATTACGCATCCGCCTGAGGCGGACAGGGATTCAAAATATTTAGACTAGTTTCTTCTTCGATGGTTTTTTCACTAATTTTTGATCGGCGCTCTTAGCTTTGACCACTGCTTTTTTGTGTTTCAAAGCTTTGGTGGTCTTTTTGATCATGACTAAACCTTTATTATTACCAGGGATAGCCCCTTTGATCAACATGATATTATTAGCCGGATCAATATCCACGATCTCCAATTTAATCGTTGTTCTTTGCACATTACCCATTTGTCCGGGCAAACCTAACCCTTTTAACACTCGTGAAGGGTAACTTGACGCGCCGATCGAACCTGGCTTGCGGTGAAACATGGAACCGTGCGATGAACGCCCGCCGGTATAACCGCATCTTTTGATCACGCCGGCATAGCCCTTTCCTTTGCTGATACCGGTGACATCCACATAATCGCCCACCTGGAAAATATCCAGTTTGATCTCCTGGCCGACATTATAGGTATCTACTGCCTCAGTCTTGAATTCTTTGATTATTTCCACTGGTTTCTGATTAGCCTTGGCATAAAAGCCTTTACGGCATTTATTCAGGTTTTTCTCTTTTTTTTGCCCGAAACCGAGCTGGATAGCATTATAGGCATCCTTGGCCATCATTTTCTTGCCTAATACTATGCACGGACCGGCTTGTACCACGGTCACCGGAACAATTGCTCCCTGGCCATCAAACACCTGGGTCATACCAATTTTTCTGCCGAGTAATCCTTCCAACATTTAAAGCTCCCTATGATTTTATTTCTACATCCACACCCGCCGGCAGGTTGATTTTCATCAAAGCATCTACCGTGTTAGGGGTGGGACTGATAATATCGATCATCCTTTTGTGAATCCTCATCTCGAATTGTTCACGAGATTTTTTATCGGTATGGGGAGAACGCAGTACGGTGTATTTGCTGATCTTGGTCGGCAAAGGTATCGGTCCGATAATCTTAGCCCCAGTCCGCCTGACCGTTTCTACGATTTCCTGTAACGACTGGTCCAATATTTTGTGATCGTACGCTTTTAACCTGATACGTATTTTTTCTGCTGACATTTTTTTCTCCCCAATTTTAAGTACAATTCTGAATTACAAATTCTATCGCTTCGCTTATTCTAAATTAAGGTCTTACTACCAATATTTGGCATAAGTTCCGCAGGAACGATGTAATTTAGAATTTAGCATTTACTTCTTTTACTCGATGATCTCACTAACGACGCCAGCGCCGACAGTGTGGCCGCCTTCACGGATAGCAAAACGCAACTCTTTTTCCATCGCGATCGGCGTGATCAATTCCACATCTACCATAATGTTGTCGCCAGGCATCACCATCTCTACCCCAGCCGGCAGGGTCACTAAACCCGTCACATCGGTCGTCCGGAAATAGAACTGCGGACGATATCCTTTGAAGAACGGCGTGTGCCGTCCGCCTTCCTCTTTGGTCAAAACATACACCTGACCTTTGAATTTCTTGTGCGGGGTGATCGAACCAGGCTTCACGATAACCTGTCCGCGTTCGATCTGTTCCTTGTCTATGCCTCGGAGCAAGGCCCCGATATTGTCCCCAGCCTGCCCTTCGTCCAACAGCTTGCGGAACATCTCTACTCCGGTAATCACGCTCTTGCGGGTCTCCTGGATGCCCACGATCTCTACTTCGTCGCCAACATGGATCCGGCCTCTTTCTATACGTCCGGTCGCGACTGTTCCGCGCCCGGTGATCGTGAAAACGTCTTCCACGCTCATCAGGAACGGTTTCTCGGTCTCACGCTTGGGTTCCGGTATAAAATTGTCACAGGCTTCTACCAAATCATAGATCGGTTTGACCCACGGGTCGTCTTTGCCTTTGTCGACATTCTCCAGCGCTTTGACCGCACTGCCGCGGATAAACGGAATCTTGTCCCCGGGAAAATTATACTTGGAGAGCAGTTCCCGTACTTCCATCTCAACCAGGTCAATCAGCTCTTTGTCGTCTACCATGTCGCATTTGTTCAAAAATACCACCATCGCCGGCACGCCTACCTGCCGGGCTAAAAGAATGTGCTCCCGGGTCTGCGGCATCGGACCATCGGCCGCGCTCACTACCAGGATCGCTCCGTCCATCTGCGCCGCTCCCGTGATCATGTTCTTGATGAAGTCCGCGTGCCCAGGACAGTCAACGTGCGCATAATGCCGCTTGTCGCTCTCGTATTCCACATGCGCTATATTGATGGTGACTCCCCGGGCCTTTTCTTCCGGCGCATTGTCAATGTCAAAGACCCCTTTGGCTGCTGCCCGGCCGATCTTCGCCAACGTCGACGTGATCGCCGCCGTCAAGGTCGTCTTGCCGTGATCAACATGCCCGATCGTCCCAATGTTTACATGCGGCTTTGTCCGCTGAAATTTCTCCTTCGCCATACAAGTGCCTCCCTGTCCGCCTGCGGCGGATTGTTATTATCCTTTGACTCTCTCAATTATCTCTTGCGATATACTTGCAGGAACCTGCTCATAGTGGGATGGAGCCATATTGTAATTGGCGCGTCCCTGGGTTAATGACCTCATGGATGTAGCATAACCGAACATGGTGGCCAGAGGCACATGAGCAGTCACTGCCTGTACCCCACCTTGAGGTTCCATATGTTCTATTCTTGCCCGTCTTGAACTCAGATCCCCTAGAATTTCTCCCATATATTCTTCCGGCACATAGACCTGCACACCCATGATCGGTTCCAGCAACACGGGATGCGCTTTTTTCATACCTTCATGCAAAGCCATACTGCCGGCAATTTTAAAGGCCATTTCATTAGAGTCTACATCGTGATAGGAGCCATCGGTCAGGGTAACTTTCACATCCACTACCGGATAACCGGCCACGACTCCGCTTTCGAGAGCTTCCTTAATACCTTTATCTACTGCCGGGATAAATTCACGCGGAATAGATCCACCGACAACCTTATTGATGAACTGGTAGCCGCCAGCCGGTCCGCTGGGCTCGATCTCGATCACTACATGCCCGTATTGTCCACGGCCACCGCTTTGCTTAATGAACTTGGCTTCCTGCTTGACTTTTTTAGTAATGGTTTCACGATATGCTACCTGGGGCTTGCCGACATTCGCTTCTACATTGAATTCGCGCTTCATGCGGTCAACGATAATCTCCAGGTGCAATTCGCCCATACCGTAAATAACGGTCTGGTTGGTCTCTTCATCAGTCTTGACCCGGAAGGTCGGATCCTCTTCTGACAACCGATTGAGGGCAATGCCCATTTTTTCTTCATCTGCTTTGGTTTTCGGCTCGATCGCGAGATTAATGACCGGTTCAGGGAAATGCATCGACTCTAATACTATCGGATGATCTTCCATGGTCAGGGTATCGCCGGTGAAAGTTGATTTCAATCCTACGGCTGCGGCAATATCTCCGGCATATACTTCGTCCACATCTTCCCTCTTGTTGGCATGCAGGTACAGGATGCGGCTGACTCTCTCCCGGGTATCCTTATTGACATTATAGACATATGAACCAGTGGATAATTTACCGGAATACACCCGGAAATAGGTCAGTTTGCCGACATAAGGATCAGTCATCATTTTAAAAGCTAAGGCGCTAAAGGGAGCATTCTCACTGGTTTCCCTGACTTCTTCTTTATTAGTCTCAGGATTTTTTCCTGTAACCGGCGGCACATCCAGCGGCGACGGTAAATAGTCGACAATAGCATCCAGCAACGGCTGTACTCCTTTATTCTTGAACGCCGTACCGCACAACACTGGCATTATTTTCAGGGAAATGGTAGCTTTTCTGACTCCCTGGATCAATTCTTCGGTTGGTATTTTTTCATTGTTGAGATATTTTTCCAGGATCCGCTCATCAGCATCAGCCACTGCTTCTACCAGGCGATGATAATATTTATGTATCTGGGACTCCACATCCGGAGTAATATCCCGCTCTGTAAATTCAGTGGAATTCTCATCTTCCCAGAGATATTCTTTGAGACGGACCAGATCGACAACCCCTTTAAAACTACTTTCGCTGCCAACTGGATACATAATAGGAACAGCATTGGTTTTCAGGCGTTTTTTCATCTGGCTGACGACATGAGAGAAATTAGCCCCGGTCCGGTCCATTTTATTGATGAAAACAATACGCGGTACTTTGTAACGGTCTGCCTGGTGCCAGACTGTCTCTGATTGGGGTTGAACACCGCCAACCGCGCAAAATACTACTACCGCGCCGTCCAGGACGCGCAAGGAACGCTCTACTTCCGCGGTAAAATCGACGTGGCCAGGAGTATCAATGATATTAATGCGGTTATTGCGCCAAAAACAGGTAGTGGCCGCGCTGGTAATGGTGATGCCTCTCTCCTGCTCCTGCTCCATCCAGTCCATCACCGCCGTACCATCATGGACTTCACCCATTTTATGGGTTTTCCCGGTATAAAACAGCAACCGTTCGGTAGTAGTCGTTTTACCGGCGTCAATGTGGGCAATAACTCCTATATTTCGTGTTCTCTCTAACGGATATTCTCTTCCCATGTAAGTTCTTAATTCCCTCTCTGTTCTTTATTCTATTTCAAATCTCAAATTTCAGATTACCATCTATAATGAGCAAAAGCTTTGTTGGCTTCGGCCATTTTATGAGTATCTTCTCTTTTTTTGATCGCGCTGCCTTCATTCTTGGCGGCTTCGATGATCTCGCTGGCTAATCTTTCGACCATGCTCCTGCCGGAACGTCCCCGGGCAAATTCAATGAGCCATTTGATCGCAATGGAAATGCCACGGTCAGGCCTTACTTCTACCGGCACCTGATAGGTGGCGCCGCCAACCCGGCGGGATTTGACTTCTAACAGCGGCCGGACATTTTCCAGCGCGCGGTTAAATACACCCATCGGATCTTCTTTGGTTTTTTCCTTAACAAAGTCCAAGGTGTCGTAGAGGATATTCCTGGCTACGCTCCTTTTGCCTGCGTACATCATCTTGTTGATAAACATGGTGATCCGTTTATCACCTAATTTCAAGTCAGGCATTACTTCTCTTTTAGATGCTCTTTTTTTCCTGGACATTTTTACTCCTTATTTCAGCGTACAGCGTACAGTTAATAGCCGGCAATCCTGCCGCTGCCTGCCCGCCAATGCTTTAGTGGCGGGACCGCTGACACTGTTTTATACTTAGGCTGCTTTCGGTCTTTTAGCTCCATATTTAGAGCGTCCTTGTTTCCGGTCCGTGACGCCGGCTGTATCCAGCGTACCACGGATAATATGATAACGCACGCCAGGCAAGTCTTTCACGCGGCCGCCGCGAATCATCACAATTGAGTGTTCCTGCAGGTTATGGCCGATGCCGGGAATATAAGCAGAGACTTCCATACCATTGGATAATTTTACCCTGGCTACTTTACGCAGAGCAGAGTTCGGTTTTTTGGGTGTGGTGGTATAAACTCGTACGCACACGCCGCGTTTCTGCGGCGCCATTCCTAAAGCCGGTGTTTTCCCTTTTCTTTTTAGTTTTTCTCTGCCTTTTCTGATCAACTGATTAATTGTTGGCATACACTCCCCTGTTCAATTTTTGCGCTGCAAAAATTAGAGCAATCGAGATTAGAAATTAGAAAATTGATTGCGGTCTAATCTCTATTTTCTACTTTCATCTTCTTGCAAAAAATCCCTAATTACTCTTTATATTTTTTCAAGCTACTTCCTAATTAATACCGGCCACTACTTCTGAAGACCAGGCAAACCTGTACCAGCCGGGATCAAATGTCCGATAATAACATTTTCCTTTAATCCGCCCAGCTTGTCCACTTCACCGTTAACTGCCGCATTGGTCAGCACGCGGGTGGTTTCCTGGAAGCTCGCTGCGGAGATAAAGCTTTCGCTGGACAGCGAAGCCCGGGTTATACCCAGCAGGATCGGATTGGCCGTGGCTGCTTCTTTATCATCTTTTCTCATCTTTTCATTGGCTTGATTGAATTTGAATTTATTGATCTGTTCCCCAGGCAGTAAGTCACTGTCACCGGATTTATCAATGATCACATTCTGCAGCATTTGCCGCACAATGACTTCAATATGCTTGTCATTGATGAACACGCCTTGCAGGCGGTACACTTCCTGGATCTCGTTCACCAGGTATTCCTGCACTTCCTTGTCCCCTTTGATCCGCAATACGTCATGCGGATTGATGGAGCCGTCGGTCAGCTGTTCACCAGCCAAGACCCGGTCTCCTTCATAGATATTCAAATGCTTGCCGTAGGGGATCAGGTATTCGCGTTTCATGCCGGTTTCGCTCTGGATAATGATCTTGGTCGCGCCTTTGACCTGCTCGCCCAATTTCACTACGCCGTCAATTTCGGAAATGATCGCCGAACTGCGCGGCTTCCTGGCTTCGAATAGTTCCGCCACCCTGGGCAGACCGCCGGTGATGTCCTTGGTCCGGGAAATTTCCAGCGGGATTTTCGCGATCACATCGCCGGTCTCGATCTTATCACCTTCATTGACTACGATATGCGCGTCGATCGGCAAGGGATAATTGATCACCGGCTTGTTATGGGAATCCAGCAGAATGATCTGCGGATGTTTTTCTTCCTTATGTCCGATCACTATTCTTTCGGTAATATTAGTGCTCTTGTTGATCTCTTCATGGATGGTAATACCGGAAATAATATCGCCGAATTCAACTGTGCCGCTGTGTTCGGTAATGATCGGCATTGAGTATGGGTCCCACTCGGCAATGATGGTGCCGGCATCCACTTTTTTACCATCGCTCACGTTCAGCTTGGCGCCGTACGGGATCAGGTAATTTTCTTTCTTCTTGCCGTCTTCATCGCGGATGAGGATCTCGCCGTTGCGGTTGATCACCACGAATTTATCATCTTTATTTTTAATGGTCTTTAAATTGTAATATTTTACTTTGCCTTCTTTGCGGGCTTTGATCTCTGACTGCTTGACGATACGACTGGCAGTACCGCCGATATGGAAGGTACGCAGGGTCAGCTGGGTGCCAGGTTCGCCGATGGACTGGGCCGCCACAATACCTACCGGCTCTCCCAATTCAGCCATTTTGCTGTTGGAAAGATCACGGCCATAGCAGAGACGGCAGACGCCAACCTTAGATTCACAGGTCAGCACGGAACGGATACGGATCCTTTCAATGCCTGCTTCTTCAATCGCTTTGGCTTTTTCTTCAGTGATCATTTCGCCGGTCTGGACAATGATCTCATCTGTTAAGAGATTCACCACATTATCCAAACTTACCCGGCCGGCGATGCGTTCACGCAGGGATTCAATTATTTCATCCCCTTCCTTCAGCGCGCCAATGCGGATCCCGTTGACTGTGCCGCAATCTTCTTCAGTGACGATAACATCGTGGGCCACATCGATCAAGCGGCGGGTCAAATAGCCGGCATCAGCGGTTTTCAAGGCTGTATCAGCCAGACCTTTTCTGCCGCCGTGAGTGGAAATAAAGTATTCCAAGACGGTTAAGCCTTCACGGAAATTGGAAGTAATAGGTGACTCAATGATTTCACCAATCTCGCCGGTAACCTTCTTCTGCGGCCGGGCCATCAAACCACGCATACCAGCCAGCTGCCGGATCTGCTGACGGCTGCCGCGGGCGCCAGAATCAGCCATCATATAGATGGAATTAAACTTGGCGCGTCCCGGGGCGATCGGAAAATCATCTTCTGCTTTCAGGTCATTAAAGAGTATGTCTGAGACCTTATCAGTGGTATGGGTCCAGATATCGATCACTTTGTTATAACGTTCCACATCAGTGATGATACCTTTCTTATACTGACGCTCGATCTCGTTGACTTCTTTTTGGGCTTTGCCGATCAGTTCTTTCTTTTCTTTCGGGATCTTCATATCATCTAAATTAATGGTCATGCCGGATACCGTGGCATAATGGAAGCCGATCTTTTTGATCTTGTCCAGCATGGTCACAGCCTGGGCATTACCCAGTTTAGTATAACAATCGTAGATCAGGGTAGATAATTCCCGCCGGGTAATATTCCGGTTAATAAAACGCATCTCCAGCGGCAGGATCTCGTTAAAAATAACGCGGCCTACTGTCGTCGCGATGATCTGCCCAAGCAGACGGACTTTGATCTTGGCATGCAGTCCGACAATGCCATTATCATAAGCCACAAAAACTTCGTCAGCATCGGCAAAGATCTTGCCTTCTCCCAGATCCCCGGCTTTTTCTTTGGTCAGGTAACAGCATCCCAATACCATGTCCTGGCTGGGCGTAACGATCGGCCGTCCAGAGGCTGGGGATAAGATATTATTGCTGGCCATCATCAGGATCCTGGCTTCCAGCTGGGCTTCAATCGAAAGAGGCACATGTACCGCCATCTGGTCACCGTCAAAGTCTGCGTTAAACGCGGTACAGACCAGCGGGTGGATACGGATAGCTTTTCCTTCAATGAGCACTGGTTCAAAAGCCTGGATACCTAATCTGTGCAAGGTCGGCGCGCGGTTCAGCAGTACCGGGTGATTCTGGATCACTTCTTCTAATGTGTCCCAGATCTCCGGACGCAGCTGCTCAATCATGCGCTTGGCGCTTTTAACTGTATGCGCTATATTCTTTTCGATCAGGTTTTTGATAATAAAAGGTTTAAACAATTCCAAAGCCATGGACTTAGGCAGACCGCACTGGTTCAGTTTTAGCTCCGGACCAACTACGATCACCGAACGGCCGGAATAGTCTACGCGCTTACCCAACAAGTTCTGGCGGAACCGGCCTTGTTTCCCTTTGAGAATATCGCTAAGTGATTTCAGGGGCCGGTTACCGGCGCCAGTCACCACGCGGCCGCGGGCGCCGTTTTCAAATAAGGCATCCACTGCTTCCTGGAGCAAACGCTTTTCATTGTTGATCATGATCTCAGGGGCGCCGAGGTCCTGTATATGCTTTAAACGGTTATTACGATTGATAATACGGCGATAGAGGTCATTCAGGTCGCTGGTAGCAAAACGCCCGCTTTCCAGGGGCACTAATGGCCGAAGGTCAGGAGGTATCACGGGGATAACATCCATCACCATCCACTCGGGTTTATTGCCAGAGTGCATGAAAGAATCGATAATGCGTAATTGCTTCATCAATTTAATTTTATTCGGACCAGGCTGCTCGCTCTTGATCCTCTCGCGCAATTCCACGGCAGTCTTAGCCATATTGACGTCTTTCAATAATTCCTTGACCGCGCTGGCGCCGATGCCGGCTTTAAACGCGCCTTTATATTCCTGGCGGTATTTCTGGTAATCTTCTTCGCTTAACAATTGTTTTTTACGCAACGGGGTATTGCCTGGATCGATGACCACATAGCTGACGTAATAGACGATCTGCTCCAGCTCTCCCACGCGCATATTCAAGAGTAAACCCATGCGGCTGGGTAATCTCCTGGAGAACCAAATGTGCGCCACTGGCACGGACAGTTCAATATGGCCCATGTGATCGCGCCGGACCTTTGATTCTGTCACTTCCACGCCGCAACGGTCACAAATGACACCTTTATGTTTGACCCATTTATACTTGCCGCAGGAACATTCCCAGTCACGGACCGGGCCAAAGATCTTTTCGCAGAAAAGGCCATCGCGCTCAGGTTTGAAAGTGCGGTAGTTAATGGTTTCGGCCTTTTTCACTTCCCCATAGCTCCATGTCCGGATCTGGTCGGGAGAAGCCAAACTGACCTTCATGGCGTCAAAATTATCATAGTTTAGCAGCATGCCTTTGTCTTTAGACTGCTTTGTCGATACTTTTTTAATTTTCGGTTCTTTATCTTTCTTGGACAAGGACGTTGTCCTCCTTTTATCAGCGAACAGCGATCAGTTATCAGTGCTCAGTCAAGCTAAATACAAAAATACTTACCCAGTTACTTCTTCAGTAATTCTACACTCAGGCCTAATCCCTGTAATTCCTTGATCAGCACCTTGAATGATTCCGGGGTTCCCGGCGGAGGCGGTGTTTCACCCTTAATAATAGCCTCATACATCCTGGTGCGGCCGCTGATATCATCGCTCTTCACGGTCAGAAATTCCTGTAAGGTGTAAGCTGCGCCGTAACCTTCAATGGCCCATACTTCCATTTCACCGAAACGTTGTCCACCGAATTGGGCTTTGCCTCCCAGAGGTTGGCGGGTAATCAGCGCGTACGGCCCGATCGAACGGGCATGCATCTTATCATCAACCAAGTGCGCCAGTTTCAATATATAGGTTTGTCCTACGGTTACTTTTTCATGGAACGATTCCCCGGTCCGGCCATCATAGAGCGTTACTCTGGAGTCACGCGGCAAACCGGATTTTTCCAGCATCTCCTGGATCTCTGTCTCCCTGGCTCCATCAAAGACCGGAGTAATGGCGACACAGCCCTGCTTGCTGGCAGCCAAGCCCAGCTCTGCTTCCAGGATCTGCCCGATATTCATACGGGAAGGCACGCTCAATGGATTCAAGATAATATCTAAGGGCGTTCCGTCAGCCATGTATGGCATATCTTCCTGCGGCAGCACTTTGGAAATAACACCTTTGTTACCATGCCGGCCGGCCACTTTATCACCGACCGAGATCCTTCTCTTGGAAGCGATATAAACTTTGACCAGCTTGTTGACTTCCACGGAAAGCTCATCGCCTTTTTTATACCGGTCGATCGCCTGATTTTTTTCGCGCCGCGCCTGTTCGATCATGAGCAGAGCCATACGCTCAAAAAATTCAGCCTGTTCCTTGGCTTCTTCTTTTAATTTAGCAGAGCCTTTGGGCTGTCCTTTTAAAGCAGAGGATAGCTCATTCTTGACCCGTTCCGCTTCTTTTTTAGCATCGCTCTTGATCTTGGAGACAGCAGACTGGAATTCCTTATTAATGCGCTCTATTTCTTTCTTTTCGGTAGCTTTGGTCCGGCCCTTTTCCTTGCGGGAAAATACTTTTACGCCGATAACTTTGCCATCTACTCCCGGCGGCACATACAAGCTGGCATCGCGGACTTCTTCCGCTTTTTCGCCGAAGATCACGCGCAACAGGCGTTCTTCAGGAGTAACCTGGGTCTCTCCCTTGGGAGTCACTTTACCGACCAGGATATCCCCGGGCCTGACTTCCGCGCCAATGCGAATAATACCGCGTTCATCCAGATTACGCAGGGTATCTTCCCCAACATTGGGAATATCCCGGGTAATTTCTTCCGCGCGCAGTTTTAAATCACGGGCTTCGATCTCAAATTCAGTAATATGCACGCTGGTAAAGACATCTTCCTTGAGCAACCTTTCGTTGATCAGGATGGCATCTTCAAAATTATAACCTTCCCAGGTCATAAATCCTACCAGCAAGTTACGTCCCAAAGCCAGGTCCCCGCCATCGGTCGCGGCGCCGTCAGCAATAATGGTACCCTTGCTGACATGATCGCCGGCCTGCACTATCGGCCGCTGGTTAATGCAGGTATCCTGGTTGGTGCGAACAAATTTTTTCAAATAATAGATATCAATATCGCTGTTATTTTCAAGGTTCCTTTTGCCGCTGGTTTCATCCCAGATGATGATCTTTTCACTATCGGCAAAACGGACAACACCCTCACGTTTAGCTAAAATCACGGCGCCACTGTCCACCGCGATCTTTTGTTCCATGCCGGTGCCGACAAACGGCCTTTCCGGAAAGAGCAGCGGCACTGCCTGGCGTTGCATATTGGAACCCATCAAAGCGCGGTTCGCATCATCATGCTCCAGGAACGGGATCAGCGCGGCGGCAATACTGACCAGCTGTTTGGGTGAAACGTCCATATAAGCGATTTCGCTGGGCGGCAGTAAGGGGAAGAAATCACGAAGCCTGGTCAGCACTTGCGCATCCAGGATCTTTCCGGTTTTTTCTTCCATCAAGGTATTAGCCTGCGCTACCACCACTTCATCTTCATCATCAGCGGTAAAATACTCTATATCATTGGTCGCTTTTCCGTCTTTCACTTTACGATACGGGGTTTCCAAAAATCCATATTCATTAACTTTGGCATAAGTGGAAAGCGAAGTGATCAAACCGATGTTTGGACCTTCCGGGGTTTCGATCGGGCAGATCCGGCCATAATGGGTCGGGTGCACGTCGCGCACTTCAAATCCGGCGCGTTTCCGGTTCAGGCCGCCAGGTCCGAGAGCGCTCAAACGACGTTTGTGAGTCAATTCGGACAGAGGATTGGTCTGGTCCATGAACTGGGACAACTGGCTGGAACCGTAAAACTTCCTGATCACGGCCACGATCGGTGACGTATTGATCAGATCGCGCGGAGTAATATTTTCCAGATCTTTGATGTTCATTTTTTCCCGGACCAGCCGTTCCATATGGGAGAGGCCGATACGAATCTGGTTTTCCAGCAGTTCCCCTACCGAACGGATACGGCGATTGCCTAAATGGTCAATATCATCAATGATCCTCCGGGCGGTAATCTTGCCATGACTGTCTTTCAGCTCGGAAATACCATTATTCAGGTCAATGACATATTTGATCGTTTCAATGATATCCTGCACCGTCAGCGTGCGTTTGGAATCAGCGATATCAAGATGCAGTTTTTTGTTTAGTTTATAGCGGCCAACTTTGCCGAGGTCATACTTCTTGGGATTGGTAAAGAGCAGTTCCTGCAGGTAATTCTGGGCCATTTCCGTGCCGAGAAAATCAAAAGGCCGCAGTTTTTTGAAAATTTCCATGGCTACATCGCGGTTAGATTTGATCGGGTCTTTCTTGATCGTATTGAGAATGGTAACATTATTGATCTGGGTATCGATCTTGACGATCTTGACTTTGTCCACTTTCTCTTTCATCAAGAGGTCATAAAGCTCTTTGGTGATCTCTTTGGCTGCATCCAGCAGGATCTCGCCAGTCTTGGGATTAACCACATCGCTGGCCAGATAGCTGCCGATCAGACGGTCCTGGCTTTCCTGGGAATCCCTGACTTTGATCTCTTCATTTTGGTAAAACAAGTTGAGGATCTTTTCATCAGTTTCATATCCCAGTACCCGCAGGAACGTGGTGACTGGGAATTTGCGTTTTTTATTGATCCGCACAAACAGGGCGTTATTGACGTCAAACTCAAATTCAACCCAGGCCCCGCGATAAGGAATGATCCGGGCGGTGTAAAGTTTCTTACCATAAGAAGAGATCACATTATTTTCATCTTCTTCGAAGATCACGCCTGGTGAACGGTGCAGCTGGCTTACTACTACCCGTTGCGCGCCGTTGATAATGAAAGATCCGGTAGTCGTCATCAGCGGCAATTCGCAGATAAAAATCTCCTGCTCCGTCACCTCTTTGACCTTGTTTTTGGCTTCAGCATCTTTGATAATAAGACGAATTTTCGCCTTGAGCGGCGAAGAGTAAGTCATATCCTTTTCGATACATTCATCTTCGTTATACAAAGGAGTATCCAGGATATAATTGACATATTCTAACGACAAAGTTCCCGTCGAGTTAGTGATCGGGAAAATGTCTTTGAAGGCAGCTTGGAGCCCGTTGTATTTCCGTTTTTCCGGGGCGGCATTCTGCTGTAAGAACTCAGCATATGATTTCTTCTGTATTTCCAGAAGATCAGGAAGATCCATTATTGAGGGAATGCGGGCAAAATTCAATTTCTTTTTGCTCATTTGAACCTCATACTTTCGTTAAAAAACATGTTTATTATAAAAAGCTTAACTCTCTGCTCAAAAAATAGTAGAGAGGGAAGCTTTTTACCTATATATTAGCTAACTGCGTGTGACATTGAGGTAAAAATTAGCTTATTTAAGCTCAGCGGTAGCGCCGGCTTCTTCCAGTTTCTTCTTCATTTCATTGGCTTGTTCTTTGGTCAAGCCTTCTTTCACTGGTTTGGGCACGCCCTCCACCAGATCCTTGGCTTCTTTCAAGCCCAGGGCAGTCAGCTCTCTGACGACTTTGATGACGCCGATCTTGTTGGCGCCAAATCCAGTCAGCATCACGGTGAAGTCAGTTTTCTCTTCAGCTGCGGCGGCTCCTGGCGCTGCAGCAGCGGCAACCGCTACCGGAGCGGCGCTGACGCCGAACTTCTCTTCCAGCGTCTTCACTAGCTCGCTTAATTCTAACACGCTCATTTTCTCAATTGACTCAATCATTTGATCTTTGGTTATTGCAGTCATGTACTGCACCTCCTTATTATATCCCATCCCGGGGATTATGCGCTTGTTTGCGCTTTGTTTTTACTGATGTTATCCAGCACAGTTACCAGTTTTTGCAGCGGCCCGTTCAAGACATAAACCAAATTCGCGTACGGCGCTTGCAGCCTGGATACGAGCATGGACAATAGTACCTGCCGGCTAGGCAGACTGGCCAACGATTTTAACTCTTTCTCATTCACCACCTTTTTTTCAATTAATCCTGCTTTGACTTTTAACTTATCATGGTCCTTTTTGAAATCCATAATGACCTTGGCCGGGCCAACAGGATCCCCATAAACAAAACAAACCGCGGTCGGACCAGTTAAGGTCTCATCGATCGCGGTATAGTCTGTGTCTTTGCTGGCAATATGCAACAGCGTATTTTGAATAATATGATATTCGCAGGAAACTTTTCTCAATTTACCTCTTAAGTCATTAAGATCTCCTACGTTTAATCCCTGATATTCAGTGACAATTACTCCACTGGCTTTCTGGAGCTTGTCCTTCAGGTTGTCCATTGTTACTTTTTTAGCTTGTTTTGTTTTTGGCATTTTATCATCCTCATTTTATAAAAAGAAAAAAACTTCACACCGAACCGATGGAAGTTTTTTTGTTGACTCCTCTGTCTCGGCAGGCTCTTAGCAAAAGAATTAATCCGCCTTTAAGTACAAGGCGGATACCTTGCTTCTTAGACTATATCTATATAATATCAGATGTTTCAAATATTGTCAAGTGTTTTTTTCAACAAAACGATTCCGCGGATTCAAGTTACGCCTGCCTGCCGTCAGGCAGGGATTACGCGGATTAGTACTATTTCGTTAATGAGTTAAGAACCTGGGTGGAGTCGAGCTTGATCCCCGGGCCCATCGTAGAACAGACGGACATGGATTTAATATAATGCCCCTTGGCAGTAGCCGGTTTAGCTTTGACCACAGCTTCGATCAAGGCCTTGGCATTCTCTTCCAGCTGGTTAGCGGCAAAACTGACCTTACCAACTATAGTATGAATCACTGCTGACGCATCAGCCCGATATTCTACTTTACCTTTTTTAATTTCTCCTACCGCTTTGCCCACTTCAAAAGTAACTGTACCTACTTTAGGATTAGGCATCAAACCTTTTGGTCCTAAGACCTTACCAACCTTGGACAGGTCTTTCATCATATCCGGAGTCGCTACGATCACATCAAAATCCAGCCAGCCCCCGGCAATCTTCTCGATCATATCTTCAGCGCCGGCAAAATCAGCCTTGGCGTTTTCTGCTTCTTTTATTTTTTCACCTTTGGCGATAACCAGCACTCGTTTGCTCTTACCCGTACCATGGGGCATAACGACAGCCCCTCTGATGGATTGTTCAGCTTGTTTTGGATCGATCCCCAAGCATACGGTCAGCTCTACGGTTTCATCAAATTTAGCAGTAGCTGTCTGTTTGACCAGCTCACAAGCTTCTTTTAAGGTATAGACCTTATGGTGGTCAACCAATTTTGCTACCTTATCATATTTCTTGCCATGACTCATTTTCTTTCCTCCTGGTGGTATTAGCGTCCAGCACCACTTTTTTAAGTCCCACCTTGTGAGCTATGAAAAGTGGTGCTGGACTCCCACATGAATATACGAATATCTCGAATGATAGCGAATGCCTATAATAAATATTTTCTTACCTTATATATTATATCATATTAGCGAAATTCGCTTCTCTTAATTCGCGTAATTCGGTATTTACTCTATTTCAATACCCATTGACCTGGCAGTGCCTTCGACCATATGGATGGCCCCTTCCAGATCCTTGGCATTCAAATCAACCATTTTCTGGTTAGCGATCTCTTTTACTTTCTCTTTGGAAACCTTGCCGATCTTTTTGCGATTAGGTTCTCCGCTGGCTACCGCAATCCCGGCAGCTTTCTTTAATAATATGGCTACTGGAGGCACTTTAGTGATAAAGGTAAAACTGCGATCTTCAAAAACCGTGATGATCACAGGAATAATGATACCTTGTTCCTGACTAGAGGTCTTGGCATTGAACTGTTTGCAGAACTCCATAATATTTACACCTTGCTGACCTAATGCCGGGCCAACTGGCGGAGCTGGATTAGCTGCTCCCGCGGGAATCTGTAATTTGACTATTGCTTTTACTTTCTTAGCCATTGTGAAACTCCTTTAAGGTAACTTCCGATAAAAATACGATTGCAGTGTTTTTACTGATTGCCGCTGCAATCGTGAAGGTTTAAATTTTTTCTACTTGCAGGAAATCAAGCTCAACCGGTGTAGCCCGGCCAAAGATCGTGACCATGACTTTTAATTTGCCCCGTTCCATATTCACTTCTTCCACGATTCCGGCAAAATTGGCGAAAGGCCCTTCAATAATGCGCACATTTTCATTCTTATCAAACATAATCGCGGGTTTGGGCTTAGCCGTATGTTCCCGGTTGCTGAGATCCAGGATCTTGGCGATCTCTTCTTCCGGTAAGGGTACCGGAGTAGTCCCACCCAGGAAACCGGTAATGCCCGGCGTAGTGCGGATGACTCCCCACACTTGCTCGTCCATTTCCATTTCGACCAGAACGTAACCAGGGAAAAATTTACGGGTATAGACTTTTTTCTTATTGTTTTTGATCTCTACTACTTCTTCTGTCGGGACCAGGACATTAAAAATTTTATCAGTCAGGTTTTTAGTAGCAACCAGCTTGAGCAAATTCTCTTTGACTCGGTCTTCATGTCCTGTATAGGTGTGCAGTACATACCAGCGCTTTGCCATTATCTTTAACCTTTACCTTTACATAATCAGGCCAAACAACCTGGAAAGCACAAAATCAACCAGCCCAATAAAGATGGAAAGAACCAGTATCGCAAAAATGACTACCACCGTAGCCCCAACAAACTCTTGCTTCGAGGGCCACGATACTTTTTTGCCTTCAGCTACTACTTCCCTGAAGAATTGCTTTACTTTTTCCAGAATCTGTTTAGCATTCATAGATAACCCGTAATTTAATTAATATAATCCAATATATATATAGCAAACTGAACTATTTGTCAAGCACTTTTTTCTTAAAATGATTACACCGATTACAAAAGAAGATTACCCGCCACTAAGGCTTCGGCGGGCGCGGCACAGATTAAAGCTTAAATCTTAGGCTGAGGGCGTAGGCTGAGTCGCCGCCAACCGTATTATATTCCAGCCCCAGCCGGAAAAAAGGCACCGGTGTTATTTCCACGCCAGCCAACAAGCGGGTCTCGGTACTTTCCTTATCCCAGGACTTATTAATTCCCAGGGAATTTATCCTGTAGGCAGCTTCGGTAGTAAATTGCTCCTGGCCAATACCAGCATAGGGTGTAAAGAAGAGTAATTCCTTTTGCACGATAGCCTTGACCCCCATATTATGAGCTTTAATTGTCGCCTGGGCATCGTCAGTATCACTGCCAAATTTTACATCTGATACTTTATTATAAGTAAAACTGACGCTGACTCCAGGAGTATTCAAGCTGTCATTTAATAAACCCACCCGCACTTCCCCACCGGTAACAGTGACACTATCTTCTGGTCCAGCTGTAATAGCTCCCAGTCGCGCCCCGATAGCAAGTGACCCGATACCGCTGACTGCAGGCAGTGAAAATCCACCAAACAAACCAAGACGGGCAGCAGCAAAAACTGTCGGAAAATACGTACTCTTGGATTCGCCAGTATTTATGTCCTTATAATCAACTTTATAAGCAGCTACGCCAGTACCAATGGTAAAATTCGGTAAGCCAGGCAGCGGTTCACTACCTACCATCCCAGTGGAAACGACCCCATTTAAGGGTTTATTAATGACCTCCAATAAATCCAATACTCCTTGCTCGGTCGGCGCAGCTGATACAATCCGCGCCATAAGCAATATTGTTAAACCCGTTAATAGTAATAGTTTTTTCATATAATCCCCCTAATTGAATTCAATTTCTAAATCCGAATATCTAAATCCTAAACAAATACTAATTTCAAAATTCAAAACTGTTTAGAATTTAGGACTTAGCGCTTCGAATTTGTTCTTAGTTAGTTGATCATTCGGCTCCGGTCATCAGGTGTGACCATGGGTTTTATTTCGCCGAATTTCTGCTCATATTTCTTAATATTGTCCTGCAGTGCAGCCAGGAACCGTTTAATATGCGCCGGGGAGGAAATCACCCTGGCTCTGACCTTGGCTTTAGGCTGCTGCGGCTGGACAAAAATAAAGTCCAGCACAAACTCAGTCTCATTATGAGTGATCAGCGCCAGATTACTATAAGCGCCCTGGGCAGTTTGGTCATCTAATTCAACTTGCAGCTGGTTTTCATCCGGTTTTTTTTCTTCAACCATTGTATTTTACCCCCCTTTTTTTGAAAAAGCAAATGCTAAATTCCAAATTACATCGCTGCGCTTATGCTAAATTTAGCATAAGTTCCGCAGGAACGATAGAATTTGTCATTTGGCATTGCCTCTACTGAAGCATTCCTTGAATTCGGCTACGGAAAGTACCGTCTTGCCTAATTGTTGCCCTAAAACTGTAACTGGCGGCGGGACCAGTCGGGACTCTTGCAATTTATCAATACGGGCGAATATATCCCTGGCCTGGCCATCCAGACAAATCCGTCCACTATCCATGACTACGACTCGCTGAGCATATTCGGCAGCAATCCACATACAATGGGTAACCATGATAATAGTGTGTCCGGCTTGATTGAGCTTATTGACTAACTCCATCAGCTGGCGTAGTTCCTGATAATCCAATCCGGTTGTTGGCTCATCAAAAACCAGGATATCCGGACGGTTAGCCAGGACTGCCGCAACTGCTACCTGCTGGCGCTGACCTTTGGTTAAAGTAAAAGGATCGTGCTTTTCCAGGCCAGTCAATCCTACCGCCGCTAATGCTTCCTGGACCCTTGGTTGAACCTCAGTTTCTGGTAATTTGTTAAAACGCGGACCAAACGCTACATCATCATAAACTGTTTCCATGATAATCTGATGGTCCGGATTCTGGAAGACATATCCCACTTCACTGCTGAAAGTAGCAGGATGATGTTCTTTCGTGTTCCGGCCGTTGATCCGCACTATTCCTTGCGCTGGCACTAATAAACCATTAAATTGTTTGAGCAGAGTGGTCTTACCGCTGCCATTCTGTCCCAGGATAGCGATAAATTCGCCCTTCCTGACCGATAAATTTATATCAGTTAGAGCCGGGATATCGCCATAACGGAACCCAACCTTTGCCAATTCTATCACTACCGGTCCGTACTCCCGGTGATCATGCTGTGCGCAGCTAGCATATTTATCTTCGGCACATTGGTATTTTTGTTCTTTTAAGTATTCCAATCCTTCTTCCAGGGTTAAAGGCCGGTCCTCTGCCGGGACATCGGCAAAAACTTCACTAACCTGTAATGGTTTTATACCGAGTTGTTCCAGCGCCAGGTTTTGACATAAAACTTCCCTGGCCGGTCCAGAAATAATAATTTCGCCTTCTTTTAAAATAATGACCCGGTCACAATTAAGAATTTGCTCAGTCTCGTGCTCCACCAGCAATAAGGCCATGTTCATTTTTTTCTGCATGATCCGGATCAGGGCCAGTATTTCTTTTTTGCCGGCTGGATCCAAGTCTGTGGTTGGCTCATCCAGGTACAGCGCCGCCGGCTCCATCGCCAATATCGCCGCGATGGCTAAACGCTGCTTTTCCCCGCCAGAAAGGTTTGCCGGTTCTTTTTTTACTTGCCCGGCTAAACCAACCAGGTCGAGATAATCATGGACCCGCGTTTTAATAGTATCTACCGGCAGGCATAGATTCTCCGGGCCAAAAGCCACTTCCAGTTCCACGCTCGTAGTAAATAATTGCGTTTCAAAATCCTGGAATACTACTCCGACCGTAGCTGCCAGGTTACGCGGTTCATATTTAGCTGTGTCTTGGCCATCAATAATAACTTTTCCTGATAAAATACCCGGAACAAAATGAGGGATAATGCCATTCAGCAATAAACCCAAGGTTGATTTGCCTGCCCCAGTCGGCCCCATGATGCCGATAACTTCACCAGGATTGACCTGGAAAGTGACTTTTTTTAAGGCTGGAACCGAAGCTTTGCGGTAAGTAAATGAGGCCTGCTCCAGCTTGATTATTTCCTGATCTTTTTTAGCGGGTTTCTGATTCATGCCGGTCTTTTTCATTTTTCATTATTATTGAAATACTGGAGAATAGCTTGGGCGATCCGTTCGCTAGCCCGGCCATCCCCGTAAGGATTAATAGCGTTGGCCATTTTCTGGTAGGCAGGTTTGGAAGAGAGCAACCGTGATATTTCGCGATATACATTATTAGGTTCGGTACCAATTACTCTGGCGGTCCCAGCTTTCACTGCTTCTGGCCGTTCGGTTACCTGGCGTAAAACCAGCACCGGCTTACCCAGAGATGGGGCTTCTTCCTGTAAACCGCCGGAATCAGTCACTACCATGTATGATTGCTGCATCACATGCACAAAATCAAGATAATCAAGAGGTTCACAAAGCAGGATATTCTTCCTGCCGCCCAACCCGGTATAAACAGTATTCTTGACTTGAGGATTGAGGTGCACCGGATAAATGATCTGCACCTCAGGGTAACGGCTCGCGATCCGGGACAAGGCAGTACAGATATTTTTTAACGGAGCCCCCCAGTTCTCTCGTCTATGGATGGTTACCAGGATGATCTTTTTCCCGGGATCAAGGGATTCAAGTTGTTTATTCTGGGCCTGATAAGGAGCTTTTAGGGCCATTAACAGCGCATCGATCACGGTGTTGCCGGTAACATAAATATTTTTTTCGGGGATCCCTTCATTTTTCAGGTTCCGGGCGCTCAAGCGCGTTGGCACAAAATAAAGGTCAGCCAGCACATCAGCAATCCGCCGGTTTATTTCTTCCGGGAAAGGATTGAATTTGTCAAATGAACGCAGGCCTGCTTCCACATGCCCTACCGGTATTTTTTCATAAAAAGCAGCCAGCGCTGCCACCAGGGTGGTCGTTGTATCGCCATGCACCAATACTATATCCGGTTTTTCCTTTTTATAGATCTCTTCCAGTTTTAACAATCCATTGGTCGTGATCTGATATAGACTTTGGGCTTTTTGCATAATATTCAGGTCATAATCACACTTAATGTGAAATATCTCCAATACCTGGTCCAACATCTGCCGGTGCTGAGCCGTCACACAAACTATTGTTTTGAATTTTGCGCCCAGGGTTTTAAGCTGATGGATGACCGGGACCATCTTAATCGCTTCCGGCCTGGTGCCGAATACAGCAATTACTTTAATCAATGGGTCACCCCTTTATAAATAGTCAACATGATGGCAAAAATACCCAGTATGCCGCTCAAGACATAACTTAATAACACTATTTCCCGCTGGGTCCAGCCTTTGTCCAGGAGCCGGTGGTGCAAATGCTGCCGGTCAGAAGTAAACAAGGGAGCCTTATTATGCCAACGCCGCCAAACAGTCAGGCTGATATCTATGAATGGCAGTCCCAAAGTCAACATGGGGATGAACAAGGCAATGACCGCAGTAGTTTTTAATGTACCAATAGTGGTAATAACTGCCAGCATATAACCCAGGAACATACTGCCGGTATCACCCATGAATATTTTGGCCGGGAAAAAATTGTAGCGCAAAAAACCGAGACAAGAGCCGGCCAAGGCCGCGGAAAGGATAGCCGCAAGTTTCAGGTTTTGTACTACCAGAATTTTCTGGCTGCCCCACATCAACACGGATATCGCCAGGAAGGTAAAAGAGGAAATAGTTACTATGCCGCACGCCAATCCATCCAGGCCGTCACTGAAATTAACGCTATTAATAAACAGCAAAAACCAGGATACGGTTACCAGTTGGGTAAGCAGAATTGAATTGAAAGGCAAAAACTTAAAAAAAGGCAAAGCAAATCCGCTGATCTTGATACCGTAGTTGATCAAGACCAGGACCACCAGTATTTGACCGAACAGCTTTGCTATTGCCGGCAATCCATACTTATCATCGATGCTGCCAATAATGAGCAGGATAGCCCCACCTACCAAGATACCGATGATTTGAGAACTCATTGAGAATCTGGAAGTAGTAAAAAGAGCCAGTCGCCGGAAATATGGAAAAAAGAACCAGCATAAAAGTATGGACACAGTAAAAGCAACAAATATTCCCAAGCCGCCCCACCTGGGTATCGGTGTTTTGTGTATTTTCCTGTCCTCAGGTTGGTCCATTACCTTCAGCCGGGTAGCCAGGCGGATCACCAAAGGCGTTACCAGCCAACTCAAAGCCAAGGCTATAAAAAAAACGGCATAGATGATTGAACCCATTTTCCAAGACATAAACATCCTTTTGGCGTATAGCGTGTAGCGGATAGCGTATAGAAAGACAAAACTATTTCAATCTTTCAGCATAAATAGGGAATTTCAGGCATAGTTGCTTTACTTCAGCCTTGATCTTGGCTAACGCCGCTTCATTAGCGTTGACCGCCAGAGCCTGGTTGATCCATCTGGCAATCTGAATCATTTCCTTTTCTTTCATGCCCCTGGCGGTAATAGATGGCGTGCCCACCCTGATGCCGCTGGCCACAAATGGTTTTTCCGGATCATAGGGAATAGTATTCTTATTGACGGTAATGCCGGCTTTATCCAGGGCTTCCTGGGCAATCTTACCGGTGATTTTTTTGGTCCGCAGGTCTACCAGCATCAAGTGGTTATCTGTGCCGCCACTGACGATCCGAAAGCCCTCATTCTGCAAAGCCTGGGCTAATTCCTTGGCATTGGCCACGATCTGTTTCTGGTAGATTTTAAATTCATCCCCCAGCGCTTCCTTGAAGGCTACGGCTTTGGCCGCGATGACATGCATTAATGGCCCCCCCTGAATACCGGGGAAAACTATCCGGTCCAAGTCCTTGGCAAATTTTTCTTTGCACATCACCATCCCGCCACGGGGCCCGCGTAAAGTCTTATGGGTAGTGGTCGTCACAAAATCAGCATATGGTACTGGCGAAGGGTGCAAACCAGCGGCCACCAGACCGGCAATATGGGCAATATCAGCCATATGGAAAGCCCCCACTTCATCAGCGATCTCCTTAACTTTCTTAAAATCAATAAAGCGCGAATAAGCGCTGGCGCCGGTCACGATTATTTTTGGTTTATGTTCCAGGGCTAGTTTCCGCATCTGGTCGTAATCAATGGTTTCAGAGTCTTTGGTCACGCCGTAAGGCACGATTTTATAAAATTTACCGCTGAAATTAAGGGGATTACCATGCGAGAGATGACCACCGCAGGACAGGTCCATACCCATGATCGTGTCCCCGAAAGTCAGGACAGTCAGATAGACAGCCAGATTGGCCGATGTTCCGCAATGCGGCTGGACATTTACATGTTCGCAGCCAAATAACTGCTTGGCCCGGTCAATAGCTAATTTTTCAGCAACATCCACAAACTCGCAGCCGCCGTAATACCGCTTGCTGGGATATCCCTCGGCATACTTATTGGTCATAACTCCGCCTTGCGCTTCCAAGACGGCTTCACTGACAATATTTTCACTGGGGATCAGCTCCAGAGTGTAGGCTTCACGTTCCGTTTCTTTGAGGATAGCGTCGTACAGTTCCGGATCGATCTTTTTAATGTAAGACATGGTTATCTCCTTTTTTAAATACGATTACCCAGATTAGAAAAACAGATTACCCGCCAAAGAGCGCCGGCGGGCGCAGCACCGATTAAAAACTACTGGCTTTCTAAAATCTTCATTAATTGATACAGGTAATCTTTAATTTCATCTTTGCAGGCGCGATAATCTTTCTCTGCCAGCCCGATCGGGTCTTCAACATCTCCGGCGCCGGCGCCGGCAAACTGCTTTAACAGGAAAATTTTGCCTGCGACTTCCGGGAAATCAGTAATTATCTTCTCTTTATGATACCCTTCCATAACGAGTACCAGGTCAGCCCGGGACAGGTCCTTAGCCGTCAAGGGAGTGGAAATATGGGTATTCAGGTTACATTTCTCCTCAGCCATTAATTTCAATACTTCATCAGGGACTTTGAGCATACTTGAGCCAGCCAAGCCGCAGGACCAGACTTTTATGCCTTTTAGACCAAAGTCCTTGAGCATTTTCTTGCACAAGGCTTCAGCCATGGCGCTGCGGCAGACATTACCGGTACAAATAAACAATATTTTTTTATACATTTTTAATAGCCTGGAGAATCTCTTTCCGGCTGATATATCCAGCCCGCAGGATCTTTATTTTCAATCCAGTCAAATCTACTACTGTTGATTCCACAGCTAAAGGGCAGGTACCGCTATCGATGACCAGATCTACAGCCCTAACAATATCTGACGGTATTTCCGTTACTGTCTTGGCACTGGCCTGGCCGCTGAAATTAACGCTGGTAACAGCCATCGGCCCGGTTTTCTTCAATAAAGCCAAAGCGATAGGATGTTGCGGCATCCTGACCCCTACTGAACCACCGGTAATAGCAGGCAAGACCAAAGTCAATGGCCCAGGCCAAAATTTTTTGACCAGCTGTTTAGTTTTCCTGGTTATTTTTATGTGCAGCTTCGCCAGTTGTCGAAAATCAGCTATCAATACCGGTAAGGGTTTATGCTGGCCCCGGTTCTTAATATGATAAATACGCTTGATGCTTTTTGCGTTATCTGCCTGGCAGCCGATCCCATACACTGTGTCGGTGGGGAAAATCACTACTCCGCCTTTATTCACTTTTTGGATAGCTTTAGCCATCAGAGATGGATTAATCCCGGCAGGATCTATTTTTATTATATTCATTCTATCAGCCTATGTTCTGTAACTGGCATTAATATCAATATAGCCATGGGTAAAATCGCAGGTATAGACAGTAGCATTAACTGGGCCCTGGTTCAGGTTAATAAGCAGTTTCAATTCTTTTCCATGCAATAACTTTTTGGCCTGGGTCTCAGAAAAACCCGGGTCGAGACCGTGGCGGCACATCTGGATCTTCTTTTTCCCGGCGGCTATGGCAATATCTATCCGCCCAGGATCAATATTTTCGCCGCTATATCCTATAGCCGCAATGATCCTGCCCCAGTTAGGGTCATTCCCAAAAATAGCTGTTTTGACCAGGCTGGATTTAGCGATGGACATGGCTACACTCTTAGCCGCGGCAAAATTCCTGGCCCCGGTGACCTCTACTTCCACTAATTTGGTCGCCCCTTCCCCGTCCCGGGCAATCATTTTGGTCAACTCCCTGCAGACCTGCAGTAGTTTTAGCGAAAATATTTCACTCTCCCGGCTTTGGCCGGAGATCGTTTTATGGCCAGCCTGGCTGCTGGCCAGGACCAGGACCATATCATTAGTACTGGTATCGCCATCAACGGTTAACATATTAAAAGTAGGTTCAACACTGTTTTTTAACGCTTCTTGCAGAAAATCCTTTTCTACAGCCGCATCAGTCATAATAAAAACCAGCATGGTAGCCATATTCGGATGGATCATGCCAGAACCTTTGGCTACCCCGGTAATCGTGATTTTTTTACCGCCATTATTGAAGTTGACTGAAACGATCTTAGGAGTAGTATCAGTGGTCATGATGGACTGGCTGAAATCAGTCAGCGGATGGCGGACGGCGGACGGCAGTTTAATCTTTTTAATAGCCTGTAAGATACCTTTTTTTAACTTTTCTAAGGGTAAGGGAACGCCGATAACGCCAGTGGAGGCAACGATCACCTGCTCTGGTTTTATCTGTAAACCGGCCGCCGCCAGTTTGGCAGATTCCCAGGCAGTACTAATTCCTTCTTTACCGGTACAGGCATTAGCATTGCCGCTATTCACAATTACGGCTTGGATCTTACCCTTAGCAATGTGCTGTTGGCTTAAGAGGACCGGCGCTGCTTTCACCCGGTTGGTCGTAAACATGGCGGCAGCGGCGCACGGTTCCTGGGCATAGATCAGGCCAACATCAAGTTTCCCTTTTTTCCTGGCAATCCCGGCAGCCACACCGGTCAAAACAAAACCTTTTGGTATTATTAACTGGTTATTGCTCATATTAGTTAACCCCTCGGGAGCTTGTTTGCTTCTAATCCGCGTAATCCTAATTAATAATCTGCGTAATCAAGTTTAGAAATTTTTCAAATTTCTAAACTAAGCCCTCTTTTTCATCAAAACCGCACATTATATTCAAATTCTGTATAGCCTGCCCGCTAGCCCCCTTGATCAGGTTGTCAATAGCGCTGACAATGATGATCCGTTTCGTCCGCTCATCAGCCTTGACTCCGATATTGCAATAATTAGTATTAACCACTTCATTAGTCTCTGGAAATTTGCCTTCCGGCAAGATGCGCACAAATGGCTCGCCATGGTAGAACTCCTTATAGATCTCCAATAACTCCTTAGTATTAAAATTACTATTAGGCATAATGTAAATTGAAGAGAGAATGCCCCGCATGATCGGGATCAAATGGGGAGTAAAAAGGATCATCGTCTCTTTCCCAGCCAGATTGGATAACTCCTGCTCTATTTCCGGAGTATGACGATGGATACCGATACTATAGGCTTTAAGATTCTCGCTCTTTTCTTCAGCCGCAGTAAAATTCTGGACAAAAGCTCGTCCGGCGCCAGTGACACCGCTTTTGCTATCTGCCAGGATATATTCGGTACCAGCCAAGCGCTCCCGGACCAACGGCGCAGTCCCGAGAATAATGCTGGTAGGATAACAACCAGGATTAGCGATCAGTCTGGCTTTTTTAATTTTTTCCCGGTATAATTCCGGTAATCCATAAACAGCTTCAGCTAACAGCTCCGGATACAAGTGCTTGGTTTCATACCACTGTTCATAAATTTTGGCGTCTTTGATCCGGAAATCAGCGCTGAGGTCTATCACTTTTTTCCCGGCTTTGATAAAATCAGCGGCTATCCCCTGGCTGACCTTATGAGGCAGAGCCAGGAATACGATATCGCATTTTTTAGCAACCTTTTCTATATCCAACTCAGCACAAGGCAAATCTATCTTTCCTGCTAAATACGGGTAAATAGTGGTGATCTCCCGGGATATCCCGTCCATTTTGTCAGCCAAGGCAGTGATCTTTACTTGCGGGTGTTTAAGGAGTAACTTGATCAACTCTTCTCCGGCATAGCCTTTAGCGCCAACGACACTTACCTTAACCATGAACAACCTCCACTATTATGAGATTGTTGTAAAAAGACAACAATCTCTGTAATTTCCTTTAGAAATCAGTGTAATCAGATCGTTGAGTTTTTCTTCAACGATCTCGTTTTAATTATAGTCTAAAAATCCGTCTTTGTAAAGTTATTAATTTAGCTTGAAACATAGGCATAGATATGCTATTTTATCTATAATAAATATGGAGGCGCTGATGAATACTATAAAATGGCTTTTGACTCTGGCTTTACTAACTATCTGCGCTTCAGCCTTGGCAGCAGGGAAAGACGATTACTATCCCCTGACGCCGGGCAGCCAATGGGTTTATCAGATCACTGACCATGAACACAAGAATAAGGTGTTTGAGCAAACAGTTAGTATCGATCCACCGGAACTATACGCCAAAGCTCAATACAGCATCCTTAAACAGGAAGATAATCGGGGAATTATCAGGTCTTTTGTGCTTAAAAATGAAAAAGGCATTTTCTGGAAGAAAATTGCCGCCAGTAAATCCTTCACTCCTGAGGCAAACTCAGTTTTTACTCCGGAAATACCTATAATTTTGTTCCCTTTGGCTAAAGGCGCTGTTTGGGACTGGGAAGGCAAGCTCAAGGTCGCTTGGATCAATAAAAACATCAAAATGCATTGTGAAATCCTATCTACCAATGAAGAGCTAACCGTACCAGCAGGAACTTTCAAATGCATTAAAATCTACATCCATCAAGTACGCGATGATGAGCCAAGTGAGGAGTATGGCTGGTATGCTCCAGGCATCGGTCAAATAAAATATGAGACCAAGCGCACCTTGAAAGTCCTTAAAAGCTACAATATAAAATAGAGCGCAGATGGCATATAGCTTATGGCCAATAGCAAATGCAATTAAAAAAACCCTGTTGAATTTCATCAACAGGGTTTTATGATTTTCTATACGCCATACGCTATCCGCTATACGCCGTATTAAATTATCTCTTAGAGAACTGGAATCTTTTTCTGGCTTTTGGCCGTCCGGGCTTTTTCCGTTCGACTACTCTCGGATCACGGGTCAAGAACCCGGCTTTTTTTAAGGTCCCGTGATTGCTAGGATCTACTTTATCCAAAGCCCTGGCGATACTATGCCTGACAGCTCCAGCTTGTCCCATACTGCCGCCGCCATAGACCTTAATACTGATATCATATCTATTAGTGGCCTTAACTGCCTTAAGGGGCTCCATGACAATGGCCATTAGGATTTCATCTTTCTGGAAATACTCTTCAAATGTTTTATCATTAACAGTGATAGTCCCCTGCCCATCAACCAGGACGGCGCGGGATATGGAATTTTTTCTCCTGCCTACAGTTTGAATCTGCTCTGCCATGTATCTAACCTCTCATCTCATATTTTTCGCTATTTTGGTAATTTGCCGGTACCACAGCTCCTTTAACCACTTTTAATCTTTTGATCATTTTGTCCCGCAGTTTGTTTGGCGGCAGCATCCCTTTAACCGCCATCGTCACCGCTTTTTCCGGATTCTTTTTCATCAGGATACTGTATGGGGTCAGAGTTTGTCCCCCGGGATAGCCGGAGTAACGGAAATCAAATTTCTGGGTCAGCTTTTTGCCGGTTAAAACAACCTTGTCAGCATTAATGATCACTACGCCATCCCCTAAATCCTGATGCGGGGAAAATTCAGGCTTGCCTTTACCGCGCAAAAGAGAGGCAACCTCTGAAGCTACGCGCCCCAAGACTTTGCCTTCAGCATCAATAAGATACCATTTCTTTTTAACGTCATCTTTGTTTACAATCGTGGTCTTCATTTCTTTCTCTTCCACCTTTCCGTGCGTTTTCCTTAAATTGAAATTAGATTAGTTAGTATATCTAAAATACCCTTTAAAGTCAAGCATTATTATCAAACGGTTATTAAAACCAAAAAAACCTTATCCCGTTAACAAAGGTTTTTTATTTGCCGCTTGCACACTCTGGTTTTTTAGTTAATTTACTGCCCGGCAGTCACATTAATGATAATAGTTTGTATTCCTGTACCAATATCTATCGCCAAAGGAGCGGTAAGCCTTAACCATAATTTCCTTTGAGCATCCAGAGGCACACCTACTCCATTTTGGTCTCCCGCGTATATGACACTAGTGCACTTTACACTGCGGTTGGTCAGGAGATGATTGATATTATCCCACATGACCGCCCCGCTGGCGCTGCCAAAAGCTCCAAGCAACACATACTGATTCATTCCAGGGGTCATAGCGGCTTGCCAGCCTGGAGGATTAACCAAATTTAAAGATAAAGTTACAGGTACGCCGCCAATGTTGGTAACAGTGACCGGATCGAGGGCAGTTTTACTTTCTCCTGGCAGCATTTCCCCTAAATCAGCCAGGCCTTCCACCTTAATTCCAATCCCAGCAGTTCTCGCAAGAGCATAAAATATATTGGATTTGTCTGAGAGGTTTCCTTTTTCATCAATAGTCTGAACAGCGAAATAATACCCTTGCCCCGGAGTCAAGCCGCTCAGGGCTTGTGTTTCTGTAGTCCCGGGGGTGCCTGGGACCAGGGATTGGCTGTAATCTTCCCAATTGGAAATATAGCCAGTTGAATATTTGACGATATAGCCGGTATTGAGATAATCCCCATCCGGAGCGGTCCAGGTCAGGGTGATATCTCCCGGGGCATTACCGTAATTAGCTTGTAAATCAGTGATACTGGACGGGCCAGGACCGATGAACTTGATATCATCGATATAAAATGACGGGTCAATCATCTGCGCAGGGGTCATGACCACTAAAAGCAAGCCGTTCACATCTGTTAATATTTGATTAGTCAGGTCTATAGCATAAGTTTGCCATTCATTACTTAAGATCATCTGGCGAGTCTTAACTGCACAGGTGTCACCGGTACCACCTCTATCCCCGCCCACGCCAAATTGAACCAAAATAGCCTGAGCATTAGTTTCACCGGCCTTAGCCCTGATGAGCATGGCAGAATAATTACTCAGATCGATACCTTTTCCGCCGTTAGCACGCCATTCCCCGCTGGCCTGCACATAGAATCCGGCCCAGGCCTCTTTAGCCGGGTCATAGGTAATCTTGACACAAGATGAACCGGTAGCTGGATTCTCATGACTAGCCGAATCCATGAGCATAGAATCAATCTTCTGTTTTTCGTCCATCCAGCCACTAGGGGGATAACGCCAGTCATCATCATAAATATATAAGGTCTTATGATAAGCGCTGCCTTCCCCAGCCAATCTATACTCAATTAAGATGCTGTACATAATCGGGGAGACAAAAAGATTATTAGTGGAAATTTCCGCTTTCCAGTAGAGACTGGTCCCAGTGGTATTAGTGAAAGAGAGCTCGGCGCCGTTCATATTCGCGCTTTGCCAAGTTGTCCCGTCATTAGATAAATACAATTTGATTGTTTGGCCCTGGGAATAATAGCTGCCGTAAGCTTTAGCTGAAAGTATCGGGTTGACAGGATTATCCGGATAGAGCACATCATCAGAAACAGCCTCAGCAGATAAAGCATATCCCCCGCCGGCTTCAATCTGGGTAATAGTCCAGTCACTGGCATTATTTGTCCCGGCAGTAGTGATTTTTTGCCCAAACAGATCATAATCTGAATTGCGGTAAGAATGCCAGGTAACATACAAGCTGTTATCTGTATCTATGACAAAATTAGAATTATATCCAGTATAATACAAGGCGTTGGTATAAGGATTATCCCCTACATTCACTTTTACTCCTGTTGATGCCCACTGGGCTTCGCCAATAGCATTATAGCGCTGGGCATATACATTCAGCTTGCTAGTTGTCCGGGTATCTTCCCAGATCACATTTGGGAGATTGGCAGAATCGAGACGAACCTTGGGATTTGTCTGGTTATAATAACTGGTGTCATTATATACTTTCTGAGCCGGCCAGAGCTCATTCCCGCTGGTATCGAAAGCCTTAATATAAACATCCATTCCCGAAGTAGAATTCAGCTGGTCCCAGACAACGTAGCTCTTACCCGAGGCATCAGTAGCGATATCTGTCCCGTAAATAGTCTTCATTGAAACGATGAACACACGATCCGCCCAGACTTCTGTAATAATACCGCTGAAATCATCATATTTATATTTATTTATGAAAAGTTCCCGGTTTGTATTTGTGCTATTGTAACTGGAATAGATCATGAAATAATTATCATCACTATCGCGGCTTACCTTAGCCAGATCAACTACATTCGAGCTTAAAAGCTGTATAGGATCACCAGCCAGGATTCCGCCAGGACCATCAGGATTGACTTTTTGCATATAAATAACGCTTCCGCCATCCCAGAAGAAAGACAAGGTGCGATCACTGTTGACCAGGCCAGTGAAATACCCATAGTTATAACTACTAACCATCGCCGGTGAAGTATTTAGCTGTAAATCCCCGGTCCATTGGCATTCAGCAGCAGCATTAAATTTCTGTAAGTATAAGCAATTACCAACAGTCCAATAAACATATACATTCGAACCATCATTGATCAATTTAACATAGGTGGCGAAAAAACCATCAGGGATATAAGTACTAGGAGAGCCATGGTCCACCAGCACATCTGCGGCCAGGGGATTATTCCCTGATTTATCATATCTTTGCAGGTAAATATGCCCATTCCTAGTGCCGATCCCGCCCCGGAAATCAACCCAGGCATAATAGAGATAATCACCCATTATGGTAATACTGCCATTGACCTGCTTGGTATTGCCCAGTGGATCAGTACTGGCAGGCAAACGCAGCTCTTGATAGTCCCAAACAGCGGTAGTACCAGGTCCCTGGTGGTCAGTCGTCTCAAATTTCTCGGAAAACGTATAGGTGGTCGCCCAGAGACCGGCAACCGGACATACTAACAAAAATATGCCGGCAGTGATCAGGATAATATGTATTTTTCTCTTTAAAGGCATTACGCGACAGCTCCATTTAAATAAAATTGGCTACAGAAGCATTAAATATAATATAGCTTTGTAACCGAAGTCCGTGGCTTCTTATACTATAAATATAGCATGAAAATCGTAATTGTCAACCTCTATTTGGACTCAGTTAAATTGAATGATGATGAGGCCAAATTGCCCTATTTTAGGAGGATTGGCCGTATCTTTAACGCCGACCAGGATCAAGATCGGCTGGCTTTTTTTAAGTTTTAATGAAGGGAAATCTATGGCCAGATCTATGCTTTTTGATTCTTTATTATTTAGTTCAATGACGGGATCTTTAAAACTTATCAACCTGGCTAAGGCCGGGATATTTTCCAATCCTACCGCATATAAGGTAAATGCCATTTTTTCGTTACTGTTATTGGTAACAGCCATCCTGGATAAATCCAACTTCCGCTTCAGGCTAGCTTTGTTAATGGAGAGTATTTTAGGGTAGATCATAACCACTTTTTCATTGGTCTGGTCCGCGCGGACTTTTTGTCCCATGGCTTCACGCTTGTATTGCTCACTGGTAAAGCTCAGAAAAACATTGGTTTTAATGCTGTCTTTCTGCACTCCTGACCCGGTTAAAGTATAGGCCGACAGGATAGCCTGGAATTTCCTCCCAAATAATTTTGGGTCGTAGTGAGCATACACGATTAGGTCAAGATTTTCAGTCTGGTTCGCCTTGATCCAGGCGCTGCTGCGTTCCGGTTTTAACCAGCTGACACTAGGGATAGGTTCGTATCCTTTCTTCAACTGGTTCTTATTAGGGACTAATACTTCAAAATAGATATTATCACCCAGGGTATCAGTATTATTAATGCCGAGAGCGCTCCCGGTCCGCTGTAACAGGCTGGCCGGGATCCCTGGCTGCAACTCTTCCATGGTAAGATCAGCATAATTGACAGTTAAAGTAGCAGACCAAGCGCCAACAGCAGAGCTGAGCACGATCAAAATCAAGCCCGTAATTTTAATCATCTTTTTTCGCCTCATCCCTCAATCTCCTATCATCAGCAGGTGTTAAGGTACTGTTCCTTTTACCTTACTTCTTTGTAGTTACATAGACATAGGCATAACGGACTAAAGGAGCTTCCTGTTCACCTAAGACCACAGCAATTACGAACATATAGTTCTTGCCGGCATACTTTTTATCTTTCGGGAAACTGAGAAACAGTTCCACTTCCTGGCTTTGTTTTGGTTTAATAGTTATGATTTCTTCACTAAATAATAGAAATTTGGGATCCGGAGTTTCTAAATAATCCTTTTTGAGGGTGGCATTGGCCAGAATAACCGGGACCGTATTCATATAATAATTCAGTTCTAGATCAGCGGTATTAGTGATCGTTAATGCTGTTTTGGCTAAGTCCCGCACCTTGACCTTCCGGCCTAAAGGGACATCTTTGATGGTGATTTCCAGCGGCGATAGGTCAAAAGTCACTTTTTCTGTGGTATTTCTGGTATTCAGCGCGACGGGGTATGGCCCATCGACAGTATCAATAGTAAATAAGATACTGCTGCTTAATCCTATTTTTAACATGCCTTCGTAGGTATAAGGATAAATTATGGCCTGATATTTTTTCCCCTTAAGCCTTTCATCTTTGGGAATATTAAAAATAATATCTGTCACTATTTCTTCGTTGGGCTTGAGCGTAAAAAAGTTTTTCCCCAGCTTGATCCAGTTTATATTCGGGATCGGTTCGTACCCTTTTTTCAAGGTGCCCGCGACAGGAGCTTGGACTTCTACTTTTATATCAATGGATTTATCACTCTTATTGGTTATGATATAAGGCAAGTTGGCTTTTTCCCGGGTATTAAACTCAGCCCCGATGCGCAAGTTTTGGATGATCACTTCCCCAAAATTCGCCGTTAACGCGGCGGCTAAAAGCTGCGCGGCTATGCTGATCAGGAATAAAGTTAAGACCATGATCTTTTTTTTATTCATCTGCCCCTCTTAAAAAATAAGGAGACCATAGTCACGGTCTCCTTAAGGATCTTATAATTGCTATGACTTTTAGAACCATATACCCATTGATATCCTGTGACTGCCGGAAGAATCTTCTATCTCCAGCGGCATAATGAAAGAATAATCAAGGTTCAAGCCAAAACTCTCGGAACGAATACCATTAAAAGAGAAGCCGAAGGTCAGCTCGCTATTATTCCAGCCAGCCCTTAATCCCAGCGCTTTTTTCATCAGATAACTTTCAAATCCTAGATGCGTTGTAGTGACGCCATCGCGTATGGTCAGGTCAACAGCCGGAGTAATAAGTGTGTACCGGTAGGCGGCGCCTATCTTTAACTCCATCGGGACTTTATCTTCATCTTTCAATCCTACATCCGGCTGGGTCAGGTTCTTAGCCGCTAGGCCTATGGCCAATCTATCCCAGGGTTTAACCAAAGCTCCAAGATCCACAGTAAAGGCGCTCTTCGAAGTTCCTCCCTCAACAAAAACCGGGTCATCTTTGGCATAATCATCCAAAGTATAAGAATGCCCCATAGATTTCAGGTTTAAGCCTAAATAGATAATCGGCGGCAGGTTTGGCAGCAAATCATTCAGCTTTTTTGCATAGGTCAAGGTATAGGTATCTTCTTTATAGAGATCCGTGGCCGTAAAATTAGCCCAGCTTACACCAAAAGAGCCAATACTGTTCTTGGGATAGACAAAGGAGAGGTAATTAAATCCTAAGCTAATGCTGTCATCGCCTGCCTTCAGGTCCAACCCGTTATAATAAGTGGAATACATGAAACTTAGTTCAGTGTTTTTCATTTGGGCGATACCAGCCGGGTTCCACAGGGGAGCATTGCTATCGTTAGCTACCCCCACAAATGCTCCCCCCATGCCAGCAGGCCTGGTCCCCCAACCACAGTCTTTAAACGCAGCTTGGGCAACTTGTATATTAAGAATTATGGCTATGGTCATTAAGGTGATTATCAGGTTCCTCTTCATCGTCATCCCCCCTTACTTCGCCACGGCGATAACGCCGCTTACTAGAGTGCCATCTACCTTAAACTGATAGATATATACACCACTCTCGACAATACTGCCGCCATCGTCTTTGCCATCCCACTCGCCTGTGCCGGCAGATATTGACCTGATCTTTCTTCCGGTAATATCGAATATCTTGATCTCTTCAGCTAAACCGCTGAAATCTGCCAGGTCGTTCTTGCCATCGCCATTGGGCGTGATAATCTTGTTACCTGGCCGATAATCTTCAGGACTGAGAGAAGTGACTGGGAATAAGGCATAATAGGCGAATTGGCTGGTTTTGACAGTAATAGTGTTTTCGTCAAGATCCTGGGTGTGAACCCCTTTGACCAATCTCCATTTAAAGCCATCCCACCAAAACATCTTGAGACTGGCTTCATTAATGGTGGCATTGCCATCACGATCTTCTAACCCATCTACTATCCCATTATTATCCAGGTCAAAATAGAGCAGAGTGAGATCGACATTTTTTAAGAACCTGGCGCTGTTGGGTGTTAGATTAAAAATCATAGCTGGTTTTTCTGATAAAGAAAAGCTTGGCGCGGCCGGGCAAGAAGAAGAAGTCTCGTCAATTTGCGTTAAAGTAACATCTAAGTCCTGCGCTACTGCCCCTCTGGGCGCAACGATCTGCACTTCACCGTCATAAGGATTGCCATCTACCACATTGATCGTAGATCCTGAGGTGCTAATTTGCCCTGTGGTTCTACGGGATATGGTAACCGGATGAAATTGAATTTGGGCCGGGTCTTCGAATTCCTCTGTCGTCTGGTCAGGAGAATAGGCGATAGTACTTCCCGCCTGGGTAGAGATTATATATTGCAGTTCGCCGGTAGAGAGGGCCGCTGCCGTGACCTCGCTAGCGGGAATTTCAAACGCATAATCCGTGGTATTGTTGCCTTTAGCTGTACTCAAAGTTGCTGATTTTTGGGTCCAGGCAGTCACTCCTTTACGGCGATAGTAAAGTTTAACCGTCGGAGCGCTGGTGCTGGCAATATTCGTAGTAATGACTGCCTTATTACCGATCAATCCTATATTGCTCAACACCGGGTACGTAGTGACTCCGTAACCTATATAAATCGAGCTAATATCCATAAGTAAGGTAGAGGAAGCGCCGGCCCTTCCTGAGCCAGTATTTGTTTGTCCGGTGATTCTGAGTTGGATTTTCTTGCCTAAATATGAAGTATCATAAGGGATAGTAAAATTTACCGCTGTATCTTGAGTGCCGTTATTGGCAATAGAGAAAGTGGCCGGGGTAATCGTGACCGTAGAGGTGTCAGGATAAGCTTCATAGCCAGCGGCTAAAGTAATGCCGCTATTTAAAGCCGAGCAAATCACTTCATCAGTTTCATAACCAGTATAAGTCCAGGTAATATCCATGGCTATTAAGTCTTTCAAGTTATAAGAAGAGCCTATTTTCAGGTCGCTTAACAAAACAGAAGGTAAATTATTGCTTAAACTTACCGCCAGGAGAGGAGTAGCGGAAAAGAACATAGTTAGAAAGCAACCAATAAGTATCGATAAAAATCTTTTTTCTATCAGTTGTCCTTTCCTTGCTTTTAAATCAGGGCTCATACTCCTTCTCCTTTTTTTCTTTTGTTTCTTGGTGTGCAGGCGCTTGAGACGCCTGCACACCAAATTTATTTATTTACAGAACAGCGTTAGCAGTTACCACTACGATAATTTCCAAATTGCCAGTCACCGTACTGGAACCAGGCAATTTCATACCGATAGAAAGGTCTCTCAGTTCAGCAGGATTAACATTAGCTCCGTTGGAAGGACTGCCAGCGATGCCATAAATCCCGGCACTGGAAGCGTCTCTTTGAGTTAAACCGATCGTATCTCTGTCCGTTGCGCTTAATGTACCTTTGTAATCAGCTATCACCGGCCTAGATCCGGTAGCAGTGAATATGCCATAAATTCCGAAACGGTTTTGCGCCAGGGTACCCACAGCGGTAAGATCTGCTTGTGGTTCTTGGACTGACCATCCGCCAGGATTAACAACATTGAGAGAATAGTTACTAACAGATTTGCCAATGTTTTCCACTATGAAGTGGTTATGCAGTTCATTGAGGATCATGGATGAATCTATAGCAGCGTTAGCTGTTAGTGGTTGAGTCATGCTGAGATCAGTGAAGTCCACATTTTGGGTAACAGATACGCCAACTACGCCGGTAGTCATAGTAACAATAACTTTTCCGGAATTACCGCCAGAATATCTTACATTATCCAGCAGAAGTTCAATCAGCGAGCCGTTTGCAGCGTTCTGATTACTGGTCATAACAACATAAAATAGTCTGTTGACGCCTGACAAATTACGGCCGGAGAGAGAAATTTGCCCAGATTGCCACATTTGGGAGGCGGCAGGCAAATTGGTCACTGCTACTTCCACTCCATTAGAATCAAACATGGCGATCTTGGAAATATTTACATCCGCAACCATTGACGAACCTCTCAGGTAACTAAAATCCAAAGTGGTTGTCCCAGCCAGGTTTAAAGTATCGGTTGAACTACCATTAACCTGCACTACGCGGGCAGACCAGCTTTCTTTGTTCATGTCATACATGATCTGCGCCACCGTGTTGGCGGCATCTAATGGGTCAGCTACTACTGGATCATTAAACGGACCGGTAGGACTGGTAGCCATCTGAGTATTGATAGCATGGGTGCGTCCATCAACGGCATAGTCAGCCTGAGCTGATCCCTGCCACTGCGACATAGGATATAACCAACTATCCTTAAATACGTCTTGGTCAGCATGAGCCATGGTAACGAAGCTGGCTAATGCTAACATTGCAACTACGAGCACTAACAATTTCTTCATGTGCTTCCCCCTTGTTTTTTTGCCCCAAAAGCACATCCGTGACTTTCGTGGCTGTTTTATTTTTATTTACCGGGTGCTCCGGTAAAACAAAAATCCGAGTCATGTGTTACCTTAACTCGGCAGCCCGGCTAACCTCATTTGTATATGGTTATTCCAGTGGTCCCGTGGCTTTGCGTCCCTGCCTTGCGACAGGTTTGCCTTTTCGGCTAAATTTTCAAATTAATTTTTGTGCTTTATAATACAATAGCACAAAACAGTGTTTTGTCAAGCGCTTTTTATTTAAAAACGATTACACAGATTATAAAAGAGATTACCCGCCAAAGAGCGCCGGCGGGCGCAGCACCGATCAAAGCTTTAGTTCTTCCGGCGATATTCCAGGTAAGCGTTGATCGATCCTGATTTTTCAAACAACGACCAGAAAGTATCCATGACCATTGACGCTTTGAGCTCCTTGAATTGGCTGATATTCTGCCCCATGACCTGGAGATAGTCTTCAGCTGAAACTTGCCCTTTCAGCAGTTTTTCCTGCAGCACATCGTTGAAACTATAGGCCATTTCTTTCTGTATGGCTTTTTTAATTTTTGCTTTACTGGCATTATGCATCATCATATCCTTTATTATATTATTGATCGGCAGCAATTCATAGCAGGCAGTGTAGCCATAATAACCAGTGTGGTTACAGACACTGCATCCTTTACCTTTAAACATCGTGATCGCGCTACCCTTAACCTTTAAGCCCATTTTCCTGGCTGTTCTCCCTGTAATATTATAAGGTGTCTGGCAATAAGGACAGACCGCCCTGACCAGTTTCTGTTCAGCAATTAAAATCAGGTTTTCAATAACTGAGTAGTGGTTGGTCCTTTTATTTTGAAAATCCATAAGAAAATCAACGATATTCTGGTCTGTATTGATCGTCCCAATGACCAGGTTACCCTTTTCCGCCATCCGGCCAAGCCCATTCCAGCTTTCCACCCCTTGGATGTTTTCTACGGCCAGGATATTTGGATTAAACTGATTGATGCTATCGATCGTTATATTCATATCCTGGTCATTGGCACCTGAAATTTCCAGCTGGTTCACGCATTCCATCTTATAATCCATCTTTCTTTCTATGGAAACGATGTCATTATCCGGGAAATTCAACTGCCGGAGACTGGCATAAACTGTAGTCTTTTTGCCGCTATCTTCCGGACCAATGATCAGCAGGCACCCTTTTTGCATTTCCAGGTATTTATCAAAAACCTGCAATTGCCGCGGGGTAAAGCCCAATTGTTTCAACGGCAGGAAATAACTATGCAACGGGACATTTTCAGCCGTCTGCTCAAACCGGCCTTCCCGGGAGTAATAACGGGCAATGGCCTGTTTTAATTCCTTGGGGCTGGCGATATAAGACTTAATATGATACCCGGTCAGGAGAGCCAGCACCTTTTTCAGGAACTGGTTGGCCGGGTCACTCATGGCGACCCAGAGCGTATCATCTTCTACTTTTACCGGCAAGATCAAATTGCGCTCAGCCAGGTTTTCCGGTATCCTGTGGATAATAGTATTGTCGATCTGCTCTGCGTCACCTAATCTAATATAAGGAGAATCAAGCTGTTTACCTAACAGGTTTAAAACCAATTCCTCATTAGTGTAGCCCAGATTGACTAAAATCTCTCCCAATTTCTTGCTTGATCTTTGTTGTTTGGTCAAGGCCGTTTTCAACTGGCCTTCATCAATCAACGAAGCATCAAGTAACATTTCACCTAATTTTTTTTGCGTGTACCTGGCAGGGTTGTCCCAGCTAAGAGGTCTCATTACGCATGTCTCCTCGGTAATTTTCTCGTGGCTAATTACCGTTCTGAACCTCTTTATAATAAAATTTGGATTCCCAATTAAAATATAACACAAATTTCCAGGTTGTCAAGGTCTTTCTGAATATTTACCTCTTATTTAGACCAGACAAACCAGATAAATAAATACGCTGCGGTCACGGCAGTAAGCGTAAAAGGCAAACCTATTTTTACAAATTCCTTAAAACTTACTTCGTAGCCTTCTTTTTTTAGCAGGCTGCAAGCCACAATATTTGCTGAAGCCCCGATCGGAGTGATATTGCCGCCCAGGCTTGCCCCGATCAACAATCCAAACATCAGCAATTCCGGTCTTATCCCAAGAGTACCAGACATAGCTATAGTTACCGGCAGCATCGCTGCCAGGAATGGGACATTATCAATAAAAGCAGAAAGAAAAACAGAAATAAATACGATCAGGGTATAGCCCAGGAATATATTTGAACCTACTAATCCCGAAAGATAATTAGAAATAACCTTGATCCAGCCGTTTACCGTCAGACTGCCCACCAGCACAAAAACACCAGCCAGAAAAAAAGTCGTATCCCAATCTAAAGACTTGATGCTTGTCAGGATATTTTCTTTAGCAACAATGTCTTTCCAAAGCAAGGCAATTATACCGGCTATCACACAAAGTATGCCGGCCAGATACGAAAAATTAGCGTCAAAAAATGACGATAAGGCTAAAAGAACGATCAAGGCCAACAAAATGCCAGCCGGAACCCAGGATCTGATCTTCTCTACTTCGATCGCTTTGTTTTTCTCTTTAAGCTCCCTGAAAAAAAGATATAAAACGCCAAAGGAAACAAGCGCTCCAAGCTCTACCGCAAAGAAAATACTGGGCCGGCCCTGGTAAAAGAAGAAATCAGCAAAAGACATTTTGGCAAAGCCGCCTAAAAGCATGCTCGGTGGATCACCGATCAAAGTAGCCGTTCCCTGTAAATTGCTGGAAATAGCTATCGCGATCATCATTTTAACCGGATTAAAATTCAATTTTTTCGACAAAGACAAAGCCACCGGCGCCACGATCAAAACTGTTGCGACATTTTCGACAAAAGCCGAGATAAAGCCGGTCAGAGCACAAAGCCATAATATGGCCCAGGCTGTATTGGGAGCCTTATCCACAATGATCTCGGCAAAACGGGCTGGTACGCGGCTATCCATAAAAATATCAGCGACGATCAGCATCCCTACAAAAATGCCCATGATATTCCAGTTAATAGCGGAAATAGCGTCTTGCCAGGAGATCGCTCCTAATAGCAGCAACAGTAATGCTCCCGTTAAAGCGATATGAGTCCTGTACTTAGTAAAGAAAATAAAACTGACATATACCGTTATGAAAATAACTAAAGTTGCTATCCTGGGATCAATCAAAGCTATCTCCTAACAAAAAGCCAGCATTACTTAATGCTGGTTTTTAATTTATTAAAACGGGGGTGGCAGGCCTGACTACGCTAAAGCTTCTTCAGGTAAATTCGCGTTAAGCCTTACGAAGCCATCCTCCTTGCGCTTTCCGGCAGAGGCGAAGTAATGGCGGGGGTGGCAGGAGTCGAACCTACAGTTCCGGTTTTGGAGACCGGTCGTTTAGCCATTAACGGACACCCCCGTCGGTCGCCCTGCCGTTTGCTTCGCAAATCGTAACGCAAGGCTCTCTCCTCATAGGAGACACCCTGCGGGTTTCTCCTTCTGACGTTCGGTTGGCAAGCTGACTACCTTAAACAACCTTTCTTCCCAACCCTCAGTGCCTGCCCGCCGACGCTCTAGTGGCGGGTCATCCTCTTCCGTCTTATCCAAAGTCGGCGTTTATAACTACTAAGGTGACACTACATATGAACTAAATCACTGCCTAACAGACTACTATTTCGTCTCTTTATGCATGGTGTGAGCACGGCAGAATTTACAAAACTTTTTTATCTCCAGTTTATCTGGATGTTTCTTTTTGTTTTTAGTTAAAGAATAATTTCTTCTCTTACACTTGCTGCAAGCAAGTGTAACGATTGATAGATCCTGATTAGCCATTGGAACTCCTTAAGTTTTCAGCGTATAGCGTGTAGCGTATAGACAAACAAAACCATTACACTTTACACTGCTTTATTGTTATTACTCGATGATCTCACTAACGACGCCAGCGCCGACAGTGTGGCCGCCTTCACGGATAGCAAAACGCAACTCTTTTTCCATCGCGATCGGCGTGATCAATTCCACATCTACCATAATGTTGTCGCCAGGCATCACCATCTCTACCCCAGCCGGCAGGGTCACTAAACCCGTCACATCGGTCGTCCGGAAATAGAACTGCGGACGATATCCTTTGAAGAACGGCGTGTGCCGTCCGCCTTCCTCTTTGGTCAAAACATACACCTGACCTTTGAATTTCTTGTGCGGGGTGATCGAACCAGGCTTCACGATAACCTGTCCGCGTTCGATCTGTTCCTTGTCTATGCCTCGGAGCAAGGCCCCGATATTGTCCCCAGCCTGCCCTTCGTCCAACAGCTTGCGGAACATCTCTACTCCGGTAATCACGCTCTTGCGGGTCTCCTGGATGCCCACGATCTCTACTTCGTCGCCAACATGGATCCGGCCTCTTTCTATACGTCCGGTCGCGACTGTTCCGCGCCCGGTGATCGTGAAAACGTCTTCCACGCTCATCAGGAACGGTTTCTCGGTCTCACGCTTGGGTTCCGGTATAAAATTGTCACAGGCTTCTACCAAATCATAGATCGGTTTGACCCACGGGTCGTCTTTGCCTTTGTCGACATTCTCCAGCGCTTTGACCGCACTGCCGCGGATAAACGGAATCTTGTCCCCGGGAAAATTATACTTGGAGAGCAGTTCCCGTACTTCCATCTCAACCAGGTCAATCAGCTCTTTGTCGTCTACCATGTCGCATTTGTTCAAAAATACCACCATCGCCGGCACGCCTACCTGCCGGGCTAAAAGAATGTGCTCCCGGGTCTGCGGCATCGGACCATCGGCCGCGCTCACTACCAGGATCGCTCCGTCCATCTGCGCCGCTCCCGTGATCATGTTCTTGATGAAGTCCGCGTGCCCAGGACAGTCAACGTGCGCATAATGCCGCTTGTCGCTCTCGTATTCCACATGCGCTATATTGATGGTGACTCCCCGGGCCTTTTCTTCCGGCGCATTGTCAATGTCAAAGACCCCTTTGGCTGCTGCCCGGCCGATCTTCGCCAACGTCGACGTGATCGCCGCCGTCAAGGTCGTCTTGCCGTGATCAACATGCCCGATCGTCCCAATGTTTACATGCGGCTTTGTCCGCTGAAATTTCTCCTTCGCCATACAAGCGCCTCCTAATTTGATTTTTGCTCAAATTTACTGTGTAGCATATTAAATAAGTATTTATTTAACCGGTGGCGATCGTTCAGATCCATTTCTATAAATTTAATACCCATCTCATATCGGTTGTTTTCCGCTGTATTGATCTTCTCCTGCCAGACGACCTCACCTTTAGCTTGCAGCGGATCAGCTTCGGTAGGCAAGTTTATCTCCAACCAAAGAATAGTATTTGGCTTAAGCTGCTCTTTAACCTCTATTTTGACTCCGCCCGCGCTAATGTCGCGGGAATTAGTATGATTCTGATCATCTGTGGGTAATAATACTTTATAACTTATCTTTACTGTAGTATCCAGCCGGACAAACTTTCTACGCTCTTCCATAGTTTCCTCCTTTTTTAAAAAGCTGGGAACCGGGATTGAACCGGTGACCTCGTCATTACCAATGACGTGCTCTACCAACTGAGCTATCCCAGCGTCGCGCGCCCTGCCGTTTGCTTCGCAAATCGGAGCGCAGGTCTTGCTCCTCATAGGAGACACCACTTACGTGGTTTCTCCTTCTGACATTCGGTTGGCGGACTGGCTACTATAAACAACCTGCCGTCACAACCCTCACTGTCATCCTCTTCCAGTTGCTCTAAAGTTAATGTTTATATTTAGTAAGGTTACCCCTTGGGGTGTTTCCTAAACACTTGTCAACATTCTCCGACTACAAGGTATATATATGTTATCATTATATGTATAGAGTGTCAATAAACAACTATTTATATAAGCGGGTGATGGGAATCGAACCCACATGGCTAGCTTGGAAGGCTAGAACTCTACCATTGAGCTACACCCGCAGCGGCGCAAAACCTAAAAGCTGCGCCTTTCCGTAGGGGGAACCTGAGGTTCCCCGCTCTCGGCGCTCGCTCGTTATGCGGGGTTTTTTTAGCGAAGTTCTTATGCTCGTCTTCGCTGTCACCCCCTCCTATCTATATATTTTCAAAGTTCTCCGACTACAAAGTATATTACGAATAATCCAACCTTTCCGTTCTATTCTATTGTCAATGTTTATAGCTAATAAGGTTTTAGTTAAAGAGCTTTAATTTGTGTAATCCGCTCTTTTAATCGGTGTAATCAGTTCTTACTAAAAAACTGGGCAGGGTAGGATTCGAACCTACGAAGAGCTTACGCTCGTCAGGTTTACAGCCTGATACCATTAACCGCTCGGCCACCTGCCCATATTTAGTTGCCAGTCAATACGAGAAACAGTTATGAGGTGTAAGTTTTGGAAGTAAGTTTGGTCTGAAGTCTATGGGTTAAGTTCTAAACTACTAACCTCGGACCTACTTCCATACTTACCTCTACAACTTTTACCTAATTATCCTGCCTTAAAAAAAGCCACCGGAGGGATTTGAACCCCCGACAGGCTGATTACAAATCAGCTACTCTACCAACTGAGTTACGGTGGCAGAAATTGGCATGTACTGGTACTTATTAGAACAAACTTAGTATTAATACACTAAAATAGCAATATTGTCAACTTTTTTGTAATCTTTGCCTGATTATTTCATATAATAAAACACTGGCCGCGCAGCTTACATTTAGACTATCCAGCTTTCCACTTTGCGGTATGGCCACTGCAAAATCACATTTTTCCAGGATCAATTTCTGCAAACCATAACCTTCACTGCCTAAGGCCAGCATCAGTTTGCCTGACAAGTCTTGCTCGAAACATTTTTTCCCGGTGGCTTCTGCTCCGGCAATCCAGAATCCCCGGCCTTTGCACTTCTCAATTACTTGTACCAGGTTATTAGCTTGTACCACTGGTAAATATTCTATCGCTCCGGCGCTGACTTTAGCTACAGTTTCATTGATACCGCAGGCATCTCTCTTGGGGATGATGATCGCATCTGCTCCCAGTTGGTGGGCAGACCGGACAATAGCTCCCAGATTATGGGGATCAGTGACCCGGTCCAAAAGAACTAATAATGCGTCCTTCTTATTCTCCAGGGTATCTAAGATATGATCCAGTTCAGCATAGGTTACACTGGCTACTTGCGCGGCTACACCCTGATGGTTAGCCCGATCAGTTATCTGGTCCAGTCTCTTTTTCTCAACGAACTGCACTACTATCTTGGCTTCCCGGGCTAAACGGAAAATAGTATCAATGATACTGCCTTTTAGCCCTTGGGCAATATATACCTTATTAATAGAATGCTTGCTTTTAAGGACTTCCAGTACCGGTTGCCTGCCAAAAATTATTCCTGCCACAACGCTACTTCACTTTCCAGCGGGTACCGTGAGCCGTATCTTCTATCACTATACCTTTGGCTGATAATGTTTCACGTATTTGGTCTGACTCAGCCCATTGCTTATTACGGCGGGCCTCTTCTCTTTTAGAGATGAGTTTTTCAATCTCATCCTTAGTGATATCTTTCCCTTTGAGCATATTATTGCTACTCGGCAAAGAGCCGCCAACTGGGAATAATCCCAGTACTTTGCCCAACTCAATCAATGTTTTTGCCAGGTAACTTAATTCCAGTAAATCCAGGTCAGGTTTTTCCATGGCAATATTCATTGCCGTAACTATCTCATAAAGGACAGCCAGCGCCTCAGCTGTATTAAAATCATCATCCATGGCTTTGGCAAATTTGGCTTCTGCTTCAGCAATCAAGGCCGGAGGAGCCTTTTTTTCATTGACCGCCATGGCCGCACTCATGCGGTCAACCGCTTCTTTCATATTATTTAAAGCAGTAGTGAATCTTTCCTGGGCCCGGCTCATTTCTTCCAGCTTATTTTCGCTGAAATCTATCGGGCTGCGATAGTGCTGGGAGATCAATAACAACCTGACTACCCGGGGATCATACTTCTTGTAAATTTCTTTCAAGGTAAAGAAATTACCAAGCGACTTGGACATCTTTTCCTTGTTAATGGTCACAAATCCGTTATGCAGCCAGTATTTGGCAAAAGGTTTACCCGTGGCTGACTCAGACTGGGCTATCTCATTTTCATGATGCGGGAAAATAAGGTCCTGTCCACCGCCATGTATATCCAAGGTGTCTGTTTTTAGTTCACCCAGGCTCATGGCGGAACATTCTATGTGCCAACCCGGCCGGCCCTTACCCCAGGGTGAGGGCCAGGAAAGTTCCCCTGGTTTTTCTTTTTTCCAAAGAGCGAAATCCAGCGGTGATCCTTTACGTTCATCTACCTCTACCCTGGCTCCTGATTTTAGCTGGTCCAATTCCCGTTTGGAAAGCTTGCCATAGCTGGGAAATGAAGCTACCCGGAAATAAACATCGCCATCAACAACATAAGCGTGATCGCTGGCAACCAATTTCTCCACGATCTTAATGATATCAGGGATATGTTCAGTCACCCGGGGATATTGTTTCGCGGGTTTTATATTGAGGGCATTAATATCCTGGAAATAGGCGTCAATATTCTTTTGGGCTAATTCCAGCGCCGGAATATTTTTTTCCCGGGCCCGTTTAATGATCTTATCATCTATATCGGTAAAGTTCTGGATATGGTTGACCGTATAACCTTTATATTCCAGATAGCGCCGGATGACATCGAAAGCCACATAGCAGCGGGCATGCCCCAGATGAACCTCATCATAGGGAGTAACGCCGCAGACGTACATATTCACCACTTTACTACTAAGCGGTTTGAATTCTTCCTTCTTTTGGGTTAAGGTATTATAAACAACTAAGCTCAATTTTGCCTTTCTAGTTTTTTAATCTGCGCTGCGCCCGCCGAAGTATTAGTGGCGGGTAATCTGTAACTCTATTTTTCACACTCTTTCCGCCACCGCTGGCACTGTTTGCGGAATTCGTCGATTTCTTTCTCCATCGCCTCAATTTTTTCCATCAGGGGATCAGGAAGGTCAGAAGTTTGCACCAATTCTAAAGGATTAAACCCTTTAATACGCACTACTTCACCGGGAACCCCTACTACCGTAGAATCATCAGGCACAGACTTTAAAATTACGGCATTAGCGCCAATCTTCACGTTATTGCCAATTCTGATATTACCCAGGATCTTGGCCCCGGCGCCGATCACCACGTTGTTGCCGATCGTTGGATGGCGCTTGCCTTTTTCTTTACCTGTCCCGCCCAGCGTTACTCCCTGATAGATAGTGACATTATCGCCGATCTCGGTGGTCTCACCAATGACCACTCCCATACCATGGTCAATAAAAAAATTGTTCCCGATCTTGGCGCCTGGATGGATCTCTATCCCGGTCAAAAACTTGCCGAACTGGGAAGTAAAACGGGCCAGTAACAATAACCGCATCTTCATGAAAAAACGCGATAACCGGTAAAACCAAAGCGCGTGCAGGCCAGAATAAGTCAATACGACTTCCAGTACGCTCCTGGCCGCCGGATCTCTCTCAAATATTGCTTTAATGTCACGAATCATTTTTTTCTCCAGTCAATACGAGCAACAGTAAGTAGGTGTAAGTTTTAGAAGTAAGTATGGGCTGAAGTCTATGGGTGTTAGGTTCTAAACTACAAACTTCAGACTTACTTCCATACCTACTGCTACAACTTTCAACCAATTCCTATTGCTTTTCGTTCAATACTGGCAACTGTATTTTCACTTACTGGCCAACTTTTTTAAGGCTCACGATAGCCATTGCCGCGATCGCTTGTCCTTTGCCGATCAAGCCCACACCTTCATTAGTAGTCGCCTTAATGCCAATACAATTCTTTTTTATTTTTAATACCGTGGCAATGTTTTTCTTGATCTGATCAACATATTTCCCGATCTTAGGCGCTTCCGCCAGCACCACCACATCAATATTAGCCGGCTGGTATTTCTTTTTCCTGATAATACGCAAGGTTTGGCTGAGCAATTCCAAACTGGAAATACCCTGGCAGGTATCATCGGTAGTCGGGAAATGATAGCCGATATCCCTTTCTCCGGCAGCGCCAAGCATGGCATCACAGACCGCGTGCAATAAGACATCAGCATCAGAGTGGCCTAACAACCCTTGCTGGAAAGGAATTTGCACTCCGCCCAAAAATAGTTTACGGCCCTTGACTAACCGATGGATATCATATCCTACGCCAACTCTCTTCATTTAGCCCTTTCGTAATAATTTCTCGGCTATAAACAGGTCAGCGGGAGTAGTGATCTTCAGGTTGTCATAACTGCCTGGCACAATTTTTACCTTTTTCCCCAGCCGTTCCACCAGCATGGCATCATCAGTGCCATAGAATCTCTGCTGATAAGCCTGTTCATAGGCTTTCATAATCAATTTATAATTAAAGCTCTGCGGTGTTTGTATACTCCACAGGTTATACCGGTCAATAGTTTTGCTGACGAAAGCTTGATCATTTCCTGCTTTGATCGTCTCTTTGACCGGAACCGCGGCAATAGCCGCCCCAAATTTTTTGGCAGCTGAGACACTGCTTCTAATGGCCAGCGGCGACACCAAACAGCGTACCCCATCATGGATACAAACCAGGTCACAAGGTTGGATACGCTTTAATCCTTGGTATACTGAATCCTGGCGTTCCTTGCCGCCAGCTACCAGCTTGACCTGATTTAATTTATACTTTTTGATGATGGCTTGCTGGCAATACTTCATTGAATTATGACCTGCTACCAGCACAATCTCATTAAAGATGCCGCTTTTAATGAATCTTTGCAGAGTATGCCAAAGCACAGGCTTGCCAGCCAGGAGCAGAAATTGCTTAGGCTTACTGGAATTCATGCGCTTGCCTAAGCCAGCCGCCACTATTACCGCTGCTATTTTCACACTTAATCTCCCAGTTTTTAGCTCATCGTTTTACAAAACCATGTCTCTGGGTTTTAGGTTAGGAAGTAAGTTTAGTCTGAGGTATGTGGGTATTAGGCTCTAAACTACAAACTTCAGACTTACTTCCATACTTACTTCCACAACATTCACCCTTTATTTATCTTCCTTGCTCTTCAGCCTAGTAAAGATCATCCTGCCGGCAGTTGTCTGCAAAACGCTGGTCACCACTACTTCCAGTTTTTCACCGATCTTCTTGCGGCCCTCTTCCACTACGACCATCGTCCCATCTTCTAAATAGGCAATCCCCTGGCTATGTTCTTTCCCTTCTTTCACGACCATTACGTCCATCATTTCGCCTGGGATAACCATAGGTTTGACGGCATTGGATAATTCATTAACATTCAGCACTATTACCCCGCTAAGAGCAGCGATCTTATTCAAATTAAAATCAGTGGTAATAACTTTGGCTTTAAGCTCAGTCGCCAGTTTTACGATCTTAATATCTGCTTCCGCTGTCTCTGGATAATCTTTTTCATAGATGCGCAGCTGGATATTCTTATTTTCCTGCAGCCGGTTCAATATCTCTAATCCTCTGCGGCCGCGGCTGCGTTTCATACTGTCACCGCTATCAGCGACAGTTTGCAGTTCTTTTAAAATGAAACGCGGCACGATAAAAACTCCATCCAGGAATTTGGCATCGCAGACGTCGGCAATCCGGCCATCGATGATCGCACTGGTATCCAGTATTTTCAGGTCCTGGCCTTTTACCGCTTTAGAAATATTCTGGTCCAGTAGATTCAGCTCTTCTTTTTTCCGGATAGCAATAAGCAGGCCAAAATACCCAAAAGCTAATTTTATGAGTATAGAATAAGGTTTATATAAATTATCAAGCGTTTGATTTCCTACCAAACTGACAGCATAATCAAGCAATTTAGCCCCGATCAAACCAATAATAGAGCCTAAAATACCAGCCACCAGGTCATCCAGAGGAATTTTCTCGATCATCATCTCAATCATAATGATCCCAGCAGCCACGGCTGTACCTAAGAGGACTCCTTGCGGTCCTTCACCCCATTGGAAATAACCAATGATCGGGCCGGCAATGACCACTAATAATCTGATAATCCAAATAATCATATTTTTTCACCACCCTTCTCCTAGCGTTTAGCGGGTAGCGTTAAGCGTATAGGAAAACATTTTCACCCTATCCGCTATACGCTATACGCTTTGCGCCCCTCGTTATTTTTTCAAGCAGAAATCTATTGCTTCACTAATATTCTTCACGCCAATCACCTCTATTTTATTCTTCAGTGTTTGCGCTTCTTTCAGATTACCGGCTGGGATCACTGCTTGTTTAAAACCAAGCTTCGCGGCTTCCTGTAATCGTTCCTTCACAAAATTAATGGCTCTTACTTCTCCGCTTAATCCTACTTCTCCCATCACCGCGGTCAACTTATCCACCGGTATATTGCGCAGGGCGCTGGCCACTGCGCACACTAAGCCCAGGTCGCTGGCAGGCTCGTCGATCTCGATGCCGCCTACGACATTGACAAAAACGTCTTGCCCTCCCAGATGCATACCTAAACGTTTTTCCATCACCGCCAGCAGTAACAAGACCCGGTTATAATCAATCCCCTGGACTTGGCGCCTGGCTACTGGCATATATGTGCTCGTTACCAGGCTCTGCAGTTCTACCAGCAGGGGCCTGGTTCCTTCCAGGCTGACGACTACTACGGTGCCACTGGCAGTTTCATGGCGTTCGCTGAGCAGGACTTCCGAAGGATTGAGGACTTCAGCCAGCCCCTGCTCCTGCATGGTAAAAATACCGATCTCATTAGTCGAGCCAAACCGGTTTTTCACAGCCCGCAGAATCCGATAATTATGCTGGACATCACCTTCAAAATAAAGAACCGTATCTACCATATGCTCCAGGACCCGTGGCCCGGCAATCTCTCCTACCTTAGTGACATGACCGCAAATAAAGGTAGCAATAGTATAGCCTTTAGCCAGGTTCATTAACTGCAAAGTACATTCTCTGACCTGGCCGACACTTCCCGGAGCGCTGGGCAAATCAGGATCATAGAGCGTTTGGATAGAATCTATGAACAGGAACCTGGGATTCAGCTTTTTGCAATATTCAATTACCTGTTGTATATTGGTCTCGCTGACTAAATAAAGCTGTTCGCTAGCCACACCCAGCCGTTCCGCCCGTAATTTTATCTGCTGCGGAGATTCTTCACCGGAGATGTAGAGAATAATACCCTGCCGGCTTAACGGTTGGGCCACTTGCAAAAGCAATGTCGATTTGCCGATCCCCGGAGCGCCACCGATCAATACCAGCGATCCAGGAACAATTCCACCGCCGACAATCCGGTCAAACTCACCAATACCTGTAGGGACACGGTCCACTTCAATTGATTTTATTTGCGAGAGGGTTTGGATCGTACCAGCAACATGCGCATTACTGGCTTTATGTTTAGCCGGGGCAGCTATTTTTTCCTCAACCAGCGAATTCCACTTCCCGCAATCAGGGCATTTCCCCATCCAATTGATCGATTCATACCCGCATTCCTGACAGCGAAAAATAATTTTATCCTTAGCCATATATATCATTCCAGTCACAAGTCTTAAGTTATTGGGTGAAGATGTAAGTATGGTCTTAAGTCTCAGGTCTTTAGTTTACTACTAATTACTTACCCCCTACTTCCATACCAACTTCCACAACTATCAACTACCTTCTTTCTTTACTTAGCCAGTGAAGATAATCCTGACAATCCCAGGAAGTAGGCAATATCTTCATCTTCCACAACCAGGTTCATCGTCGCTGTAAAACTGCGGCGCTCCAAGACATCTTCATATGTTGCCCGAAGGTTTATATTGTCGGTAACTTTAATTACCGCCCCGGCATTGACCCAGGCTTTATTCTTATCATTTATTTTACGGTCAAAACGGAAAGCTTCCGCGTTAAATTCCAAACGGTCGCTCTGAGGGATAGGACGCCAGCCGGCGCCAAACCCGCCGCTGGACTTGATCAGGCCGCCATAGATAGTGAATGGCCCGAAATCCTTACCCATTTCCGCGGTAATACTGTTATATCTCTGGTCTCCGGCGTCATAGTCGCCGATCCTGTCTTCAATCTTGAGGTTTTGTGCGGCGATATAATAAAATTTATCCGGTTTGGGCCTGATCCTGATACCAAAATCATTACGGGTTAAGGTATCTTCAGCATTATAGTTCAGGCGATAATCCCAGTAGGTCTTAAAGTTGCTCATCCGGGCGAGCATTTTTTTCGCTTCTTCAGAGGCATCTCTCAGGCTGGCGACAGTTCCTTTAACATCATCAGCCATTTCTTCATCATTCACCAGTTTGCCCAAAGTACCCTGGCCGCCTTCGATCTTGGCCGCGATATTATTCAACGAGATTAAGGCTTCATCCAGTTTTGCGCTGATGCTTTTAAAGTTATCCATTGTTGTTTTCAGGTCTTCCTTGGAAACAGCTCCGGTCAGGTCATCAAGCTTGGCCGCTACCTGATTGATGCGTTCGGAAAATTGTTCAAAATTATCCACGATATTCGCAAGATTATCGTTTTTATCGCTTAAAAGAGTATCGAGTCTTTCCGCTATTGAACCAATATTGGCAACCATTTTTTTCAATGAACCTTCACCGGTTACGCCTTTGACCGCATCAGCCAGGTCAGTAAATCCTTTTAATCCTTCATTAACTATCTTGTCCAAACTGATCGGGTCAATTCCGATCAGCGTGTCACCTTCTTTCAAAGGCCGGTCAGACTTTGTCCCTAAGAAAAGCTCCAGGTATTTTGTGCCAATGATCCCAGTCGAGGCAATAGTAGGCCGGGCATCAGCAAAAATAGCCAAATTCCCTTTGATCCAAAGGGTAACTTGGGCTTTACCCTTAACCAAATCAATTTTTGAGACTTCACCTATCTCCACGCCAGCCGTTTTAACCGGAGCTTTGACCTGCAAGCCACTGATATCATTAAACAAAACCTTAATGGTATAGCCGCGTTCGAAACGAAAATCACCAACTAAAAGAATAGCTGAACCTAACAAGATCAAACTGACTAAGACCAGCAATCCTACTTTAGTTTCCTGGCTCAAGCCCATGTAAGTCTCCTTTTAAATACAGTCAAAACTAAAAGCTGTCAAAGCGAGAAACAGTCTCAACTACCCTCGATCTTCCAAAGTAATGGGACCTTTGGCCGTACCGGAGATAAACTGTTTTACGATCGGATCTGAAGTGTTTTTAATTTCATACGGCGTGCCTACTTGCTGTATCACGCCATGATACATCATGGCGATGCGGTCAGCCACCGTATACGCGCTGACCATATCATGAGTCACGACAATAGAAGTCACTCCCAGTTTTTCCTTCAGGTTAATGATCAGGTCATTAACCGCATCTGACATAATCGGATCAATCCCGGTGGTTGGCTCATCATATAGTATATACTGTGGCTGGGCAGCAATTGCCCTGGCCAAACCAACCCGCTTGCGCATGCCCCCGGATAGTTCAGACGGCATAGTATGTTCGATACCTTCCAGTCCTACCAACCGCAAACATTCGGTTACGCGTTCACGTATCTTACTCTCACTATCCATCAAATGCTGGGTACGCAGTCCGAAACTGATATTTTCACTGACATTCAAGGAATCAAACAGCGCCGCTCCCTGGAATAAAAATCCAAATTTTTTTTGAATAACCTGCAGTTCCAAAGGATGTAATTCGCCAATATTCATATCATCAACTTTCACTGTGCCCTGGTCCGGCTTCAGCAGGCCAATAATGTGTTTCAAGGTCACACTCTTGCCACAGCCGCTGCGCCCGATAATCACCATCGTCTCGCCGGTCTCGATATTTAAGTCTAAACCTCTTAAAACTTCCTGATGATTAAACTTCTTATACAGTCCTGTTAGTTTGATCATCTTAGCCGATCCCGATGAATTGCAGGATATTAGTAAGGACTGTATCAGAAACCAGAATAAGCACCATGGAAATAACCACAGACTGGGTCGTAGCCTTCCCTACTCCTTCCGCTCCGCCTTCAGTAGTAAATCCCTTATAGCAGCTGATCAAAGCGATAATAATACCAAAAACAACACATTTGATCAAACCGTGAGCGATGTCCTCACTGCGGATGAAATCAATAATATCATGGTAGTACCTGGTTCCCGGGATAGCCATTTTATAGACACTGACAAAATATCCTCCCAGAATACCCAATATATTTGAATAAATGGTTAACACCGGGACCATGACCACACAAGCCAGAAAACGCGGCACCACCAGATATTTAACCGGATTAGCTCCTAAAGTATAGAGGGCATCGATCTGTTCTGTTACCCGCATCGTTCCCAGCTCGGCGGTAATAGCTGCCCCGACACGGCCGGCGATGACAATTGAAGTTAAGACCGGACCCAGTTCTTTGATCATCGAAAAACTAACAGCTGTACCCACGTAGAGCGGTTCGCCAAGAATATTCCTGGAAGCAGCGCCCATCTGCAAAGCCAAGACCATACCCACGGAAATACTGGTTAAAGAAGCGACAATCAGAGAATTGACCCCGACTTCGTTCATTTGCTTATTGATATTTTTAAGATCATAAGGACGGCGGAATGTCCAGAAGACGATCTGGCCTAAAAGCATGACTAACTTGCCGATCTGCTCGGATACGCCGACCACATAAGTCCCCATGGATTGTATTAACTTGCTTTCAGTCAGCAGTTCTCTTATTTCTTGTTGTAAGGGTTCTCCGGGCAGATGTTTATGCACAATAGCTCCTGCTTATGGCTTATGGCTTATGGCTTATGGCTTATAGCAACTACTGAACACTTCCCGTTTTTGCCATAGGCTATCTGCCATATGCCAAATTGCGTTTTAAGTCTTGTATATTCGTGGCACCCGCTTGGAGATGCCGCAAACAATTTCATAACTAATCGTCTTGGCCCATTCAGCTACTTCATTGACGCTAATATTGTCCTGCTCCTGTTTGCCGATCAAGACAACTTCCTCCCCCACATCAAGGCCTTTCCTTCCAGTCAGGTCAATCATGCACATATCCATGCAAACCCGCCCGATCACCGGCGCTCTTTGCCCCTGCACCAGCGCTACCGCCTTATTAGAAAGGCTTCTGGGATAGCCATCCGCATACCCCACAGGTAAAGTACCGATGAAAGAATTCCGTTTAGTGATGAAAGTACGGCCATAACTTATACTGTTACCTTTAGACAGGCGTTTCAAATAGACTATCTTTGTTTTTAAGCTCAATACCGGGTGCAAGGTAATCTTTTTTTCCGCACCTTTAAATGGCGCAATTCCATACATCATTAACCCGGGGCGGACCATATTGAGCGGGTAGTTCCTGTATTTTATTATGGCCGCACTGCCGCTGATATGTTTATATTTTACCTTAACTTTTTCTTGTTCCAACTCCTGAATGATCTTGATAAATATTTCTATTTGCTGGCGCGAATAGGCTTCATCGTCTTCAGCTGAAGCTAAATGAGTGTATAATCCTTCCATTTCAATGGACGGGAGGGTTTTGATCTTCTTGATCGTCGCTACCGCAGACTGAGGACGAATACCGATCCGTCCCATCCCTGTATCGACCTTAAGATGAAATTTAATTTTTTGCTTATGTTTTACTGCGATGCGGGAAAGAGAACGGGCGCCGGCTAAGCTGGCAATAGTGGGGATCAGGTTATAATCCAGGACATACTTAAAATTGGTAAAAGGGAAGATACTGCCTAATATTAAGATCGGCGCTTTTATCCCCGCCTGACGCAAGGTTATGGCTTCCTCGATTAAAGCCACTCCCAAATAACAGTGGTATTTTTCGCAAACCCTGGCCACTTCCAATGCGCCATGGCCATAGGCATCAGCCTTGACAATAGCTAGAATTTTCGTTTGCCGGCCTATTTTCCGGCTGATGTTTTTAAGATTCTGGACAAGGGCTGGCAGATCAATCTCTGCCCAGGTCGGCCTTAAGAGCAACGTTTTCTCCTTTGCGGTGTCCTATCTATTTTACCGCGGCATACTGCGGTTGCTGCTGCAAGTTTTCAAACTTGGCAAATTCTTCCAGGAAATTCAGTTTAATGATACCAGTGGGACCATTCCGTTGCTTGCCGACAATGATCTCCGCTACCCCTTTTTCATCTGGCAATACTTCCTGGTTCTGCTGCCGTTTATAATATTCTTCCCGGTAAATAAAAGCAACCAGGTCAGCATCCTGCTCAATAGCCCCGGATTCCCGCAAGTCAGCCAGCTGCGGCCGTTTTCCCTCGCTGCGCTTTTCCGGCGAACGGTTCAGCTGGGATAAAGCGATCACTGGCACCGCTAATTCCTTGGATAATATTTTTAAGGCCCGGGTAATGTCAGAGATATCCTGTTGGCGGTATTCGATACGCCCGCTCCGGCCGGGCATTAGCTGCAGGTAATCAATCACGACCAAACCTAACCCATGTTCATGTTTCAAGCGCCGGCACCGGGCTTTCATTTCCAGCACAGATAAGGATGGAGAATCATCAATAAACAAGGGCGCTTCCACCAGACGGCTGGCAGCATTGGTAATGCGCACCCATTCATTTTTTGCGGAAAAACCACTGCGAAGTTTTTGCATACTCACCCTGGCTTCAGAGCAAATCAAACGCATGGCTAAGTCTTTACACGACATTTCCAAACTAAAAAAGGCCACCGCGATCTTTTGTTCAATGGCGGCATGCATGGAAACACCCAGGACCAGGCTGGTCTTGCCCATACTCGGGCGGCCGGCGATAATCACCAGATTACCAGGCTGTAAGCCGGAAGTCATTTTATCAAAATCGTAATAACCGGTCGGGACCCCGGTCACCAGCCGGCTGCCAGTCGTCTTTTCCAGCTCATCAATAGTATCATTGACTAAATCTTTCATCGCCAGGAAACCAGATCCGATCTTCCGGTCGGCGATCTTAAAAATGGCTTCTTCCGCCTTATCGATCAGGGCTTCCACTTCTTCAGAATCGTCATAGGAAATGGAAACTATATTGGTAGCTGTTTCAATGAGCTTGCGTAACATACTTTTTTCGTGGACTATTTTCGCGTAGGTCTCTACGTGGGCCGCGGTAGTAACACTGTTGATCAGGCTGGTAATATAGGCGCCGCCGCCTACTTCCTTAAAATAGGACTGCTTCTTTAGTTCATCGCTTAAGGTCAGAGCGTCAATTGCCTCCCCCTTATCATAGAGCGATAATATCGTCCGGTAGAGCAATTGATGAGATTCTTTATAAAAATCTCCGGCTTGCAGGATCTCAATAGTCTTAGGAATAGCTTCTTTCTCGATCAGCATTGATCCCAAAACAGCTTTTTCCGCGTCCAGGTTCTGCGGCGGTATCTTGTCCACAAGAGATCTTTCAGCCATACTTTTTCCTCTTAAGTTTCTGGGCCTTGGGTTAGGAAGTAAGTTTAGTCTGAGGTCTATGGGTGTTAGGCTCTAACCCATAAACTAGAGACTTACTTCCATACCTACTTCCACAACCTGTAACCTACTATTCTTTGACTACCAATACTTTCAATTTCGGCATAATCTCACTAGTTAACTTGATCGGGACATGATATAAGCCAAGTTCTTTGATCGGTTTTTCTATTTCGATTATTTTCTTATCTATGTCCAGTCCTTCTTTTTTTAACGCCTCTTGCAGGTCCTGGCTGGTCACGGAACCGAATAATTTATCTCCTTCACCGGCTTTCATTTTCAGGGTACAAGATATTTTTTCAATTTTCTCGGCTATAACTTTAGCTTCTTCACGATGTTTAGCCAGGTGTTTGGCCTCCACTTTCCTTAGTTCTTCGTACTGGACCATATTATGGGTGGTGGCTTCCAATGCCAGGTTTTGCGGGAACAGGAAATTGCGGGCATAACCTGCGGAAACATCCACGATCTCACCCTTATTACCAACTTTAGGGATACTGTCTTTCATTATTACTTTCATTGCTCCTCCTCTAAATTAGCCGCGGGTCTCGAGTCACGGGTCAAACAGATTTTAAACTAGATAACTAGCGACTAGAAACTAGTCCCTAGCGACTGCTTTATTAATTTTACGCCAATCCACCCATATATCTAACAAGCCAAAGAAGGCAACAACGAACCACAAATCACGATTCAGCGCAACCAGGAGATAAAACAATACCTGCGGCAGTTTACCGGCTTTGGCTTGATGAAAGTAATAGCTGGCAATGCCCAACCCCTGGATAAAATATACAAAACCAACCACTACTAAAATATTCAACACACTAACATAAAGCCAGTGGGCCTGGGAAACTTTTAGGATCTTGTCTCCGACCAGTAAGCCGCTGGGGACTATAAATCCCCAAACCAGCCAGTCAGGACAATGCCATAACCGCAATGCCGTCAACGATTTGATAGTGCGGCCAAAACGACGCAATAATTGGCTGCTAAGGAGATAATCAATATAGACAGCAAACCAAACACTGATCGCCAGCAAAGACGGCCAAATAAGTTCAAGGATCCTGAGTATCCGCCAGCTATTGCGCTTGATCAAGGACAATTCTTCAATACTCACCCCGCGGTTTTGATAAAACTTGTAGGCTTTATCCAAAGAATCGCGCAATACCCGTTGCATTTCCAATGAGAATTTTAACTGTCCTACCTGTTCCAAAATGACTATTAACAATACCAGGCAGCCCAGCAATAAGGCCGCACTTAAAAATATGGTCGGCCAGGCTTTGGTATCTTTTTTTATCAACATTCCCAGCGCCAACGCTGGCAGGCCGGCAATCAGCAGGAAAATCAGGCTGATCAAATTAATCCCGGATAGCAACCAAATAGCTAACGCCGCCAACAGCATCCCCCCCAACGCATACCTGGGACCTTTGAGGCAGTACAGGAGCGCCAAAGGTATTAAGGCCAACAAAGTAAACGGGGGCCAAAATAATACGATACTGCTTAATATTAGCGCTGCCAATAACCGGTAAGATTGCGCCATGGGACTTTATGAAGTAGCGTACGGCAATAAAGCTACCGCCCGGGCTCTCTTTACTGCCCGGATAACGGAACGTTGATGACGCGCGCAATTACCAGTAACACGACGCGGCAATATTTTACCACGTTCAGTCACAAAATTTCTGAGGAGACCTATATTCTTAAAATCTATTTCTTCTTTATTGGCGCAGAACCGGCAAGGTTTACGCCTGAATTGTCCCCTGCGCCCTCCTGGCCCGCCTTCGCGCCGCGGTCCGGCAGGTCTTGATGATGATTTTGGCCTGGCTGTATACATTAAACTTCCCCCTTATTAGTCAGCGTATAGCGGGTAGCGTTTAGCGTATAGATCTTGTTTTCCTATCCGCTTTACGCTCTACGCTTTACGCTATTTTTAAAATGGTATTTCTTCGTCCAGGTTTTCTTCTTCTGTTTTAGCGCCTTTGGCTGGAGCTTCCTTAGCCCATTTCGTCCCGTCGCTCTCTGCCGCATTCTGGTTTTTGGCCCGGTCCAAGAACTGGACATGTTGCGCGATGACTTTCAATTTGCTCTTTTTTGTGCCATCATTTTTATCTTCCCAGGAATCCTGCTGTAAGCGTCCTTCTACATAAACAGAGCTGCCCTTGCCTAAATATTGCTTGATCAGCTCGGCTTGCTTACCCCAGGCTACGATAGGTATAAAATCTGTTTTTTCCTGAGACTGCCCAGCCTTATCTTTATAACGCTGGTTGATCGCAATGGTAAATTCTATGACCGCCTGCCCACCGGGTATATAGCGTAACTCTAAATCCCGGGTAATGTTACCGATCAAGATCACTTTATTTGCATTAGCCACTTAAGCCTCCACTTTCGGTTCGGCAGAAGCTGCCGGAGCCACCTTCACTTTCTCTTTTTTGGGTTTGATCCTTCTGGGTTTCCTTACTTTGGTCGTAATAGAACGGATGATCCCGTCGGTTACTTGATACATATTCTTCAAACTGTTTACCATTTCCGGAGTAGTTTTGAAATTCAGATAGACGAAAAAGCCCTCCCGGTATTTTTTGACCTGGAAAGCCGTCTTTTTAAGACCCCATTTATCCAGATGGATCACTTCCCCGCTGCTGGACGTGATCATTTTCTCTAATTTGGCGATTACTTTGTCTATCTCTTCAGCCGCTAGATCCGGCCTAAAAATAATAATACTTTCATAACTATGCATCCCGCTCAACCTCCTCATAATATAAAACTTGATTATTATATGTAACGCTCATTATCGACCGGATACCTGCCTTATTGCTTCAACCGACAGGTTACCCGGAATAAACGCACCATATCTTTGTTTATCATACTATAAAAAATGCCTTTTGGCAAGGTATTTTACCGGCCAAATAAGGCAAAAAGAGCAGTATGCAATTTCAAGATCAGCGGGGCCAGTACCAGCGAAACAACCGCCATCAGTTTTAACAAGATGTTCAGGCTGGGGCCAGCAGTGTCTTTAAACGGATCACCGACTGTATCGCCGATCACCGCAGCTTTATGCGCGTCTGATCCCTTACCACCCAGGTTACCGGCTTCAATATACTTCTTAGAATTATCCCAGGCCCCGCCGGCATTAGCAAAAAAGACAGCCAGAGGAACCCCGGTTACCAGTGATCCTACCAGTAAACCGCCCAGAGCGGCCGGGCTGATGAAGATTCCGACTGCCACCGGAATGACTAAAGCCATGACACTGGGGAAAACCATTTTCTGCAAAGCAAAAGAAGTAGTAATATCCACACACTTGGCATAATCTGGTTTAGCTTTACCTTCCATTAAGCCAGGAATTTCCTTAAATTGGCGGCGCACTTCTTCCACCACCTTAAAAGCTGCATCCCCAACTGCCTGCATGGCCTTGGCTGAGAAAAAGAATGGCACTACTCCGCCGATGAACATACCGGCAACCACAGTGGCGTTCAAGGCGTCAATACTGGCTATACTGATAACCTGGCTGTAGGCCACAAATAAAGCTAAGGCAGTAAGGGCAGCTGAGCCAATGGCAAATCCCTTGCCGATAGCAGCGGTAGTATTCCCCACAGCGTCGAGCGTTTCACAGCGTTTTCTCACCTCTGGACCCATATGGGCCATTTCCGCGATCCCGGCGGCATTGTCCGCGATCGGTCCATAGGCATCTACCGCGACCGTCATCCCGGTAATAGAAAGCATCCCGATAGCAGCTAAAGCTATACCAAAGATCCCAGCGAAATAATAGGAAATAATGGTCGCCAAGGCGATCACGACCAAGGGTATGACAGTGCTGTTCATCGCTATGGCCATACCTTCAATGATCAGCGTGGCCGGACCGGTTTTGGCGTTATCCGCAATTTTTTCAACGATTTTACCGCTGGTAAAATATTCGGCCACGAAACCCACGATCATCCCGGATAATAAGCCGGCTAATACTGCCCAGAATAAATTGATACTGCCATACCAAAAATACGTACAGGCATAAGCGCCGATAATTAACAATACCGCACTCACGATCAAGCCCATGCGCAAAGCAGTCTGCGGGTTGGTTTTTTCATCAGTACGGACAAAAAAGACCCCGATAATAGTCGCAAAAACACCCACGGCGGAAAGCAATAAGGACAGCATTACGCCCTTCGTCCCCACGCCCATAGCCGTGACGGCGATCACCAGCGCTGAAACAATGGCGCCGACATATGATTCGAAGAGGTCTGCACCCATTCCGGCCACGTCGCCGACATTGTCGCCAACATTATCAGCGATCACTGCCGGATTACGCGGGTCATCTTCAGGAATGCCTTTTTCTACTTTGCCGACCAGGTCTGCTCCCACATCCGCGGCTTTGGTATAGATTCCGCCGCCAACCCGGGCAAATAAGGCCACAGAACTGGCGCCCATGGAAAATCCAGCAATAAGCTGGACCGCTTCAAAGATGGCTAGTTCCATACTGGCCTGGTGCTGTACGGCATGCCAGATATAAACTATAAATATCAGGGAAAGGCCAAAAAGGCCGATACCCACTACATTCATCCCCATCACTGCCCCACCGGGGAAAGCGACCCCGATGGCTTCATTATAACTCTTGCTCGCCGCTTGCGCCGTGCGGCAATTGGCTTTGGTCGCAATTTTCATGCCCAGATAACCGGCGCAGACAGAACAAAATGCTCCAGCGATAAAAGAGATAGCCGTCTTTTTAGCGACACCAAAAAACAGGACTACCGCCACGATCAGGACGAAAATCGTGATAGCGCGGTATTCCCTTTTTAAGAACGCCATGGCTCCCTGCTGGATAGCCTCACTGATCTCCTGCATCGCCGGGGTGCCTGGATCTTTTTTGGCTATCTTCCACGATAAATAAGCGGCGAAAAGAATACCGATAAACCCTGTGCCTAACGCGATCAACAACGAAGTCAAATCTTGCCAGATCATAATGCTAAGTTCCTCCTCCTTTTTATTTTTGTTACTTCGGTTAAAAACAACGGGATTAAAGAAAGCGCCAGGACTATCAAAAGCGGCCATAGGCCCAGAGCTACAGTTTTAAATACCCGTTGTAAAACAGGTACATACAACGCTATCAAGAGCATAACTGCCGAGAAAAATACAGCATAGAGCAAGTACATATTAGAAAAGAAATTCAGCCTAAACAAGGATACATGCCAGCTGCGGCAATTAAATACCTGGACCAGCTGGGCTAAGCCTAAGGTACAAAAAGCCATCACCCTGGCTTGCCCTAATCCTGCCTGGAACCAGTTTAACCCAATGATAAAACTAGCCAAGGTTATCAAACTGATAATTGAACCATCAATAAATAGGCTTTTCATATCCCTGCGGGTCAGTAGTCTTTCACTAGCCTGGCGCGGCGGCCGCGACATAATATCTTTTTCTTTTGGCTCCACTCCTAAGGCCAGTGCGGGTAAACTATCAGTTACCAGGTTGATCCAGAGGATCTGGATCGGCAGCAAAGGAACTGGTAAACCGAGAATCCCGGCGCCTAACATAGCGGCTATTTCGCTAAAATTACAGCTCAGCAGATAATAAACAAAACGCTTAATATTGGCATAGATCCCGCGGCCTTCTTCTACCGCCGAGACAATAGTAGAAAAATTATCATCCAGCAAGATCATGTCGGCCGCTTCTTTCGTGACATCTGTGCCGGTGATGCCCATGGCCATGCCGATATCAGCTTCTTTAACTGCCGGGGCATCATTTACCCCGTCGCCGGTCATGGCAATCACATAGCCCTTGGCTTTAAGCGCTTGAATGATCTTTAATTTATGTTCACTGGAAACGCGGGCATAAACCTGGACTTTGTCCACCGAAGCGGCTAATTGCTGTTCGTCCAAAGCATCCAATTCTGTGCCATCCAGCGCCGGCCCCTGTTCATCCAGGAGGCCTAATTCTTTGGCTATCGCTATGGCGGTATCTTTCTGGTCCCCGGTGATCATGACTACTTTGATGCCGGCTTGCCTGCACTTATTTACAGCGTCTTTTACTTCCAGCCGCGGCGGGTCGATCATCGCCAATAATCCGACAAACACCAGCTTCTCTTCCAGTTTTTCGCTTCTGGACAGCAATTGCTCCGCCGGAACTTCTTTATACGCTACGGCTAACACTCGTAAAGCCTGTGTTGCCAGATTTGAATTAGCAATCCTGATCTTTTCTTTTTCTTCAACTGTTAAAGGATTGATCTCCCCTAAGGCATAGATCCGGTCACACCGCTCCAGGATATTTTCCGGTGAGCCTTTAGTGAAAACAAACCCGGTTTCCTTACGCCGAAAAAGCACGCTCATTCTTTTCTTAGCGCTGTCAAAAGGAATTTCGTCTAGATATTCATAATACTGTTCCAGGTCTTTGCGCCAGATCCCGGCTTTGGCGGCAGCTGCGAGCAAGGCCCCTTCTGTCGGGTCACCGCTCACCTGCCAAATTTTAGAAACATCATCCTGGTTCAATTGCGCATTATTGCATAATACGGCTATCCGCAAAGATTGGATCACATCAAGATGCCGATTGGCATTGATGGGCTTGCCTTGTTTGAGGAAATCACCGTGCGGTTCATAACCAGACCCAGTGAGTTCAACAAAATTGCCGCCGGCATATATTTTACGCACCATCATCTTATTCTGGGTTAATGTTCCGGTCTTATCAGAACAAATTACCGAGGTACAACCAAGAGTTTCTACCGCTGGCAATTTTCTGACCAAAGCATTGCGCTTCGCCATCCGCTGTACTCCCAAAGCCAACACGACAGTGACAATAGCAGGCAAACCTTCCGGAATAGCCGCTACCGCTAAACTGACCGCGGTCAGGAGCATTTCGCTATAGGCGCCGCCGCGCCAGACGCCTAAGACAAAAACCAGCACGCAGATACCGAGGCAAAGGTACACCAGCAGGCGCCCTACTTTTTCCAACCGCTGCATTAAAGGGGTGGTTTCTTTCTCTACGGTTTGCAGCAGGCGGGCAATATTACCAAACTCGGTCTTCATGCCAGTAGCAACAACAACTGCCTGGCCCCGGCCGTAAACCACATTAGAGCCGGAATAAACCATATTGCGTCGTTCGGCTAGCGGAGTATCTGCTTTTAGTTTTGCTTGCTTATCCTTTTCAACCGGGTGAGACTCTCCCGTCAGGATTGATTCGTCTATTTTCAGGTTCACCGATTCAATGATCCTGGCATCAGCGGCAATACGGTCTCCGCTATCCAGCGCCAAGATATCGCCGGGTACTACTTTGTTCGCCTCAATAATAATAATTTGGCCGGCGCGCATAACTTTAGCCGTTGGCGCGCTTAAATTTTTTAAGGCCTTCAAAGAACGTTCTGCTTTATATTCCTGAATAAATCCTAGTATGCCATTTATAATAACTATCGCCAGGATCGCCAGCGCATCGGCCCATTCTCCGAGCCACGCTGAAACCAGGCAAGCAGCGAAAAGGACATAAATAATAAAACTATTAAATTGCTCCAGGAAAATCCGCCAGGAATTTTTCGCTTTAGTTTCCGCTATTTTGTTTTCGCCAAATTCCTGTAAGCGTTGTACCGCTGCTTCCGGTTTTAATCCCTGCCCCAGGATAGTTCCGAATTGGCTTAAAACTTCCCGGCTCTCTGCCTCATATGGCTTAAGTTCATTCATTTAAGTTCTTTCAAATTATACCGGTTCATAGTATTTTCAAAACTATGTCCAAGCAAAAAGTCAATAGCCTCAGCCGCCCGGCCAACTGTTTCTTTAATGACCGCCATTTCCTCTTTACTGAATGTCCCTAAGACAAAATCAGCATCTTTACCGCCGGCTGTGCCGATCCCGATACGCAATCGTTTAAAATCCGTCGTACCCAGCTGCTGCGCGATAGATTCTAAACCATGGTGCCCGCCGGCTGACCCCTTGGCGCGAAAACGCAACGTGCCCAATTCCAGGTTGAAATCATCAACCACAACCAGCAGGTGGTCAGGTTTTACTTTATAATAGTTCATGACCGATACTATCGCTTCGCCGCTTTTGTTCATATATGTTTGCGGTTTCAGGAGCAGCGCTTTATGCCGGGCCCGCTCACCTCGGCCCAGGATAGATTCAAATTTATGTTCACTTAGTTTGATCTCCAGCTGGCAGGCCAACTGGTCAAGCGCCAGAAAACCGGCATTATGCCTGGTTTTCTGGTACTCTTTACCCGGATTGCCGAGACCGGCGATGATCCACATATATCTACCTCGGAATTACTATTTCTTCTCTTCCTTAGCTGGCGCCGCGGCGGCTGCACCTTCAGCAGGTTCTTCTTCTTTCTTGCCTTTCTTGATGACTTCCGGCTCAGCTGCGGCTGCCGCTGCTGCCTCCGGAGCTATCGCTCCTTCGGCCGCGACTGGCTCTTCCAGTATCGTCGGTGGTACAATGCTGACCAGCATCCGGTCGGCCGGAGTAATGACTTTAAGATGGTCATCGGTCAGCTTCAAATCACGCACATGGATCGATTCGTTGATCTTCAAGCTGGAGACATCGACCATAATATGTTCCGGGATCTGGGTTGGTAAGCATTCAACTTCCACTTCGCGCTGCACATATTCCAGGATACCGCCTTCTTTGATTCCCGGAGCTTCGCCAGTGACCATGACCGGCACATTAACCTTGATCTTGTCTTTAAGCGAGATCGCCAGTAAATCGATATGCACAATATTACGTGATACCGGATCGCGCTGGATCTCTTTGATAATAGCTGTTTTTGCATCCTTGTTATCCCCGCCGAATTTCAGGGTCAGAACCACATTCTCCCCGGCCCCGCCATGGATGATCCGGTTAAATTCTTTCACCGCTATCCCCAGGGAAATCGGAGCTTGTTTCGCCCCATACAAAATAGCGGGAATGGCGCCGGCAGTACGCAGGCGCCGGGACACCCGGGTTCCTTTTTCTGCTCTTTCCTTTACTTCCAAAATTACTTCTTTCATCAGCTTTCTCCTCCCTTTTTATCGTACGCAAATTTTTATTATTATGTCGTACGGCTGGCGGCAGGTTCCGAGGACTGAACAACCACCCGGTTACCTCCCATTTTTTTTGCTTTTAATAAAGCTTTCTTGGCCATTTCAATGATCATTTCCGCAGTTATGTGACCATCCAGGCCATTGAAGTTACTAACCCCTACGCTAACTGTTATGTCTAATTTTCCTCCGCTGGCCAGACTTATTTTCTGTTTTTCGACCTCCCGGCGGATATGTTCGGCTATTTCCACCACTCGGGAAACATTTTCTTTAATACGCTGAGCTACATTATACGCTCCCTCTTCACGTGTTTCCGGCAGGATCAGCACAAATTCCTGACCGCTAAAACGGGCCGCTACATCGGTCAGGCGGATGCTGTTCTTGATCAGGGCCGCAATCTCGGTGATGATCCGATCGCCTTCTTCATGCCCATAGACGTTATTAATCTTACTCATCTTATCGATATCGATCAAAACCAGGGAAAGGTAATGCGAATAGCGCCGGGCGCGATCCATTTCCTCAGCCAGACGACGGAGAAAGTAACGGTGATAATACAATTGCGTCTGGCTATCGGTCACCGCTTCTGTATAGAGCTTGGCTTTTTCCAGGGCAATGGCCGCCTGGCCAGCTAAAGCTTCCAGAATATCAATATCCGCCTGGTTATAAATTGATCCTGATTGCTTGTTGTCCAAACAAACTATTCCCGTTAAATTACCACGATAAAAAAGCGGGATCACCACTTCGGCGCTGATCCGGCGGAGGTCCCCGAATATCTCTTTGAATTTTTGCTTAGACAGATATTGTTCTGCTTCCTCCCTGATCAGGATACTCCGGTTTTCTTTCAACCAGGCAATGATTGGCGCTTCTTGGCGGATACAGTACTGGGTCATTAATCCTTTTTCCAGGGCATAACCAGTCCGGATACTGTAATTACCCTCAGCATCCTCCAAAAGCAAGCTGGCTTTGAGCATCCCGATATTCTTAGCCAGCATCTGGATCAAGAAATAACATAACTCATTCAAATCCAGCTTGGTAATAAGCAGCTGGGTAGTTTCTTTTAGCGCTTTTTGGTATTCATACTTATTGCGATAGACAATCGTATCAATGATGTATTGCAATTTATCTTTTAGGGAAGTAAAGAACATGCCGGTAATAATAATAGCCGCGGCAAAGAAACCAGCCATGGTCGGGTTGAAAATTGACCTAAGCACGCCAGTCAGCAATACATAAAACAGCGCTACCAGCACGCCGGTAATAAACAAGAAGATAAGCTTATTAACGATAATATCTATTTCTACCAACCGGTAGCGCAGAACCGTAATCACCACCAGCGCCAGCCCCAGCATGATGAAAAGATAGCCAGAAGGGTAAAAATCGATCCCCTTTATGCTGAAAAAATTAATAGCGCTGAGCGATAACATACCCACGGCACAAAAAAGATACTGGATCTGGCTGTATTTCAAAGATGACGTTCTCTTGGCTTCCCGGTAATGCCGATACAGGATATAATTAATACGGGCATAAAGCACAAAATAAAAAATAGCGAATAGCCAATGCAGTATGCCCCCAATTGGGGTATATCCCCAGAAAAATGGCTGGTAACCACTGAAAAACAAGGGACTAAGCATAGCGGTCACAGCGAAAACCAGCCCCCCGATATAGGGAATGATCAAAGCCTGGCCCCTGCTTTTAAGATTAAGAAAGATCACGGCATAGTGATAGAGCAAGATAGGTATAAATATAAAGCCAACATATCCCAACCGCAGCAAAAACATTACCAATTCTCTGCCGGCAAAATAATTGGCCAAACCGGAACAGATCAGCCAGAGGGTACTGGCGATACACGTCAGACCGAGCAATACATTGACCCGGGCACGGATATTCTTAAGCAAGATAAAAGCGCCCAGGAAAAATAAGCTGCTGCCAACGATCAGGTACGGTATGGTATTAAAAGCCATATAATCTCCAAAAATCGGCGGCTAGCGGGCAGCGTTTAGCGTATAGATTTTTATTTTTCTATCCGCTTTACGCTCTACGCTTAACGCTATCAAATAAACAGCGAGCTTAAAGATTCTTCTTCGTGAATACGCTTGATCGAATCAGCCAATAACTTAGCGACAGACAGTACTTTGATCTTCCCTTTGGCGTCTTCCCGTAGAGGGATAGTATTAGTTACTATTACTTCTTTTAGTACTGACCCCCGGATCCGTTCCAGCGCCAGACCGCTCAATACCGGATGGGTGCAGGCAGCATAAATATCCAATGCTCCATTTTTCTTTAAAACCTCCGCGGCTTTCACCAGGGTTCCGGCACTATCAATGATATCATCCAAAATCACTACATTTTTGCCTTGTACATCGCCAACCACATAATTCATTTCTGCTTTGCCTGGCGCCGGCCTTCTTTTATCGATAAAACCAAGGGCTGACTCACGCCGGAGCCGTTTGGCAAAAGCCCGGGCTCTTTCCACGCCACCCGCATCCGGAGAAATAGTCACCAGGTTCTGGATCTTTTTATGGTTAAAGTATTCCACCAATACCGGCGCGGCAAATAAATGATCAACCGGTATATCAAAATAACCTTGCAATTGGCCGGCATGCAGATCCATGGCTAAGATACGGTTAGCTCCGGCCTTAGTGATTAAATTAGCCACCAGTTTAGCGGTAATCGGCACCCTGGGTTCAACCTTACGGTCTTGCCGGGCATAACCATAATACGGGAGAACCGCTGTTATCCGGCGGGCGCTGGCTCTTTTTAAAGCATCAATAATGATCAATAATTCCATTAAGTTATTATTTACCGGAGGACAGGTAGGCTGAATGACAAAAACATCCTCGCCCCGGACATTTTCCTTGATCTTGACATTTATTTCACCATCATTAAAGTTGTTTACTTCTGAAGCTACTGGCCTGATTTTCAGGCTTTTACTAATTTCTTCCACTAATTTTAAATTAGCATTTCCGGCGCAAATCCTCAAACCATTAGACATATTCTCCTCCGCAAAACATAAATTCCCAAATTTAGTCTTAAGTTTATAGGTTAGGAAGTAGGTTTGGCCTGAGGTCATAGGCTTTGGGCTTTAAACTACAAACTTTAGACTTACTTCTATACTTACTTCCACAACTTATAACTTTCTACTGGCATAATAGGCATTAGCCACAGCTAACTGTTGTTGATCGTTGATCCCAGCCGCTTCCCGGTTACTGGCACAGAGCAGAGCCCCGATATTGGCGCCCTCTTGTTGCAGCAAACCGATCGCATCAGTCAGGTAATATTCCTTTTTTTGGTTATTCGGTCTTATTTTTTTAAGTATCCGGAAAAGTTCAGGCGCTTTAAAACAATAAATCCCGGTATTGATCTCTTGGACTTTCTTTTCCTGCCCGGAAGCATCTTTTTCTTCGGCAATTCTCACTACCTGTTTGCCTGCCCGAATGATCCGGCCATAACCAGTGGGCTTTTTCATAATGGTAGTCAAAATTGTGGCGGCATTACCTTGCTGTTTATGAAGCAACATGAATTTTTGCAGAGTACTCTTTTTGACCAAGGGGACATCGGCACATAACACTAAAATATTGCCGCGGTAACCAGACAAAACTTTGGCGGATTGTAAGATCGCATGTCCAGAACCAAGCCGCTTGGCTTGAAAAACAATTTTGACTTTTTTATATTCCGGATTATCCCGTATATGACTAGCCACTGTTTTGCCGCGAAAACCGACAACCAGTACCTGCTGGTCCATCTTGAGGGACAAGACCGTGTCCAGCACATGGTCCACCAGCGGTTTTCCCCCCACAGTATGCAATACTTTGGGCAGGGTTGATTTCATCCGGGTACCCTCACCGGCACCCAGAATTACGCTGGCAAATCCATTAGGCATGCAAATATTCCTTTAAAACATTCCGATAATGATTAGAGAAAGTGCAACCACGACTCAGTAGGTTGCACTTTAGCTGAAATTATCCCTCATGACTCCTCTGGGCCAAGACTTGCTTCTCGTCCTAGCTTCGAATATAAGCTCTGGGGCTAGGACTCGAACCTAGAACAGGAGATCCAAAGTCTCCGGTGTTACCAATTACACCACCCCAGAATAAATACGCTTGTAGCATATGGCTTATAGCTTATGGCAAAAACTGTATAATGCCTATGTTTTCTTTTGCTATACGCTATAGGCTATCAGCCATTTGCGCCCCTTTAGTTACTGGGGGTTCATTCAGCTTTTCTTCATAAGCTGCTAATACTTTGTCTTCAATAAGTTTTCTGGTTTCATTATTCAAAGGGTGGGCAATATCTTTAAAAGTGCCGTCCTTTAGTTTGCGGCTGGGCATGGATACGAATAATCCTTTGTCACCGCGAATCACTTTTAAGCCGCTCACCACAAAACAGTCATCAAAAATTATATTGGCAAAGGCTTTGAGCCTTTTCTCCGCTTCATCCAACACTAGATTCACTTTTACTGCCGTAATCTCCATGCTGTCCACCATCCCCCATAAATTTCTGCTGCGCAAAAATTTGGAATATTGGAGATTTGAGCATTTGAGCAGTTGAAAATGTGAAATCTCTAATGTGGTCAAATGCTCTAATGTTCAAATATCGTGTCTTTGCGCCTGGTTTTCCCGCTCCATATCCAGAAACCTTTAGCTTTAGAAAACACCTCCTTGACCCGATTCTCAACTGTTCGGCTGGGTACCAGCCCAAAAACAGTAGAGCCGCTGCCGCTCATCAGGGCTGCGGTGGCTCCTAATGCCAATAAACGGTGTTTTATTTCTAAAATTAATGGATATTTATTGATGCATACCGCTTCCAGGTCGTTCTGCAGGTATTCCTTTAGTTGATTAAAACGCTTCTCCATCAGGTTTTTATGTATAATTTTAATATTTTTTGGCTGTTTAGTCAAGCTTATTTTTAAGTTTTTATAAGCCCAGGCAGTCGAAATTCCCAATAATGGCTTTACCAGAACCAAGCGGAAAGAAGGGATATTTAGCCAAGGAGTTAATACTTCCCCCCTCCCTTGAGCCAAGGCTGTACCCCCACTGACAAAAAAAGGGACATCTGACCCTAAGGCAGCGCCAATTTGTGCTAGTCTTTTTTCTGTCAAGTGGAGTCGCCATAGCTTATTCAGCGCTTTTAGCGTCGCGGCGGCATCGCTGGAGCCACCCCCTAATCCAGCGCCAATGGGGATATTTTTCTGGATTTGGATCTTTAACCCGGAAAAAGGCTTTTTTAAGCGCCTGGCTTCTTCTTGCATAACTACAGCCGCTTTATAAACCAGGTTGTTTTTATCCAGCGGCAAAGCCGGATCAGAACAATGCATTTTTATACCAAGGACCGCTTTATTAATGATCAGCAGGTCATGTAAAGCGATTTCCTGCATGACACTGGCCAGATCATGATAACCATCGGAGCGCTTGGCCAATACTTGCAGCAGCAGATTGATCTTAGCATAAGCTTTTATTCTCATACATCCTTCTCAATCAAGTTATTGGGTATTGGGTTTGGAAGTAAGTTTGGCCCGAGGTCTTTGGAAGTTAGGCTCAAACCATAGACTTTAGACTTACTTCTATACCTACTTCCACAACTAACAACTTACCTCTTATTAATTACTGCAAATCCTGCAGAAAATCTGAAAGCTTTTTCTCTTCATACGCAGCGGGTAATTTCAGCTTAAACATATCCGCAGCTATCTTCTCATTAAAAGAAAGGCCGCTGAATTTAAAAGTCGCTTTTTGCTGCAAATCACGGTCATAGACACTCACCAGTCCTGGGAAATACCTTTCTCCTACTTTAATAATCCCGCCGCGTTCCACTATTCTAATGGCTTCTTTGGTCCGCAATGACCTGACCTCATGCCTGGTAATGACTTTTGTTGCTTTATTGACCCAAGCCAGGTTTTGCTGTCCGGCAGTGACCCAGGTGACTTTATAATCCTTTTTGTTTTCGGTGATAATAATATCCTGGCCCTGTGCCAGATCAAGCTTGGACCCATAGATAAATCCCTGCAAGAGATCATTGATTGTAAAAGCCGGACCCAATTCATAAGTTTTCCCCGTGACCAGAATATTCCTGACCGGAATAAAAAATTGAAAATCATTCCGGTCGATCACTACCATTACCACCGGCATGCCTAAAATACCGGCTATCTCTAACCGCAGCAAGCCCGGTGAGGCATAATATATTTTCTGCGCCAGGACATAATTACCAGTATTGCTTTGCAATTGCACTTTGACCCAACCTTGTAAGCTTTGGATCTCAGTTTGCGGCTGGTCCTGCTGGCTCATTAAAGCGCCGGAGCTGAGCGTACTGGGAAAATAATAGCGGTTACAGCCAGTGAGAGTAATTAAAACACCGATCAATAGTAATTTTCGCTGCAAGTTAGTTCCTTTAGTAAACATTATGCCTGTAATATGTTTTTGGGTATTTGGTTAGGAGGTAGGTTTGGTTTAAGGTCTATGGAAGTTAGGTTTTAAACCAAGGACTAAAGACCTCCTTCTAAACTTACTTCCACAACCACCAACTTTTTACCGGTTCTTTTTGTTATCGCTGGATTTCCTTTACTTTTCTTTTTAAAATCTTATTCTGGGGATTGGCCGCCAGGGATTGGCGCCAATAGTGGAGAGCTTCTTCAGTTCGTAATAAAGCAGCATAGATATCACCTAGGTGTTCCAGAACTACCGGGTCTTGGCCCATATAGGTTACGGCTTTAGTCAGGTACTCCAGCGCCTCACCATACTTTTCCTGGCGGTAGTAGAGCCAGCCCAGGCTGTCAAGGAAAGCGCCATTTTCAGGTTCCAGGGAAATAGCTTTTTTAAGATATCCTTCAGCTTCAGTTAGATTTTCGCCGCGGTCAGCATAAGAATAACCCAGATAATTTAACGCTTGAGCATTCTTGGAATTATAACTAATCGCTTTTTTCATCACGTCAACCATTTGGGGAAAATCACCGGTCTGGTCATACAGGACCCCAAGACGAAAATATAACTCATCTATTTCCGGTTCCTTATGGCCCTGGCCTAACCGTAATCCCTGCTCATTTTTAAGAATAATGGACTGCCTAAAAGCAGCAATAGCTTCTGGATATTTTTTCAAATCGGTATAGATCACACCCATAAAATAATATAGCAGCAGGTTATGTTTATCGGCGGTAATAGCTTCCTGTATTACCGTTAAAGCTTTTTTAGGCTGTTTTTGCTGCAGGTAAAGATATCCTAAATGGAGATACATACTGCTTCTAGCTGGAAGGATAGCTCCAGCTTGCGACTGATTGAGCGGCTGTCTGGTTGATATTTGGTCCAACCGCTGCAAAGATAGTTCATAAAAAGCAATGGCTTGTTTCAGATCCTTTTGTTCTTCACTGATCGCGGCTAAATAGAAATAACTGGAAACAGATAAATCATCAGCTGCCTTTTTTTCGATCTTCTTAAAAATATCGGCGCTCTTAATAAATTCTTTCTGTTCGTAATACAAGACTCCCAGCCGATATTGGGCCAGGCTATTACCCGGATTGATCATAATCAGCTGGTGATATGTTTCAATCGCTTTAAGATATTCCTGCGACTGTTCGTAGGCTTCAGCTAAACCGAAATAGGCCATGATATTTTCAGGCGCCAGCTTAATGACCTGCCCATAAGCTGCTATCGCCTCTTGATGTTTGTCTATGGCCAGGTAAGATCCGGCCAAACTCATATAAGCTTCTGCCTGGTCAGGAGCAAGCTGGCATACTTTTTGTAATACTTCTATCGCCTGGCTATAATTACCGATATTCATGTACAAAGTGCCCAGGATAAATAAAGCCGCCTGGTTTCCGGGCTCTAAAGAAACAACTTGCTGGTACACAGGCACAGCTTCTTTAATCTTGTTCTGGCGAATCAGGATAGAGCCATACAGGAAATATGACGGAATATATTTTTCATCACGCTTAATAGCTTCCTGCGCTTGACGGACAGCCTGTTCAACGTCTCCGCTTAGACTATAGGCCACGCCCAACTGGACAAATAAGGGAGCGCGCAGGGAATCATAGCTTAAGGCCTGCTGGTAGGATTCGATCGCCTGCTGGTATTTACCCTCCCTTTCCTGCAGAAGTCCCTGAATAAAATAAAAATAAGCTGATCCGCTCCGGTCAATTTCATAACCAGAAACAGGAACGATAAAAGCTCCTAAAATAAAAAAAACCAGGACTGCCGGTATTAAGATTTTTAGTTTTGGCGACATGATCACGCTCGTAAGTATTATTTTTTAACCGTTTCAATCATAGATAAAGCGGTTAAGGATATTTCAATGCTCAGTTCTTCCGGGTCTAGCTCATTAACTCTGATCCTGATACCATCCACCCTGCTCAGTCGTGGCATTTTTTCCAGCTCTTTCAAGTATTCTATCAATTGAGGATAACTGCAGTTAAAAGTCACTTTGACCGGCGCTATTATATACTTATCAATACCATTAACTTCGCCAGGAATAATAGAACCATATTCTTTGATGCCCAAACGGGAACCAATTTGCGCCAGGTTCTGGATCAATTCAGCGATATTGATATCGGTTGGGATACGTTTCTGGATCAAATCGATCTTGCGTTTATTATCAAAAATATCTCGTTCCAATTTAGGCACATATGATTCATCCTTCTTAATCTTGGCAAAACTAACCTCCATCGCCTGGAGTTGTGAGTTTAAAGCCATTAATTGCTTAATTTTGGTCCCTAAAAAGAGAAAATACGCACTGACCAGGCAAAGGATAACCGCCACAGCTATGAGTGAAAACTTAATTTTAGGGGTGAATTTGAATTGCATTATTTTTTGGCCTCTGGTTTTTTATCTTTCTCCGCAACCGGAGTCAGCAGTTTACACTTAATGGTCCAGCTGACTCCCTGTTCCGTACCGATTGCCGCTAATTTAGCCCCGGTCAGTTCACAAGCACTGAAATGAGGCCATTGTTTTAAATTGACCATAAAATCAGCAACTCCTGCTGATTTAGTGGCTAATCCGACTACATTTAGTTCTAAGTTTGGCGGCGGCCCAGCTTTTTTCTTGGCTCCTTTAGCATCTTTAGCGGTTTTAGCAGTGATTGCCGCAGCCTCCGGCGTGTCCCCGGAAATGATCACTTCGCGCAACCATACCGTAGCCGGCATAGAAACAACCAGTTCTTCCAATACCTGCGCGAGAGGAGGCGTGATAATATAAATATCTTTAAGTATACCCTCAAGCTTGGTTACTTCAGCCAAAGTTTGGGCTGACTCCTGGGTCCTTTCTACTATGTATTGCACATTACTTAAAGCTTTTTTCATATCCGCAATTTTGTTTTCTTGCTGTTTGGTCTTAAAAGACAGCAGCAGATAGAGCAGTAAAATTATGGCTGCCGTGATTATCCCAGCGCCTAGATAGTAAATTTTAAACGAGACCCCTTCCTTGCGCATATTATCCGGCAATAGGTTAAAGCGCTTTTCATTCTTTTTGGCTTTCATCGCCAACCCAATAGCCGTGATCAGGGATGGACCGATTTCTTCCAGCAGGCCAACCGGGATATTTTTCATTTCATTTTTAACGTTTTCCAACGGTGGATTGGCTATTTCCAGCGGAATATCGATTTTCTCTTTTAAGAATTGCAGGACCTGCCGCAATTTACTGCCGCCGCCGCAGACAAAAGCCAGATCAATTTTCTTATGTTCCTGCAATTGAAAATAACTCAGGGAATTGCGGATCTCAGTGGCAATACGTTCAAACTGCGGGGTAACTGTCGGAGGCAATCCTTCTTTTATCTTCGAGTTTTCAGCTTTCTCATAATCCAGGTTCAATATGTCCTGGATCACCCTGGTTAGTAAATTACCGCCCAGAGGGACATTACGGGTAAAGAGCATATCCGAGCCTTTGGTCACCACCACTTCGGTGGTAGCTGCGCCCAATTCAATAATACCCGTAGTTTCCACGTTTAACCGCGGTTTGAGCACAGTAATCCCTCTCATCAAAGCAAACGAGACCACATCGATCGCCTCTTGTTCGAGCCCGATCTCACGCATTAAAGCTATATTCTTGTCAATTTCTGATTTAGGGACAACCACGACAGAGATCCGGATCTTTTCTTCTTTCGTGGTCGCCGGATCATCCAAGGTATAATAATCAACCGCTGCCTCTTCCACCGGGAATGGTATCTCCGCCTCGATCTCGGCAATGATCATTTTTTTGACTTCTTCCCGGGCAAGACGCATCACCGGGCCTTTAGGCAGTGAAATAATACGGTTAATCACTAACTTGCCGTTTAAGGCAGTGACTACTTTTTTAGTTTTTAGGCCGGATTTGGGCAGGACTGCTTGGATCGCTTTGACGAGAGCTTTGTGGCGTTCTTCCTCATTGGTCAGGTCAGGAATAGCTTCAATCTGCGCATAGCCGACATGTTTTAAAATAATTTCCTTGCCGCTCTCGACAAGCTCGACGGCTTTTACATTATTAGTACCAATGTCTAAACCGATAATAGATTTAGCCAAAGCTGACCTCTCCTGAATATTTCAATCAATTATATGCCTATTTTTTCAGTTTGTAAAGAGATAAAATATACAGTAAAGGGTATCAGGTAATCAGGAAGAGCGCTGCCTGATGTCCTGATCTTCTGATATCCTGTTATCCTGATGCCTTATTTAACACTAAAACGTATCCCGCCAGGATTCTTCCATAATCGTGATGGTGCCTGTAGGAGTGACCTGGCTGGAGAATTTATAAAGACGCCCGCCATCATTACCGACATACAGATTATTGCCGTAAATACAGGGCGAAGAATTGACATCAGCATTAGTACGGTAATTAAAACGGGCGCGCAAATTAGAGATATTAAGGGCCACACAGCGATCAGAATCATTGCCAATGAACACCTGGTCATCTTGCACTGCACCGGTACTGTCGCAGTCCTGATTAGTATTGTACCAATCGATCACCTGGCCGGTAGTAGCCCGCAGTCCGTAATACCGTTTCCAATTAGAGCCAATTAATATTTCATTATAATCTTTGGCGACACTGGGAGATGACCAGAAATTTCCCCGGAAAACATTCGTTCGCCAGCAGCGAGTCCCGTTTGGGTATAAGCAATATACATAATTATCCTGGGAAGCGGTGAAAATATATCCCCAGGCAATGGCGGCCGTACTTTTCACTGCCCCGCCAGTCACATAAGGCCAGCCCGGGACTAGGGAAACGGTAGATATGTTCAAAGCATATACCCGGCTGTTGTCCGCTCCGATATAAAGTATATCATTGGCAGTGTCGATCGCCGGAGAGGAATAAATACCGATATTAGCGCCGATCAAGTAAGGCCAGCCAATCGGAATAAAGCCGTCTTCAGCATTGAAGCAATACACATAACCATCATTGGACGCAGTATAGATCCGGTCATTATAAAAACAGGGTGAAGCCTGCCAGGGACGGGGATTGGCCGTATTGCGATAGCGCCAGACCAGAGAGCCATCGGTCAAGTCCAAACAATAGAAATAACCGTCATCAGAACCGAAATACACCTTATTGAACTTAGCTACAATGCAGGGAGATGAAATCACATCACCTCCAGTGGTATATCGCCACACCTCGGATCCATCGCTGGCCCTGATGCAATAGACTCTATTATCGTTAGCGCCGAATACCACGACGTTCCGGTCCACCGCCGGGGAAGAACGGACCTGTCCGCCGGCAGTGAAGTACCAGCGCTCTCTTAATTGTCGGGCCACATAATGTTGCGGGGTATTATAGGCAGTTCGCTCAGCATCGTACTTGAACATCGGCCAGTTACCCATTCTTACCTTGACCTTGATGGTACGTTGTGCTCCTTTAAAGGTCCCGACAGATTTGATGATAATAACGCCGCTGTCTGTATCGACAAGACTGGCGGTAAAACTGCCGCCATTGAAATTCATGGTGATCCCATTCCGCCAGGAAGAATCATAATCCAGCATGGGCAAAGCATAGCTGATACCAGCTTCAGCAATATACAAGGCTATGGTAGAGTTTTCCGTACCAGTTGCCACCCGCACATCAGTAATCAGGATATTGACAAATAATATACCCATGAGCAAGAGCACAAGGATTATCCCGATGGCCATAATCAGAATGACGCCGCGCTTATTTTGGAGATACATTTTCAACCTCTTATTCCTCCGGAGGTTTATTCCTGGGACGCACTTTCGTCGCCATATTTATGGTCTGGCTGCTGGCAGCTACCTGCAAGCGCATACTGACCTGTCCTTCATATTCAACATTAAAATATAATTTCCGGACATAGTTGGCGACAACATTGGTATCTGAACCGCCCGCGGCATAGGTGACGGTCCGCACTAATGTCCCGTCTAATTGCGGCTCATAGCGAATGGTTTGCAAATCATCGGGATTTTCCAGTTCCAGCGGAGCAAAGAAATCGATCCGGTCACGATTAGCATCAAGAGTAGTAATAGCTATACTGGAAATATCTGCCTGCCGTATTTCCCTGGACATGGTTATGATCGCGGCCCTGGCTTGCTGGACCGAATTAGTTTGGACATCCTGGTATTTATAGGAATTGTTCCCCTCCCGCAGAATATCGTAAAGAACTACGGTAATCAAGCTGACGATCACGATCGCGACCACAAATTCCACACCGCTTAACCCCTTATTATTGAATAATACATTTTTTCTTAACATCTTCGCTTCCCGTCAACCGGTAAAATATCTAATTAATTTACTATGTCATTGGGTGTTGGGTTTAGAAGTAAGTTTGGTCATAGGTCTATGGGTGTTAGGCTTTAAACCACTAACTTTAGACTTACTTCCATACCTACTTCCACAACCAACAACTTATTTCCCAACTTTTAGTAGTTTCCCTTAATTGCTTCAAGTTCGGCGCTTTGCGTGCCGTTATCCCAGGTTACAGTAACCCGTACTCTTTTGAAACGGGTAATACTCGTGGAAACCGCATCAAAATTAGCTTCCCGGACATAATCTACTGCTACTGTCCGGGTATAGCCTGTATATTCGGTCATAACCGTGCCATCCACTTCCCTGGGCGGAGACTCAGTGTAATTCCGGTAATCATCGACATCATCATAATTGCGAGTGGTCGGCAGGCCGGCACGAGTCTCCCCTGTTTCCGGCCCTAATCCTGCTGGTGAATCGGGATTACTGGGATTTTCATCGAACAGCTTAGGCATGATCTCTTCTATCAGGTCCTGTGCCAGCATGGTAGCCACGGTTATCTTTTGCGGAGTCTTGCCCTGCTTCACCCCTTGGCTAAAGACCATGATTAGCGGAACTAAAGCCACAGCGATAACCCCGACAGCAACCAGCACTTCGGCCAGGGAAAACCCAGATGTTTTATTGGATAATTTGAATAATTTCATCTAGATATCCCCTGGATGATTTCGCAGATTCCAAAAACGATTTCGCGGATACTCATGGTTTGGTCCAGTAGGCTCGTCCGGTATTGTCTTCTACCCAGACTGAATAGGAATCAGATTCATATTGCAGCACTGCTTTTCCCCCACTGGCATTGCGGCCTAAAGGATCAAATTCGATATACTCTGTCCCGTCAGGGAAAGCAGCCGAAACAATATTGACATTATGATATTCACCTTTAGTGAAGTCACGGATCAGGGGTTTCTGATTAACCGGATCGCTCAGGATATTGGTAAAAGTGTCGGTATATACCACATAACGTTCCTGGGATGGGTAAAAAATTATCCCGCTCTTAACCTGGGTAGTTTCCGCTGTTTTCTTGGCCAACACCAGGTCAGAAACCAGCAATCTGGAAGCAGCCTTAGCCCGATAACCAAACACTCCGGTCATCCTGACAAGCACTACCGCTGTTAAAAAACAGATCAGCGCGATCATGATCATGGTTTCAATCAGGGTAAAACCCCTGAAAGAACGATGGTTCGGCCTGCTCACCATTTTATTACACCGATTTTTTAAAAGTGTCATATTTTTTCCCTGCCTATGTATTATCACAATCTGCCGCTAAATTCAACTCTATTCCTCGCTTGTTGCTTTATGCCTATATTACTTTCACTTTTTTAAAGATCCTAAAATTACCCAAATGAAGTTTTTGTAATACAAATTTCCCCACTACCGCCAGGGTAGATAAACCATAGATAGTCGAATTCAGGAAATTAATAGAAGACGCTTCTTTAAAATAGCGCGCCGGCACCGGGGTCTCACCTAACCGGAAACCGAAATAAACCGCCTCAGCCAGGAATTCGGTATCAAAGACAAAATTATCAGAATTATTCTGCCAGGGGATGGTTTCCAGCACTTTCCTGGTATAAGCCCTGAACCCGGTATGGAACTCACTCAAGTTCTGGCCAAAAAATACATTCTCTATCAAGGTGAGCGCCCGGTTACTAACATATTTATATAGCGGCATGCCCCCGGCCAATGCTTCAGCCCGGGTCCTGATCCGGGAACCCAGCATGACATCGTACAAACCTTCAGCTAAAGGCTTGATCATATAAGGGATAAGCCGTGAATCATATTGATAATCAGGATGGACCATAACGACAATATCAGCCCCTTGATCCAGGGCTTGCCGATAGCAGGTTTTTTGGTTGCCGCCATAGCCCAGGTTTTTTTCGTGAACATGAACCTGCAAGCCTAATTCACGAGCCATGGCTGCCGTATTATCGCGGCTGGCATCATCTACCACAATAATTTCATCTACTATCCCTGGCGGTATGTCCTGGACTGTTTTGGCAATGGTTTTTTCTGCGTTATAGGCCGGCATAACGACAATTATTCTTGCTTTCAACATTATTCCCCCTGAAAATTACGAGTGCAAATTATTATTTAATCTATCTTTGTCCTGGCCCAATTGACCAGGCAAAACAGGCTAAGAAGATAAGCGCCAACAGTGACCAGGGCGGCCCACCTAAAATTAGCAGGCAGGTACTCAAAAACTACCGTATGCTTACCAGGAGGAACACTTATCCCCCTCATCATGTAATAAG
>CAYTYR010000007.1:0-102305 GCA_964441745.1 uncultured Clostridia bacterium
AAGCGTTTTTTAAGAAATCAGCTCTCTTTTTACCCACTCGATAGGGAGATGAGCCTCTTTTGTTTACTTCACAATGTTTTGGATACGTGGTTTTTACTGAGCTTTTTGACGGCCCTTCATTGCCTGCTAATTGGTATTTTGACCAAGATGGTACATGGATGATTGAAGATGGGACATTAGGACAGACTAAAACAGCTACTAATGCCCATGCTGATTGTGAAGCTGGCGATTTGAATTGGGAAGATTATACAACACAAATGAACTTCAAATATACTCAATTTGGATCTGGAAATATGGAAGCCGGTCTAATAATCAGGGGCACATGGAATCAAGGCGGAGTTGTTGTAAGAACATCATGGAGAGGATTTTGGAATTTAGAAATATTAAGACCTCAGATGCAAGAATTGCATGTGCCTTTGAATCAAAATTTGACAACCGGTCAATGGTATTCGATGAGAACTCTTATCGAAGGTGATTATCTGAAAGTTTGGGTCAATGATATTCTTTATGACTTGGGGGATATTTCTCCTGAAGCCACTCCAATACCTTCTTATGGGTTTATCGGTCTTTGGGCTAATAATGCTCATGTGAATTTTGATAATGTGTATATTGATAATCTTCAACCTGATTTTGCTCCCGTTCCAGAGCCGGGGACGGTGGCTTTGCTGGGTTTAGGACTTGCCGGCATATTTGGTATTAAAGTAAATTTAAAAAGAAAAAGTAACAAATAGTAACGGGAGCAAGTTATGATCAGATTTAAGAAAATTGAAACAGATATTATGGCGAAAATTCCGGTTTTGGCGCAGGGTTTTAAGAAGGTTAACGCCATAAGCGCATTTTATATTTTTGGGTCGTATGCGCGGGGCAAGGTGAAGCCGCTCAGCGATATAGATATCGCGGTGCTTTTAAAGAAGAGCGTGCCGGTTAAAGAATATTGGCAGTATAAAATAGATTTGTTGACTACCGCCACGCGTATTTTGCAGACGGAAGAGATTGATTTTGTCGTGCTGAATGAAGCTCCTTATGAACTGGCGTTTCAAGCGCTTAAAAAAGGGAAGCTTGTTTTTTGCAAAAGTCTGCGGGAAAAACAAGAGTTTCAGGAAAAGACAGTGATGTGCTATCTGGATACACAACACCTCCGGGATGAAATATTTTTTCATCTCAAAGAACGAATAAAAACAGGGAGATTTGCTCATGACCAGGGAAAGTATAAAAAAGATATTGAAAATGTTAGAAGAATCTTTGGAGAAATTAGAGCCCATCGCTAAGCTGCCTCTCTCTGAATTTATAGAGAGTTCAATAAGCCAAGACATAGCCAAGTGGAATTTTTACGTGGTGGTGCAAGGCTGCTTGGACTTAGGCAATCATGTTATAGCGGTTAAAGGATTGGAGTCGCCAGAAAGATATGAGGAAATACTTGCTGTTTTGCGAAGAAACAATATTATTTCTGAAAATCTTGCGTCTTCATTACAAGGAATGGGCAGCTTTAGGAATCTAATTGCCCATGGATACTTCAAGATTGATTTGGAAAAACTGTTTGGCTATTTGAAAAAATTGAAAGATGTAAGAAAATATCTGGGAAAATTAGAACCCTATCTGATAGATTAAAATAAATATTATTTATTCTGGGAGGAGTTTACGTGGACTACAGCAAGACTATTAATTTACCAAAAACTGATTTTCCCATGAAAGCTGATTTGCCAAAACGCGAACCAGAAGTGCTTAAAACCTGGGAAGAGTCAAAACTTTACCAGCAAACCCGCCAAAAGGCTCCAGGCAAGCCAAAGTTTATCTTGCATGACGGTCCTCCTTATGCCAACGGCCATATTCATTTGGGACATGCCTTGAATAAGATCCTGAAGGATATAGTGGTAAAGTACAAGATCATGCAAGGGTTCGATGTGCCTTTTAATCCTGGCTGGGATTGCCATGGCCTGCCAGTTGAACACGCGCTATTCAAAGAGCTAAAGATCACTAAGCACGAGATAGACCAGGTAACTTTCCGGCGGAAAGCCCGCGAGTATGCCCAAAAATTCATTGATATCCAGCGGGAAGAGTTTAAACGCTTGGGATTGCTGGCAGATTGGGATAATCCCTATATCACTATGACCAATGAATATGAAGCAGCTATCATCGGGGTTTTTAAGGAACTGGTGCGGAAGGATTATATTTATAAAGGCCTGAAACCAGTGCATTGGTGCGCGGCGTGTGAGACCGCCCTGGCAGAAGCAGAAGTGGAATACGCAGACCATACCTCACCTTCGGTTTATGTCAAATTTCCGGTCAAAAATGAAAAAGATACTTTTGTGCTGATCTGGACTACTACTCCCTGGACTTTACCAGCCAATGTAGCTGTTGCTTTCCACCCGGAAAGCGAATACGCCTATATTAAAACCAATAATGAGACCTGGATCATGGCTGAACAGCTGGTAGAGCGGGTAATGGCCAAGGCGAAACTCACCGGCCATAGCATTCTGAAAAAAGTTTCTGGAAAAACACTGGATGGTTTAAAACTAGAGCATCCTTTTATCGATCGTGAAGTGGTTGGGATCCTGGCTGATTTTGTGACTATGGAAGATGGCACCGGTGTAGTGCATATAGCTCCGGGTCATGGTGAAGATGACTATCTGGTTGGGAAAAAATATAATTTGCCGATCATCGCTCCAGTCAATGACCAGGGTAAATTTACCGCCGAGGTTAAGGACTTTGCCGGACAGTTCGTTTTTAAGGCTAATGAACCGATCAAAAAATTATTAGAGAGCAAAGGATTGTTGGTCCATACTGAAGATATTTCCCATTCCTATCCCCATTGCTGGCGCTGTAAGAGGCCAGTAATATTCCGCGCTACTGAACAGTGGTTCCTGGGAGTGGACAGGCATGGCTTGCGGCAGGAATTACTGGCTAATATCAAGAAAGTGACTTGGGTGCCGGAGCTCGGGGAAAAACGCATTGCCAGTATGGTCGAACAACGGCCAGACTGGTGCCTCTCACGGCAACGTTATTGGGGCATGCCCATACCTATTTTTTATTGTAAGGAATGCAATGCTGATTTAATGGATGTTGCCGCGATAGAGGCAGTGGAAAACATGGTGCGCAGCGAGGGCAGTGACAGCTGGTATATAAAAACAGCGGAAGAGATTCTGCCGCCACAAATTAAATGCCCGAAGTGCGGCAGCCGGAATTTCCGCAAGGAAACCGATATTCTCGATGTCTGGTTTGATTCCGGAGTAAGTCACACGGCAGTTTTGAAGCATCCTGAAATATTTCCTGGAGTGACCTGGCCCAGTGACATGTACCTGGAGGGCAGTGACCAGCACCGCGGCTGGTTCCAGACTTCGCTGATCACCTCCGTAGCTGCTAATGGCCAGGCTCCGTATAAAACTGTCTTGACCCACGGGTTCACCGTTGATGGTGAAGGAAAAAAGCAAAGTAAATCACTGGGTAATGTGATCAGTCCGCAAGACATTTATTCACAGCAGGGCGCAGATATTATCCGCCTGTGGGTGTCTAGCGAAGATTACACTGAAGATGCGCGCCTGTCACCGGATATTATCAAGAGATTGACCGAAGCCTATCGCAAGATCAGGAATACGGTCAGGTATTTCCTGGCCAATACCTATGATTTTGACGCAGTTAAAGATACCGTCTCTTATGCCCAGTTGACGGATATAGATAAATGGGCCCTGCATAAACTGCAGGAGTTGGTAATAGAGGTAACCCAGGCATATGATTCTTATCAGTTTCATCAGGTCTATTCAAAAATCTACAATTTTTGCGTTGTGGCCATGAGCTCTTTTTACCTGGATGTGCTTAAAGACCGTCTTTATACATTTAAAAGTAATGGCTTAGCCAGGAGATCAGCCCAGACTGTCCTCTATGAAATACTGGGAACCCTGGCCAGGTTACTGGCTCCGATCCTGTCTTTTAGCGCTGAAGAGATCTGGCGGTATATTCCGGGGCAGAATAAAGAAAAGAGCGTCTTCCTGGCAAATTTCCCTAAGCCTCAGAAAGAATACCTGAATAATGAACTGGTGGCAGAATGGGATAAGGTATTATTACTGCGCGGAGCAATATCCAAAGCCCTGGAAATAGCCAGGCGCGATAAGATCATTAATAGCTCTTTGGAAGCAAAGGTACAGATCTATTTGCCGGCTAATCATGAACTAGCCGGGGTACTGAAGAAATTTGACCAATCCTGGCCATCCATCTTGATCGTTTCGCAGTCTGACCTGCCAGCTGAACCACTGTTAGGCGAAAAAGTATTTGTTTCGCCGGAAATGACTGGGTTGCAGGTGCTGGTGACTAAAGCAGAGGGGGCTAAGTGCGCCCGTTGTTGGAATTATAGCAAAGCCGTAGGGCAGGATAAGGAATATCCTGAAATTTGCGAGCGTTGCCTGCCAGTGGTGACGGGAAAGGATCATCGCGCGTGATCTTGATAATCATTTTTTTGCTAGTGTTGTTAGCTGACCAGTATACTAAACTTATTGTGCAACAGGATATGCTCATCGGCCAAAGTATTCCGGTCATCCCTAAGATATTCCATTTCACCTATGTGCAAAACACCGGCGGCGCTTTTGGTATCCTGCGCGGCCGGACCAATCTGTTCATTATTATATCCATTATCGTGATCCTGTTTATAGTCTATTTCATGTTCAAGGAAGAAAAGAAGGATTATTTTGTAAAAGTAGTATGTTCTCTTATACTAGGCGGCGCGATTAGCAATCTGGTCGACCGCATGAGACTTGGATATGTGGTAGATTTCGTAGATTTTCAAGTGTGGCCGGTATTTAATGTTGCTGATTCAGCGATCAGTATCGGCATGGTCTTACTTTCCCTGCGCCTGTTTTTTAAAAAGGATAATATGTTAAAAACAGCTAAAGTAGAAGGAGCAAAATAAGTGCATCCTATATTCCTGCAATTGGGTTCTCTGGTTATTCATACCTATGGCATACTGGTAGCGCTGGGATTCCTGGCTGCTATTATCCTGGCCAGTACCAAGGCGCAGGAATTTAAAGTGGACCGGGATTTTGTATATGACTTGAGTTTCTGGATATTATTAGGTGCCCTGGCTGGAGCCCGGACCTTAGAAGTTATTACTAATTTTTATTATTACCGGTTGGAGCCCCTACGGATCCTGAAGATCTGGGAGGGGGGCCTGAGTTATTATGGCGGATTAACTGGCGGTGTTCTGGCCGGCGTAGGTTATGTTAAGCGTAAAAAATTATCAGTCTGGAACATTGGTGACCTGATGGTCCCGTATTTGGCTTTGGGACAGGCGATCGGCCGGATCGGTTGTTTCTTCGCCGGGTGCTGTTATGGTAAAGTCTGCAGCGCGTCTTGGGCAGTGCATTTTAGTGATCCACAATCATTGGCGCCTACTGGTATTCCCCTGCATCCTACCCAGATATATGAAGCTGTGGCTGATCTAATTGTTTTTCTTATATTATTTAATGTGAACAAAAAACGGGAATTTACCGGACAGACTTTCATGTTATATTTTATATTATATCCCGCCGTCAGGTTTGTCATTGAGTTTTATCGCGGCGATAATCCAATAGTGTGGGGTGGTTTTACTTTATACCAGATAATCAGCATAGCGATCCTGGCAGCGGCAGGGACAATATATATAATCCAATGGAAAAAACAAAAAAGCAAATAATAGAATTTCAAGCCGGCAATAATAATCGATTAGATGTGTTATTGGCGGAAAAACTTTCCCAGTCCCGGACCTCGGCGCAGAAAATAATCCTTGAGCAGGGTGTTTGCCGGATAGCGCCCAGCCGTAAAATAATAAATAAAACCGGCTATAAAACCAGCGTTGGAGAAATATTCCAGGTAGTCCTGCCGGAGATTAAAGAACTACCGCTGGCAGCTGAAAATATACCATTATCTATCTTATATGAAGATAAAAGCCTGGTGGCGCTGGATAAACCTGCTGGCATGATGGTACATCCTGTCGGACGGATCAAGACCGGCACACTGGTCAACGCTCTTTTAACCCATTGTCAAGATCTTTCGCAGATTGGCGGTTGTATCCGTCCGGGAATAGTGCACCGGTTGGATAAGGATACCAGCGGGGTGATGATCGCAGCCAAGACCGATGCTGCCCATCAGCATCTCTCAAAACAGTTTGCCCGCGGACAGGTAAAAAAAACCTATCTGGCTTTGGTCCATGGCCGGTTGACTGGCCGCAAAGGCTTGATCAATGCCAGGATTATGCGCGGCACTGCTGACCGCACTAAAATGAAAATATCTGCCACTGCCGGACGTAACGCGATCACTGAATATGAAGTAGTGAAACAGTACCAGAATATGGCTCTGCTCCGGTTATTCCCTCGGACCGGCCGTACTCATCAAATACGGGTACATCTGGCTTTCATCGGCCATCCGATAGTTGGGGACTGGAAATACGGGCAGGAACTGCCTGGACATAAAGCTGGACGGCAGCTATTGCATGCTGAAAGTATTTCTTTCATCCATCCAGAGACGAAAGAACATCTCCGCTTCCAGGCTGAGCTGCCAGCAGATTTTAAAGACGTCCTGATAAGTCAGGACGTCTTGATTACACCGATTTCAAAATAGATTACACCGATTATAATCTGTGTAATCAATAAGTTTCCGAAGGATAACTTATACATGAAATGGTTTAAGAGATTATTTAAGCAGGAACCTAAACAAGTTACCGTCAGCGGTTTTATCGGTGATATAGAAGCAAAGCTGGAAAAGTTCAGGCTGAACGATAAAACCGTCAATAAAATGGCTGACCGGGTTAAGGAACTGGATACTGATATTAAATCCTTTAAAGAGAGAATAGAGGAATTTTCCCGGGAAAATGAGCGGCTGGATGACCTGGCCCAGAAGATCATTGAAGTAGTGTCGCATATCTACAGCATGGATACACGCCTGGCCCAGCTGGAAAAGAAAATTGAACAAATACAAATAGAAGTTGGCTTGGAAGAACATGGGACGGAAGGCGCATTAAAAAAGAAACCTTCGGAAAAGCAATCCACTTTTGAATTGTAAGTGAACGATTCAAACAGATATATAAACAATGCAAACAGATATCTGTATGCATCTGAAACAATCAGTTTGCATCCGTTAAGAAAATGGACATTAAGATGTACCAAAAACGATTTTATCGCGACCAGTTTAAGAAAAATGAAATGGAATATTTTGAGCTGGCGATCAAAGAAAGTGATTTATTTATCGGTGTGAGCAAGGCCACGGCTGAAATTAAGGAATTAGCCAGGGAAAAACTGACGCAGTTCAGGCTGGACCTGGAAAATTATATTAAGGAAAACCCGTTATTTGAGATAACTTTTAAACCATTCAAGGTAGGCGCCGAAGCCCCGGAAATTGTCCAGCGGATGGCGCAGGCTGCGCAGCAGGCTGGAGTCGGGCCGATGGCCAGTGTTGCCGGATGCCTGGCGGAAATGGTAGGCGAATCCCTGCTCCGGTTATCTACAGAAGTGATCGTGGAAAATGGGGGAGATATTTACCTGGCTTCGACCAAACCCAGGATCATCGGAATATATGCCGGCGATTCCAAGTTCAACGGAAAATTATCGCTGGAGATCGCTCCGGGAGAAACACCGGTAGGCATTTGTTCTTCCAGCGGCACGATCGGGCACTCGGTTAGCCTGGGGAAAGCTGATACCTGCCTGGTTAAGAGCCGGTCCGCGGCCCTGGCTGATGCTTATGCCTCAACTATCGGGAATATGGTCAGAACCAAAGCTGATTTGCCGCCAGCCCTGGAAAAGGCAAAGTCATTGCCTAATCTTGACGGGGTGCTGATAATTATAGAAAATGAAATGGGAGTATGGGGTAATATTAAATTAGTTCCTGTCGGAACTAATTGATTACACCGATTTTGAAATGAGATTACACAGATTAGAAAAGTAGGGGTAGTATGAAAAAAGGTAAGCTTATTGTTTTATCCGGGCCGTCGGGGACCGGGAAAACAACATTATGCCGTGAACTGGTAAAACGCATTCCTGGCCTGGTCTTTTCTGTTTCCGCCACCACCCGGGACAAAAGGCCGGGCGAAAAAAATGGTTATGATTATTATTTCCTGACCCCGGCGGAATTTAAAAGCAAAATAAAAGCCCGGGAATTCCTGGAATGGGCCAAAGTATACAGCCATTATTATGGCACACTTAAAAAGCCGATCACTGATAACCTGGCCAAAGGAGTAAATGTCCTGCTGGATATAGATATGCAGGGAGCTTTACAGGTCAAGAATAAATTTCCCCAAGCGGTTTTGATCTTCATCCTGCCGCCCGGCCTGGAAGAATTGCGTCAGCGTTTAATACGCCGCAAGAGAGATTCGCTGGCTACTATCGCCAGGCGGATGAAACAAATAGAGGAGGAGATGAAATACATCCCGCAATATGACCAGGTGGTCATTAATAAAGACCTGGCCAATACTGTAAAATATTTACAAAGCCTAGTGAAGAATCGAATAAAGCCGAATAAAAAGAGCTAATTACTCGAATCAAGAAGATTCTTTGGTTCGAGGCATTCGCTAACCTGCCTAAGGCAGGCAGGCATTCGCTTAATTCGTGATTAAAATAAAAGGAGTGTGCAAACGTGACTGAGCAGAAACAGAGCGAAATAGCAGAACAACCGCAACAGAATATAGTTGGTAATAAATATAAAGTGGTGCTGTCCTCATCGGTGGAAGCCAAAAAAATGAAACAACTGGATAAAGATAATAGCGCCAGTCTGGGCAAAATATCCATTGAAGCGATGAATAAAGTACTCACTAAAGCCAATAAGAAAAAAGATAAAGAAGATGCCGAAGAATTAGCGGAACTAGAAGATAATAAGCAGGAATAGTATAGTGATTTCAAATAGTAACCTGTGCCGCGCCCGCCGGCGATTTTTGGCGGGTAATCAGTTAGCGGAACGAAGTGGAGTCTAACTCTATGCTAAAGGGCAAGGAAATAGTCGTCGGGATTACCGGCGGCATTGCCGCATATAAGTCTGCCTATATTGTCAGCCGACTAAAAAAAGAGCAGGCTAATGTGACTGTCGTCATGACCAAAATGGCCCAGGAGTTTGTGACCCCGCTGACTTTCCAGTCTTTAACTGCCAACCCGGTCATTACCGACCTGGTAATGACCCCAAAACAATGGGAGATCGAGCATATTGCTTTGGCTAAAAAAGCTGATATTGTGCTCATTGCCCCGGCTACGGCTAATTTTATTGATAAATGCTCCGCCGGCATAGCTGATGATTTTTTGAGTACGCTGGTCTTGGCGACCAAAGCGCCTATCTTGATCTGCCCGGCGATGAATAAAAATATGTATGAAAATCAGCTGGTGCAGGAAAATATTCAGAAGCTGATGAAGAGAAAAATGACCATCATTGAACCGGAAACCGGACGATTGGCTTGCGGCGATGAAGGGGCCGGCCGTTTAGCCAGTGAAGAAAAAATATTAACCGCTATCCGTTCTATTCTCATTCCGCACGCTGATTTCCAGGATAAAACCATACTTGTTACTGCTGGCCCGACGCAAGAACCTTTGGATGCTATCCGTTTTATTTCCAACCGATCAAGCGGCAAAATGGGCTATGCCCTGGCGAGGGAAGCGGCCCGGCGCGGGGCTGAAGTGATCCTGGTCACCGGTCCGACTATTTTAACGCCGCCCAAGGAAGCCACAGTCATTCGTGTCCAGACCGCTTTAGAAATGTATGAACAGGTTATGGCCCATTACCAGGAGGCAGACATTGTTATTGCTGCCAGTGCCGTCGGTGATTTCCGGCCGCGGAAATTAGTACCGGGAAAGATCAAGAAAAAAAGTAAATTAAATCTGGAATTGATCGGTAATCCTGACATCCTGCAAGAACTGGGAAAACGCAAAAAGAAACAAATATTGGTTGGTTTTGCCGCCGAAAGCCACGATTTGCAGGCTAATGCCAGGAAAAAAATGCGGGCCAAAAACTTGGACTTGATCATTGCTAATAAAATTGAAGACGGATTCAACAGAAACACTAATAAAGTGATAATGCTGTGGGGGAAGAATGGCCGGAAAGCTTTGCCGGTATTGCCGAAAGAAAAAGTAGCCAAAGAAATTCTTGATAAGATAAGTGAAAAAACATCCCCCTAAAAAAAGGGGGATTGCTATTTAAGGTGGGATATGGATAATGAACTGAAGCAGGTGGTCAGGGATTTTAAGGCTTATCTGGAACAGGAGCAAAGAAAAGGATTGAAGGCTGTGCCGCTGTCTGCCCGGATAAATAAGCCTGGGAAAAAAACGGCCGCCGCTGATCCAGCCGACAGTAAAACACTGGAACAATTGCAGCAGCAGTTCGCTGCTTGCCAGAATTGCCCATTAGGAAGCACCAGGAACAAATTTGTTTTTGGCGAGGGCGATCCGCAAGCCAGGTTGATGTTTATCGGGGAAGGACCGGGTTTTGATGAAGACCAGACTGGCCGGCCTTTTATCGGCAAAGCCGGTCAGTTACTGACTAAGGCGATAGAAACAACCATTAACCTGAAACGCGAAGAAGTCTATATCGGTAATATCGTAAAATGCCATCCGATGAAAGACCCAAGTCAACCAACGATACGCGGTAATGACCGCCCGCCAACAGCGGAAGAAATGCAGGCCTGCCTGCCGCTCATCACCCGGCAAATAGAGCTCATTAAACCGGATATTGTTTGCCTTCTGGGCCGGACGGCAGCCCAAGCTATACTTCAATCCACTGCCGGTATTCATGAATTGCGTAATAAATTCCACACCTTGAATTTTGCCGGCAAAGATATTGAATTTATTGCCACTGTCCATCCTGCCAGTTGCCTGTATGATCCTGCCAATAAGAAATATGTCTGGGAAGATTTCAAAAAAATTAGAGATTTTTTGAAAAGAGCCTAAAGCATGAATAATTTTGCCAAAGTCATTATTCCCGGCATTGCCCTCGACCGGCTGTTTGATTATGCCGTACCGCTGGAATTCAGGGAAAATATCAAAATTGGACATTTAGTGCAAGTCAATTTTGGGCGCCAGGACCTCCAGGCCATAGTTGCAGAATTATTACCAAATAGCAAAATTCCCAAAGCCAAAAATATTCTCAGCTTGGTCTTACCTCAGCCAGTAGTAACCGCAGCTGTACTAAAACTAACCCGCTGGATAGCCGATCACTATTTTTGTTCCTGGGGTGAGGCTATCGAAGCCTGCCTGATAAAACCAGTAAAAGCTAAACAGTCAGGACGAAAAGCAGTAACCGCAGGGACAGTGCCGGAGTTGCCGGGATTACTGACCGGAGAGCAAAACAGGACCCTGGAACAATTGAAATCTTTACTGCAAGATCCGAATAGTAAACCAGTCTTGTTATGGGGCGGGCTTACTAGTGAGCGGATCAGGATCTATCTGGAACTGGCCGAGGTTTTGCTGAAAAGCCAGCAGCAGATCCTGATCATTATGCCGCAAATAGAAAGCCTGGCTTTATGGCATCATCACTTTGCTTCGCGGTATCCTGGCCAGGTTATTTCTTTGCATAGCGGTCTTTCCGCCGGGGAAAAATACCGGTCTTGGGAGGAAATAAGGACAGGGGAAGCCTCCATTATCCTGGGTACCAGGATGGCGCTATTTTATAATTTTCCAAAGCTTGGCCTGATGATCATGGAAGATGAGCAGGATGCGGCCTATAAGTCAGACCAAAAACCAATGTACCATACCCGAACCGTTATCGAAAAAAAAGCGGAATTGGAAAAAACACCCCTGATCATGTCGACGGCTGCTCCTTCAGTAGAAAGTTACTATAAAGGAATAATCGATGAATATAATTTACTGAAAATCGGTAATCTCTTTGACCTGGAGGCAGTGAAGATAAAAGTGCTGGAATTACAGAAACATATGAAGAAAGACCGGCAGGTTTATCTTAGCCAATCGTTTATCCAAGCTATTGAACTGAGGTTAAAGAAGCAGGAGCGGGCGATTGTTTTTGTCAATATGCGGGGTTATTCCACCTATGTGTATTGCCGGGCCTGCAAATATGTCCTGCGCTGTCCCGATTGCGATGTGGCTTTGACTTTAAGCGCGGAAAGAAATAAATTATATTGCCGCTACTGCCAGCATACTCAGAAATATACTACTGAATGTCCATCTTGCCATACGCAGCATCTTGAACCGATCGGTTTTGGCGCGGAAACAGTGACCGCGGTGTTACAGGATATTTTCCCGCAGGCCAGGGTCAAACGGATTGATGCTCAAACCTATGAGCAGGCCAATAACCTGAAAGACATTGATATAATCGTGGGCACACAAGTCTTAAACAAGTATGACCATTTTCCCAAAACCACTTTTCTGGGGGTATTACTTATTGATCTTTTGCTAAACCTGCCGGATTTCCGGGCTGCCGAACATACCTTCCAGAATTTTATCGGGTTGGTCCAGCGCCTGGATAGCGCCAAAGGAGAATGTGAGGTGGTCATCCAGGCTGAGAACGTGGATCATTACCTGCTGGGATCAATAAAGAACCAGGATTGGGCCAGTTTTTACCGGCAGGAACTGGAATTCCGTAAACAACTGAAATATCCGCCTTTTGGGAGTCTGGCCCAGGTCGAGATCAGGGGAACCGATCAAGACAAAGTAGAAAAGATAGCCTTGGAATTGGCGGAGAAGTTCAGGAAATCGACGATTAAAGTATATGGCCCGGCTCCTTCCTTTAGGGCTAAACTGCGGGGGCAATACCGCCAGCATATTATGCTGAAATCAGCCAGCCACAACGCTTTGATCAAAGTATTGCAAAAAGTGAAACCGAACAAGCGCACCGCGGCGATCACTATAAGTACAGATGTCGATCCAGTGGAAGTGCTTTAGGAGTAATAACTAATAAGAAGCAGTAGTAAGGTGAAGGTTTTAGAAGTAGGTATAGAAGTAAGTCTAAAGCTTGTGGTTTAGAGCCTAATACCCTTAGACCTAAGACCAAACTTACTTCCAAAACTTACACCTATTAACTGTTCCTCGTATTGACTGTATTTAGCAAAGGGAGCGGGTATGAATAAATATCTAACTGTATTGAAAGTGGCGGCGCGGACATTTTTGATCATTTTCCTGCTAAGCTGCATCGGCCAATTTGTGTTTGACCATGCCTATGGAAAGGGTGCTCCGTTTGCTTTTGGTAATAAATTTTACTTTTTTAACCGGGCTAAATCATTATTGCCGATATCTCCTGACTTGTACGCCAAGGCGGCGACCTTGGAAGAGCTATTTTACGGTTCACTGGTATTAGCTATGCTGTTAAATGTCTTATATGAGTACGAAAAACGGAAAATGAAGCTTTAATGGGCAAATATCTTGACAAAAACAGATATTTCTGCTAAATTTATATTAGTCATATGAAAGACGTATAGTCACGGAGACTGCCACGGCGTCAAAGATATGACTAAACTTGGGAAGGTAACAGCGTGATTTTCCCAGGTTTCCTAGCCAGGGAACCGGGTCTACTTTAACTAAGTAGACCCGATTCATTTATATGAGGGACGATTACACGGCATAGATATTATTTTTAATTGACAATCAGGTTAAACTAGTATATAATTATTGAGGCAATCTTCCAATAAGGGGGATTGCCTTAAATTATTTTTTTTTAAGTATTGGTTTAAGGGTGTTTTATGAGTAGTTTGAACATAAAAACCTACGGGGATCCATGTCTCCGTAGGAAAAATGAAGATATAAAACAAGTCACGCCAGAGGTCGTAAAATTGGTGAATGATATGCTGGAGACTATGTATGCCTATAAAGGTGTAGGGTTAGCGGCACCCCAGGTAGGAGTGAATAAGAATCTGGTAGTGGTTGATGTTGGTGATGTATCAGGTAAACATGAGCTGGTTGTCCTGATCAATCCTGTTCTGCTTTCTAAAGAAGGGATAGAGATCATGGAAGAAGGCTGCTTGTCGTGTCCCAGAGTATCAGTAAAAGTAAAACGGGCTAAAAAGACCGTGGTCCAGGCCATCAACCAGAAGGGTGAAAAGATCATCCGTGAAGACAGCGGCTTCTTAGCGCGGGCGATCCAGCACGAGATGGACCATTTAAAGGGTAAATTGATCGTTGATTTTGCCGGGTTCTTCGAGAAAATAAAACTCAAGAGCAAGATGAATAAAAAGAGTTAGAATTTAGGATATTAACATGCGGGTTATTTTCATGGGTACGCCCAAATACGCGGTGCCTTTCCTGCAGTCGCTATTGGATCTGGGAGAGGACGTAGTCGGTGTAGTGACCATGCCGGATAAACCGGTTGGGCGAAAGCAGGAAATACAAGAACCTCCAGTCAAAGTATTAGCCAAAAAAAAGAATATCCCGGTATTCCAGCCGGCAAAAATAAATGAAACCAGTTCTTTGGAATCTTTAAAGAGTTTCAATGCTGACCTCGCCGTCGTAGTTGGATTTGGACAAATATTGAGCCAGAAATTATTAGACCTGCCAAAAAATGGCACGATCAATGTCCATTTTTCCCTTTTGCCAAAATACAGGGGTGCCAGCCCGATCCAGGCCGCGATCATTAATGGGGAAGAAAAGACCGGCATTTCTACCATGTTCCTGGTGAGAAAATTGGACAGCGGCCCCGTACTACTGCAAAGAGAGGTACCTATTGATCGTAAAGATACCTCTGTCACCCTGACAGAAAAACTGACTCAGGTTGGGATCGAGGTCCTGCAAGAGACCGTAGCTCTGATCAAACAAGGTAAAGCGGAAGCCAAGCCGCAGGATGAATCACAATCATCCTATGCTCCTCTGCTGGTTAAGGAAAGCGGCTTAATAGATTGGAAAAAGAAATCCAACGAATTATATAATTTTATCCGTGGGATGTATCCCTGGCCGGGAACATTCACGTTTTATGAACACAATGGCCAGAAACACCTGCTTAAAGTATGGGAAGCAGAAGAAGTGCCCAGAATTGAACTAGACCATAATAAGGCAGTTAGCGGGACGATCCTGGATGTGCTGAAGAACCATGGTTTTGCGGTAAAGTGCGGACAGGGCGGACTACTTCTAACCAAAGTGCAGTCTGAAGGCGGCAAGGTGATGCCAGCTTATAATTTTGTCCTTGGCCATCATCTCAAAAAGGGTGATATACTAGGAAAATAAAATGACATGGTTGATTTACAATATCTATTTTCCGCTGGTTTTGTTTGCCGGTAAGATATTCCGGATCACTCCGGATAAAACGGAACAATACCTGGTCAAACTGAATAATACCTGGCGCAGTAAAGGAAAAAGAAAAGCAGAAAGAATATTAATCCTTACTCCTAGATGCCTGCAAAATAAAGATTGTCAGAATAATGTGGTTGAAGACGCGCAAAATTGTCTTAAATGCGGCAAATGCAAAGTTAAAGATCTGCTGGCTTTAAGTGAAAAATATCAGATCAAGCTGGTTGTAGCGACCGGGGGAAGACTAGCTCGTCAGGTTCTGGCCGAGACTAAGGCCGATACGGTGATCGCGGTAGCCTGTGAAAAGGAACTGGCCAGCGGCATTATTGATACCTATCCGGTAGTAGTTCATGCTGTGCTTAACCAACGGCCATATGGCCAGTGCGTCAACACGGATGTAGGAATAGATGAAGTAGAACAGATCATTCAGCGTATTTTAAAGTAAGTCTGCAGGAGGAATAAATTGTATGAATTCAATTAAAACCTTCGGTTTGATGTTTGTCTTAATATTATTATTTACCTGGGCTGGCCGGGCCATTGGCGGGCAACAGGGTATGATCATGGCCTTTATGTTTGCCTTGGCGACAAATTTATTTATGTACTGGTTTAGTGACTCCATAGTTTTGATGATGTATAAGGCGAAACTCGTCAAAGAAGAAGACGCGGCAGATCTTTACAAAATGATCAAGAACCTGACCATCAAAGCGAATCTGCCGCTGCCGAAAGTATATATCGTGGAAAATCCAACACCTAATGCTTTTGCCACTGGCCGTAACCCGCAGCATGCGGCAGTAGCTGTCACTAGAGGCATCTTAGATGTTTTAAGCCCGGCAGAATTGGAAGGTGTTATTGCGCACGAATTGAGCCATATCAGGCATCGTGACATTCTGCTGGCCACTATTGCTGCCACCTTTGCCGGAGCGATTACTATGCTGGCCAGGTTGGGGCAATTTGGTATGATGTTCGGCGGTATGGGCCGGGATAGGGATAATGAAGGTGGCGGTGGATTAGGAGCCCTACTCATGATCCTATTGGCGCCCTTAGCCGCGATCTTGATCCAGATGTCTATCTCCCGTTCACGTGAATATCTGGCTGACGCAGGCAGTGCTGAAATCACCGGCCGGCCTTTGTTGTTGGCTGAAGCCTTAAAGAAACTGGTTGAAGCCGGAAAGCAGATACCCATGGCTGCTAATCCAAGCACCGCGCATATGTTTATCGTAAATCCTTTAACTGGCGCAGGATTGGTTAATTTATTCAGTACCCATCCTCCCCTGGCCAAGCGGATAGCGTTACTAGAGAAAATAGATCAAGATTTTAAAATGTCGGGGATGCCTAAAATAATCTCATGAAAAATAAAAAAATTACCCGGATCATTATATCCACAGTTATTATTCTCAGTGTATTGTATTTTTTGGTCAACCTGGTGATGTTCATGTTGATCAGGAATGATGCGGACGTGGAAGCGCCTGACTTAACCGGACTTATGTTAGCAGAGGGATATGATAAATTGACCGCTTTGCACTTATTCCTGGTGAAAGACGGGGAACAATATAATACTTCTATCTCGACTGGCGCGATAATTTCCCAGGTGCCATTCCCAGGAAGCAAGGTTAAAGCCGGCCGGAAAATAAAAGTCATCGTAAGTCTCGGATCAGAAAAAGTAGATACCCCGAATGTTATTAATAAGTCCTGGCGCGATGCGGAAATAATTCTGCGCCAGGCTGGGCTGATCGTTGGAGATACTTTACGGATCTATGCCAGTCAGGAACAAGATACCGTTATTATCCAAGACCCTGTATCCGGGACTTCCCTGGAAAAGGGCAGTAGTGTCAATCTGATTGTCAGCGCTGGCCCGATTGGGGAAGGGGCTCTTATGCCTAATCTGCTGAGCCGTCCTTATAACCAGGTAGACCGGCTCATCAAGCTCATGGGATTAAAGCTTGATCAGGTTACCACTGAAACAAATGATAATATTAATTCCGGGACAGTTATCTCACAAATACCTGAGGCTAACACTCCGCTGACGAACAGTACAGTTATCTCCCTGGTCATTAGCGTCAAATCAGGGGAAGAACTTATCTCCCCGGCGGTGAAGATGATCCATTATGAAGTAGCGCAAGGATTGCTGGAAAAACGGGTCCGCATCACGGTGACAGATGAGGACGGGGAAAGAGAAGTATTTGACCAGGCGCAAGCGCCAGGTACAAAGCTAAATGTCGTGGCCAGCGTGAAAGGCCAAGCTAAAGCAAAAATATATGTAAATGAAGTATTAGTTGAGGAAAGGCAGTTGTAATGATCAAGATCGCTCCATCCATCTTAAATTGTGACCTGAGCCGCCTGGCTGAAGAAGTGAAGCTGCTGGAAGAGGGCGGGGCAGATTGGCTGCATTTAGATATCATGGATGGCGTATTTGTCCCTAACCTGACAATCGGGCCGCCGGTGATCAAATCATTGCGCCAGAAAACAAAATTGCCATTTGACGCGCACTTGATGATCGCTGATCCGGAAAAATATATCCAGGACTATGTTGATGCTGGTTGCGATATGATCACGGTTCATACAGAAGCGACAAAAAATTTAGGACGCACCATCGCTAAGATCAAAAAAGCCGGGTTAAAAGCGGGTATCTCCATTAAACCCAAAACAGCTCCGGAGATCATTGCTCCCTGGTTGAAAAAAGTTGACTTGGTACTGGTGATGACAGTGGAACCAGGTTTTGGCGGGCAGGAGTTCATGTCGTCCATGCTGCCTAAGATCAGGACCATAAAAAAAATGATCTCTCCAGGGAAGAAAAAAATAGAGTTGGCAGTTGACGGCGGGATCAGTGATAAAAACATAGAGCAGGTAGTAGCTGCCGGCGCTGGTTTTATTGTCGCTGGCAGTTACGTTTTTAAAAGTAAAAATGTAAAAAAAGCGATCCAGGTATTGAGAGATATGGCAGAAAAAATATAACAGAAAACGAGGTGTTCACAGTGGCATTGAAATTGAAATTGCAACGCAAAGGAGCCCCGCATCGGGCTTTCTACCGGTTAGTAGCGCAGGATGAATCAAGGGCCAGCAGCGGTAAAGTAGTGGCGATTCTGGGGCAGTACAGCCAGTTTACCAGCCCACGCTTGACTGGATTGAAACAGGAAGAAATCATGGCCTGGTATAAAAAAGGAGCAAAACCGACCAATACGGTTAAAAAAATATTGCTTCAGGCCGGCATCAAGCTGTAAAGCGCTTATAGCTCATAGCTAATGGCTTAGTGCAGCCATACGCTATCTGCGTTCTTTATTTTTAGCGCGTTATATTGAGGGGGGTATGATGGCGGATAATGTGAAGGAATTAGTAGAGTACATTGTCAAAGCTTTGGTTGACGAGCCAGATCAAGTAACCGTAAATGAGATCTTAGGAGAACAGGCCATAGTGCTGGAATTACGGGTAGCCCAGCCAGATATCGGTAAAGTGATCGGCAAACAAGGCCGGATCGTGAAAGCGATCAGGCTTTTATTAGGAGCGGCCGGGTCAAAAGCCAAGAAACGCATAGTCCTGGAGATCATTGAGTGAAAATAGAAGTGATCACCCTTTTCCCGGGGATCTTTAAAGGATTCCTGGAAGAATCAATAATAAAACAGGCGCAAAAAAAGGGAGCAGTCAGTATTGATCTGGTTAATTTGCGTATTTTCGGGGAAGGCAGGCACAAGATTTGCGATGATTCACCCTATGGCGGCGGCGCCGGGCTGGTCATGAAGTGCGAACCATTGTTTAAAGCGGTACAGCAAGCATCCCGGAAAAACAGCAAAGTCATACTGATGTCACCCCAAGGCCAGGTTCTCAACCAGGCGGTAGCTAACAGGCTGGCAAAACATAAAAACCTGGTGATCATCTGTGGCCGTTATGAAGGGATAGATGAACGGGTCAGGGCCAAACTGGTTGATGAAGAGATCTCGATCGGTGATTTTGTGGTTGGCGGCGGGGAAGTGCCGGCCATGCTGCTCATCGAAGCTCTGGTGAGGTTAGCGCCCGGGGCGATCAGTAAAAAAGAATCATATGAAAATGATTCTTTTTACAACGGACTGCTGGATTGGCCTCATTACACCAGGCCGGCAATTTATAAAAGAATGAAAGTCCCAGCAGTACTAACCAGCGGCAATCATGCCGCTATTGCGCAGTGGCGGCGGAAACAGGCAGAAAAATTAACTAAAAAGAATAAGCCTGGTCTTTGGGCTGATTATTTAAAAACAACAAAAAAGAAGGAGTAGAAAATGGATTTGATGAAAGTAGTACGCGACAAGCAGTTGAAGAAGGACATACCTTCCTTTAAACCGGGTGATTTGGTCCGGGTACACACCAAGGTGGTAGAAGGAGACAATGAACGGGTACAGATATTTGAAGGTACCGTCATTGCCCGTAAAAACGGGGGATTGAACGAAACCCTGACGGTTAGGAAAATATCGTTTGGCGTAGGCGTAGAAAGGATCTTCCCGATCCACTCGCCGCGGATCATGAAATTGGAAAGGGTCAAAGAAGGTAAAGTCCGCCGGGCAAAACTATACTATATCCGGGATAAAGAAGGTAAGGAAGCTAAAATTAAGGAAAGAAAAACCATCCAGGTCACTCCTACTGATGCTAAAGGATGAAAACAGGGAAAAAGAGCGGGTTAGCCAGCTGTATGTGACGGAAAAGCAATGCTACGCCAGCGGCGCGAAACTGGTGGCTGGTATTGATGAGGCTGGCCGCGGTCCGCTGGCCGGACCGGTAGTGGCCGGCGCAGTGATTTTGCCGCCATTTGCTTTTTTGCCGAAATTGAATGATTCAAAATTGGTATCGGAAAAGGACCGGAATTTGTTGTACCAAAAAATACAGGACATAGCGGTAGCAATAGGTATCGGGGAAGTCAGTGTTGAACTTATTGACCGGCATAATATCCTGGAAGCGACAAAAATTGCCATGATCAAAGCCATAGAGAATCTGGGGGCAACCCCGGATTTTTTATTGATCGATGCGGTCAAGCTAACTGCCTCAAAAATACCGCAAAAGAATATTATTAAAGGGGACAGGATCAGCGCTTCGATCGCCGCCGCCAGCATTATCGCCAAGGTCTACCGGGATAAAATAATGCGCGAACTGCACGAAAAATATCCTTTATATGGTTTTAACCGGCATAAGGGCTATGGCACCAGGGAACACCTGGAAGCCTTGGCCAAATATGGCCCATGTCCGTACCACCGGAAAAGTTTTGCTCCGGTCAAAGAGGCCTGTCATGTCTAAAGTTGATAACCGCCGCAAAGGATTTGCGGGAGAAGAAAAAGCTGCTGATTATTTGCGTGAGCTAGGCTATATGATCCTGGAACAGAACTGGTGCAGTAAGATGGGAGAGCTGGATATAATCGCTCTTGATCGGGAAGCCTTGGTCTTTATCGAGGTCAAATCACGCCAGGATCTAGCCTATGGACTGCCGCAACAAGCGGTGAATGATCATAAGCAAAGGCAAATAATCAAGGCTGCCCTGGGCTATATCAAAAGCAAAGGGATCATTGACAAGGATGTCCGGTTTGATGTGGTAAGCATCAACGGCGAAGATATTGAATTGATCGAGAATGCTTTTCAATCTGATGGTAGATACCGTTATTGAAAACGTCGCGCGTCGTACGAAATGTGTCGAGCGGAGAACAGCATAAAAGCGGGTGCCAGGAAAAGATAATAGAGTCAATAAAGAGGGTTAGAGTGTCAAAGAACTATATAATAATATCGGCATTTATTTTAATAATCTTGTCTGCAGCGGTTTGGGCAGATGGAATACAAGATGAAATATTTTATCAAAACCAGGAGCATAATCTTTCCATTAATATAAATAATTTCAACAAGCTCACAGCCGAAGACATTCCTGCCTTGATCGGGATATTAACTGAAAGCAAAGAGAATCAGCCGATTAAGACCATTGCCGGCAAATTGAAGGTGTCTACTTCAGCCAAAAATTCGATAATTTTAAAACTGGCTGAGTTTGGCGATAAGAGAGCTAAAGAGATAATAGAATGGTATCTGGAGCACAGTACAGACAGGTTTAATAGGCACATCGCTGCTGTTTCCCTGGGTGCAGTAGGAGACCAGTCTTCTATTGAAAAGCTCAAAGCCGTAGTCAAAGATTATGATCCATCCCTACAGCTATATGCTGCCAGGTCGTTGGGCGAATTAGGCGATGGTTCTGGTTATGAGGTCGCAGTGCAATACCTGAAAAGCAGTGATTTAACTTTGAAAAATCAGGCTATGTATGCCCTGGCTATGATCAGTAAAACAGAAGCCATCCCGCTGTTAGAGCTGGAATTAGCCGATAAAGGAACTAGGGAAGTTGCCCGTTTGGCAATCAGCAAAATTGAATATGACCATTTAACCGGAAAAAAGAAACCCGCTTACCTGAGAAAGTTATTAAAACGGGAAACCGGTGAAACTGTCTACTGGGCTGCCGTTGAATTCATGAAATTGGGTGACAAGTATATTCCAGAGCTTAAGCAGATCGCGGGAAAAAAGAAATATCCAGGCCGGGCCATGATCAAGGAAGCTTTGGCTGAAAAAGAGGCTGTAGTAAAATAGTTTCAGGATCAGAAAATACTACTGACAGGAGAGAGTATGCAGGAATCTTTTAAAGAAATGGTCAAAGAGCTAAAAGGATTTTTTGCTCCGGAAATAATCTATTTTAACCAGGATCTGCAATTTGTCAAAACCAGGATGGTAGTAACGGCAGAAAAAATGCCGCCCTTACTGGCGATCCTGGATAAGTTTTATAAAGCGCCGTTTAAACCAGCTGGAGAGAAGCCAGCCAGGGAAATGGGTGACCTGGAAGTGATCCAGGCTTTGAACGGCATCAGGAAAGACCAAACCTTATACCTTAATACCAATAATCCTGAATATGTGTATTTTGCCGCGATCTGGCCCTGGCAGAGCGATCCAACACAGGCCAGTCTTTTTCTGGGTTTGCATTTTGGCGGTCTCTTGACTCCGGCCCGAAAAATCCTGATGGAAAATATCAAAACAGAACTTGAAGCTATTGTTAAATAGAATGTCCACTGAAAAAGTTCTTATTCTCTATGCTCCTTGCGGCGCCGGCCATAAAAAGGCGGCGGAAGCCCTGGCCGGATATTTTAGCCAGCAGGCTAAAATAGCAGTGGAAATTAAAGATATCCTGGATTTTGCTCCTGCCTGGTACCGCTTTATCTACCGCGACGGATATTACTTGCTCATCAAGAGATTCCCTCAATTATGGTCATGGCTATATCAAGCGACAGAACTTGGCTATAAAGAAAATCTTCTTACCCGGATCATCCGCACAGTGGAGAATTCCTTTTTTGGCTTATTTTACCGCTACTTGGAATCAAATAAACCAACAATCTTGATTACCACCCATTTTCTGCCTATATCGCTATTAAAGGATAAACAAAGGGATTTTAAATTTAGCGCTGTGGTTACTGATTATTTTCCTCACAGTTTATGGGTCAGCGCCCAGGTTGATCAATATTTTGTCGGTTCCGAAGAGGTCAAACAGGTTTTGTTGAAGAAAGAAGTCAGCGCAGAAAAAATTACCGTCACCGGGATACCGATCAAGCCAATTGACCTCAAAGGATCTGCCAAGGAAGAAAAACGCCAAAAAGCCGGACTAAGAGCTGACCTATTTACGGTGCTGATCTTAAGCGGCGCCGGAGGGGTTGGGGACCTGTCTTCAATCATTAATAGTTTGCAGCAATTAGCCGGTAAAATACAGGTGATCGTTAATACAGGCTTGAACCAGCAATTACAGGCCAGAATGGTGCAAGAAGCGAGTCGCGGCAAATTAGCGATCCAGGTAATCGGCTTTACTGATAAAATTTATGAATATTACGCGATTAGCGATTTGGTGATCACCAAACCGGGAGGACTGACTGTGACTGAGGGATTGAATTTTGGGCTGCCGCTGGTGATGATCAATGCCATCCCCGGCCAGGAAGAGGAAAATGCCAATTTTGTGGTTAACAAAAAAGCTGGGCTCCTGGTTAAGGAGATGAAACAAATACCGGAAATTATTGCAGGTTGGTTGGCAGACCCGGCGCAACTGACCGCTATGCGGCAACAGGCTTTAGCCGCAGTGCCACATGATAGTAATGAAAGAATATTCCATAAGATTATTACTTGACAAATACCGATTAAAAGCGTATATAATAGTATATCTGAGGCTATTATGTGCGATTGGACTAACCAAAGCATTAGTTAAAAACTAATGTTTTTTTTTGTTTCGCACGGGAGGTTGGTCATGAAGAAATTAATTATTGTCTTTATTTGCTTGGTTATCACGCTATTGATGCTGGGCGCGGCAAAGGCCTATGCTTTTCATTATACTACTGCTAATAGCACCCCGTATTCTGCCTTAACCGGCAAGAGTAATAACCTGGAATCTCCCAATAATGAAACTAACCTATATACATTTGACTTACTGTCTTTCCTCAAGATCGAACAAAGTGATTTTGGCTCACTTCAAATGTATAATGGTAAAGTATATATCCGCGAAGGCCTAACCTACAAAATTTACCAATTAGATCCTCATACCGGTCAGTATGCCAAGTCTGTTTCTGCTGATAATCTTGGCGCTGAAATGGCTGGCTTATTAAACCAGATGTTCTCCCCTCAGGAAAACAAGCAAGTATTGGAAAAAATTAATATTAACTACACAGAATTAATACAGCTGGCACTTAATTTGCTGGCAGTAATAGTGTGGCTGCCAACAGCCTATATATCTGCATCTTGTAAAGATTGATTTTGAATGACTAAATAGTTTGCAATTTGAGAGAAGCATATTAACTAAAAACCCCGAAGGGGCAGAGTTCCACGGACTTTACGTGGGTATCTACTTCTTATTTACACACTTTTTGTTGACTTGTCAAAGAAACATATACATTTACATTTAAAATAACGGATGTTAAAATAATAGAGTATGGTAAAAAAACTATTAAGCATAAATGGGCCGCTGAATAATTATTGACAAAAATATGGTTATAAGCTATAAAGATACCCTTTAACCCGGAATTTGCAATAGGATTTGGAATTCGTCGAAAAATCGCTTTGTCTTTTCGTCTAAAAAATCGCGAACATACCGCTGCGAGTATGCTCGCACTTTTTTGAGACGAAAATACTGCGCGCTTTTCCGTCTCGGTTCGTCAAACCTATTGTAAAATCCGGGTTTAACCAAAAGGGTATTTTTATTTTATAAGGAGTCTTCATGTTAGCCAAAGTATTAACTAGCGCGGTATTGGGAATAGATGCCTATATTATTAAGATTGTTTCAGCGGAAAAAGCAAAAAAAGATTGACAATACAACTAAACAGTAGTATATTAATAATGGAGAGAAAATGCCAAAATGTGAATGTTGGTATTATACAATGAGTTCTGGTAAATCACCGGTAAAAGAATTTGTCCAATCTTTAGATGATCAGGCTAAAGCCAAATTTTACTTCAAAAAAGGATTGCTGGAAGAATTTGGCTGGAGATTGCCGGCACCGCATGCCAAGCACATCGGCCATGATATTTATGAGTTGAGATTTCAAGGAGTGGTGGGACAGTTAAGGGTATTGTATTTTTTCTTTACTGGTAATAAAATAATATTTACTAACGGCTTTATTAAAAAGACTGACAAAACGCCAAAAAATGAGATAACCCTGGCTTTAGACAGGAAAAAGGATTTTCTCAATAGAATGACAGAAAGGTGATGAAGATGAAAAAGAATAAAATACTAAAAGTAGACGAACACTTAAAAGAAGAAATGAAAAGACCTGTTTTTAAGGAACTCTGCGAATTGGAAGACCAAAAACTCCAGATTGCCAAAAAGATCGTGGGCTATCGCATAACCCACAATTTGACGCAAAAGCAGTTAGCAAAAAAAATTAAGGTTAGTCAACAGTACATCTCCAAAATAGAGAAGGGAGAGTTCTTTAATATCCCATCCTTGGAGAAAGTACTTGTCCCTTTAGGGTATAAGGTAAAATTGGAAGCTGTGCCATTAAGAGAAAAAACATCCCCCGGTCAACGCCATGTAATTTATCACTCACAAGTCGCATGATCATTTTAAGTATTTGTTGACAAATATATACATATAAGATATAAAGATACCCTTTAACCCGGAATTTGCAATAGGATTTGGAATTCGTCGAAAAATCGCTTTGTCTTTTCGTCTAAAAAATCGCGAACATACCGCTGCGAGTATGCTCGCACTTTTTTGAGACGAAAATACTGCGCGCTTTTCCGTCTCGGTTCGTCAAACCTATTGTAAAATCCGGGTTTAACCAAAAGGGTATTTTTATTTTATAAGGAGTCTTCATGTTAGCCAAAGTATTAACCAGCGCAGTTTTAGGCATAGATGCTTATATTATCAAGGTGGAAGTGGATATCAGCAAGGGATTGCCAGCTTTCAATATTGTTGGCTTGCCGGATACCAGCGTGCGGGAAAGCCGGGATCGGGTCATGTCCGCAATCAAAAACAGCGAATTGAAATTCCCGACTAAACGCATGACCGTAAATATGGCGCCGGCGGATATCAAGAAAGAAGGGGCCAGTTTTGACCTGGCCATTGCTATTGGCATACTGGCAGCCAACGGAGAAGTAAGGAAAGATAAACTAAAAGACTATGTTTTCCTGGGAGAATTAGCCTTGGATGGCTCTATCCGGCAGGTACGCGGGGTTTTATCTATAGCCTTGGCCATGCGCCAAGAAAATATCCAGGGCCTGATCGTACCGGAACATAACCAGAAAGAAGCTGGGGTAATAGAAAACCTGAAGGTGTATCCAGTGACTCATTTGCGGCAGGTAGTGGACTTCCTGAACGGGACAGGCAAACTGCCTGAGTATAAGTTTAACTTGCAGGAAGCCTTTGAACGGAATAATCGCTATGATATTGATTTCAGCGATGTCAAAGGACAAATGTTCGCTAAACGGGCTTTGGAAGTGGCTGCTGCCGGCGGTCATAATATTCTTTTGATCGGCAGTCCTGGATCAGGGAAGACGATGCTGGCTAAAAGGTTGCCGACAATTTTACCGGATATGTCGTTAGACGAAAGCATTGAAACTACTAAGATCCATAGTGTTTCCGGCAATCTGGACGGATTATCATTGGTCGCGACCAGGCCGTTCCGTTCTCCGCATCATACGATCAGTGATGTCGCGCTGATCGGTGGCGGGGCATATCCCAAACCAGGGGAAGTGAGCTTATCGCATAATGGGGTGCTTTTCCTGGATGAATTGCCCGAATTCCACCGCAATGTCCTGGAAGTGCTCAGACAGCCATTGGAAGATGGAGTGGTGACTATTTCGCGGGCAGTGACCAGCCTGACCTATCCGGCCAAATTCATGATGGTAGCGGCCATGAATCCCTGTCCTTGCGGCTATTATGGTGATAATAAGCAAGAGTGCCTTTGCTCTGTGTTTAAGATCCAGAAATATCATTCTAAAGTTTCAGGCCCTTTACTGGACCGTATAGACATGCATGTGGAAGTGCCCCGGCTTAAGTTTACTGAAATGAGCGCAGACCAACCGGCAGAAAGCAGCGCGGTGGTCCGGGCCAGGGTAAATCAGGCCAGGGTCATTCAGCAAGACCGTTATCAGAAAGAAAAGCAGATCCATTGTAATGCCCATATGCAACCCAAACATCTTAAAAAATATTGCCAGCTTACTCCAGAAAGCCAGGAGTTGCTGAAAAATGCCATCAATAAATTAAATCTCAGCGCCCGCGCTTATGACCGCATCTTGAAGGTGGCCAGGACCATCAGTGACCTGGACAACCAACCCCAGATACAATCGCAGCATATCGCCGAAGCCCTGCAATATCGCAGCCTGGACAAGAACCTGTTTGCTTAATATGCTAGAAATGTCAAATATAGGAAAATCGCTTGACAAAGCACTGTTTTTAAGGCATTTTCTGACTAGAAGTTGCTGGAAGCGTAAAATGTGTATTCCCAAGCTTGGAGATGAACACATATTTTATGATACCAGTATCGAGCGGTAAAACCAACAAAATCTACAAAATAACTCTCACCGACCATACAAATTAAGTATGGTTGGTTTTGTTTTATTCTTTTATTTAAGGAGTTCATCATTCCAGGTTTAGTAAAGCCTTATTCTTTCTTGTTCTGCTTCTGGGTATTGTCTAGTATATGGGTAATCTGGCAATTTTATTTAGTAAGAGAAAATCAATATCTCAAAAAGGGTGGCAAATAAAAATGAAGATAAATCTTATAAAAAAGAATATTTTTATGGCGCTTATTTGTGGTATGCTTTTATTCTCAGTAATTGCTCAAGGAGCAGAGTCGGCAGTTGAAAGGCCATTATCGCCACCAGTTAATATTGAGTTTAGTATAGATAGTACTCCTAAGTTAGGCGAAGAAGTAACATTGAGACTCACGATAACGCCTCTTGAGGATATGCACGCGGAAATAAGTTGTCTTTTACCTGAAGGAGTAGAAGTTATTAGAGAAAAGGGAATAATGGTGCGGCCATATCGGGAAAGATTTCATACAGCACAGAAATTGCCAATGTACAGGCAGGCAGTAGTTTTATCCGTGGGGCCATTGAAAGGTGGTATAACAAAGGAGTTTGTATTTAGGGCAAAGGTTAGTAAGGTAGGGCAATATGAACTGATAGCTCAATTAAAAGCGCTGGCAAAATGGGGAGTTAAGGAAGAATTCTTAGTATTAAACATTGAGTAAAAATTGGAGGATAAATGCTTCCCATCAACAATAAATGTATTTTCAGGAACAAGGTTCTGGCAAGTATTTTTATTACCTTTTGTTGCTTTTTCTTCTTATCTATATGTAAAGTCTGGGCAACAGAATATACAATCAAACCGATTACCGATAATAATTACTATAATGATGCTCCTAGTATAAGTAATGGCCAAATAGCCTGGCATGGCTACGATGGCAATGACGATGAGATATTTTATTATGATGGTAGCCAGATTACGCAGCTTACCAATAATATTTACTTAGATTGTTATCCCATTATAAGTAACGGCCAAATTGTCTGGTTTGGAAATAAAGGCAATGATCTGAACAATGAGATATTTTATTATGATGGTAGTCAGATTACACAGTTTACTAATAATAATTACCATGATTCTTGTCCCAATATCAGTAATGGCCAAATCGTCTGGCAAGGCTACGATGGCAATGACGATGAGATATTTTTTTATGATGGTAGCCAGATTAAGCAACTTACCAATAATGATTATTACGATTCTAATCCCAGTATCAGTAATGGCCAAATTGCCTGGTATGGATATGATGGCAATGACTATGAGATATTTTTTTATGATGGTAGTCAGATCACACAACTTACCAATAATGATTACAATGATATCGGCACTCCCAGCATAAGTAATGGGCAAATCGCCTGGATAGGCTACGATGGCAATGATTATGAGATATTTTTTTATGATGGCAGTCAGATTACACAACTTACCAATAATGATTACGATGATTATAATCCCATTATCAGTAGCGGCCAAATAGTCTGGGAAGGTGGTACTGAAAGCAATTACAATGACTATGAAATATTTTTCTATGATGGCAGCCAGATTAAACAGATTACCAATAATAATTACTATGATGGTAGTCCCAGTATCAGTAATGGCCAAATTGCCTGGATGGGCTACGATGGTAATAACTATCAGATATTTCTCGCCACATCAGATCCTATACTCAAGAGTGTAGAGATTTATTATCGGCATGATTTAGGCAATAATGGTCTTCCAATTGCTGGATATCCAACCTCGGCTACACCAGTAACTGTTAAAGCAATAGTATGGGCTGATGATGGGAAAGATACGAAACCGTATACGCAGCAAGATGAGGATGAAATAGTAAATGACGGAAAGTGGTATAATACAGGGAGCGAGGGATCGCAGGCCGGCAAATATTCGCCTGATTTAACTGTTCCTGTTTTGAGCGTTTCGGATGTTCCCAAAATATATAAGTGGCCCGATTCTTGGCAGCAGCCAGATTTTGAATGGGCAAGCTTATTTAATTACGCGAGTAGTCCCACTTCTGCTGTCCCTGGGGAAGGAATGAATCGCAATTACGTCTACAATAAATACGTTAATTTATTATGGGGATCATGGGGAGCAGATAATATAACATTACCTGAAGGTAATTGGAAATTTAATGTAAAAGCTTACCTAAACAAAGGTACCCCCGAAGAACAATTTGTTGTATCATCAGATACAGAGTGTGCGACAAGAGTAAGTGTGTTAGATAGTAATGCGCCAGTTGATTCAAATTTAAAAAATTATTTAAAATGGATAACGGCGTATTACGATGTTCCTTATGAATGGGGTGGATATTGGTTTGGTGGAAAAGAAGGTAAAGATGTAGGTGGCCATGATATCAATGAGGGATATGGCGTTGATTGTTCAGGCCTAGTTAGTATAGGAGCGAAATGGGCAGGATATAATTGGTATCCATGGCGCGCTAATGCAACAATGTTTGCATATGGTCCCGATGCTAAGCCTAATACTTCCGATGACAACTACTATTCTATAAGAATAAGCCCCAGCGATCTTAAGCCGGGAGACATACTTAATAAAGCTGGTAAACACGTAGTTACTATTTATGGTATAAGAAGTAGAGATAATATGGGTAATCCAAAGATAGTCACTATTATTTCAGCGGAGCCCAATCCTTATAACAAGGTTCTAATGCAAGATAAAGATATAGCAGTTTATTCTACATTCCAAGCGAGAAGGCTTGTAACGCATTAAGGGGGGAACGATGAGAATTTCTAAGTTTTATAAGAAGATGAAAGTTTTGTTAGTATTGATCATCCCTGTCCTTATGACTGCAAAGGAAGGACTTTCAAAAGAAGTGCTGTCTTCTCTGCCATATGGGGATGAAGATGCTCAAATTAATTTGTATATACCTGACATAGAAAATGTGGAAGGAGCAGAACCAGCTGGTATATTTTGGTATTACGCAGATTCTGTACATGGTAATATATACATAGCGGAGGTTAATGTAATAAAGCAATATAAGATGAATGGAGAATTTGTTTCAAAAACAGCTGCATTAAGCGATTCTCCCATTATTTCCTTTGTTGTTGATAATGAACAAAATATATATGTTATCCATGGAGGCAGAGCACAAAACCTGTCTAAAATAAAAACAGACGGCACTATTTCCTGGACTAAAACACTGTCGGCGATTGTGTCTGATAGTAATTATGATATGATGGGTCCTGGCATTAATTTGGATAACATTGGGAATACTCTTTGTGAGGTTAATTATAAGAAAGCCCCAGAAGATTATGAAAAAAAATGTCTAAAAATAGATAAAAGTGGTAATTTTATTGAGGTTGTCCCAAGCGATCATATAGATAAGAATGGTAATTATTATATATTTCATCCGTCTTATTCGAATGGGAAACTATATGGTACAGAACTTTTTGGAGACAACTACGTTGGTGATTATGAATCGGGAACAAGTGTAGAAATATTGAACTCAGATCAAAAATTCGTTAAAAATATTACAATATTACTTCCAGAAGAATTTAAGCAATATGAGAATTACCGGGGAATTGATCAATGGAACATCGATTTTGAAGGGAGTATATACGGAACAGCGTATGTAAGGCGCGATTCGGATAAACAAACCATAATAAAAGGAAACGATTTTTTCATAGGAGATGATAAAATTGTTTATAAGTATGACCAAGACGGAAAGCTTATATCTCAGATAACTTTCCCTGGATATCCTATAAAGATGAATAGGCAGATACAAGTGGACGAAAACGGAAAAATCTATTATCTCCAGTTCTATGCAGAGCATTTAGATGTAGTTAAGGTGTCTTCTGACAATATTGCTCCTCAGACGAATATATCAATCACGCCCTTCCCCAATATAGCTGGCTGGAATAACAGCGATATTACTATAACGTTAACCGCTACAGATAATGAAGGCGGATCCGGAGTAAAAGAAATCCACTATACACTGACTGGCGCAGTGAACGAAGATAAAGTAATCCCAGGACAAACTGCTCAATTAGTATTAAAGACAGAGGGGACTACTACCATATCATATTATACCCTGGACAATACTGGCAATAAAGATGAGACGAAATCTCTCATCCTTAATCTTGATAAGACCGCCCCTTTAGTTTCTCTTAATTTAGAGCCATACAAGATAAAACTGCCTTTCCTGCATGAGACACACCACTTTTATACACCATTCTTCTATAAACTGACTTATTCGGCTACAGATACTCTTTCCGGTGTAAAAGGATCGAAAACGGGACTAATAACTCCTAATATCAATGGCTTTAAGACCCAGTTGATTAAAGGGAAACAACTCCATATTACTGTTAATGTAGACAAAAAGCATGTGATTATCATTGCCCCAAATCCTCAGCAGGTTTTAGATCAGTTAAAGAGTAATCTTCTTCTAATTGATAACAATCAGGTTATGCATTTAAACCAGAGGCCAAAAGCAAAAGGGTGGATGATAAACAAGACCGACAAATTCCTGGTTATATCTGCACCTTCAATTGTATTTAAAGCCTTGGCCAGCGATTATGCTGAGAACCTAACAGCCAAAGAGTTAAAGTATGAAAAGAAGAAAATACCTATGCCGGATCATTGTAAGCTTATGATTAACAGAAAAGAACTTTCTCAAGAGGAATTAGAAGATTTAATGGAAGATATGACCGTTGATTCCGATACTATGAAAGAGATACATAAGAATTACAAGGTTAAATAATCAAAGGTTTATATAAGAAAAGTATCAAATGGCTATCAGCCAATACTAAAATATCTATCTACCCTTTGGAAAAATATTCCATTGGGTAGCCTTTTATTTTGCTCCCAATGCGCCAAAGTAGTAGGATCAATATGAACAAGTTGGCCAAGTTGTCGTAAAGTCAAGCTTCGGAACTCCCTGGCTCTTTTTATCCTTTGCCCCAGTGTTTTAACCTTGGGATCGTAGGGCCAATAACCTAAGAAATCCATTATAACTTTGAGGTATTGACAGTTTGGGTAGTTGCGTTGCCTTTCCCAATTAATAATAGTAGAGGCATTTGTACCTAAGATTTCCGCTAACTCCTTTTGTTGGAGCTTTAGGTCCATACGCTTCTTTTTTATGTGTTCTCCAATGGTTTTTGGGTATTGGGGGTAGTTTAAGGGCAAAGGTCGTTTAACCTTAAGTGTAAAAGCACAGTATGGCAACGCAGGTATGCCCCTGCGGCTATCATGGGGACAGCAAGCAGGAATGCTTGTGCTCGGTGTTTAAGATCCAGAAATATCATTCTAAAGTTTCAGGCCCTTTACTGGACCGTATAGACATGCATGTGGAAGTGCCCCGGCTTAAGTTTACTGAAATGAGCGCAGACCAACCGGCAGAAAGCAGCGCGGTGGTCCGGGCCAGGGTAAATCAGGCCAGGGTCATTCAGCAAGACCGTTATCAGAAAGAAAAGCAGATCCATTGTAATGCCCATATGCAACCCAAACATCTTAAAAAATATTGCCAGCTTACTCCAGAAAGCCAGGAGTTGCTGAAAAATGCCATCAATAAATTAAATCTCAGCGCCCGCGCTTATGACCGCATCTTGAAGGTGGCCAGGACCATCAGTGACCTGGACAACCAACCCCAGATACAATCGCAGCATATCGCCGAAGCCCTGCAATATCGCAGCCTGGACAAGAACCTGTTTGCATAATAGGAAACAGTAAAAGAGAAAAAAGGGTAAAGGTTGTAGAAGTAGGTCGTAAGTTTTTGGTTTAAGCCTATCAACCATAGACCTCAGACCAAACTTACTTCCAAAACCTGCCCCTAATAACTGTTCCTTGTTTTGACAGACTGGCTTACTTTTATATTGACACAAGCTATTAGTTATGATAATATTTCCTCATGAAAAGTTGTCAAATTTCCGCAAAGGAAGGTGTGGCAATGAAAAAGATATTTGTTCTTGGTCTGGTGGTGTGTGCCATGTTCTCGCTAGCTGGTTATCTGCAGGCAGCAGGAAATGCCGAGCATTTTAACGTTGAGGAAAAAAAGGTAAACATCACTACTACGATTACCGGCGATTTGAACTTGGACAAGGAAAAACTACCCCCGTTTGAAGTGGAAATAATCCCCTTGAGAAAATTTAAGCATGATGCAATTATAAAAGGAATGGCCGATTCAAAACTTGATAAAAACATGATTAGCGACAATGACCATGTAATAATAAATGGCGGATCGAAAAAAGGATTTGCCGAAGGGGATATAGTCCTGATCTTCAAAAAGGGGAGACCAGCTACCGAACGGCTGAATATTGATAAGGTTGGCCCGTCAATGGCAGAAGAGGAAAAGGTATCGCAGAAAGAAGCAAAGGTAGCAACCAGTATTGGTGACGCCAGGGTGATCAAGGTAGAATCTAATTCCAGCGTTATCCAAATACGGCGTTGCGTGGAAACTGTCGAGCCGGGTAATTTTGTTAAGATAAAAAAGTAATATATTCAGGTAAGGAGTTCTTATGCTGAGAAAACTTTTTTATTTGGCGGTTATCCTGTTTGTCTGTATTTCTTTTTACCGTCAAATATTAGTGAAAGCGCAGGAATATGTTGATCAGCATGCGCAGGAAGCCTGGGCTCCGAAAATGCAGCTCAATATAGGGAAAGCGTATTCCTTTACCAGAAATTATGATGAGGCTGAGAGAACCTTCCTGCAGTTGAAGAAAAAGTACCCGAAAAGCCCGTATGCGGCCAAGGCTCAATATATGATCGGCAGTATCTACGAAACTAAGGAAGATTACCAGCGGGCCAAGGCAGAGTATGAAAAATTCATTAAAGAATATCCCAAAGATGATTATTATAGAAAAGTCGATGATAAACTCAGGGTCCTGTCCTTTTTCCAGTAAAACCCTAAAAAAGAATCCCCAGGTATGATAAATAATTATTTTGGCAAAGTCATTAAGGCCGGCCTGAAGCGTAATAATGTAAGTTTACGTTGTCTGTCCCGTAGAGTGGGCTTAGATCCTAGCTTCCTTTCCAAGGTTCTGGCTGGTAAAAGGAATCCGCCGACGGAAGAAAGAAGCCTGGTGAAGATCGCCCGCTATCTGAATTGTGATGCAGATACGCTGGTCTTATCTGCAGGGAGGATACCCAAGAAATATCAAACTGCCCGGAATAGGCAGAAATTCTTGGAACTCTTTAGGCAGCTCAATTCTAAAAGCTAATAATTACAAGCGCGCCAATTTCTATTTTTGACCAAAGACAGCCTGGCTGTCTTTTTTGTTTTAAAAATAATTAATTACCGACTAGACTGAGGTCTCAAATGGACAGTTGGATTTTAGTAAATGCGGCGGGGAGTTTAGGCAAGGCCCGCTTAAAGGGATTGCTGGATTATTATCAAGATCCTGAGCCTGTCTTGAAATGCAGTGAAGAGGAATTGTTAAAAACCGGGTTGGTGGACCGGGGTTTTACTAATTCTCTCCGTATCATTAAAAAAACTTTTGATTTGGACCGGGAATATAAGCTGCTGGAGCAGCACAAGGTTAAGATCGTGACGATCAGGGATGAGGAATATCCGGCTAGTTTGCGGTATATTAGCGGCGCGCCCATCTTGCTTTATATCTCCGGTGAAATAATAAAAGAAGATATTTTTGCCATTGGGGTTGTCGGGACCAGGAATTATAGCGCTTACGGCAAAAATGTTGCGGCCAAACTAAGCGGGGAATTAGCAGGTAAAGGAGTAACTATAGTCAGCGGTTTGGCCAGGGGTATTGACACTTTTGCCCATCAGGCGGCTTTGGGAGCCAAAGGCCGGACTATCGCGGTCCTCGGAGGCGGCCTGGCTGCTTTGTATCCCCCTGAAAACAAGGCTCTGGCCCGGGAAATAGCCACACATGGCGCGGTAGTCTCAGAATATCCAATGATGGAACAGCCCAGCCGGATCAGTTTCCCCTTGCGCAACCGGATAATTTCCGGCTTAAGCCTGGGACTGCTGGTCGTAGAGGCGGATGTGAAATCCGGTTCGCTGATTACAGCCCAGTGCGCGTTGGAACAAGGCCGGGAAGTTTTTGCTGTGCCAGGTAATATCACTAATGAGTATGCCCGCGGGACAAATCAGCTGATCCAGGATGGAGCCAAGCTGGTAGAAGGATATAAAGATATTATTGAAGAGATCAGCTGCTTGAGAGAATTAACCCGCCAGAAAAATACCAAGAAGCAAGAATGTTTTGCTTTTCCCATAGATGAACAGGAAAGCGCATTGCTGGATCTGATCGGCAGTGAACCAGTAAATATAGAAGTCTTAGGAGCCAAGAGCGGCAAATCCGTAAGTCAGTTGTCCGGTATTTTGCTCCAGCTAATCTGCAAGGAATTGATCCGGGAAATGAGTGGAAAAAATTATGTCCGAACAATCTAGCAAATTAATAATTGTGGAATCCCCAGCCAAGGCTAAGACCATCAGTAAATTCCTGGGCGCTGGTTTTGTCGTCAGGTCTTCCATGGGGCATATCCGGGACCTGCCTGAAGGCAAGCTGGGTGTGGATATTGAGAATAAATTCACTCCTACCTATGTGATCCCGCCGGAAAAAGTGAAGTTTGTCAAAGAATTGACCAGCTATGTCAATAAAGCCGGCATTGTCTATCTGGCGACTGACGAAGACCGCGAGGGTGAAGCCATTGGCTGGCACATCGCTAATGCGACGAAAGCGCTGCCGGAAAAGCTGCAGCGCATTGTTTTTCACGAGATCACCAAAGGAGCCATCGAGGCTGCTCTGCATAGTCCGCGGCAGCTGGATATGTCCCTGGTCAATGCCCAGCAAGCCAGGCGGATCCTGGACCGGCTGGTCGGCTATAAGATCAGTCCGCTGTTAGGCAAGGGATTGTCCGCTGGGCGGGTACAATCCATTGCCTTGCGTTTCATCGTGGAACGGGAACGGGAAATAGAAAATTTCAAGCCGCAGGAATACTGGGTCATCAAGGCTGAGCTGCAAAAAAAAGGGCAACCCCTGAAATTCCTGGCTTCCTTGATCGGCTTAAAAGATAAAAAAATCGAGAAAATGGATATTGGTAACAAGAATGACGCGGAGAAAATAGTTGCCTCCCTGCAACAGGCGCAATACCAGGTTGAAAAAATCACCCGTAAGGAAGTCAAAAGAAATCCCTCGCCGCCATTTATTACCAGTACTCTGCAGCAAGAGGCTTTCCGTAAATTAGGATTCAGTGTAGACCGGACCATGAGGATCGCGCAGCAGCTGTATGAAGGTATTGACCTTAAAGTAAAAGGTTTCAGCGGCTTGATCACCTATATGCGTACGGATTCTTTTAATATCAGTAAAGAGGCGCAGGCGGATTCGTCAGCGTTCATTAAACAGCAATATGGCGACAAATACCTGCCTGAATCTCCCCGGATCTACAAGACGGTAAAAGGAGCCCAGGAAGCACACGAGGCGATCCGGCCGACATCAGTCAGGAATATTCCTGAGGAGATCAAGAATTTCCTGACCCCGGACCAGTACAAAGTATATAACTTGATCTGGCAGCGCTTTGTGGCCAGCCAGATGGCCAGTGCGATCATGGATAGCGTTTCAGTGGATATCAGGACTTCCAATGAATACCTGTTCCGGGCCACCGGCCAAACCGTGAAATTTGACGGTTTTATGGTCTTGTATATTGAAGAGGAAGAAGAGGAAGATACTGAAAAGAAAAAAGCGGTAGAAGAGGCCAAGGCTAAACTGCCGGCTTTAACGGAAAAGGATCTACTTGACCTGGTCAGGTTGTTATCAGACCAGAAGTTTACCGAACCCCCGCCGCGTTTTAATGAAGCCAGCCTGATCAAGATATTGGAAAAATACGGAATTGGGCGGCCTTCTACCTATGCGCCGATTATTAATACCATTAAAACCAGGAAATATGTTAAAATAAAAGAACACAAGTTCTATCCTGAACCTATCGGCTATCATGTTAATGACTTGTTAAAAGACAATTTTTCAACTGTTATCGATATTGGCTTTACCGCCCGGATGGAAGAAGAACTGGATGAAATTGCTGAAGGAAAACAGGAGTGGACCGCGGTACTTCAGGAATTCTATGCTTCCTTTAGCCAGACTTTGAAACAAGCGGAAGAAACCATCAGTAAGGGGGCCAAGACCGATCGCCTTTGTCCTCTGGATAATGCTCCGCTCGTGATGCGTTTCAGCCGTTACGGTAAGTTTATTGCCTGCTCCAATTTTCCTAAATGCAAGTACAAGGAACATTTGGATGAAGGGGGCCCAAAAAAAGCGGCTGAAGTAACCAGCCAGAAATGTCCGATTTGCAGCCAGCCTTTGGTCATTCGTTCAGGGCGCAAGGGCCAGTTCCTGGCCTGCAGCGGTTATCCGAAATGCCGCTATACGTCAAATCTGGACGGGACCAACCAGAATACCGGGCCGGAAATGACCACAGAAATATGCGAGAAATGCGGTAAGCCGATGGTGATCCGCACCAGCCAGAGAGGCCAGTTCCTGGCCTGCAGCGGTTTCCCTAAATGCCGGAATACTAAATCTCTTGAGCAAAAATAGCCCTTTTTATTTTCCAGCTGAAGGGCGACTTAATAGAGCGTCTAAGAAAAGGTATTTATGCAAGAACAGATAGAGGCTTTCGGAAAATACCTGGCTTATGAAAAAAATGAAAGCCCGCAGACGGTACGCAATTACCGTATCGACCTGCAGCAATTTGCCAGTTTTCTGGCAGGAATACAAATCAAATCTTATAACGAGATAAACCACCTCGTGCTCAGGCAGTTTCTGGCTGACCTCAACCAAAAGAAATACCAGAAATCAAGTATTGGCCGGAAAGTAGCGGCTTTAAAATCTTTCTTTAAATTTCTGCAGAAGAAGAAATACCTGGAAAATAATCCGGCTAAGATATTGCACGCGCCAAAACAGGATAAGAAATTGCCTAAATTCCTGGAAGTGGCTGAAATGATGCAATTACTGCAGGCCCCCGGCGATAGCGGTTTTAAAGCCTTACGGGACCGGTCGATCCTGGAAACATTATATTCCACAGGAATACGAGTAGCTGAGCTCACTGGTCTTAACCTGGAAGACATTGATTTTTTAAGCGGCCTGGTCAGGATCCGCGGTAAGGGCGCTAAGGAAAGAGTGGTCCCGATCGGGGAAAAAGCCCTGGCTATTTTATACCGCTACCTGGATGAAAGAGCCGTGATTAGCCGTGAAGCGAAAGCGGTGTTTATAAATTATCATGGCCGCAGGATCACTGACCGGAGCATCAACCGGCTGATCGATTTTTACATCAGGAAAACGAGTGTCACCAAAAAGATCAGCGCTCATGTGCTCAGGCATACTTTTGCCACTCATTTATTAAATGCCGGCTGTGACTTGCGCTCGATCCAGGAAATGCTGGGACATAACAGCCTGGAAACAACACAGAAATATACCCATGTCACTATGGAAAGACTGAAAAAAGTTTACGAAAAAAGTCATCCGAGAGCTTAAAACTAGCGTAAAGCGTATAGCGTATAGCGGATAGGAAGTGCAATTGATTTTCTATACGCTACCCGCTAAACGCTATCCGCCAAGGTAGTGCAAATGCCGGAAAAAATTAAAGAAAAAAAACAATTGATTATGGAAGAGACTGGTTGTGATGCGGACCAGGCAGAGCTGGTCTTGCAGTCCACTGGCCATGATGTTGAAAAGGCCATTAAGATCATTAATTCCCTGTTAAAACAGATCGTTGTCATCAAAGGCAAGTTTAAGAGCGGTGACGCCAGTTTTTTTGGTTTATTGGTTCTGATTGCCGATATTAAATTAAATAAGGTCTTGAGACTGGCTAATATTGTCACCTGTAACCCGGGAATTTACCAGCATGGTTTGAATAAGCCCTGGCATGAATTTGAACGCAAGCTCTATGCCCTCAAATTGGGAGAGGGCAGCCAGCCGGAAATAACCCAGAAACTGCAGGAACATTTAAAAAATTGGACCCGCGGCGAAAAGAAAAATGATATTTTTGAAGCTTTGGTCCAAAATAACAAGGAAAGCCTGGAAAAAATGCTGGCCAGGGAACTAAAAGTAATCAGCCCGGAGGAAAGCATTAAACTTAATCTCCAGCTGGAGGAAGTGAATCTTTTCCAGTTTAAGGAACTTAAAGAACAAATAGATGAAGATATTGCCAAGCTGCGTCTGCCGGAGCCGATTGATCAGCCGGAAGAGCTGGCCTCTTTAGTCTTAAAAGTGGAAACGATCAAGAATATCGGCCGGGAAGGAAAAGCGGTTCGTGACCTGCAGCCTGGGGAAATGATCTGGACCAAGATCACCGATCCCCGGGATATTGCCCAATATTTGTCCAAGCTGCTGGGGGGGCGCATCAAGCGGGATGGATCTGAAGAGATAATCCCCTTGACTGTACCGGTGGAAGCGATAATTCAGGATCAGGAAAAAGTGCGGCTCAAAGTCAGGTTTGGCCCGGCGGTAATAGGGGAAGAAGAGCTGGCAGAGCATGAACGGATCGCGGTGATATTTAACGAGAGCCAAATTGGCCGGATCTGGAAGAATTTGACTAAATTATTTTCCTTGCAAAAATGACCACAATATGATATATTTATAAAGTTATTTCAGGTATGGTTTTTATCTGAGATTTAGGAAGTCCCCGCGGCATTGATCTCGTTTAATGAGATCAGCAGGGGAAAATTTAGAATTTAAAATTTCAAAAGAGGGGGGGTGAAAAAATGTCAGTGATATCTATGAAACAGCTGTTAGAAGCAGGCGTCCATTTTGGACATCAGACAAAGAGATGGAACCCGAAGATGGCCAAATATATCTTCGGCCAGAGGAATGGAATCCATATTATCGACCTCCAGAAGACAGTCAAGAAAATCAAGGAGGCATATAAGTATATAGTCGAACGAGTTGCTCAGGGAGATTATGTTCTTTTTGTCGGTACCAAGAAGCAGGCGCAAGAATCGATAAGCGCAGAGGCGAAGCGTTGCGGGATGTATTATATTAACCAGCGCTGGGTTGGAGGGTTGCTCACTAATTACCAAACCATCCATAAAAGCATCGAACGTTTAGCTGAGATTGAAGAGATGAAAAACAGCGGACGTCTTGAGATGCTTACAAAGAAAGAACAATCATTAATAGAAAAAGAACGTGCAAAAATGGAGAAGCTTTTAGGCGGCATCAAGGGTATGAAGAAACTGCCGGGACTGGTATTTATAGTTGATACCAATGTCGAGCAGAATGCGGTGAAAGAGTGCCGCAAGATGGAAATACCTATAGTCGGCGTGATTGACAGTGATTGCGACCCGGACCAGGTAGACCATATTATTCCGGCCAATGATGACGCGATTAGAGCGATCAAATTGTTATCTTCAATCGTCGCAGATGCAGTAATGGAAGGGCAGCAACTAAGGAAAGATGAAGCTAATAAGGCCCAGGAAGCCCAGGAAGCGCAAAAAGCGGCAGAAGATGACAAAGGAACTAGTACCGGCTGGACCAATGTAGCCGAACAGGCATAAACTAGAGGAGTAAGAAAATGGCAATTAGTATGGAGATGGTGCAAAAATTACGCCAGACTACCGGGGCCGGTGTCTTAGAGTGCAAAAAAGCCCTGGAAGAATCTAAAGGCGTGATCGATGAAGCGATTAAGATCCTGCGCACTAAGGGCATAGCCCAGGCAGAAAAAAAATCAGTTCGCGCCACTTCCCAGGGATTGGTAGCTTCCTATGTTCATTTAGGAGGCCAGTTAGGCGCTTTGGTAGAAATAAATTGTGAAACTGATTTTGTAGCCCGCACCGAGGATTTTCAGGCCCTGGCCCATGATGTGGCCATGCAGGTGGCGGCAGTAAATCCCTTGTATGTAAAAAGGCAGGATGTCCCGGCGGAGATCCTGGATAAGGAAAGGGAGATTGCCAAAGCGCAGGTGACCGGCAAACCAGCCAATGTAGTGGAAAAAATAATGGAAGGCAAACTGGAAAAATATTATGAGCAGTTTTGCCTGCTGGACCAGCCTTTTATCAAGGATGACAAGATCAAGGTGTCTGATCATTTAAAGAATACCATTGCTAAACTGGGAGAGAATATTACCGTGCGGCGTTTCGCCAGGATAAAATTAGGCGAAGCTTAACGCTCACAAAACGAGCTTTCTTAAGAATCGGTGTAATCGTACTTAAAAGGAGTCACCATGAAAGGTCCGTTTTATAAGCGGGTGTTGCTGAAACTAAGCGGAGAAGTCCTGAGCGGTGAAAAGAAATTTGGCATTGATTCAGGCATGGTTGACTTCGTTACGAGTCAAATCAAAGATCTCAGTAATCTGGGAGTGCAAATCGCCGTGGTCATCGGGGGAGGCAATATTTTCCGCGGGATCACGGCTGATAAGCATGGTATTGACCGGGTCGCGGCTGATTATATGGGCATGATGGCTACGGTTATTAATGCCTTGGCTTTGCAGGATTATTTGGAACGCAAACATGGGGTGCATACCCGGGTGCAAACAGCGATCGAAATGCAGAAGATAGCTGAACCTTATATCCGCCGCAAGGCTATCCGTCATCTACAGAAGAACCGGGTAGTTATTTTTGCCGGCGGGACAGGCAATCCGTACTTCACTACTGATACCACCGCCGCGTTACGGGCAGTGGAAATAGGCGCAGAGGTAGTGTTAAAAGCGACTAAGGTTGATGGTGTTTACGATTGTGACCCGATGAAGAACAGCCAGGCTAAGAAGTTCAGTGAAATTTCCTATATGGACGCGCTAAAAAAAGGTCTGAAAGTAATGGATACCACTGCTCTCAGCTTATGTATGGATAACAAAATGCCGATCATTGTTTTTGATATTTACCGGAAAAGTAATATCAGGCAGGCTATTTTAGGAAAACATGTGGGAACGATCATACGATAGTAGTGTCATGTCCCTAACCGAAAGGAGTGCTTTCAGGATGAACATAAATACGGTAAACGCAGAACTGCTTGAGAAGATGAATAAAACCCTGGAAAAACTCAAAGAGGAGTTTTCATCTATCCGGACTGGCCGGGCGCATCCGTCGTTGTTAGCTGACCTGAAAGTGGAATATTATGGCAACCTGGCGCCAATACAACAGGTAGCCAGTATTTCTGTGCCGGAAGCCAAGGTATTGGAGATCAAACCGTGGGATAAGGGCGCTATGGCGGAGATCAAAAAAGCAATTCTTAAGTCAACTTTAGGTATTACCCCGCTTGATGATGGCCAAATTATCCGCCTCGTCATGCCGACTCCGACCGAAGAAGGACGCAAGGAATTGGTCAAGCGGGCGCATAAGTTTGCCGAAGAAAAAAAGGTGGAAGTCCGCAATATCCGCCATCAATATAATAAAATTATTGAAAAAATGGAAAAGGATAAGGAAATAACCGAAGACCAGAAGTTCAAAGGCTTGGATCATGTACAAAAAACTACCGATGAAATGATCAAGAAGGTTGACGAAGTTGTTTTGCATAAACAAAAAGAAATAATGGAAGTCTAAAATGCAGCTATTGGCATATGGCGTATGGCATAGAGCAAAACAAAGGAAGTATTTGCCATAAGCTATAAGCCATAAGCGAATCCGGAGGATTTTAAATGGCTTATAAAATTAGCGATGCTTGTATAGCTTGTGGAGCGTGTGTAGATACCTGTTCGGTCTCAGCTATTTCTGAAGACGGAGAGAAATATAAAATAGCTGCTGATAAATGCACTGATTGCGGATCTTGCGCGGGAAATTGTCCGGTCGAAGCTATCAGTCAGGTTTAAAATGTCCAAAGTAAGCATAACCGAATTAGAAAAAGAGCTAGATCCGTTAAGAATGCCCGGTCACATAGCTATTATCATGGATGGTAACGGGCGCTGGGCTAAAAATAAACATTTACCCAGAATATCCGGCCATGCCATGGGCGCGAAAAGAGTTTCAGAGATAGTTACTGCCGCTTCTGACCTGGGGATTAAAGCTTTAAGCTTATATGCTTTTTCTACAGAAAATTGGTCCCGTCCGCAACAAGAAGTTTCGTTTCTCATGTCCTTGCTGGTTAAGTATTTAAAAAAAGAATTAAAAAACCTGATCCGTAAGAATGTTAAGATGGTAGTCTCCGGGCAGATCGAAGGCCTGCCGGAAGCAGCAAAGGCCGTTATCAATCAGAACATTGAAACTTCCAAGAACCATCGGGGCATGGTATTCAACTTGTGCCTTAATTATGGCGGCCGGCAGGAAATAACTGATGCTTGCCGAGCGCTGATAAAACAAGTCAATACTGGTAAGTTGAGTATAGATGAAATTAACGAACAGGCAGTAAGCCGGTATCTCTATCATCCCGCGCTTGGGGATGTCGATCTCATGATCAGGACCAGCGGAGAAGAAAGGATCAGTAATTTCTTGCTCTGGCAGTTAGCTTATAGCGAGCTATATTTTACTCCGCTAATGTGGCCTGATTTCACCAAAATAGATCTCTTAAAAGCAATAATAGCTTATCAGAAAAGGGAGAGGCGTTTTGGAGGAATTTAATAAAAGGTTACTTTCCAGTATCATCGGTATTCCGCTAATTATCACCGCTATTTATCTGGGCGGGCCGGTATACTTGCTATTAATTGAAATAATCATCATCACTGGCCTGGCTGAATTCTTTAACCTGGCTAATGTTTCTTCCCGCAGCCTGAGACTAACCAGTTTTATGGCTGTGCTCTTGTTGAGTTTGCTGATCTATTTGAACAACGGGCAGAACCAGTCATATCACCATAATCCTGCAGATTTACTAACCACAATTTTCCTAACCGTTATTATCTTGATCACTGTTTTTTCCGGTTCCGCTGTTGTCTCTTGGCAGCAAACCGCTTTAGCCTTTACTGGAGTTTATTACCTGGGCTGGACTTTAAGTTATTTGTTATTAATCAGGGAGGAATTCCCTTTAGGCCGCGAATATACTTATTTATTATTCCTGACAATTTGGGCGGTTGATATAACTGCTTATCTGATGGGCAAGCGGTTTGGTAAAAACAAACTGGCTCCCGCGATCAGTCCCAATAAATCGTGGGAAGGGGCAGGGAGCGGTATTTTGGCCGGTCTCATCGCTGGCAGTATAATGAAAATAGTTCTATTACCGCAAAAACCATGGCTGCCAACTCTGGCTCTGGTCCTGGCTATTACGATCATCGCGCAGTTGAGCGACCTGGCCGAGTCGTCTTTGAAAAGAAATTTTGCCACCAAGGACAGCGGCAGGCTAATTCCTGGCCATGGCGGGATACTTGACCGGTTTGATAGTTTTATTCTCACTGGACCAATCGTGTATTATTTTATAAAATCATTCTTATCGTAAGGATACTGTATTGCCGATGAAGAAATTAGTAATTTTAGGGTCAACCGGATCAATAGGCGTTAGCGCATTAGAAGTGGCAGCAGCCAGCCCGGCCCGGTTCCGGGTAGTAGGGTTGACCGGTAATAATAACCTTGATCTACTGGAAAAGCAGATACAGCGCTTTCATCCGGAAGTTGTGGTGGTCAGTACCTTAGAGGCAGCGGCGCGGCTAAAAAAGAAATATCGGCAAACGGTGCGGATTATGCACGGGCCAGCCGGATTATTATCTGCTGCGACCTGGCCTGGTGTAGACCTGGTTGTTTCATCGTTAGTCGGAGCATTGGGCTTAGAACCGACCTTGGCCGCTATAGACAAAGGCCGTGATATCGCCTTGGCTAATAAGGAAGTACTGGTCATGGCTGGTTCAATCGTTATGAACGAAGCCGCTCGCCATAAAGTTAAAATATTGCCGGTTGACAGCGAACATTCAGCTCTCTGGCAGTGTTTAAAAAATGAACCGGCAAAAAATGTTTCACGCCTGATCCTGACTGCTTCCGGCGGTCCGTTTTGGCAGTTGAGCCAGCAGGAATTGTTTTTTGTTGATGTTACCAGGACTCTGGCGCATCCAACCTGGAATATGGGCCGGAAAGTGACTGTTGATTCAGCTACTTTGATGAATAAAGGATTTGAAGTCATAGAAGCCCATCATCTTTTTGGCCTAGAACTTTCAAAAATACACATAGTTATACATCCGGAAAGTATTGTCCATTCCATGGTTGAGTTTACTGATGGTTCGGTCATCGCCCAGATGGCTATCCCGGATATGAAATTACCTATCCAGTATGCCCTGTGTTATCCGGACCGGCCGGCCAATGACCTGCCCAAGCTGGATTTAACCAAGATCGGCAAGCTGACTTTTACTAAACCTGAATTTACCAGGTTCCCATGTCTTAAATATGCTTTTCAGGCCGCTAAAATCGGTGGTACCATGCCGGCGGTGATGAGTGCGGCCGATGAAGTAGCGGTACAAAGTTTCCTGGACAATAAGATCGGCTTTATCCAGATCAGCAAGGTTATTGACAACGTTATGAGAAAGCACGAAACAGTACCCCGGCCTGCTTTAAGCAAAATAATCAGTACCGCCGACTGGGCCCGGGCGGAAGCCAAAAAATATATTAAAAGGTTGGGATAAGAAATGTTAGTCACTCTGATCATTATTATTGCCTTTAGCTTGTTAGTCATTTTTCATGAGTTTGGCCATTATATTATCGCTAAATTGCTAAAGGTAAAAGTAGAAAAATTCGCGATAGGATTCGGTCCTAAATGGTTTGGCTTCCAGGGTAAGGAAACCTATTACAGTGTCAACCTTTTCCCTTTAGGCGGCTATGTGCGCATGTTGGGAGATGAAGTAGGAGACCCCCAGGCCCTGGATCCGCGGAGCTACCTGGCGCAAAAATGGTATAAGCGTGCGTTTATTGTAGCTTTCGGGCCGGTGATGAATTTTGTCCTGGCGGTTTTATTGTTCACTATTATTTTTATGGTTGGGATTAATGTCCCTGATACTTCGACTACCCGTATCGGCTATGTTTATGAAAATACTCCTGCTTTTAAAGCTGGACTTAAAGAAGGCGATATTGTTAAAAAAATAAGCAATCAGGAGATAACGAGCTGGGATGAGTTAACCAAGATCATCCAGCCAAATTATGGCAAAGAATTGCCGTTGGAAGTGCTGCGTGATAAAAAGTCAATGATCGTTAAACTGGTTCCTGAATATGACCAGGAAAGAAAAGTGGGGATCTTAGGGATCCGTTCGAGCCAAAAACTGGAACGGGATAATCCCTTGAGGGCTTTAATTAAGGGCTTTGAGGAAACCTATTCCTGGACCGTCATCACTTTGAAAGCTATCTGGTGGATGATCTCTGGCAAGATCGCTCCCGAAGTATCAGGCCCTGTAGGCATAGCCCAGATGATCAGCGTTGGAGTTAAGGCTGGCTTTGCCAGCCTGGTTGCATTCATCGCCGTCTTAAGCATTAACCTGGGGGTATTCAACTTGTTTCCGATTCCGATACTTGACGGCGGGCATATACTTTTCCTGGTGATCGAGGCGATCAAAGGAAAACCGGTCAGCCCTGCAAAAATAAAAATTGCCCAAACTATTGGCTTAGCGGTTTTACTGCTGATTTTTTTGTTTGCCACATATAAGGATATTGTCAGGCTGCTGATACCGGGGCCGAAATAGCGGATAGCGTAAAGCGTTTAGCGTATAGAAAAGAAAAATAAATATGAAAATACCTAGAAATAAAACTAAAGTAGTGAATATTGGCGGCGTGAAGATCGGGGGAAATAATCCGATTGCGGTGCAGTCTATGGCCAAAACTATCACCACTGATGTTAAAGCAACCGTTGCCCAGATCAAAAGGCTGGAAAAGATTAATTGTGAGATAATCCGCGTCGGCGTTCCGGATATGGCCGCGGCTTTGTGCCTGGGCCGGATCAAGAAACAAATAAAGATACCGTTGGTCGCGGATATCCATTTCCAGTGGCAATTGGCAGTGGAGGCCATTAACCAGGGAGTGGATAAGATCAGGATAAATCCTGGCAATATGGCCAAAGACAAGTTAGCCATTGTCCTGGATCGGGCCAAAGCCAGGAAAATTGCCATCCGCATCGGAGTAAATTCCGGTTCGCTTAAGTCTCTGCGCCAGAATCGCCGGGTGGATAAAGCGACGCTGATGGTCAGGGCGTTAGCTGATTATATTGAGTTTTTTGAAAATGCCGGCTTTAAGGATATAGTGCTTTCTTTAAAAGCGACCGATGTGCCGACTACCATCAAAGCCTATCATCTGGCGTCCAGGAAATTTTCTTATCCTTTGCATTTAGGTATTACTGAAGCTGGTGTGGCTGAAGCTGGCATAATTAAATCAAGCGTGGGAATAGGAACAATGCTGGCTGAAGGCCTCGGGGATACGGTCCGGGTGTCTTTGACCAGCGCTCCAGAAGAAGAGATCAAGGTGGCTTATGCTATTTTGCAGAGTCTGAAATTACGTAAGTATTATCCCGAAATAATATCTTGTCCTACTTGTTCCCGGGCGCAAATAGATGTTGTTACTTTAGCTAGCCGGGTGTATAAAGACATAATGAACCAACCGCAAACCTGCTGGAAACTGCCGTTAAAGATCGCGATCATGGGTTGCGCGGTTAATGGGCCGGGAGAAGCCAGGGAAGCAGATTTCGGATTAGCTGGCGGGAGAAAAGAAGGATTACTCTTTCGGCGCGGTAAAATTGTTGGCAAGATCAGGGAAAAAGAATTTTATCAGGCAATTAAGAAAGAAATAACCAAATGGCACAGGTGAAATCATGAAAACCAGAATGAAAGCAAGAACCAAGGTAATCTTTTTACTGCTCATTTTAGGCGGCTTATTTTTAGGAGCAGGAAGCTATCGCCAGAATATCGGCAGTAAGTTTTTCCGGGAAGGCACCCGGGCTTTGCAGGAGAGTAACTATGCAGCCGCCATTACTAACCTGAAACGTTCCTTGATCCTGAGCCCGCATAGTTATTGGGCTGGACAAGCTAAAAATGAATTAGCTTTTAGTCAGCTCATTCAAGGTGAATCTACCCAGGACCCGCAACCAGCCAGCACATCGCTGCTGGACTGGTTACCCAGTCCAGCGGTCTTAGCGCTAGCCGGATCTATCATTGTTTTGATCTTTATTGTAGTTTCCCTGCGTGTCGGGCAAAAGGGTAAGGCTAAAAAGCTGGAAGAGTATCTAACCTACTTGAAGGCTGTAGAGCATCGTATTAAAAGTAAATTAAAACCAACTGTCAACAGTGAGCATACTGCTACTAATGACGGGGTCGGGGATTACCAAAACTATATTAATTACTATAAAAAATCAGAGTATGTGCAGCTGGGAAGATGCCTGGTCTCGGAATTTCAATTAGGATTGAAGCCTGAGGATAATAATTTAATGTCCCAGCTGGAAATAGATTATACTGAGTTTATTAAAAATTATCCTGAATCTTCCTGCTTGGAGGAGATCCAGCAGAAATTAGGGAACCTTTATTTCTTTAATTTATATAATTTTACTAAAGCCCGGACCGCCTATAAGGTACTGATGGAAAAATATCCGCAAAGCAAATGGATCAAGATCGCCCACGCCAGGATCAATCTAATCGAGGAAAATCCCGAAGAAAATTACGAGCCATTGCGGGTATATGTGCTGGCTGAGCGTTTTTATGAAGATAAAAAATATGAAGACAGCCTGGAAAATTTCCGGAAACTGATCACCAATTACGGACAGACCAAATTGGCCATTGAGGCCCAGTTCAGTATCGCTGAAATATACATGTACAAGACCAACCGGACCGAGCGGGCGATTGAAGAGTATGAAAAAATAGTGGATATTTACGGGCAAAGCCCTTTTGCCGGCAAAGCCATGTATAAAGTCGGGGAGTGTTACAAAAAATTGCAAAAAGCCCCTGAGGCTATTGTAGCCTACGAAAAATTTATTACTAATTACCCGCAAGCTGAATTTCTTGATTATGCTTATTATTACATTGCTCAATGCTGTGAACAGCTAAAAGACAATAGAAAAGCGATTGACACCTATCAGAAAGTCATCCAGGATTTCCCGGAAAGTATCTGGGTGATCGTCGCAGAATCACGCATCGCTTTTTTATCTCAGAAGTAACCAAGAGGACCAATGCCAAAGAATCTGATCATTTTTGCCTGTGCTTTGACGTTGTCCCTGATTTTTACGCCTTTAGTCAGGATCTTAGCGTTTAAGCTTAATATCCTGGACCACCCTAATGCTATCAAGACTCACCGGGAACCGGTAGCTTATTTAGGAGGTTTGGCTATTTACCTGGCCTTTATCCTGGCCATAGTGGTAGCTTTGGCGCTTGGGCTTCCTTTTAAGGAAATCGCCGTAATTATTATCGGCGCCACCTTGGTCATGATTTTGGGACTGGTTGATGACCTGCGGCCATTATCTTTTAAGATAAAATTATTCCTGGAGGTGCTCATTGCTACCCTCCTTATTGTTTTTGATATCAGGATCAAGTTTATCACTCCTGATTACATCGCGATTATCCTGACCATTCTCTGGGTGGTAGGAGTGACCAACGCGTTCAATATCATCGATATCATGGACGGCTTAAGCAGCGGGGTTGCCGTTATCGCTGCCTTAGTTTTCCTGTTCATTAATCCGCCAGCTGAACAAATATATGTAAATTATACCGCTGCCGCCCTGGCTGGCGCGGCCTTAGGATTTTTGCGCTATAATTTTTCTCCAGCCAGGATTTTTATGGGTGACGCGGGCAGTTTAGTATTAGGATTTGTATTAGCGGTACTCTCTATTGGCACCAGTTATTCCAAGGTAAATAATATCGCTTTATATGCGCCGATCCTGATCCTGGGAATCCCTATCTACGATACTTTCTTGGTGATGATCCTGCGTTTTAAGCAAGGTAAAAATATTTTTCAGGGCAGCCCGGACCATTTTGCTTTGCGTTTGGAAAAACTGGGATTTTCCAGGCGTAAGGTAGTGGTTACAACATATATCGCTTCCATAGGACTGAGTACTGCCGCTTTAATGATCTCTAAGGTGAATTTCCGCTGGGCAGTGGCCATCTATATTTTGGTGGCTTTAATTTCCTTAAGAGTAGGTATTATTTTAAGTAAAATAGATATGGAGAAACCTCATTTTCATGAATAAGCAAGTCGTTATCCTAGGGGCAGGAGTTACAGGTTTAAACTGCGCGCGGCTGCTGTCCGGGTCCCTGGAATACGGAATATATGAAAAAGAAAAAAGCATTGGAGGCCTTTGCCGGACCGTATCCCAGGATGGTTTTTTATTTGACTATACCGGGCATTTACTGCATCTGAAAAAACCTGGAGCAAAAAAATTGGTCAAATCTCTGCTCCCTGGCCAGCTTACCGCTCATCACCGCAATAGCTGGATTTATTCGCATCAAACATATACCCGCTACCCATTCCAGGCCAATACTTATGGCTTACCGGAAAAGGTGATCAAGGAATGTGTCCTGGGTTTTATTGAAGCCCGGATCAAAGACTGGCCTAAAAAGGATAAGGAAGCAGGATTTTACCATTGGGTCTTGCAGCATTTTGGCCGGGGTATCGCTAAACACTTCATGTTTAGTTATAATGAAAAACTGTGGACTATCCCCGTTCAAGAACTGACCACCGAGTGGCTGGGTTCTTATGTGCCTGATCCTACTTTAGCCGAAGTGGTTACGGGCGCGCTGCTAGACCAATCGCGGCGGATAGGCTACAATGCCAGCTTTTATTATCCTGAATATAACGGTATCCAGTCCTTGCCTGATGCGCTCGCGAAGAAACTGAAGGGAATTCATCTGCAGGAAAAAGCAGTCAAACTGAATTTACATGACCGGGTGGTAAAGTTTAACTCGGGTTTGGCAATCAAATATGAAAATTTAGTAAGCTCGCTCAGCCTGCAGGAACTGGTGAATATGATCGAAGACCTGCCCCTAACTATTAAGCAGCAGGCGGCAGCTTTGCGCTATAATGAGGTATTGAATATTAATATTGGAGTTAAGCCAGCCCTGGCTTCTGCTCAGCACTGGGTCTATTTCCCGGAAAAGAAGTATCCGTTTTATCGGGTGGGATATACCAGTAATTTATCCAGGCATAATCATCCGGCCGGGACCAGTTCCTTGTATCTAGAGATAGCCTGCCGGGCCGGCAGCCTGGCCAAAATGAACGAGCGACAAGTGAACAGCTTGGTAAATAAGAGCCTGGCCTATCTGCGTCAGGTGGGGATCCTGGAAAATCGTTCCCGGGTAGTGACCGTAAATACCTTTAAAATATCGCCGGCCTATTGTATTCATGATTTTAACCGGACCAGGAATGTTACGATGATCAGGGAATTTTTAAGGAAGAAGGGAATTTATTCTGTTGGCCGGTACGGGGCCTGGGAATATTCAGCCATGGAAGATGCGTTGGAGTGGGGCCGCTCCACCGCGGAAAGTATAAAGAGAAGTTACCAGTAAGAACAAAAAGAGGTAGTAATAGGGTGAAAGTTGTAGAAGTAAGTATGGAAGTAGGGCTAGAGTCTTTAGTCTAGAGCCTAACACCTTTTAACCTAAGACTAAACTTACTTCCAAAACATACACCTAATAACTGTTATTCGTATTGACTGTTCTAAAAAGAGGAAAAGCGATGTTAAAAAATAAAAACTGTCTGGTTACTGGCTGTGCTGGATTTATTGGATCACACTTGACGGAAAAATTACTGGAACTTGATTGCCCGGTGATCGGGCTTGACTCATTTACTGATTATTACCGCCGGGAAATTAAAGAGAGCAACATCGCTGCTTTTAAGAAACATCCCAAGTTTACCTTAGTGGAGAAAGACCTCAGCACTGTTGATTTGAGCCGTATCCTGGAAGATGTGGATTATATTTTTCACCAGGCGGCCCAAGCCGGGGTCAGAACCAGCTGGGGTGGACAGTTCTCCCATTATCTTCTATCAAATATTGCTGCTACCCAAAACCTGTTGGAAGCAGCTAAGGCTTTTCCTATTAAAAAAATAGTGTATGCTTCTTCCAGCTCGGTTTATGGGGATAGTCCATTACCAATGAAAGAAGGCAATGTCCTTTGTCCCGTATCGCCCTATGGCGTCACAAAGCTGGCAGCTGAAAACCTTTGTTACCTTTACTTTAAAAACTATAAGGTGCCGGTTGTCAGTTTGCGCTATTTCACGGTTTTTGGACCGCGCCAGCGCCCGGATATGGGTATTCATAAATTTATCAATGCTGCTTTACAGGATGAAAAGATCAAAGTGTATGGGGATGGAAAACAAACCCGTGATTTTACTTTTATCACCGATATAGTGCAAGCCAACCTGGCGGCGGCTGAACTTGGCCAGCCTGGCCAGGCCCTGAATATAGGCGGAGGAAGCCAGATCACGATCAATGAAGTCCTCTCTTTGATCGAAAGTATGACTGGGAAAAAACTTCAGGTGGAACACTTGGGTAAAGCCAAAGGAGATGTACAGGATACCTTTGCTGATATTGAATTAGCCAAAGAGAGCATAAACTATGCCCCAATCTGTAATTTTGAGGATGGGCTAAAACAACAGATTGAACATTTAAAACTATTGCTTAGATAGGAAAGAGTAAAATCTTGCCCAAGCTAAAAGTAGCTCATATTATAACTCAACTGGAACTGGGAGGGGCCCAGGAAAATACATTATATACAGTAACCCATCTGGAGCCCCAATACTATGAATGCTATTTACTCACCGGCAGAGGAGGCCAGCTGGATGAGGCAGCGAACAAATCATTGGGTACAAAAGTCCTTTTTATCCCGTCCTTGATCCGTTCGATACATCCCTGGAAAGATTTACTGGCTTTAGTAGCCTTGTATCGGATCTGCCGCCAGGAGAAATTTGACCTGGTCCATACTCATTCCTCAAAAGCTGGCATTCTTGGCCGATGGGCAGCCAAGATAGCTGGAATTAAAAAGATCATTCATACTTATCATGGATTTGGATTTAATGAATTTCAAAAACCCTGGACCAGATGGGTTTTTGTCTGGGTCGAGCGCCTGACGGCTCATATTACTGATAAAATAATAGTAGTGTCATCCGAAAATACCAAAAAAGCCCTGGCCGCCAAAATTGGCAAGCCAGGGCAATATGTTGTTATTCATAGCGGGATCAAGGTTAAAGATTATGAATCCCGCACTATAGACAAAATAGGGGAGAAGAGAAAGATCGGCCTGCCGGCAGAGGCTCCTGTGGTCGGCATGATCGCCTGCTTTAAACCGCAAAAAGCGCCTTTGGATTTTGTGCGGATAGCGCCATTAGTGATAAGTAAAATACCGCAGGTCCAATTTGTCATGATCGGTGATGGTGAACTGCGGCCGGAAATCGAAGGGCTGATCCGGAAATTATCTTTGACTGATAACGTCAGGATCATGGGGTGGCGTTCTGATATTCCGGTAATGCTTAAAATAATGGATGTGTGCGTACTCACCTCTTTATGGGAAGGATTGCCCAGGGTGATCCTGGAAGCTTTTGTTTCCGGCGTGCCGGTCGTGGCTACTCCGGCCGATGGTACCAGGGAAGTGATTACAGACGGGATTACCGGTTACCTGGCCGGGTTTCATAACCAGCAGGAATTTGCGGCTAAGATCATTACTTGCCTGGAGCATCCCGAGAAAAATGTAACTGTCATTGAGAATGCCAGGAAAATTGTTGCCGGTAGTTTTAATATCGATATTATGGTCCAGGATATAGCGCGTATTTATGAAAATATCAGGGGGGATAAGTGACCGATATTCTAGGTTTGCAAAAGATGAAAACTATGGCCATAATAGCACTACTGGCCGGCGCGGCGGTTATTCCGCAGATTCCTCACCTTTTTGGAGATACCTTAGCGATAGCGCTGATCTGGTGTATTGGCGGTATTTGGCTGACCCAAATGCTAATCTCTGGATCTATTAAAACCAGGATGATCGTGGCGAACCGTGTCCTCCTGATCGCTTTGATCGCTTCAGTGGCCGGGCTGGCTAAATCACCTCACTTGTTTGAAAGCCTGCAGGCGTTCTTAAAGGTTACAGCCTTGCTGATCTTTGGCCTGGTCGTTATTAATTATGAAGATCATAAGCAAATATTTTCTGCCATACTCAAAACCGTGATCATGGCCTCAGTGGTCTGGTCATTTCTGGCAATATATGAGTATTATTTTGGCTTATGGGGTATGCCGGCCCATGGCCGGGTGCAAGTGTTTTTCCCCAATCCCAATCATTTTGCGGGATTCCTGGCTTTAGCCATGACCTTGGCTTTAAGCGTCTTGCTTGAGCCGTCACCTAAAAACTGGTTCCGCTGGCTGACCTGGTTGTCCCTGGCTGTAGGTATGGTCGGTTTGTTTTTAACTGGTTCCAAGGGTGGTTTATTAAGCCTGTTCATTGGTTTTTCCATACTGCTTTATTATAAACGGAAAACCTTATTTTATACTTTTATCACAGGTATATTGATCGTCTTTGCCGTGGTCCTGGCCACGCCGCTGAGGACCATGGTGTTTAACCGGGAGATCCAAGACCCTTTTACCTATGAAAAAAAAGACTTATATATTGAAACCTTAGATTATCTGCGGGATCACCCGCTCCTGGGCACAGGATTAGAAACTTTTAAGTATTATTATCCGCAGTATAAGAGTATGCCAGAGTTACGCTCCGCACCGTATGTGCACAATGAACTTTTGAATATCTGGTCTGACCTGGGGCTTCTAGGCGTGTTAGCTTTTGTTTGGCTCTTGGTTCTTTTTTACCGTTTAGCTAACCAATTGATCAGGAAAGATAACAAGATATACCTGACTGCTTTTATGGCTGGGGTAACCGGAATAGTGGTCCAGAGCATGTTTGAGTTTAACCTGCATGATCCTGCTTTAGCCCTGCTCCTTACCGGTATGATCTGTACTGTTTTAAGCTTGAGCCGTGAGCAGGGAGGCAAACCCATGGCTTTAGCCGTAAAACGACTGCCGCTGACACTAGCTTGTACCTGGGGCCTGATCATCACTGCCAGCCTGATCATGCTGCTGCCGGTGTATGCCCAGAATCAGGCGGAGCAAGGCGCGGCCGCGTTAAAGAATCAAAATACTATACAGGCCTTGCTGCATTATCAAGAGGCCTTAAAATATAATCCTCTCAGCGCAGAGATAAAAGCCGGCGCCGCCAATGCCTTTTATGTACAAGGCAGGATACTTAATGATGAAATCTTCATTTGGGCGGCTAAACATTATTTGGAGAAAGCCGCGCAGCTTGAATCCTTAAACCCTTTTCGCTGGAGGGAATTGGCTCTCTTCCATGCTCGTCTGGGCCATTGGCCGGAAGCCCGGGCGGCCTATGACCACGTCTTACTGCTGGCTCCCAGGGTAAAAGCATTTGAAAATGAATATAATTCACTGCAAAAATCTATTGAAAATGACAACGCTAAATGATATAATTATTAAATTAATAAATATGGCTGGAGTGTAACTTGGGACAGACGATTATTGAGAAAATATTTTCGCGGCACGCTGGTAAAGCCGTAAGCGCTAATGACCTGGTTATATCCAGGATAGATTTCTGTATGGGACAGGATGGCACCTCTGGCATTGTTATTGACAGCTTCAATAAAATGGGGGCGGAGAAAGTATTCGATCGGAAGAAGATGGCGGTAATTATTGACCACTCCTCACCCAGTCCCAACGAAGGGGTCAGCCGGATTCATAAAAAGATCCGCGATTTTTCCTTAGGTCAAAAAATTAATTTCTATGACGTAGGGCAGGGAGTATGCCACCAAATAGTCCCGGAACGCGGATATGTAGTACCGGGGGACCTGGTGGTGGGAGCAGATTCTCATACTTGTACCTATGGCGCGTTGAATGCCGCCTCGACCGGCATGGGTTCCACAGATGTGGCTGCCTGCGCTGCTACCGGACACAACTGGTTCAAAGTCCCGGAAACTATTAAGTTTATTTGTAAGGGTAAATTACCGCGGGGCGTTTATAGCAAAGACCTGATCTTGTATCTGATCGGGCAAGTTGGGGCAGATGGGGCCACTTATATGTCCTGTGAATATACTGGCCCGGTTATTGATGCTTTAAGCGTAGAAGGCCGGTTTACCATCGCTAATATGGCCATAGAAATGGGCGCAAAATTCGGGATCATGAACTGTGACCGGAAAACACTGGCCTGGGTTAAGCAACATTCCAAACGCAAGTTCAAGCCAGTATCGGCTGATGCTGACGCCAATTACTACAAAGTGCTTGAATATGATGTCAGTAAACTTACTCCGCAGATAGCTAAACCGCACCAGGTGGACAATGTTTGTCCAATAGCTGAGGTTGCGGGAACACCGATAGCTCAGGGGTATATTGGTACCTGTACCAATGGACGGTTGGAAGATTTTGCCGCCGCCTGCAAGGTATTAAAAGGGAAAAAGATCAAAAAGGGTGTCCGCCTGATCGTTGCGCCAGCCAGTAACTGGATCCTGAAAGACGCGATGAAAAAGGGGTATATTAATATATTACTGGATGCGGGAGCGACGTTGGTCACTCCAGGATGCGGGCCATGTGTCGGTACGCATAACGGCGTACCAGCAGATGGGGAGAATGTTATTTCAACGGCTAACCGTAACTTTAAAGGCCGGATGGGCAATATCAATGCCTTTATTTATCTGGGTTCTCCCGCTACCGTGGCTGCCAGTGTAATTGAAGGTAAGATCACTGATCCGAGAAAATACCTGAAATAAGAAAGTCTTTGGGTGTTAGGTTAGGAAATAAGTTTGGTCTTAGGTCTATGGATGTTGGGCTCTAAACTATAAACTTTAGACTTACTTCTATACCTACTTCCACAACTAACAACTTACTTCGTTTTTTGGAGGGGCGATGTTATTAACCGGTAAAGCCAGGAAGTTTTCACAGGAAGACGATATTAATACAGACTATATTATCAGCGGCCGCTATAAATTCAAGATCCAGGATCCGAATGAATTAGCGACCCATGTCATGGAAGACCTGGATCCCGGTTTTTTCCAAAGAAGGCAGGATGGTGATTTTATCGTGGCCGGCAAAAATTTTGGCTGCGGCTCATCCCGGGAACAAGCGCCCCAGGCGATCAAATATGCCAAGATCAGCGCCATAATGGCTAAAAGCTTTGCCCGCATTTTTTACCGTAACGCTTTTAATATAGGACTGCCGTTAATAGAATGCGATACTGACCAGATCAAAGAAGGCGATGAATTATCAGTAGATCTTTCCAGCGGCGTTGTGGTCAATAAAACGCAAAATATTAATCTGGCGATCAAACCGCTCCCGCCGGTCATGCTGACTTTGCTTGAGGACGGCGGTTTGGTTGAACATATCAAGAAGCATAAAGGGTTTGCCTTAAAATAAAATAAAAGCTCACGAAGTTCGCTTCTAATCAGGCTGAACATACTGAAGCCAGTTTAAGGAGTAGCGCATGGCTGTAAATAAAAGCACGATTCTTACTGTAGATGATAACCGGGATATTTTAGATGTGCTGAGACTGACCTTGGAAAGCGAAGGTTATGAGGTCAAAGAAGCGCTTAATGGCAAGGAAGCAATAGCCCGGGTTAAAGAAAATCCTCCTGACCTGATTGTGCTTGATTACATGATGCCGGAAATGAATGGGCATGAAGTCGCGCGCATATTAAAAACCGATATCCTGTACCGGCATATCCCGATCATTATGCTGACGGCTAAGGGCGATGTGCAGGATAAGGTTAAAGGTATTGAATCTGGCGTAGACGATTATGTGGTAAAACCGTTTGAGCCGATCGAATTATTAGCCAGGGTAAAAATGATCTTGCGGCGCACTATGACCTCGCTGGATGCGAATCCGCTGACCAAGCTGCCGGGCAATGTTTCCATTAAACAGGAACTGCAAAAAAGGCTGGATAATCATGAAAGAATGGCAGTCTGCCACATTGACTTGCGCCAATTTAAAGCTTTTAATGATAAATATGGTTTTGAACACGGTGATAAGGTTATCAAGTTTACTGGAGACCTGATCGCAGGAACAGTCAAGGAACTGGGTAAAGAGACAGATTTTGCCGGACATATCGGAGGAGATGACTTTGTCATTATCTGTGGCCCGGATATCGTTGATAAAATGTGCCAGGAAGTGATCAACCGTTTTGACCAGGGGATACCCAGGTTTTATTCAGAAGAAGACCGGGCGCGCAGTTATATCATCAGCCATGACCGCAAAGGGAATATCAATAAATTCCCGATTATGACTATTTATATAGCGGTGGTGACTAATGAACGGATCAGCCTGGAGTGTCCTGAAGAAATAAGCGAAATTGGCGCAGATTTGGGCGCTTATGCCAAGACCTTCAGTAAGAGTATCTATATTAAGGACCGGAGAGCAGATCCCGGCAAATAGAAGAAGTTGATAGTTCCCTCCCAGCAAACGTTGGCGGGCAGGCATTGTTGATAGTTGATAGAAAAAGCTAAAAGACCGTTCGTGGTTTGTGGTTCGTCATTGGTCGTTTTAATCTGTGAAATCTCTCTTAATAATCTGTGTAATCGTTTCTAAAAGGAGAATAAATTGTCTAAAGAATACAATGTAACACTCATACCCGGCGATGGCATTGGCCAGGAGATAAGCGCCGCGGCACAGCTGGTCTTGTCAGCAACCGGCGTAAAAATTAACTGGGATGTACAGGAAGCTGGCAGTGAGGTTATAGAAAAATACGGTACGCCATTACCGGAAACAGTCCTGGCATCCGTACGCAAAAATAAAGTTGCCCTGAAAGGGCCTTTGACCACGCCGATCGGCACGGGCTTCCGCAGTGTCAATGTGGCTTTGCGGAAGGAACTTGACCTTTATGCCTGTCTTCGCCCCTGTAAATCGATTACCGGGGTGAAATCGTTATATCAGGACATTGACCTGGTTGTGGTCAGGGAGAATACCGAGGATTTGTATGCCGGAGTTGAATATGCCAGCGGATCCCCGGAAGCAGATGAAATAATTAAACGGGCCAAAGGTAAGATCCGGGCCGGCGCCGCTATCAGTATTAAACCTATCAGCAAAGAAGGAACACAGCAGATAGTCGAATTTGCTTTTACTTATGCGCTCAAACATAAACGTAAAAAAGTCACTGCGGTGACCAAAGCTAACATCATGAAATACACAGATGGTTTGTTTTTGGATACCGCCAGGGAAGTCGCGAAAAAATATCCGCAGGTGGAATATGAAGAGCGGTTAGTGGATAATATGTGCATGCAGTTGGTGCAAAAGCCGGAGTTGTATGATGTCCTGGTCTTGCCCAACCTGTATGGTGATATACTTTCAGACTTGTGTGCCGGTCTGGTCGGCGGATTAGGCGTGGCTCCCGGCGCTAATTTTGGTAAGGACATTGCTGTTTTTGAAGCGGTCCATGGCAGCGCGCCAAAGTATAAAGGAATGAATAAAGTTAATCCCACTGCGCTTATATTGTCAGGCGCTTTGATGCTGGATTATCTCGGCGAAAAGGAAAAGAGCGAGCAACTTTATAAAGCTGTAATGAAAACCATCAAAGAGAAAAAAGCGGTTACTTATGATCTGGGTGGTACTGCTGGTACCAGCCGGATGGCAGATGAAATTATCAGAAACCTTAAATAAAAGCGCCTGCCCGCCAATGTCTGTTGGGCGGGGTAGAGTAGTAGAGGGGTAAGATGAAGAAAGAAAAAATAGATTATAAAAAAGCCGCGATAGAACTGCATAAAAAACTGCGTGGCAAGATTGCAGTGGTCAGTAAGAGCCTGGTGACCAAAGACACCCTGGGATTATTGTATACGCCAGGGGTAGCGGAACCTTGCCGCCAGATAGCCTTAAAAAAAGAACTGGTCTACAACTATACCTCCCGGCATAATATGATCGCTATAGTAAGTGATGGCAGTGCGGTTCTGGGCTTGGGTAATATTGGACCGGAAGCTGGTTTACCGGTCATGGAAGGAAAAGCTATCCTGTTCAAGACTTTTGGCGGGGTGGATGCTTTCCCGATCTGTCTGGCGACCCAGGATACGGAGGAGATTATTAAAACCGTAAAATACCTGGCGCCAAGCTTCGGCGGAATAAACCTGGAAGATATTTCCGCGCCGCGCTGTTTTGAAGTGGAAAAAAGGCTGATCGCGGAAACTGATATCCCTATTTTTCATGATGACCAGCATGGCACGGCGGTAGTGGTATTAGCTGGTTTGATCAATGTTTTTAGAATGGATAAACGTAAGATCAGCAATGTAAAGATTGTGGTCAACGGCGCCGGGGCAGCGGGTATAGCCATTACGAAGTTCTTATTAAAGTATGGGTTTAAGCATATTATCTTGTGTGACCGTCATGGGGCTATTTACAAAGAACGCAGGGAGGGCATGAACCCGGTTAAGGATGAAATGGCCAAGTTTACCAATCTGGATAACGAAAGAGGTGAATTGAAAGACATTATTCAAGGAGCTGATGTGTTTTTAGGTGTTTCTGTAGCTGACGCGCTCACTCCGGAGATGGTCAGGTCCATGGCTAAGGATCCGGTCATTTTTGCCATGGCTAATCCTGATCCAGAAATACTTCCGCCTGCGGCTAAAAGCGCCGGGGCAAAATATATCGCTACCGGTCGCAGTGATTTTGCCAATCAGATCAATAATGTTTTGGCTTTCCCGGGTATTTTCCGGGGTACACTGTCTGTGCGGGCCAGGGTAATAAATGATGAAATGAAAATAGCTGCCAGCCTGGCTATCAGCAGCCTGATTTCTGATAAAGAATTGTCACCTGAATATTTTATCCCCAAGGCTTATGACCTGCGGATCGCTCCTAAAGTAGCCAGGTTTGTGGCTGAAGAAGCGATCAGGACTGAAGTAGCCAGGATCAATAAAACCGGCGCCCAGGTGGAAAAAGAAGCGAGGAAGCTAATAGAAGGAAATAAATGAAAAAAATATTAGCCAAAACTATTACCGAAAAAATAAAATCAGCATATATAAACTCTTGTGTAGTTGCGGATTCTGAGTTAATAGCGCTGCTTAAAAAAGCGGTCAGAAATGAAACCAATAAAAACGCCAGGAATGTTCTTGGATTGATCCTTGAAAATTGCCGTATCGCTGAAACTAAAAGAAGGCCGATCTGTCAGGATACGGGAATGGCCGTAGTCTTTGTGGAAATAGGGCAGAATGTGCTTATTACCGGCGGTGATCTGGAACAGGCGATACATCAAGGAATAGGGCTCGCTTGCCAGGAGGGGTACTTGAGAGCATCAGTGGTCGATCCCTTGAACCGTAAAAATACCAACAATAATACGCCCGCGATAATTTATGCTAAAATTGTTCCCGGCAATGCCTTAAGAATAACTGTTGTCCCAAAAGGTTTCGGCAGCGAGAATATGGGACAAGTGAAAATGCTCCGGCCCGGCGCAGGGATTGACGGTATTATAGAGTTTGTGACTGAAGCAGTGAAAAAAGCAGGAGCTAATCCCTGCCCCCCGATACTCATCGGGGTAGGCATTGGCGGCACCCTGGATAAGGCGGCGCTGCTGGCTAAAGAAGCCTTATTCGGGATTGGTAAACAAAGCCCTAAATCACTTAATGACCTGGAGAAAAGATTGCTCCGGGCAGTTAACAAATTAAACATCGGCCCAGCTGGATTGGGTGGGAAGAATACAGCGTTAAAAGTAAGCGTAAAAACTTATCCTACTCATATTGCCGGACTGCCGGTAGCAATTAATATAGGTTGCTGGTGCCACCGGGCCAAGACAGTAGTCATATGAAAAAAATCAGCGTACAGTGTCCAGAAAAGAATATTATTAAAATAACTCTACCGATCAAGGAATCTGATCTGGCTAAATTAAAAGCCGGGGATGAAATTCTCTTGACTGGGACTGTTTATACAGCCAGGGACGCGGCGCACCGGAGAATGGTTAAGAAACTGCCGCTGAATATAAAAGGGGCGGCTATTTATCATACCGGTCCGGCGCCGGCTAAACCCGGCGAGGTTATTGGTTCCTGCGGACCGACTACGTCTGCCCGGATGGACCAATATACGCCAACACTATTGCCAAAAGGCCTGAAAGCGGTTATTGGCAAGGGCCGTTTGAGTGATCAAACCAGGGAGTCTTTTAAAAAGCACCAGGCAGTATATTTTCTTGCTCCAGGCGGGTGCGGGGCGCTATTGGCCGATAAGGTAAAAAGCATGACCTTGGTAGCGTATCAAGACTTAGGTTGTGAAGCCATCTATCAGTTGGAAATAGAAGATTTCCCCGTGATCGTTGGGATTGATCCTAAAGGACGGAGCGTATATCATTAATGACCGAGAGAACCCTGATCATAGTTAAACCTGATTCCCTGAGTAAAAGGGTCGGAGGAAAAGTACTGAATGCTTTAGAATCGTGCGGCTTACAGCTGGTGGCCTGCAAAATGCTGCAATTATCCAGGCCCAGCGCCGAAGATTTTTACGGGGAACATAAGGGTAAAGAATTTTATGAACCACTGGTTGCATTTATGTCCAGTAATCCCTGCATCGTCACTGTTTGGGAAGGCGAAGGGGCGATCAAGAAAGCCAGGGAAGTCATCGGCGCGACAGATCCGGCTCAGGCTAATGACGCCACGATCAGGAAAATGTATGCTACTGATAACCGCCATAACGCGGTGCATGGCTCAGACAGCCTTAAATCAGCGGCACGGGAAATAGCCTTTTTCTTTAATCACGAAGAGATTTTCCCCTGGACTGAGAAAGTATACAAAAAATAGGTCTTCAAACCAAACTTACTTCCAAACCAAATACCCAAAGACTTAATTGAAAAGGTGTGATATGAAGATTCTTGTTTTAAATTGCGGTTCTTCCAGTATTAAATACCAATTTATCAGCATGACTACGGAAAAAGTACTGGCGAAGGGGCAGATCGAGCGCATTGGTACTAATCAGGCTGTCCTGACCCATTATTTTGAGGATGGCAAGAGCGCCAAGGTCGTAAGCGATATCCCGGATCATAACAAGGCCATCGAGGTCGTGATCAGTACCTTGACCAATGCCGATTACGGGGTTATCAGAGATAAGCAGGAGATCAAGGCGATCGGGCACCGGGTGGTGCATGGCGGTGAAAAATTCGCCAGCAGTGTGTTTATTACCGACGAAGTGAAAGATAAGATACATGATTGCATAGAACTGGCTCCTTTGCACAATCCACATAATTTTCGCGGGATCAACGCCTGTGGTGAATTACTGCCGGGTGTGCCGCAAGTTGCCGTCTTTGATACTGCTTTTCACCAGACTATGCCGGCGCCAAGCTATTTATACGCCTTACCTTATAGCGAATACCAGGTCCACAATATCAGGCGGTACGGATTTCACGGGACCAGCCACAGGTATGTCAGCGAGCGGGCGGCTAAATTAATGAAGACCCGCCCTGACCAGATCAAAGTCATCACCTGCCATTTGGGCAACGGCTGCAGTATCTCAGCGATAGACAAGGGTAAATCAGTTGATACCTCCATGGGCTTTACCCCGCTGGAAGGATTGGTTATGGGCACCCGCTGTGGCGATATTGACCCGGCCATAATCTTTTATATCGCCTCTAAACAAGGTCTTTCGGTCAGTGAAATAGACAATTTATTGAACAAGCATAGCGGCCTGGATGGAATTAGCGGTATTTCCAATGATATGCGGGAGATCCTGAAACAGATGAATGCCGGCAATGACCGGGCTAAACTGGCGGTGGATATATTTTGCTATCGTTTAAAAAAATATATTTGCTCTTATTACGGCATCATGAACGGGGCCGACGCGCTTATTTTTACCGCCGGCATAGGGGAAAATGCGGACCAGATCCGGGAAATTACCTGTACGGGACTGGAATGTATCGGGATCAAGATTGACCCGGCTAAGAATAAAAATGCCAATGGCACAGAAACCTTAATATCCGCGAAATCATCGAAAATGGATATTTTTGTGATCCCGACGAATGAAGAGCTGATCATTGCGCGCGATACCAAGAAAATAGTGGATAATATGAACAAAGCAAATAAAGATAAAACGGAGTAGGAATGTACAAAATACTTAATAAGCGGGAACTGGCGCCAAGCGTAAAATTTATTGAAGTGGAAGCCAGGGATATAGCGGCTAAAGTGCAGCCCGGGCAGTTTGTGATCCTGCGCCTGGCTGAACCCGGCGAGAGGATTCCCCTGACGGTAGCTGATTTTAACCGGACTAAAGGAACGATCAGCATTATTTTCCAGGAGATCGGCAAGACCACTAAAGAACTTGGACTCTTAAAAGAGGGTGACAGCATAACCAATGTAGTTGGCCCCCTGGGGCAACCAACCCATATTGCTAAAGTCGGGACCGTTGTTTGCGTCGGTGGCGGGGTAGGGACCGCCTCTATGTATCCGATCACCAGGGCGTTTAAAGAAGCCGGAAATAAAGTGATCACGATCATCGGCGGCCGCAGCCAGGATTATATTATCTGGGAAAAAGAGATCGGGGCGATCAGTGATGTTTTGATCGTAACGACTGATGACGGGTCATACGGGGAAAAGGGACTGGTGACCAAACCGCTGGAAGAAATGATCAGGAAAAGTGAAAAGATAGACCAGGTTATCGCGATCGGTCCGGTGATTATGATGAAAGCCGTAAGTCATTTGACCAAAGGCTGCGGCATTAAAACAATGGTCAGTCTCAACCCGATCATGCTTGATGGCACTGGTATGTGCGGCGTCTGTCGCGTGGAAGTGAACAATGAAACTAAATTTGCCTGTTTCCATGGTCCGGATTTTGACGGCCATCTGGTAAATTTCGATCTCTTAATGCATCGTTTAAAAACCTATCCCAATGAAGAAAAAATATCTTTGGAGAAATGCGAGAATTGCCGTTGTGACCATAATTAATCCTAAGCAGACTCCAATGTCCAAGCAGGAGCCCCAAGTACGCGCTAAAAACTTTAATGAAGTAGGACTAGGATATACCAAAGAAGAAGCCATCGCTGAAGCTAAACGATGCCTGAAATGCAAAAAGGCTATGTGCATATCCGGTTGTCCGGTTAATGTTGATATACCCGTATTTATAGCGTCTATTATGGAAGGCAATTTTGATGCCGCCTTGCAGTCTATTAAAGCCAAAAACAGCTTGCCCGGGGTTTGCGGCCGGGTTTGCCCGCAGGAAGACCAATGCGAAAAAAAGTGTATTTTAGGCCTTAAGAATGAACCGGTTTCTATCGGCCGGCTGGAACGGGCGGCCGCTGATTTTGGCCAAGTCAATACCCCAGTTCCAGCTAAGGCTGCAAAAGAAAAAGTAGCTGTAGTTGGAGCAGGGCCGGCAGGCTTGACTATTGCCGGGGATTTAGCCAGGCTCGGCTACCAGGTGACTATTTTTGAAGCCCTGCACAAGGCAGGCGGCGTGCTGGTCTATGGCATCCCGGAATTTCGCCTGCCCAAAGCGATCGTTGACCAGGAAGTGGAAGCCATTAAAAAACTGGGCGTAGATTTAAGGGTTGACCAGCTGATCGGCCGCACGTTCACGATTGCTGACCTGGAAAAAGACGGGTATAAAGCGATCTTTGTTGCCAGCGGGGCTGGTTTTCCTAAATTTATGAACATTCCCGGGGAAAACCTGAACGGGGTGTATTCAGCCAATGAATTCCTAACCAGGGTAAACCTGATGAAAGCGTACCTTTTCCCTGGTTACGATACGCCGATCAAAAAGGCTAAAAGAGTAGCGGTAATCGGCGGCGGAAATGTGGCTATGGATTCGGCGCGCACCGCCCTGCGCCTGGGAGCGGAAAAAGTATTTAATGTCTACCGGCGTTCCCGCAAGGAGATGCCGGCCCGGGTAGAAGAGATCGAGAACGCCATTGAAGAGGGCATTCAGATGGAATTCCTGGTAAATCCCATCCGCATATTGGATGACGGCAATGGCTGGGTAAAAGGCTTGGAATGCCTGCGGATGGAGCTGGGCGCCTGTGACGAAAGCGGGCGCTGCCGTCCGGTACCGATCAAAGGCAGTGAGTTTATCTTAGATGTAGAGCAGGTGATCATCGCGATCGGGACCTCGGCCAATCCCTTGATCTCAACTACCACCCCGGACCTGAAAGTTAACAAATGGGGTTATGTCGAAGCTGAAGAAGCAACGGGCCAGACTTCCAAAACCGGGGTTTTTGCCGGCGGCGATATTGTTACCGGGTCAGCGACGGTGATCTCCGCCATGGGCGCGGCCCGGAAAAGCGCCGAAGCGATAGCGGAATATTTAGAAAGAAGTAAAAAATAAAAAATACCCCTCCTAGATTTCTACGAAATCTAAACAGGGGGGTAAATTAGACCAAAAAAGGTCAAATTTAGGAGGAAATAAATGGCAAATCCAAAAAGAAGGCACTCAGTCTCACGCCGGGACAAACGCCGGGCGCATTGGCGTAAAGTGGAGACCCCCAATCTGGCGATCTGCCCGCAGTGCAAGGAACCCAAATTGCCTCATCGCGTCTGCGGTAATTGCGGATACTATAATGGTATCGAGGTAATCAAAATCAAAGCCAAGAAAGAAAAAGGCAAAGAAAAGGAAAAAGAAACTAAGCCTACTAAAGAAGGGGCGTAAACATGCGCTTAGTTCTTGATGCAATGGGCAGTGATAATTCTCCGGCAGTCGAAATAGAAGGAGCATTACAGGCCAGCGCAGAGATAGACGCGGAGATCATCCTGGTAGGCCAGCAGAAAGCGATCGAGACAGAACTGGCCAAACATAAATCGCCGGCAGGCAAGATCAGCATCGTCAATGCTAACGAGGTTATTGAGATGCATGAAAGCCCGGCTCAGGCGTGCCGTCAAAAACAGAATTCCTCGATCATGGTTGGTACCAGGCTGATCAAGGAAGGAAAAGCCGACGCTTTTGTCTCTGCCGGCAATAGCGGAGCAGTCATGACCGCCGGCTTGATGAATTTGAAGCGTTTAGCCGGAGTGTCACGGCCAGCGATCGCGACCTTATTGCCGACGCTGGACGGGGTCTGCCTTTTGATTGATGCCGGCGCTAATGTCGACTGTAAGCCAAAGCATCTTTTGCAGTTTGCGATCATGGGCGATATTTATTCCCGTTATATACTGGATAAATTAAATCCCAGCATCGGACTGCTCAGTATCGGTGAAGAAGAAACCAAAGGCAATGAATTAACGGCCGAGGCTTTTGGCCTGATTAAAAAAACATCGCTTAATTTCGCCGGCAATATTGAAGGCCGCGATATTATTAAAGGCAAAGTCGATGTCGTGGTTTGCGACGGGTTTGTCGGTAACGTAGTGTTGAAATTCGCCGAAGGGCTTTCGGAAAGCCTGTTCCATTTGATCAAAGAGGAAATAGAAAAGAAAATTATCCGTAAAGCAGGAGCTCTTTTAATTAAGCCGGCTTTCAAGGAAATAATGAAACGCCTGGATTATGCTGAATATGGCGGAGCGCCTTTGCTGGGTTTGAACGGGGTCTGTATCATCGGACATGGCGCCAGTAACGCTAAGGCTGTTAAAAATGCCTTAAAGGTTTCGTCTGAATCAGTAAAAACTGACATTAACCAGCATCTGAAAGAAGAGATTAAATTATACGATTGGGAAGAGGGTAGCAATGGGAACAACAATTAAAGCTGCTATTACCGGAACAGGATCGTATTTGCCGGAAAAAATATTAACTAATGCGGATTTGGAAAAAATGGTTGAGACTTCTGATGAATGGATCACGACCAGAACCGGGGTTAAGGAACGGCGCATGGCCGCTCCGCAAGAAGCAGCCAGTGACCTGGGAGCAGAAGCAGCCCGGAAAGCGCTTAAAGAAGCTAATCTGCAAGCTGAGGATATAGATTGCCTGATCGTAGCGACCATTACTGGAGATATGCCTTTTCCTTCTACTGCCTGTTTTATCCAAAATCTTATCGGCGCCAAAAATGCGGCGGCTTTTGATGTCTCTGCTGCCTGCACTGGCTTTATTTATGCTCTCAGTATTGGCAAGGCCTATATTGAAAATAAAACCTACAAAAAAATATTAATTATCGCTGTCGATTTGCTCTCTCGCGTCACCGATTGGACTGACCGGGGTACTTGTGTCTTATTCGGCGACGGGGCGGGAGCGGTAATACTGGAACCATCGAACAGCGAATTTGGAATTGAGTCAATTTATATCGGCGCGGATGGCCGGCAGACTCATCTTTTATATCAGCCCGGAGGAGGTTCACGAACTCCGGCTACAGGAAAATCCGTAACTGATAAGCAGCATTACATTAAAATGAGCGGCAATGAGGTTTTCAAGTTTGCGGTAACCGCGATGATCGATTCGGCCCGTAAGGCGATGGGAATGGCAAATCTTAAATGTGAGGATATTAAATTACTGATACCGCATCAAGCCAATATCAGGATCATTGAAGCTACCGCTAAAAGGCTTAAATTGCCCGTAGAAAAAATATTTGTGAATATCCAAAAATATGGTAATATGTCCGGCGCAACTACCGCTATTGGGCTGGATGAAGCTTTCCGTGAAGGCCGGATCAAAAAAGGCGATTATGTGGAACTTGTCGCTTTTGGCGCCGGACTTACCTGGGGAGCAGCAGTGATCAAGTGGGGAATTTAAAATACGGCGTAAAGCGTATAGCGTTAAGCGTATAGTTTTGAGCAAGATATTTTCTACACGCTATCCGCTATCCGCTACACGCTAGTTTAAGGAGTTTCATGACAAAGAAGATTGCTTTTATGTTTCCTGGGCAGGGTTCCCAGTATGTTGGGATGGGGCGGGAATTATATAATAAATACGAACTGGCCAGGGAGCTTTTCTATCAGGCAAATACGGTCTTAGGCTATGACCTGACCAAAATCATGTTTGAAGGACCGATTGAAACCTTAACCCAGACTCAGTATACCCAGCCGGCTATTTTTACCCTGAGCGCCGTGCTTACGGCAGTATTAGCAGAACAAGGAATAAAACCGCAAATTGTCGCCGGCCATTCTTTGGGAGAATATGCGGCTCTATCCGCCAGCGGAGTTATCGATTTTGCGGAGGGTCTAAAGCTGGTACAGATACGCGGCGAGCTGCTTCAGGAGAGTGTCCGTCAGCATCCAGGGACCATGGCCGCGATTATCGGGCTGGATGATGACAAAGTAAAAGCAATCTGTGAAAATATTAAACCCGGTGTGGTCGAGGCAGTTAATTATAATTGTCCGGGACAGCTGGTAATCGCCGGTGAAACAGCAGCAGTGCAAGCGGCCATGGAAGAAGCGCAAAAAGCTGGGGCCATGAAAGTTATTCAACTGCAGGTTTCCGGTCCCTTTCATTCCAGTTTAATGCGCGACGCCGGAGTACAGCTGGAAAAAGAACTAGCTGCTTTTGCCCTGCGTAGTCCGGTGGTGCCGATCGTAGCCAATTATCACGCGAAATTCATCCAGAATGCCGCGGCAGCGAAAGATGCTATGGTCAAACAGGTATATTCGCCTGTCCTGTGGAAAGAATCAGTAGGGCAGATTATTAATGATGCCGCCGAATTATTTATTGAAGTCGGTCCGGGTAAAACGCTTTGTGGGTTATTAAAAAGGATCCAACGGAAGATGCCTTGCGCTAATGTGGAAAATGAAAAAACATTACAAGATCTTATAACTCAAGTAACAAAAGTTTAGAATTTCGAAATTAGAATTTAGAATTTGATTTAGAACAGGGGGTGATGTAGCTTGAAATTAGCAGGTAAAGTAGCTATTGTAACCGGAGCGGCACAAGGCATCGGTAAAGAAATTGCCACTGCCCTGGCCCAGGAAGGTTCTGATCTTGTCGTCGTAGATGTCAATCTTGAACAGGCGGAAAAGACGGCTCAGGAGCTGGCCGCTTTGGGCCGCCAGACCATGGCCGTGAAAGTTGATGTTTCCAATAGTACCGAGGTCGACGAAATGGTTAATAAAATCCTTGACAAATTCGGTAAAATAGATATATTAGTAAATAACGCTGGTGTAACGAGAGATAACCTGCTTTTACGCCTGAAAGAGGAAGACTGGGACCTGGTGATCAGGATCAATCTTAAAGGTACCTTTAATTGCCTGAAAGCAGTTACCCGGCCGATGATGAAAACCAGAAGCGGTAAGATCGTTAATATTGCCTCGATCATCGGTATTGCCGGCAATGCCGGGCAGGCCAATTATGCTGCCAGTAAAGCAGGGGTTATAGCTTTGACGAAAAGCGCGGCCAAAGAACTTGCTTCGCGTAACATAAACGTTAATGCTGTTGCTCCTGGTTTTATCCAGACCGCTATGACCAATGTTTTGCCTGAGGCAGTGAAAGCAGAAATGCTGAAGCGCATACCCCTGGCCAAACTGGGAGAAGTAAAGGATGTGGCCAAGGCGGTCTTGTTCCTGGCAGGTCCGGATTCTGATTATATTACCGGGCAAGTTATTGTTGTAGATGGCGGAATGGTCATGAATTTCATGTAAGCAATAAAAAACCAAGTGGGAGGTAGTCAATGTCAGTTGAAGATAAGGTTAAAGAGATCATCATTGAGCAGCTGGGAGTAGATCCGGAAGAGGTTACCAATGATGCCAGTTTTATCAATGACCTGGGAGCAGATTCTTTGGATACAGTAGAGCTGGTGATGGCGCTCGAAGAAGAATTTGATATAGAAATACCCGATGAAGAAGCGGAAAAACTGCAGTCAGTAGGACAGGCGATCGACTATATTAAAGCACACACAAATGCATAATTGCACGGGCACTTTTATAAACACGGATCTTATTTGATAATCTATTATCCATAGGGTCCGTGTTTATTGTGTTTTATTGTGTCAGTCCGAAAGAGGTATACATGAATAGAAGAGTTGTCGTTACCGGCGTGGGTTGGCTAACCCCGCTGGGCACCGGTAAAGATGAAGTCTGGCAGGCGCTTTGTAACGGGGAATCAGGAGTGGGCCTGATCACATCTTTTGATACTACCGGTTTCACGTCCAAGATCGCTGCTGAATTAAAAAATTTTGATCCGCAGCAATATATGGATAAAAAGGATGCTAAGCGCCTGGATCGTTTTGTGCAGGTGTCGGTAGCTGCTACCGGCTTGGCGCTTAAAGATTCCGGACTGGCGCTGGACCAGGAGAACCGCGACCGTATAGGCGTTGTGGTCGGCTCAGGTATCGGTGGTATCCAAACCATTGAAGCGCAGATGAAAAGATATATTGAAGGCGGCCCGACCAGGATCAGCCCTTTTCTTATTCCCATGATCATTACTAATATGGCTGGCGGACAGATCTCCATCATGTGGCAGATCAAAGGCCCGAACTTTGCCATAGTCACAGCGTGTGCCACAGCTTCCCATTGCCTCGGGGAGTCAGCGGAGATCATCAAGCGCGGCGACGCGGATATCATGATCAGCGGCGGCGGGGAAGGATGCATCAGCCCGCTCGGTTTTGGCGGCTTCTGTTCCATGAAAGCGATGTCTACCCGCAATGATGACCCTAAAAGGGCTTCCCGTCCTTTTGACAAGGACCGGGATGGCTTTGTCATGGGCGAAGGATCAGGTATTGTCATTCTGGAAGAACTAAGTCATGCCCAGGCCAGAGGAGCTCATATCTATGGGGAAGTAGTCGGCTATGCAGCTACGGGCGATGCCTATCATATGAGCGCGCCGGAACCGACCGGTGAAGGCGCCGCCAAAGCAATGAGCCTGGCGATACAGCGGGCAGGATTAAAACCTACCGATGTGGACTATATTAATACTCATGGCACCAGTACCCCGCTGGGGGATAAAATAGAGACCCAGGCGATTAAAAAGGTATTTGGTGAACACGCGTCTAAGATTGCCGTCGGTTCCACTAAATCAATGACCGGGCACTTATTAGGAGCCGCCGGCTCTGTTGAGGCGATCATTTGCCTGCTGGCAATGCAGCATAAAATCGTACCTCCGACTATAAACCTGGAAAACCCGGACCCTGAGTGTGACCTGGATTATATTCCTAATAAAGCCCGGCCGCTGGCCGTAAAGGTCGCTTTAAGCAATTCCTTTGGTTTTGGCGGGCATAACGGGGTTCTGATTATGAAGAAATATGAGAAAACCTGAAGAGCTGGAAAAATTAATACCAGCGCCATTTATTAATAAGGATCTTTTAATTCAGGCCCTTACTCATTCCTCATATGTTCACGAACATCCGGAATTGAGCGCTGATCAAAAGTATTTGCACTTTTTTTCTAACGAACGGCTGGAATTTTTAGGGGATAGTATCCTCAATATGGTGGTTTGCCAGTACCTTTTCTTTACCTTGCCTCATTTGGAAGAAGGAGAGCTGGCGAAACTGAAGTCTTATATCATTAGCCAGGAAACACTGAACCGCTGGGCAGTATCAATTAACCTGGGTGAATACCTGCTGGTGGGCAAAGGGGAAGAGGTGTCCGGAGGCAGGAAGAAACCAAGCATTCTTTCTGATGCTTTTGAAGCACTGGTCGGAGCGATGTTCCTGGATACTAATAATGTTAAATCAATTACCGAATTCATTTTGAAATTCCTGGAAGAAGACAATGTTATCCGCAAGATCAAGCCGACGACGGTAGATTATAAGACTACCTTACAGGAAAAAATGCAAGCGCTTTTCCGCCGGTTGCCGACATATAAAAATTATAAAGAATCAGGGCCAGACCATAATAAATATTTTACTGTAGATGTATATGTGGAAGACCGGTTATTAGGACATGGTGAAGGCAGCAGCAAAAAAGAAGCAGAAATGTCCGCAGCTAAGCAAGCTTTAGAAAAGCTTAAATAATAAATAGAAGTAGGTTGCTAGTTGTAGAAGTAGGTATAGAGGTAAGTCAGAAGTCTATGGTTTAAAACCCAGACCCTTTAACCTCTGACTAAACTTACTTCCACACCCAACAACCTAAGACCTAATAAACAGGGGGTAACAATGGATTGTTTTTTAACTGATGAACAAAAGATGATAATTGAGCTGGCGCATAAAGTAGCGGTGGAAAAAATCGCGCCAGTGACTGAAAAATATGATGAAAGCGGAGAATTTCCCTGGGATATAGTCAAAGTCTTGAGCGACGCTGACCTATTCGGTTTGTATATTCCCGAAGCCTATGGCGGAATGGGTGGGGGAGTAATGGAGCTGGTGATAGCTGTTGAAGAGCTATCGCGGATCTGCGGCGGCATTTCCTTATCTTTAGCCGCTACGGCGCTGGGAACATTCCCGATCCTTTTATTTGGCGCTGAGGAACAGAAGAAGAAATACCTGCCGCCTTTGGCTAAAGGCGCTAAACTGGCTGCCTTCGGACTGACCGAAGCGAATGCCGGCAGTGACGCCGGTGGTATCGAAACTACTGCTAAAAAAGATGGTGATTATTATATTCTAAACGGCACCAAGCAATGGATCACTAATGGCGGAGAAGCAGAGACCTACACGGTTATTGCTATGACTGATAAAAAGAAAGGCGCCAGGGGAGCGACGGCGTTTATCCTGGAAAAAGGAATGCCTGGATTTTCCTTTGGCAAGAAAGAAAACAAAATGGGCATCAGGGCTTCGGCGACCAGAGAACTGGTCTTCAGTGATTGTAAAGTGCATAAGAGCCAGATCCTGGGCCGGGAAGGAATGGGATTTATCGTCGCCATGAAAACGCTGGACCAGTCCCGTCCAGGAGTTGCCGCGCAGGCGCTGGGAATAGCGCAAGGGGCTTTTGACAAAGCTATTGAATATGCCCGTCAAAGGGTACAATTCGGCAAGCCGATCATCTCTTTCCAGGCAGTAAGCCATATGCTGGCGGACATGGCCACCCAAACTGAAGCAGCGCGGGCGCTGGTTTATGAATGTTCACGCCTGATCGATTCCGGAGCTAAGGATGTCTCTAAACTATCAGCCATGGCGAAGGTTTTTGCCAGCGATGTGGCGATGAAGGTGACTGTTGATGCGGTACAGGTATTTGGCGGTTATGGCTATATGAAAGAATACCCGGTAGAAAAAATGATGCGCGATGCCAAGATTACCCAGATCTATGAAGGGACCAATCAGATCCAGAGGAATGTTATTGCCCAGGAATTAATCAAAGAGGCGGCAAGTAAGAAATAGACCTTATCTGGCTTAAGCTCACATCAGGACCATTAGGTCTATACTGAGCAGAGTCGAAGTATAGAGGAGCTTTACTTGCTCAACAACATCGAAAATCTACATGACAAACTGATCCGGGACATTTATGCCCGCTTTGTGATCTTTGCTTTTGGCTTTTTTAGTATCCTGATCCAGAAGGTACTGGGACTGCCTTCAAAAATAAGTTTTATATATATCATCCTTATTGCCATTGTTTTGATAAACCTGTTAATATATTTCCTGGTAAGAAAGAACCGCGTTAGCTATATATCCGAGTATTTTGTTTCACTGGCTGATTTTATACTGATCAACTACGCTGTTTGGTCCAGTGGTGGTTTGGAGAGCAGGCTCTGGTTCATTTTTATAATCGTTATTTTAATTGAAAGCCTTTCCCTGAACCGCACACATCTGCTTTTTAATCTGATTCTTGCCTTTGTCACGTATCCGACAATCATCTATTTTTATCAACAGGGTGTTTTTGTGCCGCAAGAACTGAATTTGCTGATCAGCCGTATGTTTTATATGGCCCTGGTCGGCTTTATCAGCATGATGTATATTAAAAAGATCATTTTGCAGCAATCAGTTACGGAGAAACTGAATAAGGATAATATCCATCTTAATACGAAATTGGAAGAATTCAGCCAGGTATTAAGCGATGAAGTATATAAAGCCACGGATGACTTAAAAGACAAGATGCGGGAAATCGAGCGTCTTTATAAGAAATTCAGGAACCTGTTCATTGATTTTGCCAGGGCCCTGAGCGCTGCGGTTGACGCCCGTGATCCTTATACCCATGGGCATAGTGAACGGGTCACTAAGATCACATTCACGATTATGGAAGAATTACAGCAATTCTATGGCGAGATGGATATCAGCGAGGAAGTCAAAGAAACACTATTGATAGCAGCATTATTGCATGATATCGGGAAACTGTCTCTGCCTGATACTATTTTGCAAAAACCTGGCCCGCTGTCTCCGGAGGAATGGGTAGTAATGAGAAAGCACCCGGTCATCGGCCAGAATATTATCAAGCCGATTGAAGATCTCAGGGCAGCCGGCACGATCATCAGGAGCCACCATGAACGGTTTGACGGCAAAGGATATCCGGATAACCTCTCTGGTGATGATATACCGTTTTTAGGCAGGGTTATTTGCGTAGCTGATAGTTTTGATGCCATGACCAGCGACCGGCCATATCGGCCCAGAATGAAAACAGAGGAAGCTGTGGCCGAAGTCAAACGCTGCGAAAATGCCCAGTTTGATCCGGCGGTAGTTAAAGCATTCTTAGCCGCGTATAAAAAGGGAACTTTGTTTGTAATTGATTAAAAATAGCGTAAAGCGTATAGCGTAGAGCGGATAGAAGAGCAATAATCTATACGCTACCCGCTACCTGCTATTCGCTGTATCGGAGGAAAGTTTAGCATGAACATTATTGTTTGTATCAAGCAAGTGCCAGGGACAACTGATGTTAAGATCAGTGAAAAGACCAACACCCTGGTCAGGGAAGGCGTAGAAAGTATTATCAATCCATTTGATGTGTACGCGATCGAAGAAGCCATCAGGATAAAAGAAAAAATTGGCGGCAAAGTCACGATCTTGAGTATGGGGCCGCCGCAAGCCAAAGAAGCGATCAAAGAAGCCATTGCCATGGGCGCAGATGATGGCATCTTATTGAGCGACCGGGCTTTTGCCGGCAGTGATACCTGGGCTACCGGGTATGCGTTATCTATGGGTATTAAAAAGATCAGCGCTTATGACTTGATCATTTGCGGTAAACAGGCTATTGACGGTGACACGGCGCAGGTTGGACCTGGTGTCGCTGAATCATTAGGCCTGCCTTTTATCGCTTATGTCCGGAAAATAGAAGAGATCAGGGACGGCTATATCCGCTGCGAAAGAATGATGGAAGAAGGATATGAGGTGATCGAGATGTCCCTGCCGGCGCTGGTCACCGTAGTGAAAGAAATAAATGAACCGAGACTGCCAAGCTTGAAAGGCATGATGCGGGCAAAAAAAGCGGAAATCACTACCTGGACAGCACAGGATCTGAATGCTGAGCCTGCTAATATTGGCTTAACCGGTTCGCCGACCCAAGTTGTAAAAATATTTTCACCTCCGGCGCGGCCAGGAGGAGAAATGATCCTCGGCGAAATCAGCGAACAAGCAGAAAAACTGGTAGCCAGGCTGAGAGAACTGAAGATAGTTTAAGTTAGCGTATAGCGTATAGCGGATAGCGTTTAGTATATATTATAAAGGAGTTTAATAAAAAGACATGTCCATCAGGGTAATTAAAGAAAAATGCATCGGTTGCAAACTTTGTCTTAAAAGCTGTCCATTCGGGATCATTACAGTCGATAATAAGCTGGCCGTCATTGGTGACGGCTGCAATTTATGCGGCGCTTGTGTGCCGGCCTGTAAATTCCAGGCCATAGTTATTGAAAAAGAGCAAAAAGCCACTAAAGATTATTCTGGCTATCGGGGAATTTGGGTCTTTGCAGAGCAAAGAAAGGGCAAAATAGAAGGCGTAGCTTATGAGTTACTGGGCGAAGGACGCAAATTAGCCGATAAGCTGCAGGTACCACTGAGCGCGGTCCTGATCGGTGATAAAGTGACAGAACAAGCCAAGGAACTGATTGCACATGGCGCGGATAAGGTTTATGTTTACGATGACCCGATCCTAAGTAATTTTCAGGATGATTCCTATGGCGAGGTTTTTATTAAGCTGGTGGAGGAAGAAAAGCCTGAAATTATCCTGATCGGCGCCACTTCTGTTGGACGGTCATTAGCTCCTAAAATCGCTTATCGCATCAGAACCGGATTGACGGCTGACTGTACTGGCCTGGAAGTTGACCAGCTCAGCCGGAACCTGATGCAAACCCGTCCGGCGTTTGGCGGGAATATTATGGCGACGATCATCTGTCCTAATTACCGGCCGCAAATAGCGACGGTGCGGCATAAGGTCATGAAAAAAGCCGCGCGCGACGCCAGTCATCAAGGCGAGATTATCCAGAAAACATTTGATTTTAAAGCTATTAATATAAAAACCAAAGTGCTCAATATTGTTGAAGAGGTAGCTAAGACCATTAATATTGCTGAAGCTGATATCATCGTTTCCGGCGGCCGGGGACTGGGCGCACCGGAAAACTTCAAGTTGGTTGAAGAATTAGCCCAGGTACTGGGAGGCGCAGTCGGATCAAGCCGGGCGGCAGTGGACGCTGGCTGGAGGCCATATTCCCACCAGGTCGGCCAAACCGGCCGCACGGTCTGTCCTAAATTGTATATCGCCTGCGGCATCAGCGGGGCCATTCAGCATTTAGTAGGAATGCAATCTTCAGATGTCATTATTGCTATTAATAAAGATCCCCAGGCGCCAATTTTCAAGGTTGCTACCTTTGGCATAGAAGGAGATGTACTGCAAGTACTACCGGCATTAACCAAGCAATTTAAAAAAGTTCTCGGAGGGGACTATTAAATGTATTTTAAGAAGATGGAATTGTTTGGCTTCAAAAGTTTTGCCGAAAAAACCGAATTAGTGCTGGAACCCGGGGTAACCGCAGTGGTCGGGCCAAATGGCTGCGGCAAGACCAATATTTCCGATGCCATACGCTGGGTTTTGGGAGAACAGAGCGCCAAGCAATTGCGCGGCGGAAAAATGGAAGATGTGATCTTTAATGGATCACGGACCAGGCAGCCCATGGGCCTGGCTGAAGTTTCCCTGACCATGGATAATTCCCAGAATGTCCTGCCTGTTGACTACAGTGAAATCACTGTTACCCGCCGGCTTTTCCGCAGCGGTGAAAGTGAATACCTCTTGAATAGGGTCCCATGCAGGCATAAAGATATAATTGAGCTGTTTATGGATACCGGGGTGGGAACAGAAGCGTATTCATCGTTGGAAAATAAACAAATTGAAATGATCCTTAATTCCAAACCAGAAGACCGGCGTTTCCTGTTTGAAGAAGCAGCTGGCGTAATGAAATATAAAGTCCGCAAGAATGAAGCTTTACACAAGATGGAACAGACGGCCCAGAACTTGTTACGACTAGGCGATGTCATAAGCGAAGTAAAATCACGCATCAGTTCCCTGGATTACCAGGCCCGTAAGGCCCGGCAATTCCAAAAATACCAGGAAGAGCTTAAAACCCTGGAATTGAACAGCCTTTATCATTCCTGGCAGATCTTAAAACAGGAGGCGGTCGGATTGGAAACACAGGAACTGCAATTTACCCAGGGTGCCGAAAAAATCAATACGGAAATAGCTGCCTGTGACAGCAAAGTGGCGGAAATAAAGCTGGCGTTAACATCGCTGGATGAGCAGATCGTCACCGCCCAGCAAAAAGCTTTTGGTATTGATTCCCAAATTGCCCGCCTGGAAGACAAGATATACGGTTCACAGGAAAGAAGGAAGGAATTAGGGCAAAGATTGGTGGAACTTTCCCAGGAAAAATGGGAGCTGGAAGAAAAATGTACTAATCTTGGCAATGAACAGAAAAAAATAGGCCAGGAAAAAGAAGACTTGGCTATTAAATTACAGGAGATGGAAAGATCTTTCCAGGAACAAGATGCCCTGTATAATAGTAACCGCCAGTCATTGAATGAACAAATTAAAGGCCTGGATGACGAAAAAGCCGGATATATCGATTTGTTAAATAAAGTTGCCCAGATCAGAAATACGCTGACCAGCATTAACAGTGAACAAAAGAATGCCCAGGGTTTGAAGGATAAACTCAATCTGCAGATAGTGACTATTAACTCGCAGGTAAATGATCTTAACCAGTCAACAAAGGAATTAACGGCTAAATGTCAAGAGTATACTAATTCCTATTGCCAGCTGGTTGAAGAAAATAAGACCTTGGAAGCAACTAAACAAACTCAGCAGGAAAGTTTAGCTGTGCTGGACCAGAAATATGAAGAAACCAGGAATGAATTTAACCTGAGAAACTCTTTGCTGGCTTCACTGATCGAACTGAAAGAAAGTTTTGCCGGATATGAGGATGGAGTAAAACAGATCCTGGCGCAGCGTCCAGCCGGTGTTCTGGGATCTATACCTGAGATCATCCAAATCACCAATGAAGAATATGCGCCGTTAATAGAAATGGCCCTGGCCGAGAAACTGCAATATGTATTATGTGAAAATAGCCAGGTCGCGGCAGAAGTGATTGCGTCAGCCAGGTCCGGGGAATCGACCAGGATCACCGCGGTGGATTTGGCAAATTTCGAGTCAGCTTATGGACGTTCAGGAGCGCAACCGGTACCGGGACAAGAAGGCGTAGTGGACCGGGCCAGCAACCTGGTAAAAGTTGCCGATCGCTATACGCCATTGATTGAAAATCTCTTAGGGAATACTTATATCGTACAAGACCTGGAAACAGCCAGGAACCTGATGAGAAAATATAATTCCATTAAAGTGATAACCACAAAGGGTGAGCTTTTTACTCATCCTTCGATCATCAGCGTGGGAGGCAAAAATTCGAGCGGTTTGCTTGAACGGGAGATCAGGATCAAACATTTACAGGAAGAGAAATCTCAGCTGGAGACTGCGGTCCAGGGATTATCCGGTGAAAAAGGAATTTTAGCCGGTAATCTGGCTGGTACAGAATCCAGGCTCAAAACACTGGCCGGGGAAATACAAGACAAATTGCTTGCTCTGGGTGCCTTGCAGAAAGATAATGAGCAAGCTAACCAACGCCTGAAAGAGTTACAACAGGAGTTAGTCCTATTACAGACAGAAGAAAGTGACCTGGCTAAGCGCCTGATAGAACATAATCAATTAATGGAAAAAGTGAACCACGAATATCAGCTTAGCGAGGAAGAAGAAAAACAGGCCAAGATCAGGTTAGTTGACCGCGAGCAGGGATTATCTACCTTGAACCAGCAAACAGCAAAACTGCAGAGCGATCTAACTACCTTAAAAGTTGACCTGGCCGCCAGTAAAGAGAAGAGCGATAATCTACTGGTATTGATCGGCCGTTTCAGTGAAAATGAAAAAGACCTGAAAATTGAAATTGAAAAAACAAAAGCAGAGCATGCGGCTATTGAAAAACAAATATCTGAGCTTGATCAGACCAAGACCGAAGTAGAAGAGAATATTACCAAAATGCTGCTGGATAAAAAGGAAGCAGACCAGGTCCTGGAAAATATACGGTTACAGAAACAGGATATGATCATCGGCCTGCGGGCGCAGGAAGCGAAGATCGATACCTGGAAGCAGGAAACAGAAATTTTGCAGCATAAACAACATGAACAGGAAATCAAGCGGGTTCATCTTGATACCCAGCGTGAACAGATCAGCAAAGCGCTGACCGAAAAATATAATATTGATGTTGAAAACATCATTATTCCTGAGGATTTGCCGGCGCCGGATGAGGAAGAGATCATTAAAACCCGCAAAAAAATCGATTCTCTTGGCCCGGTTAATTTGGTGGCGATCGATGAATACGAACAGCTCCAGGAACGGTATAATTTTCTCCTCAAGCAACAAGAAGATATGGTCCAGGCCCAAGAAGACATCCATAAGGTGATCAACAAGATCAATCAGACTTCGCGGGAATATTTTGAGACCACTTTTAAACAAGTCCAGCAGAATTTTTCTTCCTTATTCAAGCAATTGTTTGAAGGAGGAGAAGCAGAATTAGTCCTGACCAATCCGGAAGACCTTTTGGAAACAGGGGTCGATATCAATGTCCAGCCGCCGGGGAAAAAGCTGACCAATATAACCTTGCTTTCAGGCGGAGAGAAAGCCTTGACTGCTATTGCCATATTATTTGCCATCTTCATGGTTAAACCCAGCCCATATTGCGTACTGGATGAAATAGATGCTCCTTTGGATGATTCTAATTTGAACCGTTTTATCCGTATGCTTAAGGAATTCTCCCAAAAAACCCAGTTTATTATCATTACTCATAACAAAAAGAGTATGGAAATGGCTGATGTGCTATACGGCGTGACGATGGAAGAATTCGGAATTTCCAAGCTGGTATCAGTTAAGTTTAGAAGCGCAGTGCCGGTATAGGTAAAAGATTACCATGAAAAATGAAACAGTGGATATTCTTGGTTTCAGGATTAACAATGTCAAGATGTCTGAAACCATTGAAAAAATTAAGGAATTTATTCACAGCGGGATACCGCATCAGGTTATAACTGCTAATTCTTTAATGTTAAACGCAGCTATTAACAACCGGCAGTTAAAAAACGTTTTTGCCGGATCTGCCCTGGTAGTTCCTGACAGTATCGGTATGCTTGTAGCCGGCAAAATACTGGGACAGCCTCTAATAGAAAGAGTTACCGGCATCGATTTAATGTATCATCTTTTTGCTCTTTGCCAAAAAGAGGGATTATCCATCTATTTACTGGGAGCCAAACCTGGTGTGGCGGCTCAAGCCGCGGAGCGGATCCGGGGCCAGTTTTCAGGATTGAAAATATCTGGCGCTCATCATGGCTATTTTGATGCCCAGGAAGAAGGAAAGGTAATAGCGGAAATTAAAAACCTGAAGCCGGATCTGCTTTTTGTTGGTTTGAACATCCCGCACCAGGAAATGTGGATAGCCGAGCGCCTGGCTGACCTGGGAGTGCCTGTGGCCATGGGAATTGGCGGCAGCTTTGATGTGATCAGCGGGCATATAAAAAGAGCGCCAGCAGTCATGCAGCAGGCCGGTCTGGAATGGCTTTGGCGGACGATAGTAGAGCCTTGGCGGATAAAGCGTATAGTACTTCTACCGGTATTCCTTGGTAAGGTATACCGGCAAAAATGGCAGGATAAGATAAAATGAAATTAGGAATAATAGCTGATATTCATAGTAACCTGCCAGCGCTTACTGCAGTACTAAAGGATCTGGCAGCGGAACAAGTTGAGGGGTATCTGGTATTGGGAGACCTGGTAGGTTACGGACCATATCCCAATGAATGCATTGAAATATTGCAAAAACTGCCAAAGGCTGTTATAATCGCAGGAAATCATGATTGGGCGGCGATAGAGCTGGAAGATATTTCGTTATTTAATGAAGAAGCCAGACAGGCGATTCTCTGGACCAGAAAGGTTCTGAATCCGGGAGTTGTTGAATATCTTGGTTCACTGGAATATATCATCAATAAAGATCAATATATGCTGGTGCATGGAAGCCCCCGGGATCCCTTGGATGAATATTTGGTAAATATTGAAAGATTTGAAAAGAATATCCCTGCGCTAAAAGCTGATATTTGTTTTATTGGGCATAGCCATCTGCCCTTATATTTCAGCAAGCAGAAAGAAGGCGGGGCTCTGGAAATGCGTCCGATCAAAGAGCAGGACATCTTAACTTTGCCGCCAGGCACGATTCATATTATTAATCCCGGCGCTGTAGGTCAGCCGCGCGACCATGATGCCAGGGCTAGTTGTGGCATCTTTGATACGCAAGCTATGACCTTTATCCAAAAACGTATAGCGTATGATGTGGCTGCAGTACAAGCTAAAATGGCTGAGCAATCATTGCCAAAATTTTTAATTGACCGGCTAAGTGAAGGGGTATAGGATTAAAAACGTTGAGGAGAAAGGACAAAAAAGATGGAAAAGATCAAGCCAGGCTTTATACTGGATAATAAATATGAGATCAAAAGAGTCATAGCCAAAGGCGCAATGGGTGCGGTCTTTAAAGCGGAAACAGTTGATACTAAAGAAGTATTTGCCCTTAAAGTCCCGTTGCCTGGATTTGATCAGGGATTATCCAGTATGCAGCGCTTTAAGCAGGCTGAAAAGATCCAATTCTTCCTGGACCACCCAAACATTGTCAAAGCCTACAAGCCGGAACACACCAAAAGCCTTCCTTACGTGATTATGGAATACGTTGACGGCCCATCTCTGGAATATTTGATCAACCATAATAGGCGCCTAACCATAGAAGATGCTGTCAATTATTCTGTCCAAATGTGTAATGCCCTGAACTATCTCCGGCAGAAAAATGTGGTGCATCATGATATTAAACCATCCAATATTTGCATCGATGCGCAAAAAAATTTAAAGCTAACCGATTTCGGCATATCTTTCTGCCAAGGTATGGAAGCAGAAATTTGGGCCAGCCTGGTGAGCATCGGCGGGACACTAGCCTATATGGCGCCGGAAAAGATCAGGGATCATGCCCTGAATGATTATCGCAGTGATATTTATTCGCTGGGAGTGCTGATGTACCATATGTTTACCGGGAAATTGCCTTTTAACGGTACTACCGAGGAAGTGATCGGTGCGCAGATCACCCAGAATTTTGTTAGTCCAAGTGTGCTTAATCCTTCCATCCCTCCTGCTATTGAACGGATTATCTTGAAAGCCATGGCTCCTACTCCCAATGAGCGTTACCAGGAGGTGATGCAAATTAAAAATGAGCTGGAAGAAGCTGTCTCCATGTCTGCCCGGAAGGCCAAATCCACTAAAATGTCCATAATTCCGGAAGCAGGGATACCTATGTGGATTTTATATTTACTTTTAATTATTATTATCCTGGCTGTTATTGGCAGGATAATGTATGTAAATTTATACAAGTAAGCAATAAAGTATTGACTTTTTCGGTAAAGTATGCTATACTTTAAACAATTCAGGGTAAGGTGAAATTCCTTAACCGGTGGTAAAGCCCGCCAATAAGCGTCGGCGGGCAAGCCCACGCGTCCTTCGACATAGCTGAGGACAGACCTTGTGAGATTCAAGGGCCGACGGTACGGAGGTTAAATAAAATCTCTGATAGTCCGGATGAAAGAAGAAATATGGTTTTATCATATACCCTGAGGATATTACTCGGGGTATTTTTATTTAAGGACTCCGCCTGAGGCGGACAGGGATTACACAGATGAAAAAAGAGATGATCCCCCCTAGTTCTGCTGCGCATAACTCGCAGGGGGGACAGGCAAAACATGAAAAGTATATGAATTTGGCTTTAAAACTGGCAGAAAAGGGAAGAGGCCAGGTTTTCCCGAATCCGCTGGTCGGTGCAGTACTGGTAAAAACCGGGAAGATAATTGGCCAGGGATATCACCGCTATTTTGGCGGAGCGCATGCCGAAGTGGAAGCTATCAATAACTCAATACAACCGGTTTCCGGCTCTGATCTTTATGTCACCCTTGAACCGTGCGATCATTATGGTAAAACGCCTCCTTGCACCAATGCTATTATCCAAGCAGGAATTAAAAATGTGTATATAGCTATGTTGGACCCTAATCCCCTGGTAGCAGGTAAAGGAGTTAAAAAGCTGCGACAGTATCATCTACCGGTATTTGACGGTATTGCCGCGGAAAAATCAGCCTTATTGAACCGGGACTATATTCATTATATTAAACACAAAAGGCCTTATGTAATTATAAAGTGGGCTATGAGCCTCGATGGCAAGATCGCTACCAGGACTGGCGGCTCTAAATGGATCTCCAATGCACAAGCCAGAAAGTTTGCGCATTCATTGAGAGCCAGTGTCGGAGCCATTATTATTGGTATTAACACTGTTTTAAAAGATGATCCCAGCCTGACGGTCAGGTGTATCCCTGGAGCTAAAAATCCCGTTAGGATCGTACTTGATCATCGTTTACGAATTCCCCTAAAAGCTAAAATATTAGACCACAAAGCCAAAAGCATTGTGGTCTGCGGTCAGCATGCTTCCATCACCCGCGCCCAGCAGTTAATGAGAAAAGGAATTGAAGTAATTAAAGTTAATAGAATAGCAGATTTGCTGGATAAATTAGCCGGCCGGGGGATTGCCAGGATATTAGTGGAAGGTGGCGGGGCAGTGCATGCTTCTTTTATTGAACAAGGACTGGCTGACCAGGCAGTCGTAGTTATAGCCCCGATAATCATCGGCGGAAAACAAGCTGTAACACCTGTCTCCGGCCTGGGAATTGCCAACGTCAAAAAGGCCCTGCATTTGAAAAACTTAAAAATACGTCAATTGGGAGATAATATCATTGTTGAGGGAAGTTGCCAGTAAGAGCAAGAAGCAGTAGTAATAGGGTAAAGGTTGTAGAGGTAGGTATAGAAGTAGGTCTAAAGTTTGTGGTTCAGAGCCTAACACCCATAAACCTCAGACCAAACATACTTCAAAACCCTACACCGAATGACTGTTCCTAGTATTGACTGGCGTACTCGAAAAAGAAGGAGCAAACATGTTTACCGGAATAATCCAGCAATTGGGAAAAGTAGCCAGCAAGACGCCGCGACTGCTGGGAGTACAATGCCAGCTTGAACAGGCTTTGATCGGTGAAAGTATTGCCGTCAATGGTACTTGCCTTAGTTTAAAAAGGTATGATCAAAATAGCAAGATTGCTTATTTTGATGTTATGGCTTCCACCTTGAAAACAACTAATTTAGGCAAATTAAAAGCTCAAGCCATAGTGAATATTGAAAGGGCTTTGAAAGTTGGTGACGCTGTCGGTGGGCATTTTATCAGCGGACATGTTGATGAAACCGGTTCTATCAGCGGCAGACATAAGTCACCTGGGGCGGTAATTATAGAGATCAAAGTCAATAAAAATAATCTGCGCTATATCAATCCTAAAGGCTCTATAGCCATAGATGGTATCAGTTTAACCATTTTGGCAAAATTACCCCAGGGATTTTCTGTTTCCCTGATTCCTCTGACGTTAAAGGGGAGTACCTTAGGCTTTAAAAAGCCAGGTGATAAGGTGAATATTGAATATGACCAGGTCGTCAAAAGCACGATCAATGTCCTGGAAGAGAAATTCCAGAATCAGAGCTATATTACCATAAAATATTTGAAAAATAAGGGGTTCTAATGAAATTCAACACCATAAAAGAAGCCATAACCGATATCAAAAAAGGGAAATTGGTAGTCGTGGTCGATGACGCTGACCGGGAGAACGAAGGTGACCTGATCATGGCTGCGGAGAAAGTCACACCCCAGGCGATTAATTTCATGGCTACGCATGGGCGCGGGCTGATCTGCCTGCCGGTAGTAGGCCAGAGATTGGATGAATTAAAGATCGAACCGATGGTCGCTGAACCTGGTGACAGCTTGAAAACTGCTTTTACTATTTCGATTGATGCCAAAAAGGGAGTAACTACCGGGATCTCCGCTCACGACCGCGCCAATACCGTCAAAGCCGTTTTAAACCGTCAAACAAAACCTGATGACCTAGTCAAGCCGGGGCATGTATTTCCCCTGCGCTATAAAGAAGGAGGTGTCTTAGTGAGGGCAGGGCATACGGAAGCATCTGTAGACCTGGCCAGGCTGGCGGGATTGTTCCCTGCCGGCATAATTTGCGAGATCATGCATGAGGACGGGACTATGGCCCGCGTTCCTGAATTGCTGAAATTCTGCCGCAAGCATCACCTAAAGATTATCACGATCGCGGACCTGATCAAATACCGGAGAATGACGGAAAAACTTATTCACTGCGTGGTTTCCACAAATTTACCTACTAAATATGGGGATTTTAAAGCCTTTGTTTATGAGACTTTACCGGACCATAAGTATCATATAGCCCTGGTCGCCGGGAATGTAAATAACCAGAAAAACGTGCTGGTACGGGTACATTCTTCCTGCTTGACCGGGGATGTATTTCATTCTCGCCGCTGTGACTGCGGTGACCAGCTTCACCGGGCCATGGAAATGATTGCCAAGCATGGCCAGGGTGTGCTATTATATATGAGTCAGGAAGGGAGGGGCATAGGATTAATTAATAAATTACGTGCCTACGAGCTGCAGGAACAGGGTTTGGATACTGTTCAGGCCAATGTAGCTCTGGGTTTTAAACCTGACTTACGCGATTATGGCATTGGCGCTCAGATCTTAGCTGATCTAGGCTTAAATTCTATCGCGCTGCTGACCAATAATCCGCGTAAAATCGTTGGCCTGGAAGGTTATGGATTAAAAGTTACAAAACGGGTGCCATTGGAAATTACACCCGGCAAATGCAATATCAAATATCTGAAAACTAAACGCCAGAAAATGGGACATCTTCTAGAGCTAGTATAATAAAGTTTCAAGTTTCAGGTTTCAAGTTTTGATTTATAAATATGTATAAAATAATTCTAAACTCGCAACTCGCAACCAGGAACTCGTAACTATTTTACAGGAGGAGAATATGGGTAAGACTTATAATGGTAAATTAATAGCCAAAGGATTAAAATTCGGGATCATAGTTTCAAGATTCAATGAATTTATCAGCCAGAAACTGTTAGCCGGAGCGCTGGATACTTTAACCAGGCATGATGCTGATGAAGAAAAAATAGATGTGGCCTGGGTACCGGGAGCTTTCGAGATACCTTATGCCGCGGTTAAAATGGCTGAAAGCGGAAAATATGACGCTGTGATCTGCCTGGGAGCGGTGATCCGCGGAGATACGCCGCATTTCGATTATATTGCGGCCGAAGTAACTAAGGGCATAGCCCAGACCGGAATGAAATCAGGGGTACCGACGATCTATGGCGTGATCACTACCGATACCCTGGAACAAGCTATTGAGCGGGCTGGTACCAAAGCCGGTAACAAAGGCGCCGACGCGGCTAATTCAGCTATAGAAATGGCCAATCTCTTTAAACAACTTAAGTAAAAATCGTAATTACTGGAGTAAAAATGGGTTCACGCAGAAAAGCCAGGGAAATTGCCCTGCAAATGATCTATAGTGTTGATGTCAGTAAATCAGACATCAAAGATTCCCTGAATTTGTACTGGGAAAATAATCCCGAAGAGCATGAAGTAGTGGAGTTTGCCAACATGCTCTCGGTCGGGACGAAAGAGAACCTGGCTAAAATAGACGAATTAATAACGCAATACACCAAGAACTGGAACCTGAAAAGGATGGCCAGCGTTGACCGGAATATCTTGCGGGTAGCTATTTTTGAACTCGTATTTTATAAGGACACGCCAGTCAATGTGGTTATTAACGAAGCTGTAGAACTGGCTAAAAAATTCTCTACCAGTGAAAGCGGCGGTTTCGTCAACGGTATATTGGATAAAGTCAAAGAGGTGAGGAATGCCCACCCTCCAGCAGATTAAAAAAGAGATCGAAAAACTCCGGCAAGACATAGAACTGCATAATTACAAATATTATAATGAAAATAACCCGGTCCTGACAGACGCTGAGTATGACCAGTTAATGCAGCGTCTTTTTGCTTTAGAAGAGAAATATCCCCAGTACAAAACACCGGACTCGCCTACCCAAAGGGTTGGCGCCAAACCTGCCAAAGAATTATCCACTGTCAAACATCTCACACCCATGCTTAGCCTGGCTAACGCCTTTAATAATGAAGACCTCCTGGCTTTTGATAAGCGGGTAAAAAAGCTCCTGGATTATCCAGACGGTAAAGACCTTCCTTATATTGCTGAATTAAAGATTGACGGCCTGGCAGTGAACCTTACCTATGAAAATGGTATCCTGGCCAGGGCAGCTACCCGTGGCGATGGATATGAAGGCGAAGAGATCACCAATAACATCAAGACGATTAAAGCTATCCCTCTAAAACTGCAAAGCTCTACTGCCTTGAAGAAACCCAATATGATCGAGATCCGCGGCGAGATCTACCTGGAACACCAAGAATTCAAGCGTATTAATAAGGAACGGGAAAAGAATGGGGAAGCTTTGTTTGCCAATCCTCGTAATGCCGCTGCCGGCAGTGTCCGCCAACTTGACCCGGCCATCACCGCGCAACGCAAGTTAGACATTTTTGTCTATGGCACCGGAGAAATACAAGGCGCGAAATTGGCCACGCATTGGGAGACATTGGAATACCTGAGGAAACTGGGATTTAAAATAAACTCAGTCAATAAACTATGCCAGAACATTGAGGAAGCTATTGGTTTCTGCAAATCGTGGGATGACCAGAAGAATAGCCTGCCTTATGATGCCGATGGTATTGTGGTTAAAGTTAATTCAATCGCCCACCAGGGCACTCTCGGCCAGGTGAGCCGCAGCCCTCGTTGGGCCATAGCCTATAAATTCGCGGCTGAACAGGCGGTAACCGTGATTAAAGACATAGAAGTAGGCGTTGGCAGGACAGGCGCTCTTACTCCTGTTGCCATTATGGAACCGGTGGAGGTCAGCGGAGTCATGGTCAGCCATGCCACTTTGCATAATGAAGATGAGATCAGGCGGAAAGATGTGCGCATCGGCGATACTGTGGTGATACAAAGAGCCGGGGAAGTAATTCCTGAAGTGGTACGGGTCATGACTGAAAAGAGGACTGGCCAGGAAAAAGCCTTTGTCATGCCCAAAAAATGTCCGGTTTGCGGCAGTGATGTTTACCGGCCAATGGATGAAGCTGTTGCCCGGTGTACCGGTATTGCCTGCCCGGCGCAGGTGAAAGAACGAATTATCCATTTTGCTTCCAGGACTGCCATGGATATAGAAGGACTGGGAGAATCATGGGTAGAGATCCTGGTAGATAAGAAACTGATCAGCGATCCAGCTGATATATATTTTATTAAAAAAGAAGATCTCCTGAAGCTGGAAAGAATGGGTGAAAAGTCAGCCTCCAATCTAATACAAGCTATTGCTGAAAGCAAGAACAGGGAATTCAGCAAGCTTATTTTTGCGCTGGGTATCCGCCATGTAGGGGAACATATAGCTGAAGTTTTAGCTGAGCATTATTCATCCCTGGATGAACTATCCAAAGCCCATAAAGAGGAATTGGAAAACATCCATGAGATCGGCCCGGCCATTGCTGAAAGCATTGAAATATTCTTTAAACAGGAAGAGACCAGGGTAGTAATGGAGAAATTGCGCCAGGCAGGTGTGAGATTGCGGCAGGAGAAAAAAGAAAAAAAAGAACAGGTCCTGGCAGGTAAAACATTTGTCCTGACCGGCGGATTAGAATCATTTACCAGGGATGAGGCAGCGAAGATGATTAAGGACCTGGGGGGCAGGGTGACGGCCAGTGTGACTAAGAAGACGGATTATGTTGTAGCTGGGACAGATCCCGGCTCAAAATACGATAAAGCCAAAGAGTTAGGCGTGAAGATATTAGATGAAGCAGGATTTAAGAAGATAATAAAGCATTAAGGTATATAGGCTCGCTGGCTTCGTGTATCAGGAAACTGTCACTATTTGTTCGCTCCAGTGTCGATTTCCATATCCGCTCTTGGCGGATCCTGCGCCAAAGGTCTTTTGACAACTCGGTGCCTCACAACTCGCCCTAAAGGGCTCAAACATGTCTCGGCATCCAGCAACCAAAAGATACCCTCGTTGTCTGCAAGCGTGCTTTGGCTGAAACCGACAAGCTCGCTCAAAATAATGACGAGTTCCCTGATCTATACATTGGATAATAGGCGAGCGCGGCCGAGGAGAAAAACGGGATAGCTTTTTGGGAAATAGGGAAAATTTAAGTTCCAAGGGCTGACTTATAGCTTTTGTTGAACTAGGAGAACAAAATAAACATATGTGGATAGTATTAAAAGGTACAAATATTTGTAGAGTAACAGTATTAATAAGTATTGTATTTATATTTACTATATCTCTTTTATTGTTAAAATTACAAGCCGGAGAAATTGAAGAAGTTACAAAATCATTATTGCAACGAAATAAAGCGAGGACTAAGGAAAATATTACCCTAGATATTAGCAAGCTGGAAAAAGCACTCTCTAAAAAGTATAGTGATGAACAAAATAAGGACGTCCAATATTATGAAGACAATTTTGGTAGGTTCTTAGCTGTGTTAGAATCATATGAAAACGAGCAGGCAGTCAGATTAGGACTGGATTGGGAATTCTATAACCGCAATATAGCTTGGGCGTTTGAAGCAAGTCCTGCTGAATATATGTCTGAAGAATTAGGTTATATATTAATCAAGAATCCTTCTATTATAAAAAAGATACTTGAAGATAATAATCAATTAGGTCATGAAGACTTAATTAACGATTATGATTTAGGGCTCGCTTCGTTAGAATATTATGATAAAGAACAATTTGAAAATGTTGACCTGCAAGGTTTAAAAAGAGAGTTAAAGGGATGGCATATCGAACCAGATGATTGTAAAGCACTTGAAGAAACTTTGTTCGCCTGGATTAAGACACAAAATAAATATTTATCATCAGAGTTATTGTCTGGGGCATTTAATGGAAATAATAATAGAGTCGAGTTATTGATTAAAAAAGGTGTTAATGTAGATGATAAAGATATTAATGGTAGCACTGCTTTAATGGGTGCGGCAATAAATGGATATATAGATACTGTAAAGCTACTTATAGATGAAAAGGCAAGTATAGATGTAAAAGACAATGAAGGTAATACTGCTTTGATATACGCAACAATATATGGTCATAGGGATATAGTGAAATTACTAGTTGAAAAGAAAGTTGATATACACTCAAAATCTAATGAGGGGTATACTGCCTTAAATTACGCAGAAAAGAAGGGATTTGAAGAAATAGCTGCCATATTAAGGGAAAATAACAACTCCTCACCTCTAAAATAAGTAAGTAGTGTCGGGGAGAAAAATGGGATAGCTTTTTGGTAGTCTACTATAATGTGACGGTTCACTTTTAAATAGCCAAATCAGGGAACTCGTCATTATTTTGAGCGAGCTTGTCGGTTTCAGCCAATCCTCCAAAAAGATTGGCGGATCAGCCTGCGGCTGAAGCAATCATTGAAATTAAAGACCTTTAAGCGCGACCATAGGGAGTCCGCCAGTCTCTTTGGCGGAAACAAATAGTGACAGTTCACTGATACACGGTATCAACCCGAGACAGGACCCCAAGTAAATCAAATGAGTAAAATAGTAAATGGAAAGGCAAGTAGATGGCGGCGTTATTGAAGACATTGTTATTGATATTTATAGCGGAGCTGGGGGATAAGACTCAGCTTTTAGTTTTGTCATTTGCCGCTAAATACAAGCCCAAGGTAGTGTTCCTGGCAGTGATTACCAGCACCATTCTGCTCTATTTACTGGCCATAGCCGTTGGCTCAGTCATCGGCAATATTATCCCGATGCAGTACTTAAAATGGATAGTTGCCTTATCTTTCATTGGCTTTGGAATCTGGACACTCCTGGAAAAAGAAGAAGATGAAGAAGAAAAGAAAATTGGCAAATTCGGGCCCTTCCTTACTGTAGCATTGGCTTTTTTCCTGGCTGAAATGGGAGATAAGACCCAACTGGCAGCAATATCCTTAACATCTGAAATGCCTAAGGAAGCAATTATGATCTTGGCTGGAGCAGTCATCGGCATGATCTTAGCCGATGGCTTGGCTATATTGATCGGGACTGTTCTCCATAAGAAGCTGCCGGAAAAAGCCATTAAAATTTCAGCTGGTATTATCTTCATTGGCTTCGGGTTGTTTAGCTTATTCTCCCGGTAATATTTTTCTATACAAAATAATAATATTTTGGTATACTCAAAAAAATGGATACTATGAAGCAGGTTTTCTTATCAGGCGATGAGGCACTGGCACAGGGAGCTTACGAAGAAGGGCTCAAAGTTGCGTGTTCCTATCCCGGGACTCCGGCCACGGAGATCCTGGAATACCTCGCGAAATTACCTGAAGTAGATGCCCAATGGTCAGTCAATGAAAAAGTGGCTTTTGAAGTGGCTTTAGCTTCTTCAATTGCCGGTTTGCGTTCTCTCTATTCGTCCCTAAATATGTCATGGTCCCGGGTAATGCCTATAAAAAGCATATTGAGCTTGAGCAAAAGCTGGTAAAGCTGAAAGATCACCGTTTAACAGGATAGAGCTGAATGACCGCAAATTAGGAATCATCACCAGCGGAGTTTCCTGTCTCTATGCCAAAGAAATGTATCCAGACGCGTCATTCCTGAAGCTGGGATTTGTTTACCCGTTCCCGGCAGATAAAATAAAAGAATTCGCTTCCCAGGCACAGGAACTATACGTGATCGAGGAACTGGAACCCTTTATCGAGGAAGAAATACAACGCCTGGGTCTCAAGGTCAAAGCCAAACACCCATCGTTCCGGGTCGGGGAATTACGTCCTGAGCTGATCCCGCAGATCATTGAAGGCAAAGCTAAAAGAGTAGTAGATAACAGACCAAGGTTATAAGGAGAAACGCCTGGCTAAGGAAGTAAATATCTTTATTGAAAACCGTCCGGGCCGGCTGCAATCGGTTGCGGCGATACTGGCGGAAAATGATATTAATGTACGGACCATGACCTTGCAAGACCGCGGTGAGTTTGGCCCGATGAAATTGATCGTCGATAAACCGGAAAAGGCTGACCTGGTTTTAAAAGACAAGGGATTCGCTTCAGCCTTAAAAGATATCCTGGCCATCCTGCTGGAGGATAAACCAGGCAGTTTTAATAAGCTGATGAAAGCTTTTGAAAAATGTCCGGTCAATATCCTTGATGCCTATGGCTTTGTCATTGAGGCTAACAAACAAGCGGTATTCTGCGTGGAAGTTAAGGAGCCGGGTAATATTAAGCAAGTCCTGCCGCAGGAAGGATTTAATATCCTGGAAGAACAGCTTTACGAATTCTAGAGTCACTAAAGTACTTATTAAATGTAAAGGAGGCTTGTTTAATAAAAAATAGTATACTGAGCAAGGTTTTAAGCAGGAAGTATTTTCAATGTCGAAAGTACGAACCAGCAGGCAAAACCGATCAAGGCCCAGGCACAGCAAAGTATCATACCCCGGTACATCCTATCTGAAATAAATCTCCTTCCTTTGTGTATCATCAGTGAAACCAATGAATACCATCCCAGATCAGCGCTAATGTGACCGGCAAAGAACACCAGTATAGCCAGCAGGCCTTGTTTATGCGCCGCTAATACCAGTCCCAGGCCGATGGTCAGCCACCAGATCGTCCAATAAGGATTGGTGAGGCTCATGGTAATGCCCAACCAGATCAGGTTTGATGATTTAGTGGGCTGCCCGGTTTGCGGTAAAGTCAAGCGCGGCAACGATATGATCATGCTCAGCCCAAAACAAAAAAGAATAATAGATCCGGCGATAGCGATTATCTTTAGGGCCAGGGGAGCGCTGAGAAAATGGGAAAAGCCAAAAATGATACCGGCAATCATCAGCATTTCCAATACTGCATGTCCCAGGATGAATAAAGGGCCAGTTTTAGAGCCATGCCTGGTGCTTTCATAAATGACTGCTGTAAATAGGGGACCAGGCATTAAGGCGCCGCTTAAGGCAATGGTGAAGGAGATCATGAATATCGAAAAATAATTCATCAATATATTCTATAGAAATATCCATTGATTGTAAAGATAAAACGCTTGACTATACACTGGGAAAAAGGTTATATAATATATAAAATGAGTCTGTTCCGGGGAGAAAGAAATGACTAAAAAGATCAAGATCTATGCATTGAGTACCTGTATCTGGTGCAAAAAGACGATTGAATATTTTAAGAAAAAAGGACTCCCTTTTGAGCATGTTTTTGTCGATCTGCTTGATGAAGAACAAGACCAAATAGTCTCTAAGGAATTGGATAAGCTTAATCCGGATCATAGTTTCCCGACTGTGGTCATAGGAGACAAGGTAATAATAGGTTATAAAACAGATGAATTTGATAAAGAATGTTAGAAACTATAAGAGGCTCTATAATGCTACCTCCAGTAAGTGACCAGGAAGTACAGGAATACCGGCAAGAGCTGGAAAAGGTGCTCCAGGGCAGGGGATATTACCTGAATCCGGATGATAGTTATACTAATAATCTGATCCAAGGCATCCTGGTCAATATTAAGCGCTATGGGTATGGCTGTTGCCCCTGCCGGCTGGCCACAAAAGATAAAGCCAAAGATATTGATGTGATTTGCCCGTGTTATTATCGGGATGACGATGTTTCTGAATTCGGGGCCTGTTTTTGCGGTCTCTATGTTTCCCGGGGAAATTATAAAGGGAAAACAGAGATTTTGTCTATTCCGGAAAGAAGAGCTAAGCCCAAACCTGTCCCAAGGAGTATCCCCATGAAAGAATTAAAGATCACTCATACTGTCTGGAGATGTAATGTGTGCGGTTATTTAGCCGCCCGGGATACGGCTCCGGATGTCTGTCCGATTTGCGGTGTGCCAAAAGACCGGTTTGAAATCTTTATCGAAGGGAATAAATAGTGATAAAAACGACACGATATTTGGTTTTCCCCGTACTTTTATTGGTTTTAGCGACACAGGCTATGGCTGCAGATATTGGGATGGCGGGCGCGGTCAAAAAGAAAGTCAGGGAATTGGACACCAAAGTATTAGATAATAAAGTAACGCCAGCTGCAACTACGGTTACCAATCCTCCAGTTACCATAGATGAAAAAGTAGAAGCTCTTTTAAATCAAATGACTTTAGAAGAAAAGATCGGGCAAATGACTCTGCCGGACAGCGCCGCTTTAAGCGGACGGGAAGAAGATATAAAGACTTATTGTATTGGTGCAGTTTTGAGTGGAGGGGGCTCAGATACTGCTGATAATAGCCCGGTTTCCTGGGCCAACCAGTTCAATTTATACCAAACCTATGCTACCCAAACCAGGCTGGCTATACCCCTCTTGTACGGAATAGATGCAGTACATGGGCATAATAATGTGTCTGGGGCAGTTATTTTTCCGCATAATATAGGACTGGGCTGTACTAATAATGAAGCGCTGGTAGAACAGGCGGCCCAGGTTACAGCTGAGGAGATGGCTGGTACTGGGATGAATTGGGCCTATGCTCCTTGTATTGCCGTAGCGCGGGACGAGCGTTGGGGCAGGACTTATGAAAGCTTTGGGGAAACTCCGGAATTAGTCAAAAAACTGGGGGCTGCCTATATTAAGGGTTTGCAGGGAGCTGACCTGAGCCAGCGCCCGAATGTCCTGGCTTGCGCCAAGCATTATCTTGGTGATGGCGGAACCGACAAAGGAGTTGACCGGGGTGATACTGATATTACTGAAACAGAGCTAAGAACAGTCCATTTACCCGGCTATATTGAGGCGATTGCGGCTGGTGCTAAAACCATTATGGTTTCCTATAACAGCTTTCAGGGAACTAAAATGCACGGCTATAAAGCCTGGGTCACAGACGTGCTGAAAACAGAGCTTGGGTTTAAAGGATTTGTGGTCTCTGATTGGGATGGTATTTACGAATTAAGCAGCCCATTATCCAACCAGATAGCTACGGCAGTCAATGCCGGGGTGGATATGATCATGCTGTCTGCCGGCTATGGAAACTTTATTGCTACCCTGAAGACTCTGGTAGAACAAGGCACCGTATCCCAGTCCCGTATTGATGACGCCGTGCGGCGCATCCTTAAAGTGAAATATGAATTGGGATTGTTTGATAATGCTTTTGAAGACCGGAGTTACCTGGCTGGGATAGGTTCTGCTGCCCACAGGGATGTAGCCAGGCAATGTGTCAGGGAATCTTTGGTCTTGCTGAAAAACAGCAATTCTACTTTACCCCTGGCCAAAACCGTGACCAGAATCGTTGTTGCGGGGAAGAATGCTGATGATATCGGTAACCAGTGCGGCGGCTGGACGATTACTTGGCAGGGTGATAGCGGAGCGATCACTACGGGAACGACCATATTGCAAGGAATAAAAAATATGGTTTCGGCGGCAACAACGGTTACCTATTCAGAGGATGGTTCAGGCGCTGCCGGCGCGGAGGTGGGCATTGTTGTGATCGGTGAAACACCCTATGCTGAAGGCGGCGGTGATAGTCTGACGCTGGCGCTGGATGACGAAAATGATGATGATGCTGATAGTGATAATGATGATATAGTCGCTATTAATAATTTAAAAGCGGCCGGAGTCAAAACCGTAGTGATCCTTGTTTCCGGCCGGCCAATGATCTTGGATACTGTCCTTGCTAATGCTGATGCTTTTATCGCTGCCTGGTTGCCAGGCACTGAAGGACAGGGGGTAGCTGAAGTCCTCTTTGGCCATTATAACTTCAAAGGAAAACTTTCTTTTTCCTGGCCCAGAAATATTGAGCAATTACCTATTAATTACGGTGACAGCAATTATGGCGAAACCAGCCATGACCCGTTGTTCGATTACGGCTATGGTCTTACCTATCCGTAAGCTCAATTAGTAAGAAATAATGATTGACAATGCCGTATGTCCTTATCGTAAAGAACATAATTGCGAGAAGGTGATCTTAATGAAGCTTAAGGTGTTGGGCATAGTAATGACCATACTTATAGGGGGGATTTTCTTGGCGAATCTAGAAGCTCAAGATAAAGATACGGCTACTGCGGTAATAACGACTGAACTAGGGAAAATAACTATTGAGCTGCAGCCGGGAAAAGCGCCTAAAACAGCAGCTAATTTTCTGCAGCAGGCTAAAACCAAAGCTTTTGACGGGACCACCTTTCACCGGGTGGTCCCTGGCTTTGTCATCCAGGGAGGGGATCCGCTCTCCAAAGACAATGACCCGTCTAATGATGGGACCGGAGGCGGGACAATGGGTGTAGAGCCGCGGCAATTGTCAAACATCAAGGGGACCATTTCCATGGCTTCTGCCTCCCGCAATGTACCGATCAACTCCCAGTCTGACGCCCAATTCTTTATTAACTTGAATGATAACCTGGGCCTGGACCAATATGGGTTTATCCCTTTTGGTAAAGTCATCGCTGGTATGGAGATTGTAGGGAAAATAGCCCAGAGCCCCCGTGATAAAAATGACCGGCCCCTGAAAAATGTTCGTATAAATTCTGTAACTATTCTTCCTTCGAAATAAAAATTATGAATAATCCAACTTTTGAACAAGACCACAATAAATGTCTTCCCTTGATGGAAAAAATCGTTGAATTTTTTCCTGATCCTGTTTTTGTAATTAACCAGGAACAAAAGGTCATAGCCTGGAACCTGGCTATAGAAAAGCTGACCGGGGTCTCTAAAGCAGAGATGATCGGCCAAGGTGATTATGCCTATGCTGTGCCTTTTTACGGAGAAAAAAAGCCTATCCTGGTTAACCTCATCGATCTGCATGATTCCCTGATTGAAGCCAGTTACCAAAATTTCAAGCGTGATGGGAATACCTTATACGCTGAGGTCTTTGCGTCTAAATTAAATCACGGGGCAGGGGCTCATCTTAGTATCAAAGCTTCTCCATTATATGATGCTGAAGGAGTTTTTGTCGGCGCGATCGAGTCTATCCGGGATGTTTCCGCCCAAAAGGAAATCGAGCAGGCGTTAAAAGAGTCTGAAATAAAATTTAGGACCCTGGCCGAAGAATCCCCCAATATGATCTTTATCCTGAAAGCCGGCCGGATAGTTTACGCCAACAGGAAAAGTGAAGATATCACCGGCTATACCCGGCAGGAAGCATATTCTCCTGCTTTTAATTTTATGACTTTATTTTCCCCTGAATCGCACTGGCAGGTAAAAGCTGATTATGACAAGCATCTTAAAGGTATTGATCTGCCCAGTATTGAATATGTATTATTGACTAAATCTGGACTAAAAATCAATATTATTATAGCGACTAAACTGATCGATTTTCAGGGAACTACGGCGATACTGGGCATAGTCACGGATATCTCCAAGCAGAAGGAAATGGAACGGGTCAAAGCTGAATCTGATAAAAAATACCGTGATACGATTGAGGCTATGCCTGAAGCGATACATGTTATTGACCGTGAATTTCATATCCTGCTTATTAACCGGGCTTTCTTAAAAATGAACCAGGACCTTGGTATATCTCATAATCTAATCGGGAAAACAGTGTTTGACGCTTTTCCTTTCTTACCGGAACAGGTCCTGAAGGAATATAAGCAGGTTTTTAAAGAAAATAAGATCATAACTACCGAAGAAAGTAATATTATCAATAATGAACCAGTCCAGACGCAGACCACCAAGATTCCGATTGTTGAAGAAGGGAAAGTAAATAAAATAGTTACCGTGATCCGCAATGTAACTGAGCAAAAAGCTAAAGAACGGGAGTTAATAAAACTCAGTGATGAAATCCTTTTGATCAATAAAAAATTAAAGCAATTATCCTTGAAGGATTCGCAAACCGGACTTTTTAACCATCGTTATTTCATCGAAACTATCAATTTAGAGTTTGCCAGGGCTAGAAGAGAACAAAGCTCACTTTCACTGCTCATGATCGATATCGATTATTTTAAATCGATCAATGATGTTTATGGCCATAGTTTTGGGGACCAGGTTTTAAAACAACTGGCCGACTTACTTAAAAATGGGATCCGGCATTACAATCCGGTGATCCGTTTTGGCGGTGAAGAATTTATTATCATTGCTTCTGGCCTAGACCGTGCGTCAGCTGTTGACCTGGGTCAGCGGTTGTTGGACAAAGTCAATGATACCTCCTTTGGCAACAAAAAACAGAAAGTAAAACTAAAAATGAGTGTGGCGGTAGTATCGTATCCGGAAGAAAGAATGAGCAAAGCCACTGATTTCCTGGAAAAAGCTGATCATATTCTGCTCAAAGCCAAGGAGTTTGGCGGCAATCGTGTTTATTCGTCTCTGGATATCAGCCAATACAAAAAGGAAAAAATTAATAAGAAGGGTCCCACCCTTAGGTACTTAAAGGAGAAAATGGACCGTTTGAACAAACGGGCCAATCAAAGTTTGATTGAAGCTATTTTCGCTTTTGCCCGGACCATTGAATTAAAGGACCATTACACTGGAGAGCATGTAGAAGAAACAGTGAACTTTGCTACGGCTATAGCCAAAGCCTTAAAACTGCCAAAGGATGAAATATTGCTCATTAAACAGGCTTCCATACTTCACGACTTGGGCAAAATCGGTATCAGCGAAAAAATCCTCCTTAAACCTGGTAAGCTGACCACTAAGGAATTCATTGAAATTAAGAAACATCCGTTGATCGCGGCTGATATTATCCGGCCGATCCAGCTTCTGCACGGGCTCCTGCCTTTCATTGTGCATCATCATGAACGCTGGGACGGGAAAGGATATCCTTCAGCCTTGAAGGGTGAAGAGATTCCGATGGGGGCGAGAATTATTGCTTTAGCCGACGTCTATCAAGCTCTTACTTCCAACCGGCCGTACCGTAAAGCGTTTAAAAAGAGTGCGGCAATCCAGATAATAAAAAAGGAAGCTGGCTCGCACTTTGACCCGCAGATCGTGTCTGTTTTCCTTAATGTTCTTAAAAAGAAGAAAACTAAGTAAATAAAAGCAAAATGGATGGCAGCATGTCTAAAGTGTATTTTATTGCTTTCAATGATATTGCTAAACTGCCGCGGTTGGTACTTAAAAGCGGCCTGAAGGAAGTGATCCTGAAGGATAATTTCACCGCTATTAAAATGCATTTTGGCGAGCAGGGTAATATTGGCTATATCAAACCTCACCTGGTCAAACCTATTGTAGAGCTGGTTAAAAAACAACAGGCAATCCCGTTCCTCACTGATGCTTCTACAATTTACAAAGGAAAAAGGTCAGATGCCGTAAACCACAGCCTGGTAGCGGCAGAGCATGGGTTCACTATTGATAATTGTGGCGCTCCAGTGATAATTGCTGATGGCCTGCGCGGCAACAGTTTCCAGAATGTGGCGGTAAAAGGGAAACACTTTTCCAGCGTGAAGATCGCCCAGGATATCTATTATGCCGACAGCCTGGTTTGCCTGTCGCATTTTAAAGGGCATGAACTAAGCGGTTTTGGCGGAGCTTTAAAAAACCTGGGTATGGGGTGCGGGGCCAAAGCCGGAAAGTATGAAATGCATAACAGCGTGCTGCCGGATATCGATCCGCAAAAATGTACTGGTTGCAGAGTGTGTTTCAGATGGTGTCCAACCAAGGCGATCAGCCTGGTCAACGCCAAAGCGGTAATAGACCCTAAAAAATGTGTTGGCTGCGGCGATTGCATTTTATCCTGTTCCTTTCACGCGGTGCAGATAACGTGGAATGAAACCTATACAAGTATCCAGGAAAAAATTGCCGAATATGCGGCCGGCGCTGTAGCCAATAAAAAGAATAAATGTATCTATGTTAATTTCCTTAATCATCTTACGGCTTATTGTGACTGCTATCCGTCTCAACCTAAAGATAAACCACTGACAGCAGATATTGGTATTGTCGCTTCTCTTGATCCGGTCAGTATAGACCAGTCCAGCGCTGACCTCGTTAACCAGGCCTCCGGGCATGATCTTTTCAAAGAAGCCTGGCCTGCCATTGATTGGAGCGACCAATTACGTCATGCTGAACAATTGGGATTAGGCGAACGAGAGTATCGCCTGATAAGATTTTAACCTGTAGCTTGAAATAGTTCTTGACAAAATCGGCTGTCAATTATTGGGCAATTATTGGGGATCACCTATTTAAGTGCTTGCGAAATATTGGGGCCAGAGCGAAATATTGGGGTCAGGGCTAAACTATCACGGAAATATTGGGGTCAGGGCTAAACTATCAACATAATAATAGCAAAGGTGATTGGTTTTAAAGACGGAGTTTCCTGATATACTTTTAAAACTAAGAGGCTGGTGGAATTAATTCATCAGCCTTTTCACATTTACTTGTGCCACCTTCAAACCCGCATTGAAGGTGGCAAAATCAGGGACATTCAGCTTACTTTAACCCAACTGTCAACTTGCGAAATTCACAGTTGGTTGTGCTGAGTCAGCCCGATAGACTTAAAAGCCGCACATCGAAAATATCACCCCAGAGGAAAAATATCCAAGCGCGAACAAAGAGCTTGACAATACAAGCTATATATTGTATATTATGATCAGGAGCCCAAATGAACATATACTACTACGTAGACGAAAAAGGAAACAATCCGGTTAAGGAATTCATCAAAAGCCTGCCTCTTAAAGAACGGGCGAAAGTGTTCGCCTATATCGAAGAACTAAAGCGACAGGGGCATAACCTGCATCGTCCTTTAGCCGGATACTTAGGAGATGGTATTTATGAACTCCGACCAAGAAGCAATCGGATATTTTATTTCTTTTTTCTCAAAGATGGCGCGGTACTGCTTCATTGCCTTAGGAAGAAGACAGATAAGATACCGGCAAGAGATTTAGAGTTATGCCAAAAAAGAAAACAGCAGGTCGAAATAACCAGGAGAGTAGTTAGTCTTTAGAAAGGAGTCGCCATGAAAAAGATAAGATTAGAGAAATATGACGCTCATTTAGCTCAACAACTTAAAAATGCGGAATTCAGGAAAGCTTTTGAACTGGAAAGGGCCAAGGTTTCCTTAGCCCAGAGGATCGCCGAATTGAGGCAGGAGAACAACCTCAATCAAACAGACCTGGCCAAGAGGATGCATGTCACCCAGCAGTATATCTCCCAGATAGAGACAGCGCAGGAAAGCAATCTCACCATAGATACTCTGTTAGCTCTTGCCAAGTCATTAAACCGGAGCGTTAAAATTTCCTTTGTGAAAGAATCCGGACACGGCACTTGTTTGAAAGTGGCCTAAAAAACCTTGAAAAGAAGGGGTGTTTTTGGTATAGTCGTTTTGGTTTTAGGGGACGGAGTAAAGAAGTAAAGTATTGACAATGCTATATTATAGAAGT
>CAYTYR010000008.1:0-99385 GCA_964441745.1 uncultured Clostridia bacterium
CGAATCGTCCTTGACGCCAATATTATTATATCGGCAGCTTTTGGCGGGGTACCACTGGAAGCGGTAACTCATGCTTGCCGGCATACGATTTACATAAATGATGAGATAGAAAAAGAACTGCTGGGAGTAATTGAAAGGTTGAATGACAGGTTATCTCCAGTTTACCTGAAAGAAGCGAGAAAACAGGTAAAAATGATAATCCGGGGAGCAAAGAAAGCGAAGTGCGGGCATTCGATCAAGATTTGCCGAGACCCAAAGGACAACGCTTATTTGGAACTGGCAAAATCGGCCAGGATTGATATTCTGGTGACTGGAGATGATGATCTTCTTTCTTTATCAGCAGAAGCCTTAAGAAAAGAAGGATTACATCGGCTTAAGATAATTACTCCGCGTGATTTTGTGGATGAATCCATAAGGTCATTATAGAATTTGGAATTATATACTTTGCAAAGCATAAGAGTAAAAAGGGATATAAAAATAGAAACAGGCGAAAGCCTTAATCCTACTGTGAACACATTAGAAAAACTATCCAAAGCCCTCTGTGGGCCGGTGGCGGAATTGATTAAACAAAAATATGGGAACTAAACAATCATTATTAAAAGCAAATAAGATTAAGGATGATGAGTTTTATACTCTTTACGAGGATATCGCCAGTGAAGTTTCTCTTTATAATAAACAATTAAAAGGGAAAAGAATATTATGCCCTTGTGACTGGGATGAAAGTTATAATGAGGAAATGGTTTATAAAGAAGAAGATTTTATTAGTTCTTCTGATTTATATAATGCTGGTGGCGCAATCAAAAAGATAAATATAAAGGCATCCAAGGGGAAAATAGAAAAAGAGCTATCTTTGATTAGGTGTAATTTTGTAAAATATTTAGTTGCCCATGCCGAAGCCTATAATATAAAATCAATTTCGGTTAGCGGGTATAATCCTGCCACCGGCAAAGGCGTGAAATTTCAAGATGTTGATTATTCAAAATACGATCTGGTTATAACAAACCCGCCATTTAGTCAGTTTAGAGAATTTATTGATACGATGTTTAATAATAAAATGAAGTTTTTAGTTATCGGACCACTCACAGCTATAACTTATAGAGACATTTTTAATCATATAAAAGACAATAAGATGTGGCTTGGCTATGCTACGCAGTTATCTGGATTTCGATTATTAGATGACACATTAGTTCTTTCAAAAAATCCTGAAGGCTCAGTACCCAGGGCTTGTAAATGGTATACTAATTTAGATGTCGCTTATAGACATGATAGAATGATTTTAACCGAAAATTATAGTCCCGATAAATATCCAAATTATTATAATTACAGCGGCATAAATGTGGAGAAAACTAATAAAATACCATATGATTATGCCGGTGTAATGGGAGTCCCGATCACATTTTTAACAAAGTATAATCCGGAACAGTTTAAAATTATAGGAAAAGGTGTTCAGGTCGAAAAAACAGTAAGATTTAAAGGTGATAAAGCGACTCTTTGGATTGAGAAGGACGGAAAGCCTTTTAAAGCTCCCTTTGAAAGAATATTAATAAAAAATAAGCAAGCGCTTAAAAAAGGTAAATAATATGAACATCAAATATTTATATGAACAACTTAGAGATGGGAAGATTATTAGCGACATAGAACTTCAAAGAGAAATAGTTTATGACATTGATAAACAAATGTTGGTTATAGACAGTATTGTTAACGGAATTCCGTTGCCAGCTTTCTATTTTTGGAAAAATAAAGAAAATATCTTGGAAGTATTAGACGGGAAACAAAGAATAGAAGCCATTAAGAAATTCATTGAAAATGATATTCAATATAAAGATAAATTATGGAGACAAACAGACAGGGAAACTCAAGACATAATAAATAAGACTGAACTTTCAATTATTATATGCGAAGGTCAAGACCAGTTGAAAAGAGAAATATTTAGGAGAATTAACACTCTTGGAGTACCGCTTTCGCCTTATGAAGTATTAAATGGTCTTTTTCACGGTGAATATTTAAGAGGTTTAACCATTTATGTTGGGCAAGACAGAGACGCATTAAGAGTTTTAGGCTCGAATAGCCGTGGTAAAAATCAATACAAGATTTTACAACTATTAATGGATTTGAAGAATTCATCAAGAGACCCTCAAACCATAAATGATTATGTGAGTAAAAATCAAAAGAAAACCTTCGCTGATGACCAAAAAGAGATTGGCAAATATATCAAATTCGTTAGTGAGATATTTGAAGGATACGGGCAAATAGATATTTATTTTAGCTTGGCGAGAAAATATTTAAAGGATGCGGTTATTTGGAAACAAAATAAAGATGAAATCAATTCTCGTATTAAAAGATATTTAAAGAGCGATGACGCTAAATTGACTAATAAAGCGAAAGAGATAGAAGATATTATCCAAGCAATTGTCAATGATATTAGTGTTGATGAGAAGCGATTATTCTCAAGTGATGACAAAAAGGAATATCTAAAAAAGCAAAAAACAAATAAAGACGGTAAATATCTGTGTACCATTTGTAAGAAATCTTTTTATAAGGAAGAATTGACTATGGATCATATAGACCCATGGAGCAAAGGTGGCAGAACTGTAATCTCAAACGCTCAATTATTGTGTAGCCCGTGTAATATTAAAAAGGGAAATAGAAGTTAGACCGTACATATTTACATCTATCTTTGCGTAAAACGAAACAAAGCGCATAGTTCCGATAGAATTTACAACTGAATAAGCATTTATCAAAAAATGCCTTTTTCTTAGAGAGGACTTAGGGCCTCTAACCATCAAGTAAGATAAAGGCTGTGTATTCTCTGGCTTCGGCCAGGGAAGGGGCGCAGTCTTTTGCCGGATTAACTTGATGGTTGCCGGTAACTGTATTGTTAGCCCCTTTTTTATTTGCAGGGGCAGAAAGCAGAAATAAGATGTTTCACAATCTTGGAGAAATAATCGTTAAACTATTTGGATACCTGTTTTTGATCATATGCATTTCCTTTGTAGTGGCAATAATCGAAGCAACCATAGAAGATAAACAAAAAGACAAGAAACTGCGGGAAAGGTGGAAAAATGATCATAAATAGCAATGAGCTTTTGAACAATGTGCTTAGATTTTATCAGGAGACCTTCAGAAAACACAAACAGGGTGGGGAATACCTGCAATCAGTAGGGATTTACGATGAGCAGCTTTCCGAAAGGTTTAAAATCGGATTTTCTAACGGTTCACTCCTAAAGACAATCCCCAGCAAGGGCGAAGTGCGGGAGAAATTGGCAGAGCTTGGCATATTAACCAAAGACGGGATAGAATATTTCCAGGATTGCATAATCTTTCCGATAATCAACCAAGATGACGACATTGTAGACATGCTGGGGATTAGAATCACCAGCGGAGAAATACTAATTTTGAACAATCCCGTATCTGGCATCTTCAACTGGCAGGCGTTCAAGAGTAAGGAGATCATCTTTACCGCTGGGATAATCGAAGCCCTGCGGATTATCCAGCTTGGCTTTGACAACGTGATCCCGCTATTACAAGGATTAAACGATCATCACATAGATTTTCTTAAAAGATACCGGTCAGAAAAGATTTATTTAGCTTTAGAAGATGAAAACGTGAAAAACCAGCTTAGTAAACTTGATTTTGCCTGTCATAGTGTCCAGTTTCCGGCAAAGCCGACCAAACCGGAAATTGAGCAATCCTTAAAACAAGCGGAGCCGATAGCTGTAAGAATCGGCGAGGGGATTGCCAAGATAACCGATGAAAAAGTCCTTTTTGAATTTGGCCAGCGCAAGTATGACGTTAGACAATTAGACGACATTAACAAAGACAGATTGAGAGTATCCATTAAAGCCCAAGCCGAGCCGCTCTTTCACATAGACACTATAGACTTGTATTCTTCCCGAAGCCGGACCAGTTTTATCCGGTGCGTCTCCAAACTCTACGACGTGGCTGATACGGTTATAGAAAGTGACCTTTGCTCAGTTATCACCAAAATGGAAAAGATCAGAGAAAACAGGGAAATCAAAAGCAGGCAAGATCAGGAAAAGGGCTACCAGATGACTATAGATGAAGAGACCGAAGCATTGGAATTTCTCAAATACCCCGATATTCTGAATCAAGTGGCCCAGCACTTGGAAATAATGGGTTACGTGGGCGAAGAAACCAATAAAAAACTTGGGTATCTTATCACTATTAGCCGGAAATTAGATGATCCATTATCAGGAGTGATCATTTCTCGAAGCGGAGCCGGAAAATCAAAACTGATGGACTATTTGGCCGATTTTGTGCCGGAAGAAGACATGATCAAATACACCCGTTTGACGCCCCAAGCCCTGTATTATCAAGGAGCAAGAAGCTTAAAGCATAAACTGTTGATAGCTGGCGAAGAAGAAGGACTAACCGGCACAGATTATCCGATCAGGGAACTAATCTCTTCCAAAAAGCTAAAACTTGGTTCACCGGTTAAGGATCCAATATCCGGCAAGATGAAAACGGTTGAATATGAAGTTGAAGGGCCAATTTCCTTGCTCTTTTCTACTACCAAGGCGGCCATTAACTATGAGAATGCTTCCAGATGTTTCACCCTGTCCTTAGACGAAAGCGACGGACAGACCGAAAAAATACAGGCAGCACAGAGAGAAAAACGAATGCTCTTAGGGACAAAGAATAAACTGGAAGGAAGAGAGGTAAAGAATCTTCATAAGAATTGCCAGAGATTACTAAAGAAATTGGAAGTGGTTAATCCTTACGCTGATCGTTTAACCTTTCCGAGCTCTTGGATTGAGACCAGAAGGGAGCATGACAAATACCTATCCCTTATAGACGCAATCGCCTTTCTTCATCAATACCAGCGGGAAATCAAGAAATTCAATCATCATGGCAGAGAGATTGAATATATCGAAGTGGAACCGCAGGATATAGCGGAAGCGAATAAGCTAATCTCTGAAATCCTGGGAACCAGTCTTGACGAACTTTCCCGCCCTTCAAAGGAATTGCTGAAAATGATCAAGCAAATGGTAGATGAGAAATGCAAAGAATTGGAGATCAACCAGAAAGACTTCCGCTTTAACCGCAGAGACATCAGGGAATACACTGGCTGGAGCGATAGCCAGATCAAAGCGCATATCAAGAAACTGGAAGATTTGCAATATCTCATCTTAGCCAAAGGAGACCGTGGCCGAATGTACCGCTACGAACTCCAATATGAAGGCAACAGGCATAAAAGGCACTTCTTCGGCCTGACCGATCCGCTGAAGCTTGAACACCTGCCCCCCGAAGTTTTAACAAATGGGGGAAAGTCTGTAAAGTCTGGTATGGTCTGGTCAAAACAAAAAGCAATGGGGTCAGGCACTGAATCGTGAAACAGATTGACAATAAACTGATTATTGGATAGGATTAACGCATGGCTAGGCCCTATCGACTGCAAGGCGAAAACTATTTTTATCATATCACCAGCCGGGGAGATGACCGGAAGAAGATCTTTATCAGTGATTATGATTACCGTAAATTCTTGGATTATCTGCATAAAGCCAAGAAGAAACATAACTTTTACCTCTATGCCTATGTATTAATGAGCAACCATTATCACCTGCTAATAGAAACTACTAAGCCAAATATCTCTAAAATAATGCAAAATGTGAATTCTGCCTATACCACCTATTACAATATCAAACGGCATAAATACGGGCATGTCTTTCAAGGCAGGTATAAATCTATTCTAGTGGATAAGGACAGTTATCTTTTGGAGTTGACCAGATATATTCATCTGAACCCGGTAAGAGCCGGGATGGTTAAAAAGCCAGAGGAATACCAGTGGTCTAGCTATAAAGGATATCTCACCAAAGAAGGAGACGGATATATCGACAAGGCGCAGATCAGCCAGGTAATCTCTCTAGACGCAATGAGTTATCGTGAATTTATAAAAGAAGGAATAAATCATAAGGCAGATCCATTCAAGGAAGTCTATGGCGGGTTTATCTTAGGCCGGACCAAGTTTATCAAAGAAAAGCTGAAGGAGCTGAAAGAGCAGGTCGCCAGCGGCAATTATGCTGATCAGGGGAGAATTGTCGGACACATAGGGAGAGAAGAAATAGCTGGGGTAATAGCCCGGGAATATGGCAAAGAGCTGGAAGAATTGAGGCACCTGAAAAACAGGCCGGCCAAAGAGAGAAACTTAGCTATCTATTTGATGAAAAGGGTGTCAGCGCTCAGCAATATTGAAATAAGTAAATATTTTAATTTATCAAGCACGGCGGTGAGTAAAGTGGTGGGAAAGGTGGAACGGGAAATGGTGGAGAAGAAGCACTTGAGAACTGAAGTTGAGCAACTTCTTTCACGTTTCAGTGCCTGACCCCATTGTTTACGTTTTGACCCCATTGTTTACGTTTCAGTGCCTGACCCCATTGTTTATGTGACCCCATTGTTTATGACCCCATTGTTTTATTTTTTATTATTAATTAATAACCATTTTCCACCTACGCGGTGGAAAGTTGGGTTAAGGACAAAAAAGCGCTTGACAGAAGGGTCTTTATCAGGCATATTTTATTCATACAGAATTACATATATAAAGCCACGTAATTTCTGGTTGTGCCCTCCACCAAGCTTGGCGGTTAGAGCTGGATGTTAGGTTGCCATAAGTAAGAGAATACTGGCAGCCTTTTTTGGTATAAAGACGATTACCCGCCAAAAAGATCGGCGGGCACGGCACAAATTATAAACCAGATTACACAGATTAGAGAAGAGGAAGTAGATGAAAAAGATATTAATGATGATAGCGATGCTGATGCTGGTAAGCGTAAACGCTTATGCAGGGCAGAAGCTGATCAATATTACAGAGGATACTATTCCAGAAGATTCGTACAGGCCAGTGGCTGGAAAAGAGTTTATGGTAGCTGTGAAGCTGGTAGATGTGGATACTGAAAAACCCATATCCAGTCAGCCGATCATATTCCAAACGAGTATAGGTACTCTTTCTGAGACTGAAGTAACCACCAATATCTATGGAGAAGCGATTACCTGGCTAACTACAGGTACTATGCCGGATATGACTCATAGTATTACTGCTAGCGTAAAAGACAATGCCGATATCGCTCCGATAACCATTGAAGTTAGGAATATAGCACTACCGCTAGGAGCGCCTACTGCGGAGACGCTGCAAAATCAAGTTAAAATAGAAGCGAAGAAGATACAAGATATAATAGCAGAAGTAGATATAATAACTAATGAACCATGGAGTGCCCCCGCAAAAAAACTTAAGGTATGGGAAAAAGGAGATTTATTAAAAGTACAAGAAATATCGCCTAATCCAAATGTATATATTAGACCTCTTCCTGCTCCGATTACCACTCCTCCTACTATTAATATTGATATTATCGGTTATAATTCATTAGGTAATACATATATCATATATTCAAAAGATTTAGTTCAGGAATCGCGTTATCCGTATTATACTGATTATATAGACAATAACAGAAAACTAGTTGTTAAAAAACGCTCATATCTGAATGAAGGACAAAGCATCAATAAAATGGAAATTTGCTATGATGTCTATTCACAAATTGATAGTATTTGGGTAGTAAAGGAAACAAGACAGATATTCTACAAAGGTGTTGTGATGAATAAATATGAGCGCAAATCAGTTAATACTAATATATTAGTTAATAGCGGAATCCCTGATACTGATTTTGAATAGACCGGAAAGGATCAAATATGTGGATTAGCATTAGCATTGTCTTTATAATTAGTTTTATCGTTGATTTATTTTGTTACCAAAAGGAAGAGGAGTTAGAAAGTGTATTTAGATCAATATGTCGGCGTTCTGTTACAGTTAGTTTGACAGCGATATTACTATTAATTTATCTATTTGATAAAATAAATGGAAATTATGTTTGGTTTGCTTTTGTAGCTGGGGTTATTCTTTTTATAGTATTAGAAATAACTATTCCTAGAAAAGGATATATATGTATTCTGCAAAGCGTAGCTATTATAGTATTAGGTGGCTATTTAGTAATAATGACCTTACTCTTTCGCTACGAATTACAAACGAAGTTCTTTAAGCCCTGTTGGTCTCCGGATGGTAAGCATATAGCATTTTTTATGCAAAATAGTTTAATTCAGTATAAACTGGGTATTCCCTTTAGCCTTTGGAGCCCAGATCCACTATGGCACAAGTACTATCTCTGCACTATGAATTATGATGGGAAGAATTTCAGGCAGATAAAACAAAACGAGCAAGCCACAGATGAGATTTCTTGGTCAGGTAGTGGGAATATAGTATATATACAACATTTTATGCAAGATGTAGATAATGTATTACAAAGCAAAATAATGTATACCAGCCCAGATGGCAAAAAAACAGGTACACTATATGAGACGGCTAAAATCCCAACGAAAAGCCCAATAAAAGAAAATGAGATAATATTGGATCCTTGGTTGTCAATGGATAAGAGATACCTAGGATTCGTCCTAAACTACCGGGAATCCAGGCCTGAGGAAGAGAAAGCAAAGCATGGGTACTATTACGATAATTACAGATTGCTAGTTAAGGATTTAAAAACTCAGCAAAACAAGGTTGATATTTTACAAAGGGATGTGAAGTATGGAGAATATAATAAGTTTTATGGTTCTTTTATGGAAAATAAGATTGCTTATAAAGAAAATCAGCAATTAATTATTGTTAATCTTGACTCAAATAAAAATCAGCAGATGATAATTAAAACTCTTAGTTCCAATAAGGATGAAAGAATTTATCCAAGAGATATAATAGCTGTATTGCCAATAGAGTATAATTTAAATTCAGTATATAGTGATACTGTTATTTCTCCGGAACGAAAAATGATAGCGAGGGCAGGAGGAGTATGGACAATAGACAATAAAGTAGTGTCAAATATCTATATTAAGCCAAAGCGCAGTTATTTATTTAATATCTTTAGTAAATAGGAGAAAAGGCCACGGTGAGACAAATAGTTCGTCTTTTAGTAATATCCTTAATAGCACTATTAATTAGCATTCCATTAATAGCCGGAGGGCACGATTATGTGCCTTATCCGGTTATTTTTATTCATGGATTTAATGCTGATATAGGATCATGGAGTACTACAAAACAGAACTTAGGGTATTTATATAATAGTAAATATGACTTTTCTTCCGCAGCACAATATTTTCCTGATATGAATTATGGTGCTCAAAAGTTGGGAGATTTCAGCAAGAATGGAGACTGTACTTATATTGCAGATAAGGGAAACAGTAGTCTCAAAGCAGTTATTGATGCGGTTTTAGAAAATAGTCAAATGATTAATCTTCCGCCAGAAGAAAAGAAAGTCATTATCGTTGCTCACAGCTTTGGTGGACTAGTGACTAGGGCTCTTCTGAAACAAGATCCAAGCATGCAAGATAAGATAGCCAAGGTAGTATTTGTGGGTGTGCCACATCAAGGGTCGTCACTGGCCAGTGCCTTATGGATATTCAAAGAAGTGGACGCAAAACTTGATGTGCTAATAAATAAATACGCTAACTCGACAAATATTTTATCCACTCCGCTTATTAATAATACTACAGTTAATAACACACATCTAAGTATATTGGGTAGATTAATAGCCTTTAAAGAAGATATTCAGAATACAATACAAGAATCAGATTCGCTATGGAATGTTCTTGATATTGATCCTTATGGCAAGGCAATAGAACAATGTCGTTTAAATGAGTATGTTTATTTTAAAAAAGTATTTAATGACTACGGTATAATAGAAGTTTTAGAAAAATATCATACCGGTGGTGAGACTTTTCTTGGAAATTCTGCTAATTTAGGAACTCCGTCTATATTTAGTACAATATATGCAGAGACTGGATCTCCAAGTAAAGCCGGCGAATTTATGAAGTTTTGGTTTAATTTGAGGAGTTATGCTAAATATTTTGCATTTCCTGCCGGAGAATCCTTTGATGAAATCGGTGACAAAGGTGATGTAGTAGTTTCTAGTGAAAGTCAACGATTAGTGGGAGCCACTCATCAATACAAACTTCCAGATGTAGCGCATTTTGGAGGATTGACTCCTGGCGAGTGTGAGCAATATGAAACTATCCGCGAAGTGCTTTGCGAAGAAAAGCCAATAATAAAGGTAAAGAATCCTTCAATAGATAGGATTTATACCACATATATCCCCTTACAGGTAAAATTAAAAGATTACCTGCCTTTGGACTGTCAATTGACAGGATTATTATATAAGCAAGGGTATGCTAATGCTATTAACTCATTTGTTCTTAAGTATGTACCAAATCAAGTAATGAGCGCAATCCACTTAAATAAGAATTATGAGGAAGGGTCAGATAATTACCAGGCTATTGTAAGTAAGATAGTCGAACATAATCAGCCATATGATATGAACATGGCATTAGTATTGTCTCCTACAAATGCTGCTGGAATAGAAGGGTCCCCGCAAACTATTCAACTAAAATACGAATGTTTAGTATCCACCAACACGCCTGCTAATAATGAACAAAATATTTCTGTAAATACCCCAATACAAATAACTTTTAAGCAAAAGATAAGGCAAGCCACAGTACAGAACGTTTATAATAATATCGTTATTACTCCATATCCAGGTCCTTATACTCCAAAGTGGATTGATGAATATACCGTAATCCTTACGCTGCCAAAACTTGAAGAAGATACTGATTATACGGTAACTCTTAAAGGTGATGATCCGGGCGATGGTGATGATTTTAGTACTCAGGATTTTATTGAAAATCTTACAGGGATAGAATATTATCTCACAGATCCTAATGCTGCTTTAGATAGGTATGGTTTTGACCCGGATTATAGTTTTAGTTTTCATACAGAAGGTGGTAGTAGCAGTGGGGGGATAGTAGGGATCGCTGATGCATTCACTCAATGGATTCAATTTAAAGGTCCCGATGAATCCTTTGATGTGAACAAAGGTAATTATGACTTTGTTAGTACCATTAATTCTCTCCCTGGACAATATGACCATATTTTGGTGCTTAAAACCGGATATTACAAATTTGCGACCAATATATTAAATACCTGCGGACGTTATATAACATATGTGAATCCTGATTTTAAAGCAGAAGATATTAAGCAGTATCCAGTTTTATTAATTCCTTCCAGTGGCTTGTATGGTTTGGAAACAGTGGAGAGTTTCAAGCAGAACCTGGCTGTGTACGCAGCCAATGGCGGGACCGTGATCTGCATGACTCAGCCCTATGGGGCTAATTTTATTGCTCTACCAGGCAATAAAGTATCTGGTATCGGCTATGCCGAAGACCAATCCTGCCATACCATGTCCTCCTACATTAAACAGTATCACCCGATTTTCAGCAGTCAGGAAACAGCCAATGAAATGGATTTTGATATTGATGGCTACTTTCTTAGTTATCCAACCGATGCCAAGACACTGCTCATCCGCTCCAAAAACAATAATCCTTGCCTGATCAATTATGCTTACGGTCAGGGACAGGTGTACGCTACTACCTTATACACTGACTGGGGGCTGCCTAACGGCCAATCCTCTACGGCTGAGCTTAATCTTTTCCGGGATCTATTGAATTACAGTGAAAACAAGAATGCCAGTATTACTGAATTTACTCCGGGTCAAATAGTGGATACAACCTTTAAGGTACAGAACTTAAGTACTGATTCCGCGCAACAGGTATATATCAAGATATACGGCCCTGACGGGACAACCATTGCCAGCGAAATCCTGCCTTTGACCGCAGACCTTCAGCCTGGGCAGGAAACATTAGTTGAATACAAAGGCACTGAAATTAGTAACTGGCCGCTAGGAATTTTTAGGATATATTACAAGTTGCTGAATAACCAGGGGACGCTGATAGAAGGGGATAAGTATGCCGGGAAATTCAGCGTGACCAACAAACTGGTGGGCAACCCGCCCGCTTACGGCGATTTTATCTTCAATGTGAGCTGTCAGGATGAATTATTCTTAAACGGTAGTGTGGTAAGTTTCGTTTACACGATAACCAATTTGACAGACCAGAACAGAATTATTCACTATGCTAGTCTCGGATCAGGATTGTGGTGTGATGTTTTTGTACCTGCCCATAAATCTGTTAGTGTGAATGACTATTTTCTGGCCTTGGTTGGCAGCTCTTGGGGAGGATCTGATTTTCAACGGATATTGAATATCATTTTTTATAATGGTCCATTTACTGGTTCTGCCGGACAAGTAGTTGGTCAAGTATCTAAGCTCATTGATATATATAATTTTAAATATAACTTGGTATCAATCACTAATCCTAAATATATATATGAACCAGGTGAGATACCTTCAATCAAAGTAAACATGTCAAATAATAAAGAATCTGCCGATGAGTATAGCTTGGAATTGAAAATAACTAATAAGAGTAATGAGGTTGTCTGTACTAAGACCGATATCTTTAATTTAGCGGCTAAGGAAAGCTTGATCAAGGAATATATACTAGAAGGTAACTATTCCACAGGCAACTTTATTATTAGAGCAAAATACTACTGTCATGGTCAAATCGTTGGTGACACCTCTTCAATATTTGAGATACCAGCTGAAAAAATAACGGTAGAGCCAATCTTGCCAGAAGTGTTTGATCTAAATAGCACGGTTAACTTTAAGATTAACAATATCGGTATAGGGGATATTTATGCTGGTAAGATAATTTATGAATTACGAAACAGTATTTCCGGTATCATTTACTCTGGGGCAAAAGAGTTTGGAAGTATAAAATCCCAAGCTGCCCTGACATTTACAATTGATGCACCCGTAGAAACACCTAATTATGGACAATACAAAATCACTTATAAAATTTATTATAATGCTAAAGAACTTCAGGGTGCAATTGATATCCCTAATAATATAATCATAGAGAACATCTTTGAAAAGAGTATATATAGTATCGGGGAAACTGTCACTGGCAAGTTCAGGATTGTGAATAATGGCAAGATACAACATAATGATATTCCTATATATGTGAAATGGTGGACTACTAATTGGTATGATAAAAATCTTGTTACGGAAACTCATCTTAAGCTGGGGCCAGGCGAAGAAAGCCAGATAGACTATAAACAATCATTAAATCTTGATATGTATATTGGTGCATATAAAGTTGAAGTAGGTAATACTGGCGTAAACAATACGTATACATTCACTATCCCACCAGCCAAACTGAACGCAAATTTGGAAAAACTGACAATTCCGACTGGCGAATTAGTACATATAAAGATAACCAATACAGGAGGGGTTCCGAAAAATATTGTTGGTGAATACCTTTTATATAATAAGAATAATATTTGCTTTAGCGGTGGGTTAATAGACCTGCCAAATACCATTGATCCAGTCAGTGAAGTTGACGGGACATTGTTCGTTTGGAATGGTGTAGATACTGGGGACTATGTACTAAGAATACTCCTAAGAGAAGCCAAAGCTTATTATTATCCTGCCATAATGGATAAAAGTTTTAGTGTGAATATACTCAAGACAGATGTTGGCATATCATTGGAACCTATTGAAAAATTAACAATAGGCGAGAATATGGTTAGTTTTGCCATAAATAATAGCGGCGATGCTAATATTGATAACATCAAGTTACAGCTAACTTTGTCAGATCCTTCTGGTCAAGTGGTATTCAGTAATGAACAACCTTGCGCAGATGTCTTGGCACATAGTTCCTCCACAATTAATATGCTTGTCCAGTTAACAGATGTAACCTCAGGAAATTACAGTTTAGATTATAAATTAGCATATGGTTACAATCAAGCTGTGGCTAATAGTTACCAAATACCGAGTAGTATAAAGGTTTCCAGTATATATGGCATAAGTAGTGACAGTTATAAAGCTACTGAGCCGTTGGATTTCAATGTAGAGTTGATTAATGGCGGAGTTATCGACCGTCCCTCTTGTCTGTTGCGGGCGACTCTATTACCGTGCGGCGTTTCCGAGAAACAAGCTACTCCTGTAGAAAAATCAGTTGATATTAATGTCTTGGAAAAAGCTCTGCTTAATTTTAATATTCCCATACCGGAAGATGTCGTTCCTGGAAAGCATGATATTAAGATAGAACTGATTGAAAATGGCCAGCCAGTTTGGACTACATATTCCTACTATAATATTGGCAAACCACTTCTTTCTATTGAGGCGCAAAGATCGGTTTGCAGGCCTGGAGACCCAGTATCACTGGAGATACTTAATAGTGGCGGCGCTGGCATAAACTTCATTACTTATATTAAGCTTTTTAATAATTCATATACCTGGCAAATTGAAAAAGAATCTCAATATCTTGCGGTAAATGGAATTAAAACAATTACTTTTAATATACCCTCTGAGTGCCCGGAAGGACCTTTTAAGCTGGCAGTAGTTTGCAGAGATGCTATAGATCCAGAAACAGGTTATTATAAATACTATAGTTCTTTGAATAAGGACATAGAAATATTGAACACGACCGCGGAGTTAATATTAACTCCGGTATTGTCAAATATACTTACTACTGATATGGATCTTAATTGCAGTGTCAGGAATGTAGGGGTCGTTGAAATTTCATCTGCTACAGTAACTGCCGAAATTATCGATCCTAACAGCCAACTGGTTTATGCAAAGGAAGAAGCCATTAATAATATCCAGCCAGAGCAAATAATTACTCTGACAGAACCGGTTCAATTGGATAATATCCTTTTTGGTGAGTATAAAATCAAGTATACCTTGAGCTATCTTGGTAAGAATACCGTTGTTGAGAACAAAGCTGTTTCAGCAATAACTTTAAAGGGAATATCCCTTTCAAATAATTCATATAATGTAAACGAAGTAGTAAACGCCACAGCTATATTTACAAATACTGGCGCTTTCCGGCAAGAATTGAATGTTGTCAGCAAAATACCAGCTCTAAATTTAGAAAGGACAGATCCCCTCACCCTGGATCCGGGACAATCTGTGAGCCTGCCATTGTCCTTTACTTTGCCTGCAGATTCCTTAGCTGGTCCTTATAATTTGGAAGTTTCCTGCCAGACTAGTACTGGCACGGTTAGTGAAGACCAGATTGTAAAAGGAACAGCTGATTTTGGCATAAATCCAGGTATCCTCAGTATGAGTATGGCTAAAACAAATTATAATGCTGGAGAAAAATGCGCGGTAGACATCAGCAATATCGGTGGCGCTAATATTAGTTATCAATCTACCTTAAAACTACTAACCCAAAGCAATGTGATTATAACCCAGTGTGTTGAGTCAGCGTTAATAATGCCAGACGCTGCAAAGACAATGGCCATAGCAATACCGGAAAATATTGCTGCTGGAACTTATTATCTTAACTTTGAATATTTAGTAGCAGGTAATCTCCAGCAATGGAACAGGAGTATCAGTATTAATGGTATTACTGCTGATCTGACCATAGATACGACCAAGGATATCTATCGCTTGAATGAAGACGCAACGACAATAGGCAATCTATCTGCCAATAATGTAGCTCAAGACCCGCTCAATCTGAATATCAAGGTCTATCGCGCGAGTGAGGCCTGGACGAACTATGTAAACACAAACACGATACTGGATATCCTGGTGGACGGCGATTATGTCTGGTTCATGACCAGTAAGGGTTTGAAGAGGTATGACCAGATCAATGATTCCTGGAAAGATTGGGGTGTGGCAGAGGGTATTGTCTCTTATTACTTTAGCGGCTGTTTCTATGATTTAGGAACGGTTAAAATGTTGTTCAGCGATACTGAAAGCATCTATTTTATAGGTTCAGATGACTATTCTTGTAATAATAATATTGTTTATCAAGTAAATAAGACCACAGGTCAGGTGGTGGCTTGCAATTTCCCAGCTAATTGTTATGGCAGTGCTGCTATACTGGGATTCCGCAATAATAAGCTGCTTATTGAAACAGGAAGTTCTCATAAATTACTACAATTTGACATAGAAAAAAAGTCACTAGCGATACTGGACTATGCGACAATATTGCAACAGAGCGGCAGTCAGTATTACAGCGCAATATTAGGGTTTACTTTTGACGGACAATCCATATGGATCATGACTCTGCAAGAAATATACAAACTCAATGCTGATGATAGTGTGGAATTAATTGTAGATAAAATGAACATCTTTGACAGCACCTATTATTGGAATAGTTCTATACGCTTTAAAGCTGATGCCGAAAGTCTGTGGATACAAAAAGACACGTCTGATTATCAAACTTTTACAGCTAAAATAGAACTATGCCGGATAGATAAAACAAGTAAAACTATGGCGTCATTCAGTTTGGATATTCCTTTCTATTCTTCGAGGCCGGATTTCGTAGTGGGAGACAAAGAGTTATGGTTCCTGACTCCAGGAGTAATCAAATTTGATAAAGCCAGCAATACTTTTGAACAATATAGCCATCAGATTGTTACACTAAACACCAGAGTTATTTCATTTGCCAATGATGATGTTTGGATCGGGAATAATAGATACAACCGACTGAATGATTCCTGGACAACTTATACCCAGGCTGACGGATTGATCAGTACCAATATCAATGCGGTTGTCGCCAATGGTAATAATGTCTGGTTTGGCACCAATGAGGGCATTAGTCGTTACGACCTTACTGCAAACTGGCAGGATTTTAAGGACGAAATCCTGCTGGATCGGACTAAACAAGCCTATCCGGATAATGAGTATGTCTGGTTCACTACCGAAAATGGTTTAGTAAAATATTCAAAAGATAACGACCAGTTTACCAAACTTGATGTAAATGCCACGGTTTTCTGTGTAGGCGATGATTACAATTGGCTGGTTGCCGATAAGTTATACCAGATAGATAAAACCAGTAACCAGTTGACTGAACTGCCTCTGGGAACCATTAATCCCTATACCATTGGCTATATTTGTCAGGAAGGTAATTATTTATGGCTGTTATGCGGTAATTCATTGGGAACAGAAGGGCTGGTTAAATACGATCTTAATACTAAAACAGCGGAGGAGTATCCTGCATGGTACCAAGATTATTATAATAATAGCTATAAAATTATTCCTTATGGAGACCAAATTTGGATTATTGCCAAAGACCAACTCAGAAAATTCTCCAAGATCGATCAGACTATCTCAGCTATGACCTGGCCGCAATCACTGCAAGTTAATGGCTGTACCTATGACAATGGTTTACTCTGGTTGCTAACATCGAATAGTTTAGTTAAATATGACATGGTCACAGAAGAGATAGCAAAAACCATCGCTTACCCCGGAGCGGCATACAATATGGCGGGAACAGCCATAAATTTATTAAATGGGAATATATGGATAACCATAAATTCGTACGACTATAGTAAGGTAGCCAAATATAATGTAAGTTTGGATAAATGGACAGTATATACCTCCAATAATGGGTTGATCAATGGAGTAGTCAGTTATATAGCTTCAGACATTAGTTATATCTGGTTTGTTGCTGATTGCGGAGTCAGCCGGTTGAAAGAAAAAGGCACCATCCTTTGGCAGAAAGACTTGGCGCTAAACGGTTCTGGGACCATTAACTTTAATGAACTGGTTGGCCAATTAGGCGAAACTGGCAAATTCTATGTAGAAGGGACAGCAACTAATTCTATCGGCCAGCAGTTGGCTAAGGCCGAGAACAGCTTTTATGTGACTACCAGTAATGTAGCTATGACCATGAATGCGGATAAAAAGCTCTACAAGACCGGGGAAACGATCAATATCACCGGAGAAGTGGTCAATAGCGGTATTTTGGATGAAAACAGCATTCAGATGAGTTTGGAAAGGGTAACTGGCAATATCTCGGCTGGCAGTTATGCGCTGGCGGCAGGCGCCAAGCAATCATTTACCGCTTCAACCATAGCTGACAAGTCCTTCTTGCTCACTGGCAAGACTGTTTGCGGCACTGAAGAGAATGTAGTTGAAGAATATATATCAGTGGTAGACCCAGCTCTGGAAATGACTGTCACCGGGCCAGACACAGCAGGGCAGGATAGTTTTGACCTGGGGATACTGGTGAAGAACTCTGGACAGGTCGAAGCAAGCGGTAGTGGTAAATTGGTAGAGTGGTATAGTGGTACAGCAGAAGGAGAAAAGGACATTGGACAATTTACTTTAAAACCCGGTGAGACAAAATATATCAGCCAAAGCTGTCAGATCAGCAAAGATACAAATTTTGAGATAAAGTTAACCGGAGATGCAGCCCAGAACATTACCAAAGCAGTGAAGTTCGGTTGTGCCGCAGTTGTGACTATTACTCCAGACCCAGTCTATCCAGCTTCAACAGCTACCAATAAGCAGATCTTCGAGATCCCGGTAACTATTACTAATACCGGCACAGTGGATATGCTTTTAAATGCCAAATACCAGATAAGTGATAGTAGTGGTAAAGTGGTAGAGTGGTATAGTGAAAAAACTAAAGAATACTATGTGCCGGGAGAAGGCGGAGTCTACGACAATCTGGTGCTGGAAGGAGCCCCAGCTGGCGATTATATCCTAAATTATGTTTCAGATTTTGTCAGTGGCTCAGCATTAGTCAGAGTAGCTGAATTCAATACCGTAGTATGCACAGACCTGCAATATACAGTAAGCGGCTCTACTATCACCGTGAATGCTAAAGTAAAGAATACTGGAGCTAATGAATTTGTCGGCAACTTCGCCGGAAATTTGAAACAGGGAGAAGCTAAAGCATTTGAAACTGAACAGGAACTCAATCTAGCCATTAATGAAGAAAAAATAGTAACATTTGAAGTTCCGACGACAAATCTTACTACTGGTAACTACTTTATCGGCGCAGTCGTTTTGCATAATGGTTTTGAAATTGCATCCAGGAATACAGATATTGCCTTGCAGTCTGACTTCAGCATGACAGCTTTTGATGATAATCAAATATTCAATGCTGGCAGTCAAGCGGCGATTAAAGTGAAAGTAAAAAATACCGGTTCGGTAGAAGGCCAGGCCACAGTCAATCTGGCCAGCGGGGATATTGTGAATTCTACTCAAACCACCTGGCTCAAGAGTGGCGAAGAACAGGAGCTCACCTTTAACTTTGTACCGGCGGATGACCTGGAGGAAAAAACTTATATTGGATATATAACGGTTGATAATCAGCAGTTGGCGGTCACCTGTGCAGAACAGCAAGTTAAATTTTATGTCAACGGCTACAAGATCGGGGTCACCAGCAGCTTCGACCAGTTGGCTTACACAGAAGGGGAAACAGCCAAACTAACCCTGACCTTGACCAATGAAGGTAGTTTAGAAGCAAGCGTCTTCACTAAAGTCAACTTTAACGATTACCAGGTCACTACTACTACCACGACTGTCACCAAAGGTATCCCGGTGAACTTAACCTTTAATGTGCCAGTACACCATACCGGAGCAAAGCTATTCTATGGCGTCTATCACGAAAACGGCCGGTCCTTAAACCTGAATACTCTTTATGTGAACAAGCAGGAAGGAAGTATCTCGGCTATCGCAGACCAACAGCAGTACCAGGCTGGCGGTAATGTTACCTTGACCTTCCTGCCGCTGGAAACGGGTATACTAACCTTAGAGGCTCCTGGCTACCAGACTGAGCTTAATATCGTCACTGCCGATACCCAGACTATTACCTTTGCTTTGCCCGTAGATATAGTTACCGGAACGCATTATATCAATTACAACTTTACCCCGTCCACCGGGACAGTGCTAACTGGAAAGCTACCCATTGATGTGGTTGGCTATACGATTGTGGCTATGGAAACTATCTTGGATAAGACTACCTATTACCCTAATGAAACGATCAAGTTCAAGACCAGGATAAACTCGAATAAAGATGTATCAAATGTCCAGTTGAAGATCTGGCTGAAAAACAGTGATAAAGTGGTAGAGTGGTATGGTGGTACAGTGAATATAACTGCTGGACAAAACATGCTCTCTGCTGAAGTGCCGATGACCTTAGCTGATAAGGGAATGGGGCAATTGATATTTGGTTTGTACAAGGGGGAATTATTACTGAGTGCCGGTCAAAGAGCATTTGATATTGATATTTACGACACTGTTGCGCCAATAACAGAGATACAAGTCAGCAGCCCGCAGTTCGTAGTCAATGGCGAAATCTATGTTACCGACCAAACAGGTATATATTTTGTCGCTACTGACTCTGGCACAGCTCCTTCCGGGATAGATTACATGGAATACAAGATTGACGAAGGAGAATATATTGTTGTGCCTTCAACCTCAACTCTATCACTTTACCACTCTATCACTTTGCCTCTGCTCTCAGAAGGGGAACATACAGTCAATTACCGCAGTAAAGATAAAGCCGGCAACCTGGAAGAGACCAAGCAAGCAGTATACTATCTGGATAATACTGCCCCGGTGAGCAGTATCCAGACTCCAGCTACCAGTTACCTGCTGCCTGATGGAAGTATCTATTTTGTCTCACCTGCAACCTTTACCATTACCGCGAATGACTCAAGCTCAGGTATTGACCATATCGAGTATAGAATAGATAATAGTACCACTCCTGTAATTATTACTAATAGCTCAATTGATCTTTCGTTAATGTTAGCCGACGGCAATCATTCTCTGCAGTACTTTGCTGTAGACAAGATAGGGAATGTGGAAGCAGAGAAGACCCTAAACTTCCTCATTGATGGCAATGCGCCAGTTAGCCAGCTAAAGGTCATTGGTTCGCAGTTCGCGGTCAGCGGTAATACCTACATTAATCAAGATGCCAAAATAGAATTGACAGCTACTGATTCCGGAGCAGGGCTGAATCATATCAATTACCGGGCTGATGCCGGAACCGCCACGATTGTTTACACTGAACCATTTAGCTATTACCAGGAAGGCCAACATACCCTATACTATTCAGCAATTGATAAACTAGGTATTGTGGAAACAGAGAAGATCCAGGTCCTGTATTTAGATGCTACGACTCCAGAAACCAGCTTTAAGATCAGTGATGCCAACTATGAAGTGACTGAAGGGACTACCACCTATGCAAACAGCAGTATTCCTTTCCTGATTTCAGCTGTTGATCCAGTCTCTAACGGAGTCTCCTCTGGCCTGAAACACATCAAGACCAAAGTGGACGCCAATAACTACTCAACGATCCTGTCCTCTAGCTGCTATATTTCCGCTAATTCTCCGGATGGTTTGCACACCATTGCCTACTATTCCGTAGATAACGTAGAGAATCCAGAAATAGTCAGGACCTATACTGCCATATTTGATGGTACTAAGCCTGTGATCAAATCAACCTATCCAGCCAATAATGCTAAAGTTAAAGCCAAGAGTGCCACGCCGATTACGATCACTTTCTCAGAACCGGTCCAGAGCGCTGACTGGAGCAAAGATATCATTATCCAGAAAGGCAATGGGAAACAAGTCAAAAATTGCAGCTTCACTTATGATCCTCTGACCTTTACTGTAAGCATAAACTGTGAATTAGAGAACAACACCAACTACCAGGTTATTTTGAAAGACACTATTTCTGACCGGGTCAGGAATTACCTGGAATCTTGCTGGTTCAGTTTCCGCACTATGATGTCAGCGGCCGAAGGCGGCAACTTTACTGATCAAGCTGCCGGCTTAACGGTGATCGTACCGCCGGATTGTCTGCCAATAGATGGCTATTTTGAGATAGCCCTGCTTAATCAGAGCAATCCGCCGAAACTACCTAAACCCTTAACCTGGTTGTTTAATGGCCAGAAAGCGTACCAGGTAATTTTCTATGATGAAAACGGGATAATTGTCCAACTCCCGGTGAAGAAATCATTCCAGGTTCTGCTCTCCCTGAACCAGCAATGGATCACCCTGGCTTTGGAAAGTGACCCCATGGAATACAAGAATATCAAGGTTTACCAGACCGGTAGTGTGACTGATTTCATTGCCAGTATGGCGCATCAAGCGGTCAGTGCTAACACTGCAAAGGGACAATTTGCGCCACGCTTGCTGACCGAGCAGAGTTACAATGCTGAAGCACAACAGTTGATCGTAGATCTGGATACTTTCGGTATATTCTCCCTGGCTGGCTTCAATGCTCCTGGCACATCCCTGGATGACCTGAGCTGTTATCCTAATCCGTTCAATCCGTGCCAGCAGAATATCACTATCCAGTACTATCTGGAGAACGACTCTGAGGTAGCTGTGGCCATCTATGACCTGTTAGGCAACCTGGTCAAGACCTGGGAAATACCCGCCGGGGAGATGTATGCCCGCAGTGGATTGAACACCTTATCCTGGGATGGCCGTAACGGACAGGGTGATATAGTGGCCAATGGCGGCTATATTGTTTTTGTGCATAGTGATGGGCAGAAAAAGAAATTCAAAGTATTAGTGGTGAAATAAATCAATGGTTGCGAGTCACGAGTCGCGAGTCACGGGTCGAAGGAAAACATATGAAAAACAATAAAACAAAAATAATTCTACTGCTAACGGTTCTCTGTACGCTGACCGCTGTACGCTGTTTCTCTATGGACTTGGGTTTTGCCAAGGAAGACGGCGGACAGCCAGGAGCCTTCCTGAATTATGGAGCAGGGGCCAGGTCACTAGCTATGGGCAAGACCTTTGTTGGCATAGCTGATGATGCCAGTGCTGCCTACTGGAACCCGGCAGGATTAGCTACCTTAGAGAAACCAGAGATCACCGCCTTGTATGCCAACCTGTATGAGAAAACCGGCTATAGTTTTGCTGCCGGAGTGTATCCTTTGAGTAAGAGTGATAGAGTGGTAGAAGTACAGCAAGAGGGAACAGCAAGTGGTAAAGGGGTAGAGAAAAGCTATGGGACGATAGGATTAGCGATAGTCAACCTTAGTTCCCGCGGCTTCCAACTGCGGGATGAATACAACTATGAACTGGGAGAAGGCGGAGTTAGTGAAAGTGCGGCGATATTGTCGTATGGCACAAGACTGCAGATGGCTGATGGCGGATGGCAGATAGCAGTAGGAACAAATCTGAAAGTAGTAAACCAAAACGTAAACACCAAATCAGACACTGGCTACGGGATAGACCTGGGAGTGCTATGGAGTGGTAAAGTGGTAAGTGGTAGAGTGGTAGAGAATCTATTTACTCCATTGACTGTTGGGTTTAGCCTACAGAATATTATTGCGCCGCAGTTGACGCTGATCGATGAAGCAGATGAATATCCATTATCAGCTACTTTGGGCCTAAGCTACAAGTTCTTCAATGACTCTCTGTTGACGGCAGTGGACCTGAACAAGACCGCTAACCGGCAGGTAAAGGTTCACCTGGGCACTGAATACACTCTGGCCCAGATGTTCAGTATCCGGGCAGGCCTGGATGAGACTGAGGCTACCTTTGGGATGGGAGTGAAGTGGCAGAATTACTCGCTGGATTATGCCTTTGCCTATCATGATGCCTGGAAAGGGTATGAGGACCTGGGAATATCCCATAGGTTTGGTTTGACCTTCAGGTTTGGAAAATAATACTTAACTATTAATATAAGAAATATTTAAGAGGCACTTGTAACCAGGTGCCTCTTTTGTTATGATAGAGCAGGAAAGCCTATCCTATAATAAATATCTGTTGAATTTGACATATTTTTATGGTATACTAAAAAAAGTTTTGAAATCCCTGTCCGCCTCAGGCGGATGTGCAATCGTAATTAACTGGAGGCCTAATGGGCAAGCTATTCGGGACAGACGGAGTAAGAGGAGTAGCCAATGTCTATCCGATGACTGCAGAGATCACCATGCAGATCGGACGGGCAGTGGCGCATTACTGCAAACATCACAAATACAGGCACCGGATCGTCATCGGCAAGGATACCCGGCTGTCAGGTTATATGATCGAAAACGCGCTCGTAGCGGGTATTTGCTCCATGGGCGTGGACGCGTTACTAGTTGGTCCAATGCCTACGCCGGCTATTTCTTTTTTAACTACTGACCTGAAAGCTGACGCCGGTATTGTCATTTCCGCCAGCCATAATCCGTTCCAGGACAACGGCATCAAGATCTTCAACCGCGACGGGTATAAACTGCCGGATGACGTGGAAAACCAGATCGAAGAAATGATCTTCTCCAAGAGTATCGATGCCTTGCGGCCGACGGCCGAAGAAGTGGGTAAGGCGTTCCGTATCGATGACGCCAGGGGACGGTATATTACTTTTTTGAAAAAAACATTCCCCGTTGAATTAAATTTAGAAGATCTAAAAATAGTAATTGATTGCGGTAATGGCGCCACTTATAGAATAGCCCCCTGTATTTTTGAAGAGCTGGGAGCCAGGGTGATCGTCATGAACAACAATCCTGACGGCAAGAATATCAATGCCAACTGCGGCGCCCTGTATCCTGAAGTCATGGCCCGCGAAGTAGTCAAAGAGAAAGCTGATATCGGACTGGCTTTTGACGGCGACGGCGACCGGTGCATAGCGGCTGATGAAAACGGCGATATTGTCAGCGGTGACCGGATGTTAGCCATCTGTACCCATACCCTGAAAAAGGACGGGAAACTAAAGAATAACGTCCTGGTCAGCACAGTGATGAGCAACCTGGGCCTAACCATGTTCTGCAAGGATGTCAACATCAGGCATGTGACAACCAATGTCGGCGACCGTTATGTGTTGGAAGAAATGCTGAAAAAAGGGGCAGTCATCGGCGGTGAAGATTCCGGCCATATTATTTTCCTGGATTATCATAATACTGGTGACGGCCTGATCTCGGCTTTGCAATTACTGGCCAGCCTGAAAAAAGAGAACAAGCCATTGTCTCAAGTGGCCAAACTAATGAAGATTTATCCGCAAAAAACTATCAATGTGCAGGTCAAGTCCAAGCCCGAGCTGAGCGCTGAAGCAGAGATCATGCATACGATCAGGGAAGCGGAAAATGAGCTCAAGGACCAGGGACGAATTCTGGTGCGTTATTCCGGCACGCAGATGCTTTGCCGGGTCATGGTGGAAGCCGCTACCCAGGAAATCGCTGATAAACTGGCCAAACAAATAGCTGACGTAGTGAAAAATAAACTAAGTTAATATACTGGAACAGGAGATAACGTGGCTGCAACATTTTCTTTTGATGTAGTATCACAGGTTGACTTGCAGGAAGTAGATAACGCTGTCAATCAGGCGCTCAAGGAAATTTCCCAGCGCTATGACTTTAAAAACTCCAAAGCAGGAATAGATTTTAATAAAGTTGAAAAAACGATTACCTTAACCGCTGATGACGCTTATAAGCTCCGCGCGCTCAAGGAAATATTATCCAACCGTTTCGTCTCCCGGAAGATCTCACCGAAAGCCCTGGCCTATAAACCGGAAGAAACTGCTTTAGGCGGAACCATCAGGCAATTGGCTAATATCACCGTCGGCTTAGAAAAAGAAAAATCCAAAGAACTGGTCCAGCTGATCAAGAAGCTTAATGTGAGAGTACAGGTCCAGATCGAAGGCGAAAAACTGCGGGTGTCCAGCGCCAAAAAAGATGAATTACAGGCAGTTATACAGTACCTGCACGGTCTTGATTTTGCCCTGCCTTTGCAATGTATCAATTACCGGTAAAGAAAGAATTTAATGTCTTTTTTTGCTTTAAAAAATAAAATTTTCTTCTTTCAGCAGTTTGCCTCGCTCACTAAGAGCGGCATTGGCATCATGCCTGCCCTGGAACTTCTCCAGCGTCAAACCAGGGGCTCGCTTTTACCGCTCATCGTCAAGGAACTCCAGGCCGCAGCCCAGCAAAACCAGCAACTTTCCGTAGTTTTCAAAAAATACGAATTATACTTTGGCAAATTCCCGGTGGCTTTGATCAGGAGCGGGGAGATCAGCGGACACCTGCCGGAAAATGCCCAAGTCATCGCGGCTCATCTCGAAGACACCTACAAAAACATCAACCGCCTGCTCATCGGAGTGGCCTATCCAGTCATTCTGCTGCATTTATTCATCCTGATCATGCCGGCCGCTGTTTATTTCACTTGCGGCCCAATAGCGTATTTAATCCAGGTCCTGATCAAATTTCTGATTCTATACGGTATTGCGGCAGTCGTATTTTTTACGCATCTTATCTTCAAGACCACAAGCAGGACTGCCTATGACCGGGCTAAATTGCACATACCGGTGATCGGCAAGTTATTCCGTAATATGAGTATCTATAAATTCCTGCGCGGGTTTGCCGCTATGTACCAGTCTGGCCTGAACAGCGCGGAAAGCTGGCAGGTAGCGGCTGAGCTCACTGATAACGTTTACCTGGCTGAGCGGCTCAGCGGAGCCAAGCGCGTGATCGACCAGGGCCAGCCGTTGGCCCAGGCTTTCCAGGAAGCAGGTATTTTCCCTGATGAAGTAGTGACTTTGGTCCAAACGGGGGAAACCAGCGGCAATATCGACACTATGCTGGTCAAGGCAGCTGAATACCTGGATGAAAAAAACCAGCGTACCATGCAGATCATCCTGCGGGTTTTGCCGGTGCTGGTCTACCTGATCATTGCCGGTATTATCGGCTATTCTATTATTTCCGGCTATCAGCGCTATTGGTCGGAGCTGGACCAGATCCTGAAATAGCTTGACTTTTTACTCTATAAATTATATAAATACTAACAAGCACAACACTAACAAGAACAATAATTTTCCAGCCGGAGGATTTTATGATCAGCAAGAAGATGCAGGATGCCATCAACGCCCAGATCAACGCGGAGATATATTCCTCCTATTTGTACTTATCCATGAGCGCTTTTGCTTCCAGTGCCAACTTAAAAGGATTTGCCCATTGGCTCATGGTGCAGTCCAGTGAAGAGACCAAACATGCCATGAAATTATACGACCATCTGCTGGACCGCGGCGGTGATGTAGAACTAGCCCCGATCAAGCAACCGCCTACGCATTTCCAGAACATGCTGGATATTTTTAACCAAACCTATGAGCATGAGAAGAAAGTAACCGCGCTCATCAATAAATTGTACGAAACAGCCAATAAAGAGAATGACTACGCGGCGCAGGTCATACTGCAGTGGTTCATCAACGAGCAAGTCGAAGAAGAAGCCAGCGCCTGCGAGATCCTGCAAAAATTGCAGCTACTGGGAAACAAAGCTACTGGTTCACTATTATCTATAGATAAAGAGCTTAAGAAAAGGGAAGGATAATTCTTCCGGCAATGATCACTCAAACCCGCCAATAATAACTGGCGGGTTTTTTTTATTTTCCATTGACTTAAATTAGAATTTTGTGTAAAATGAAAGATTACATCTACAGGGATAAATATGCCAGGAAACAAGACCTGTATCACCAAGACCTTTTATTTTTTCCTCACCTTTAGCTTAGCCGCTTTGTTCAGTACTTCCCTTTGGTCCGCCCAACGCAAATCTGACCAGGCCGCGCCGGGTCATGTCATTGTCGAGATCAAGAAAGCCGAAGTCAGGACCGCCCCGGATCCTGCCGCTAAGATCTCCGAGATCGCCTTCAAAGGCGAGATCTTCAAGGTCATCAAAGAACTACCTGATTGGTATCTCATCGAACTCTCTGCAAACAAGGAAGGGTACCTGTCCAAAAAGTATGCCCGCGTCAAAGTATTGGATAAATCTAAAAACACCCGCCTGCTCATTCCTAAACCAGCGGCCAAAGATAAATCAGGAAACTATGTGCTGATCACCAGAGCTGGTTCATCTATCCGTAAAACTCCGAAAAAAGACGGCCCGGTCGTTGCCCAGGCCAAGATTGACAATGCTTTCAAATTAAGCAAGGAGATCTCCGCTTCCTGGTACGAAATATATTTACCCAACGGTAAGATCAGTTACGTCCCGGCCAGTGTTTCCAAGATCATCACTCCCGCTCAGCTGGCAAAACTTAAAACTCAGCGGATAGCTGCTGCTCCCAAGCCAGCGCCTCAACCTAAGCCTGTTCCGGTAGCAGTGGACACTTCCCAAACCAAACTGACAATCGCTCAATATGCAGTAGCAATGAAGAATGATCTTATCCTGCGGCAAGAACCAAATATTACGGCCAACATCATGGTCACGGCCAAGCAAGGCGATCATTACAAAATACTTTCCCTGGAAAATGATTGGTGCAAAGTCTTACTACCTGACGAACGGCCGGCGGCCGTGAGTGAAGCCACCAAATCCGCCAAACAATTTAAATTAGCTACTGTCGCCGTGACTGCCAAGTCCGCTAAATTGTATGCCAAAGCCAGTGAGACCTCCAAAGTGATCGCCACTGCCTCATCTGGAACTGTTTTTAAACTGATCTGGGTCTATCAAGGCTGGTATGAAATCCTGGCCTCTTCCGGTACAGCTTTTATCTCGGATAAGTCAGCCAGGCTGATCAATGAACAAGAGCCTAAAGCTGAACCTGTAATAGCGCCTGAACCGCCGGCTTTACCGCCAGCCAAGCCAGCAGAAAAATTAATATCAGCCCAGAAACCGGCAGTAGAAGAAACTGGTGCAGACCCCTGGATCAAGGACAAATATGTCCTGGTCACTACTAATATGGTCAACCTGCGGGCAGCCCCGGATACGAAAAGCCGCATCCTGTCCCGGGCCAACATTAACAGCACCTATAAACTATTGTCCCGCCAGGACCAATGGTACGAGATATTCCTGCCGCCGGCTCAAAATGCTTTTATTTCCTCCAGCCTGGCAGAGATCATTACTGAAAAAGATGTACTGGCTGGTCCCAAGAAACTGGAACAACTGAAAAAAGCCCGCCAAGAGGAAGAGTTAAAATTAAAGCAGGAAAAAGAAAGAAAGATCAAAGAAGAAGCCGCTCAGCGGGAAGCGGCGATCAAAGCCCGGGAAGAAGAATGGCTCAAAGATAAATATGTGCTCATCACGGTCAAAAAAGCGGTCTTGCAAAAAGCGCCTAATATCAAAGGCAATATTCTTGGCACCGTCAATATTGAAGATGTATACAAACTCGTTTCCCGCCGGGCAGAATGGTATGAGATCCAGGTTTCTACCGGCGCCGCTTTCCTCAATCATAATCTGGGTACAATACTAAGCGAATCCGCTATCGCTGAGCATAAGCAAAAAGTTGCGGGAGAAAAAGCCCGCCAACTTCGCATTGAAGCGGAACTGAAAGAGCGCCAGGAAGCGGAACTAAAAGCCAGGCTGGAAAATGAACGCAAGATCAAAGAAGAAGCTGATCAGCGGGCTGCTGCCGCCGCAGAACTGAAAGTCCGGCAGGAAATTGAGCGTCAGTCGAAGCTCGAGGCCGAAAGAGCTGCTGAAGAAGAATGGCTCAAAGATAAATATATCATTGTCAGCAAGAAAAATATCAATCTGCGTCAGGCTCCTGCTGAAAAAGCGCCGATCATAAAAAAGATCGCTATCGGTGAATCCTTTAAATTGCTTTCCCGTGAAAAAACGTGGTACGGGATTAGTTTTTCTTCTGGTACAGCTTATGTCCACAGCAGTCTGGCTGAGGTAATTACAGATAAGGACTTGGAAGCAAAGCGTTCCCTGGAAAGAGCCGCAGCAGAATTGAAAGAATGTCAGGCAGTAGAACGCAAACTGCAACTCGAAAAAGAAGCAGCTGAATTGAAGGCAAAGCAGGAAGAAAAAGCCAGACTAGCCAAAGAAGCAGAAGAACTAAAAAACAGGCAGCTCCGCGAGAAAGCGGAACTGGCGAAACGCCAGGAAGCTGAGCGCAAAGCGAAACTCGAAGCTGAACAGCAGTTGAAGCTCGAAGCCGAAAGAATTGCTGATGAAGCCTGGTGTAAAGACAAATATATAACAGTCAGGGGTACAAACGCAAACCTGCGCGCAGAGCCAAACCTCAGCGCTAAAATATTAGCCAACGCGAAAAAAACAGATATTTTCAAGCTCTTATCCAAGACACGGGACTGGTATGAGATCTTCCTGCCGCCGGACCAGAATGCTTTTATCAGCAAAGGCCTGGTTGACCTGCTCACAGCAGTTGAAGTTGAGTCCCGGGTCAGAAAAGAACGCGAATTAATTTTGAGTGAACAACGCAAAATTGAGGCCTTGGCTGAAGCAGAAGCCCGTCAAGAGTCAGAGCGTGCCGCTAAACTGGAAAACGGCAGACTGCGCAAAGCAGAAGCTGATCTCCGAAGCAAAGAAGAGGCCGCCCTAAAAGCCAGGCAGGAAGAAGAGCTTAAAGCCAGGGAAATTGCTTGGCTCCAGGACAAGTATATATTAGTTAACAAACAAATCAGCGTTTATCCGGCGCCAAATAAAAATGCCACAGTCAATGGCATAGCACTCCCTGACACCAGTTTCAAGATCGTGACCAGGACCACGGAATGGTATGGCATAGATACGTCTTCAGGTACAGTCTTTGTCCCGGCCAACCAGGTTAAATTGCTGACTGAAAAAGAATTGCATGATTACCGCCAAAAGCAGGAAGCTAAACAGCAGGTCCTGCGGCAGGCTCAGGAGGCCCAAGAACTGGCGAAGCGCCAGGAAGCGGAGCGCCAGTCGAAGCTCGCGGCAGAAGAAAAAGCCAAAAAACTCCGCGAGAAAGAGGAACTGAAAAAGCGCCAGGAAGCGGAAGCCAAAGCCAGGATAGAAGACCAGGTCCAGGATAAATACATCCTGATCCAGGCGGAAAATGCCAACCTCCGGTCCGCCCCGTCAAAATCTTCGCCGATCATCACCCGGGCCAAGTCTGGAGAATATTACAAACTCACCTGGATCGAAAACGATGAAGATAAAAAACCCTGGTACCAGGTTAATGTTCCTTCCGGCCAGCAAAGTATCAAAGCCTATGTGCTCTCATCGCTGGCCAAGTCAATTACTAAGGAAGAGCTCGACGCTCTGCTCCAAGCCAGGGGCGCAGCAGCCGCAAGTTCACAAGCCGCGGCAGAGGCAGAGACTGAATGGCTCAAAGATAAATATGTCCTGATCACTATTAATAATACCAACCTGCGCCAGTCTGCCCGCAAGAATGCGGCAATCGTGGATCAAGCCAGGATAGGCACAACCTATAAATTAAATGCCCGCCAGAAGGACTGGTATGAAATCAGTACTTCTTCCGGCACTGTCTTTGTCAATGCTGGGGTGACGCAGGTCATCACCGAAGCGGAAAAAACAGCAATGGCAGAGGCCGAACGCCAAGCCAGGGAACTCCAGGCCGCGGCCGAGCTGAAAGTCCGTGAGGAAGCGGAGCGTAAGTCGAAGCTCGAAAAACAGGAAGCTGAGGCTAAAGCCAAAATCACCGCCGAACTGCAGGCGAAAAAACAGGCTGAAGATGACGCTAAAATGAAAGTCTATATTGTCGATAAATACGCCCTGACCATGGTCGATAATACGAATATCAGGACTGCTCCTGATACCAACGCCGCGCTGATCACCAAGGCAGGCAAAGATGAAGCCTTTAAGATCATCTGGATAAAAAATTCCCGGCTCAATGTGCCCTGGTACCAGGTCAGCCTTTCCTCCGGGACGCAGGCAAAGGACGGATATATCATTTCCACGTTAGCAAAACTAGTCACTAAGCAGCAGCTTGACGAACACCGCCTGGCGCAGAAATTAGCGCAGCAAAAAGTCCTTCAACAGGCTCAGGAAGCGGAGCGCCAGTCGAAGCTCGAAGCCGAGGAAGAATCCCGCCAAATCCGTGACGCTGAAGAAAAGAAAGTCCGTGAGCTCCGCGAGAAAGTCCTTCGGCAGGCTCAGGAGGACCAAGAACTGGCCAAGAAGGAATCAGAGCGTAAGTTGAAACTTGAAAAACAGGCAGCAGAAGAAAAAGCCCGGATGGAAGAATATGTCAAAGACAAATATATTCTCACTACTACAAAGAGCACTAATTGCCGGCAGGAACCGAATAAAAACTCAACGATTATAGCTAAAGCGACAAATGATGTTTCCCTCAAATTAACCTGGATCACGACTGATAAGCAAAATGTGCCCTGGTACCAGGTAGCGATCCCCTCAGGGACAGCGACCATTCCAGCTTATGTCATGTCCACCGTAACCAAATTAATGACGGCTCAGGAACTAAATGACTATCGCCTGGCGCAGCAAAAAACAGCCGAAGAAAAAGTCCGGCTTGAAGCTGAAGCTAAAGTTAAGGAAGCGGCAGAATTAAAAGCTAAAATGGAAGCAGCGCAAAAACTAAAGGAAGAAAAAGAACGGCTGGCCCGCGCCGCTGCGGAACTGAAAGCCAGGCAAGAAGCTGAAGCTAAAGCCCAGGAAGATGAATGGCTTAAAGATAAATATCTGGTAACCCAATATAAAGATGTTAACATCAGGAAGACAGCCAGTAAAACTGCCGAGATAATCCAGAAAGCCCAGCTCGGCCAGGCTTTCAAGATCGTCTCCAGGGGCAAGGAATGGTACCAAATAGCCCTTGATGCCGGTACTGCCTATATTCACAACAGTGTCGCCAAAGTCTTCACAGGGACAGAATTAGCCGCCTTACAGCAACAACAGGAAGTCCTGCGGCAGGCTCAGGAAGCGGAGCGTCAGTCGAAGCTCGAAAAAGAAACACAAACTGCAGAACAGCAAGCCAAGACGGCACAGCAAAACCAGGCAGAGCAAAAAGCCCAGGCAGCGGAAGAGACGGAAGACCAGGCAGAGTATGGATATGTGGTCATCACTGCCCCGACTGCGGAGATCAAGTCTGCTCCTGACGACAGTGCGCAATCCCTGTTGCTAGGCCTGAAAGGTGATGTCTTTAAATATAACGGCCAACAAAAAGACTGGTATCATATATTAACCTTCTCGGGTGAAACCAGATTCGTCCGTAAAAGTCTTTGCCAAGGGTCAAATACCACGCCGCAATTGCCAGCCAGCGAAGCTAAACGCCGGGATATTTATGACAGCCTGATCGATGCCAAAGACCGGGCTATGACCGACACTAATACTAAATACCCCTCGATCAAGAGCCAGGCCGAATTGCAGGAAAAAATATTCTATCAGCAAACCGTAGAGGAGAAGTTCATACTGGAAATCTGCCATAAGCAAAAGATCCAGCCTGCCACCTACCTCACACTGCTATCAGAGGCCATTTCTAAGAACTGGTAAAACTACCGTTCGCAATTTAAGAATAAGGAGAAATAAGGTTATAAGATCTATAAGGTCGTTGACCAAGTGAGTATTGTTCCGGTTGCGGACCGGGTAGGGATCGTCTTTCCCGTCTATCTGTGGGGATTACCGCTGATCGTCGCCAACTTTGCCCGCAAACTGCAAGCGCCGGCGTTAACTTATGTCTTTGGCCTTGCCAATTAAGGCGGTTTCCCAGCCGGCGCGCTGCTGATGTTAAAAGATATACTCGCGGCCAATAAGATCAACTTGTCAGCAGGATTCGTTATCAGGATGCCTGGCAACTATACCCCGATGTACGGCGCCATACCGGTTGAAAAACAGCAAAAGAACTTTGCCCAAGAAAGCAAAATGATCAAGGAGATAGCTGAGACCATAAGAGCCAACAAGAATGCTGCTATCTCCGCCAACAATCCCCTGGTTAATGCCCTGTTTAACTTCATCTACAAGCATGGCTCCCTCAAGATCCCCGAAGGGGATAAGGCTTTCTGGGTGGACGAAAAGTGCAATAGCTGCGGCGTCTGCGAAAAAACCTGCCCAGTCCGGAATATCAAAATGACTGACGGCAAGCCTGTCTGGCTGCATCATTGCGAACAATGCGTGGCCTGCCGGCAATGGTGCCCGCAGGAAGCGATCCAAGTCGGCAAGAAGACCGCCGCACGCAAAAGGTACCATCAACCGGATATCCAGGTACAAGATATCATGAACCAGCAGAAGAACTAAAGTATGTTCATACAAAGGAGTATGATTAAATGAGCGGAATTTTTGGCGTTGTTTCGAAAAATGATTGTGTTCAGACTTTGTTCTACGGCACTGATTATCATTCCCATCTGGGCACTGAGTTCGGCGGCATGGCTGTGCTCGGCCAAACTTTCAACCGTCAGATACATAATATCAGCCAGACCCAGTTCAAATCAAAATTCTATGAAGATTACCGTCATATGTCCGGGAACAAGGGCATTGGCGTAATCAGTGATTCCAATGAACAGCCGATGTATATCAATTCCCGTTTCGGCCCATTCTGTTTAGTCACCTCCGGCTTGATCGAGAATAAAGAACAATTGACTCAAATGCTTTTTGAAAAAGGATCCTCCTTCAGCGAAGCTGGTAAAGACGGCGTCAATGTGACTGAGCTGATCGCCAAACTGATCATCACTGGCAAGGATATTATCGACGGCATTGAAAAGATGTTCGACCTGATCGAGGGGTCTTGTTCTTTGCTGCTGCTCAACAAAGATGGCATTTATGCCGCCCGCGACCGCCGCGGCTACACCCCGCTGGTGATCGGCAAGAGTGAGACAGCGTGGGCCGTAACGGCCGAGAACCACGCCTTCCCCAATCTGGAATTTGAAACCGTTAAATTCCTTCAGCCAGGGGAAATTACGCTCATCACGGAAAAAGGGATGGTCGCTAAAAAAGCCGGCCGTAAAAACAATCAGGTCTGTTCCTTCCTCTGGATCTATACTGGTTTTCCCGCTTCTGATTACGAAAATATCAACGTGGAAGTGGTCCGTGAACGCTGTGGCCGGGCGCTGGCTAAGAAGGATAAGGATATAGCAGTGGATGTCGTTACCGGCGTCCCTGACTCAGGCCTGGCCCATGCCTTGGGCTATGCTATGGAATCAGGCAAGCCTTTCCGCCGGCCGCTGGTGAAATATACTCCAGGCTACGGGCGCAGTTATACTCCGCCGTTCCAGGAGACCAGGGACCTGATCGCCAGGATGAAACTGGTGCCGATTAAAGAGATCATCAAAGGCAACCGCATCGTCGTCTGCGAGGATTCTATCGTCCGCGGCACCCAGCTCAAAAATTACACCGTAAATAAATTATGGGACTGCGGCGCCAAGGAAGTACATGTGCGCCCGGCTTGTCCGCCACTTATGTATCCCTGCAAATTCTGTCTCTCTACCCGCAACATCAACGAGCTGGTAGCCAGGCGGGCCATTAAAGCGCTGGAAGGCAAGGATATCGAGGATGTTTCCGAATACTTGGACCCTAATTCCAAAAAATATAAAAAGATGGTGGACTGGATCGCCAGGGATATAGAAGTGACCACTCTGCGGTACCAGACCATCGAGGACATGGTCAAGGCGATCGGTTTGCCGCGTAAACAACTGTGTGTCTATTGTTGGACCGGCGCGGAACCAAAAGGCTAAAAAGGAGAATGACAAATCAGATGAAATCAACTTTACCGTTCTGCGCGATCAGTATTTATCTGCTGGCATCTATTTCCGTCTATGCCTCAGCGGCAGTTATTAACCATAGCTGTACAACCTTAGCCGATATCCCGTCCACTTGGGTGGAAAAAGCTAAAACAGACCTGCATATCGCCTATGGCCATACTTCACATGGCAGCCAGCTGACTACCGGCATGACGGGACTGGTCAGCTTTAAAAGCTCTCTTTATGCCTATAACAGCGGCGGCGCCGGCGGCGCCTTGGACCTGCGGGAAAATTTCTCTGGAGCCAGTGACTTGGGAAATCCTGACTTTACAGCCTGGGCAACCGCCACCCGGAACTATTTAACCGCCCATCCGGAAATTAACGTGATCATCTGGTCCTGGTGCGGCCAGGTCAGCAGCGCCACACAAGCTAACATCACCATGTACCTCGATCTTATGGATGAACTGGAAAGTGATTACCCTAATGTTATGTTTGTCTACATGACCGGCCACCTTGACGGTACTGGTGTCACCGGGACCCTGCATCAGCGTAATGAACAGATCCGGGCTTACTGCCTGGCCAATAATAAATGGCTCTATGATTTCGCCGACATCGAATCTTATGACCCTGATAATAATTATTTCCTGGATAAATCAGCCAATGATGCCTGTGATTATGACAGTGACAGTAATGGCAGCCGGGACGCTAACTGGGCTACCAACTGGCAGGATAGCCACACTGAGGATGTGGATTGGTATAACTGCTCATCTGCGCACAGCCAACCCTTAAACGCCAACCGTAAAGCCTATGCTGCCTGGTGGCTCTGGGCACGTTTAGCTGGCTGGACGGGAAGTGCGGATGTGATCGAGGAAGATCCTGATGAAGACACCACGATCACGACCTTGGACGAAGTACGCGCTTATCCTAATCCTAGTAAAGGACAGGCAGTCAGAATAACCTTTTCCAATTTAACCAACCAGGCCAAGATCAGTATCTATGACGTCTCCGGCGCCTTGGTCTACGACCATGATAAAGATAATTCAGCGACCACGTTCCGCTGGAATGGGGTCAATAATGCTGGCGAAACAGTATCCAGCGGGATCTATGTATATGTGATCAATGATCCAAACAACACGGACAAAATCACCAAAGGCAAAATAGCCATAATCCGCTAATAAGTAATAATATATTACCTATGAAAGGGGGCGATACCAGCCTGAATGTGTTCATTTGCATCTTTATAATTGCAAAAAAACTATTAACTGGCATTACCAGTTAATAAAAACAAAAAGAGGAGGATACACATGAAGAAATTGTTAGTACTTATGCTTTTGCTCTCTTTAGTAATTGTAGGTTGCACCACACCTGGTAAAAAGACAACTATCGGCGCAGGCACGGGCGCGGCTATAGGCGGCATTGCCGGCGCAGTGATCGGCCATCAATCCGGCAAAACTGGCCAAGGCGCGGTCATCGGCGCGGCAACTGGCGCGCTATTGGGCGGCACTATCGGCAATCGCCTGGACAAACAAGCTAAGGAATTGGAAGCAGTCGCGGAAACACAACGGACCGAGAATGGTATTGTCACCACGCTCAAGGATAATATCTTGTTTGATTCCGGCAAAGCTGCCCTGAAACCAATAGCTTATGACAGCGTTAACCAGATCGCTGACATTATCAAGAAGTATCCGGAAGACCGGGTCATAGTAGTCGGTTACACTGACAGTGTCGGCTCTGATGCCTCTAACCAGGCCTTGTCCATGCAAAGAGCGCAGTCTGTGCGCCTGGCCATGATCGAACGGGGAGTCCCGGCTTCTTCAGTCGAAGCAGTCGGTATGGGTGAAGCCAAACCAGTAGCCACTAATGATACAGCTGAAGGCCGCGCGAAAAATCGCCGCGTCGAACTGCAAATCAGCGTAGATGAATCGAAATTAAAATAGTATTTATAGCTGCAGGGGCACAATACTTAACCGGTGTTGTGCCCCTGAAAAGCCCGGGAAAAGCGGTAAGGAGATAATTTAACCATGGCCCTAAAAAAAATAAAATTAGCTGTATTTATCATCATTACCTTATTACTGTTCATCAACGCAACAGCCCAGGCCGCAACGATTAAGTTAAAGAATGGCCAGATCTTTGATGCCTCGATCGTGGAGAGAAGCAGTAGTGAGATCAAGGTCATTATGAATTCCGGTGTGGTAACTTTTTCTCTTAGTGAAATAGCTACCATCAACGGCCGCGATCCAGCGGCGCCAAAAGCAATAAAAAAACCAGTGGCTAAAACCGCGGTCAAGAAAACTACGGCCACGCCTAAACCTATTCCTAAAAAGGTGCCAAAACCGCCAGCGCCGGTTGCCGCGCCAGTAGTAGTACCAGACACAATGACAGTCTCAGCCGTGGCCGTCAGTACCGAAGCAGTAGTCAGCGCGCAAACAGCGCCAGTACCGGAACCTGAACCAGTACCAGCGCCGACACGATCCAGATCAATACTATCCTTAGCGGCGATCATTTTTGCCGTCCTGGTCTTTATTATTATTGTCGTGTTTATTCTCCGTGTGATACAGCATAACAAGAAACGTTCAATCTAAACATTCCAGGGGAATATATGAAAAAAAGCAAAGGCATGGCCTTGCTGGAAATGATGGTCGCGCTGATCATCTTGATGGGCTTAACCTTTCTCTACGTAAAATACGTCTGGAAAAAACCTGCTGCCAGTAAGATAACCGGGGAAACTGAGCGTTCAAAAGGCGTCATCCAGTCCTCGCAGGAAAAAGTAGACAAGCTCAATAAAAAATTAAACACCTCAGAGCGCCAATACGAAAGCTCTGATCAATAGTAATAAACTATCTCGGCCATCAATAACTATCCTGAAGGAGGAACAACGAGAAATGCAGAGAAACGGACAAAATCCTGTAAAAGCAGTCAAAATGTATGAGCAAGGAGCTCCAAAAGTCGCTGATGAAGTTAATGTCAATACCAAAACAGCCAAGATCGCTGGGATCTGCTCAGCTTGCCAGACCGAAGTGCCGATCAAGCCGGGATTTCGGGTCTCGTCGCTAAAATGTCCCCAATGCGGCAAACCCCTCGGCAAGAAGTAGATCTAATGTTTCAGTGTATTAAATCCGCGTGATTGTTTTGAGAAATCCGCGCAATCTTTGACGACCAAAGGAAGTCATATGAAAAAGCTATTCAAGCGCAAAGAGCAAGAAGAAATCCCCCAGGAAGAGCCTGATGTTTTGACCTTACTGCAAGAAATAAAAACCCGGCTGGTTTTCCTGGAAAAAAAGATCGATGCCTTATCCGCGCAACCTAAAGAAAGGCACCAGGAGCGTCCTTTCAGCCACACCTCTAATTTTAAGGCGGTCTGCGCCGAATGCGGGCAATCCTGCGAAGTGCCATTTAAACCCACCGGTGACCGCCCGGTATATTGCCGGAATTGTTTCTCCAAACGCGAAGGCAGCTCCTTTGAAGGCCGCCGGGACAGCCGGCCCAGGAGTGGCGGCTTTAACCGGGAACGCCAGGGTGGAGGGCGCAATTTTGGCGGCGATAGCCGTGGCTTCGGCAAAAGATCGGCGGCGCCATTCCGCGGCAAAAAAAGGTTTTAAATGTAAAGATGAAAAAACATTTTAGAGGTCAGCAGGGGCGGAAACGCTCGGAAAAGAAAAAAGGCATTATTGTTGAGGGCGTGATCCAGCATCACGGCCGGTTTGCTTTTTTACTTTCAGAGCAGCCAGGCGGCGCCGATGTTTTCCTCCATGGACGCGGGCTGGACCTGGCCATGGATGGCGACAGGGTATCGGCTAAAGCTCACCGCGAAGCCGACGGCCGGTTTGCGGGCGAGATCATCACTGTCTTGGAGCGAGCCCACAAGAATATCGTCGGCGTTCTCAAAAAACTACCGTCGGGCTGGATCCTGGTTTCTGAAAAAGGGACTGGACCGATCACGGCGGTTACTGGCTTCCGGCCTAAGCTCACTCCCGTAGCCGGGGTCTTGGCTGTACTGGAAGTGACCCGGTGGCCGACGGAAAGACTCGGCGCCGCTGGAATTATCACTGAAATTCTGGGCCCCACAGATAATGTCACCACGCGGATCACCATGCTGCTGCGTGCGCATGGCATCAATGAAACCTTTCCGAAAGAAGTTCTTGAGCAAAGCTGTTCTTTGCCGGATAAACTAGAGCCAGCAGACTGGCAAGGGCGGGAAGAGCTTTTCCATCTGCCGATAGTCACCATTGACGGAGCAGATGCCAAGGATTTTGATGACGCCGTGTCCCTGGAATTATTAGCTGGGGGGATAGCCAGGCTGGGCGTACATATCGCTGATGTCGGGCATTATGTCAAAGTTGGCTCAGCCCTGGATCAAGAAGCCTATCAGCGCGGGACCAGTGTTTACCTTCCTGACCGGGTAATACCCATGCTGCCGCCTTCGCTTTCCAACAATTTATGCAGCCTTGTCCCTTTCCAGGAAAGATTAACAGTTTCTGTCTTTATGGATATTAATACCGCGGGGATGGTGACCAGGCGGCGGATGGCCAACACCGTGATTCGTTCCTGCCGCAGGTTCACTTATGAGGAAGTCCAGAAGTTGCTGGATGGAGGGCAGGTAGCTAACGTGCCCAAGGCCGCGGCTGAAGCAGTACTGCACATGGGCAGTCTGGCCGAGGTCTTGTATCAACAAAGGGTAAAGCGTGGAGCGCTGGATTTTAATCTGCCGGAATTTAAAGTAGAAGTTGATGCTGACGGTAAACCACTGCGGGTGATCCTTCGCCCGCGGCTGCAGAGCCATCGCCTGATCGAAGAATTCATGCTGCTGGCCAATGAAGCCATCGCCACTGAACTCATCGCGGCGCAAGCTCCTTTTTTACATCGCCGTCATGACCTGCCTGACCCGGCTAAAATAACCACACTGGCCCAGGCGCTGGGTGCTCTGGGATTGTCCGCTGGACATTTACAAGGTAGCAATACGCACAAAGCCTTACAGGACCTACTGCGCCAAGCGCAGGGGCATCCCCTGGAAGATATCATTAATTCCCTGATGGTACGCAGTATGCAGCAGGCAGTTTATTCACCAGTATCGGCGGGACATTTTGGCATTGCCGCCAAAGCCTATGCTCATTTTACTTCTCCCATCAGGAGATACCCGGATCTCATGGCCCACCGGGCGATCAAAGCTCTACTCCAGCACAAAAAAGAAAATCATGGCGCGCTTTCTCTGGCAGAAGCGGGGACGCATTGCTCAGTGCGAGAACGTTCAGCCGCAGAGGTAGAGTATAAGTCTGTGGATATTATGCGCGCTGAATTATTAAAAAAGCAGATCGGCCAGGTCCTGGACGGGATCGTGGTTTCAGTAGTGGACAGCGGTTCATTTGTACGCTGTGGAGATACCGGCGCCGAAGGATTCCTGCGTACCACTAACCTGAAAATTGGCGACAAGCTCAAGGTGATCATCGATAAAGTGGATATAGTTGAAGGCAAGATCGACTTGTCAGCCGCGGGCCAACCCCAACTACCGACGAATTGGCGGGTAACATCACTCAAACCTCGCCAACATCATAACCGAAATAGCAGGAAACATTAAACTCGCTTGATAAAATCCATTAAGGAAAAGGAAACTATCTATAGTGTTAAAGATATCGGAAATAAGTAAAGCCTACGGAGATCAAATTCTCTTTGACCAACTAAGCTTCAGCATTAACCGCGGTGAAAAGATCGGACTGGTGGGCAGGAATGGGCATGGGAAGTCTACCATCTTCCAAATGATCCTGGGGAATATTGAAGTAGATTCCGGTGAAATTGCCATTCCCAAGCGCTACCACATCGGCTACCTCGAACAGCATCTGCATTTCACCAAACCGACCGTACTGGAAGAATGCTGCCTGGGCTTGCCGCACGGCGAAGAATACAATACCTGGAAAGCGGAAAAGATGCTTTCCGGATTGGGCTTTGCCGAGAGCGACCTGGAAAGAAGCCCCTTAGAGTTTTCCGGCGGCTATCAGATCCGCCTAAACCTGGCTAAACTGCTGGTCTCCAATCCGGATATGCTGATGCTGGATGAGCCTAACAATTACCTGGATATCGTAGCCATACGCTGGCTGGAAGAATTTTTAAGATCCTGGAAAGGCGAGTTCATCCTGATCACCCATGACCGCAGTTTTATGGACCGGGTTTGTACTCATACTGTCGCCATCCACCGCGCCAAAGCCAGGAAAGTCGAAGGTGATACGGAAAAGCTCTACACCCAAATTAATCAGGACGAAGAAATATACGAAAAAACCAGGCTGAACGAAGCCAAAATACGCAAACAGACAGAGCAGTTCATCGCCCGGTTCAAAGCGCGGGCCAGTTTTGCCAGCCGGACCAATTCCCGCGTCAAAAAGCTGGAGAAAATGGGTGAGATGAAAGCCCTGGATAATATCCAGGACCTGGAGCTGTATTTTAACAGCGCCCACTTTGCCGCCCACAATATGCTGTCTGCCGATGATATTTCCTTTTCCTATAGCGGCAAAGAGCCTTATTTGATCAATAAATTCACCCTGCATGTAGGGAAAAAAGACCGGATCTGCCTGATCGGGAAAAATGGTAAAGGCAAATCCACTCTGTTAAAATTGCTGGCCGGGGAGCTGAAGCCGCTCAAAGGGAAAATTAAAAAGCATCCCACCTTGCACAAAGGTTATTTTGGGCAAACTAACAAGATCGATCTCCATGACCACAATACCGTCCTGGAAGAGATCAAGAGCGCCAATACCCAATCTTCAGACAATGCCGTGCGTAATATTGCCGGCGGCTTGATGTTTTCCGGTGATAGCGCTCTCAAGAAAATTAAGGTCCTGTCTGGCGGGGAGAAAAGCCGGGTCTTACTGGGCAAACTGCTGGTGACACCTTGCCATTTGCTGTTCCTGGATGAACCGACGAACCACTTGGACATGCAATCGTGCGATTCTTTGATCGAGGCCATCGATGACTTTGACGGCTCGGTAATTATGGTCACCCATAATGAAATGCATTTAAGAGCCGTAGCCACCAAGCTGATCATCTTTGATAATGATAGAATCAGCACTTATAATGGCGGATACGACGATTTCCTGCGAGATATCGGCTGGTCTGATGAAGAATATGCTAACTATTAAAGAAACTAATCTGGAAAGAGAGGGACAATGAGAATTTTATTGGCTTTATCCTTAGGTTTAATATTACTATGTGGGTGTGCGGCCAACGCTGGGTTCCTCAGAGACAATCCAGATCTGGCCCTGGATGCCCAAATTATCGCCGAGTCTTATCTTGACGGCCAAATGCAGGGAGAAAGCCATGACCTGGCTATCCAAAAATACGGAGCAGGGGTCATTGAGTTTTCCGGGATCCAGCAATATAGCTGTGAAGGTCTTTCCCAGGACTCTGCCCTGCGCTTTAAGATACAGTCAATAGACCAAACCGGCGCCGCAGTCTGGAAGAACTATGACCTGGGCTTTGTTTATAGCGAAAGAAACGGCCCGGTAATACAAAGTATCACCGAAGTGCGCTAAGATGAATAAACCTGTTCTTTATCTGGCTCCGATCCTGGGGATCACCAATTGTATTTACCGCAACGCTTATTCCCGGATCTTTGATGGCTATGATTTTGCCGTGACGCCGTTTATCAAGAGTTGTCAGGTCACCAAAACTATGTGCACGGCATTGCGCGATCTTTTTCCCGAGCGCAATGATACTAAGTTTACCTTAATACCCCAGATCTTAAGCAATACCCCGGGAGATTTTATTTCCATGGCTAATGGCTTATTCGACCTGGGATATAAGACCGTGAATTGGAATCTGGGCTGTCCGATCAAGCAGATCAGAAGCAAACGGCGGGGAGCAGGGATGCTGCCATATCCCGCTGAGATCATGACCATGCTGAATAAGATCATGCCGGCTATTTCTAATCAGCTCTCGCTTAAGGTGAGATTAGGCAGTGAGAATAACCGGGAGTTTATAGACCTGCTTCCTTTGCTCAATGACTTGCCGCTGAAAGAGATCATTGTCCATCCGCGCATTGGCAGCCAAATGTATGAAGGGGAAGTCGATCTGACGGCTTTTGCCGAAATTCTTTCTTTATCGAAACACCCGGTAATTTATAGCGGCGACATTGATTCCCTGGAAACATTTAACCGGCTGGCCAGCCGTTTCCCGGATATTGGCGGCTGGATGATCGGCCGGAGCGGCATCACCAATCCATTTTTACCGGAGCAGATCAAGAATTTACGCGGCGATACATCCCAGGAAAAGCTCAAGAGGTTTATCAGCTTTCATGATGAAATCCTTACAGCGTATCAAAAAACATTAAGCGGCCCTGGCCATTTAATGGATAAGATGAAAGAACTCTGGCGGTACTGGGCCAAATCATTTGCCAACGGGGACAAGCTCTTCAAGGCGATCTCAAAAACCAGGAGTATTGATAGATACTCATTTTTAGTCCAAAGCTTCTTTGTCACTATCAAGGAATATCCCAACTAAACCATAGGCAGAAGTATGAGGTAATGATCCATGACTGAACGGAAAAAACACCATGATAATAAATGGGTGACGGTCCACCGGGAAATGAGCAAAGAGGGGATCAAGGTTTCCTTTAAGGAAAGCCGCCAGTACATCATGGCCAAGGATCAGTACTCGGCAACCAAGCATGATGATTTTATGTCCATTGCCGTCTCCATCCGTGACCGTCTGGTCGAACGCTGGATCTTAACCCAGCAGCGCTATCACAAGGAGAATGCCAAGCGGGTCTATTACCTGTCACTGGAATTCCTGATCGGTCGGATGCTCAGTAATAATGTCATGAACATAGGCGTGTGGAACGAAACCTGGGAAGCACTGCAGGAACTGGGCTTTGACCTGGAAGAGATCCGTGAGCAGGAGGCCGATGCCGGGTTGGGTAACGGCGGTTTGGGACGTTTAGCTGCCTGTTTCCTCGATTCTATGGCCAGCATGGGCATACCTGCCTATGGATATGGTATCCGCTACGATTACGGCATCTTTAATCAAAAGATCATCAATGGTTACCAGGTGGAGTCGCCGGATGAATGGCTGCAACTGGGTAACCCCTGGGAATTTAACCGTCCCGAATACACAGTGAAAATACGGTTTGGCGGATATACCCGGATGTATAATGACCAGCAGGGCAGATTGCGCGTAGAATGGCTGGATACCAGGGACGTCCTGGCTGAGCCATACGATATGCCGGTGCCGGGGTACAAAAACGACATTGTGAACACCCTGCGGCTGTGGTCTGCCCGCAGTTCAGAGGAATTCGATTTCGAATATTTCAACGACGGCGATTATGAACGCGCTGTCTATGATAAGGTCTTTTCCGAGAATATTTCCAAGGTCCTCTATCCCAACGACATGATGATCCAGGGACGGGAGCTGCGCCTGAAACAGGAATATTTCTTTACTGCCGCGTCCATTGCTGATATTATGCGCCGGTTCAAGGTGGATAATACTGATATTAACCTGTTTGCCCAAAAAGCCGCCATCCACCTGAATGACACCCATCCAGCCCTGGCCATCCTGGAGCTGCTGCGCATCCTCATCGACGATGAAATGCTGGGCTGGGATACAGCCTGGGACATTGTCACCAATACCTTTGCCTATACTAATCACACCGTGATGCCGGAAGCGCTGGAAGAATGGCCTTTGCCGCTGTTCCAGGCCCTGTTGCCGCGTCACCTGGAATTGGTCTACGAGATCAATCACCGCTTCCTGCGCGAAGTAGCGAATAAGTTCCCCTTTGATACCGGGCGGCTGGCGCGCATGTCCATCATTAGTGAATACGATGCCAAATATATCCGCATGGCGTTCCTGGCAATTGTGGGCAGTCATTCAGTCAACGGCGTATCAGCGTTGCACAGTGAGCTATTGAAGACAGAGTTGTTTAAGGAGTTTTACGAATTGTGGCCGGAGAAATTTAATAATAAAACCAATGGCATTACCCCGCGCCGCTGGCTGCGCAAGTCGAATACCGCCTTGTCTGACCTGATCACCAAAAATATTGGCGAACATTGGGTGGCAAACCTGGAAGAGCTTTCACTTTTACTGCCTTATGCCGATGATCCAGCCTTCAGGCAGCAATGGCGCCAGGTTAAAACCCAGAACAAAAAGAATCTGTCTGCCTATATTCATGAACAATTGGGAATCATCGTCAATCCTGAATCCCTGTTTGACGTGCAGATCAAACGCATCCATGAGTATAAGCGGCAATTGCTCTTGACCCTGTATACCATATCCCAATATGTGAAATTCAAAGAAGCGCCGAATAACGGCCTGCCGCCGCGCACCTTTATTTTCAGCGGCAAGGCAGCTCCAGGATACGCCACGGCTAAGCTGATCATCAAATTTATCACCAGCATCGCTGATGTTGTTAATAATGACCGCGGCATACATGACCAGCTGAAAGTTGTGTTCCTGCCCAATTACCGGGTTTCCCTGGCCGAGCGGCTATTCCCAGCCTCTGACCTGTCCGAGCAAATTTCCCTGGCTGGAACCGAAGCATCAGGCACCGGCTGCATGAAATTCATGCTCAATGGCGCCTTGACTATCGGCACCCAGGACGGCGCTAATATTGAGATCAGGAATGAAGTTGGCGATGATAACCTGTTTGTTTTCGGCATGACTGTACAAGAAGTGCATCAGCTCAGAAACAGGGGCTACCGGCCGCAGGAATTTATTGACCGTTCGCCAATACTGCAGAAAGTATTGTCCCTGATCGAGGGTGACTTCTTTTCACAAAGGGATCCAGGATTGTTTGCGCCAATACTAAACAGTCTGCGCTATCTCGATACATTCATGGTTTGCGCTGATTTTGACGCTTATTGCCAGGCGCAGCAGCTAGTGGCAGAGGATTTTCTGCGGCCAGACCTATGGACCAAGAAATCGATCATCAACACAGCCAAATCAGGCCGGTTCTCCAGCGACCGGACGATTGCCGAATATGCCCGTGATATTTGGAATGTGCCATGCCCGGAAATCCAGGGGATTGGACTAGACACAAAAAGTGAGTCCCTTTGACCATTTAAAAGGATGACCCCGTTGTTTTCATTTTTCTACTTGACTTCTATCCTCATATATTGTACTATTATATAGTACATATGTACTAATAATTAGTACATAAAGGGAAATTAGGGGGTTGGAGGTATTTATGTTAGAGGCCATGTTCGGATCGATCATTGTTGAAAGAATACTACTATATTTATTTGTGTATAAAACCGGGTATATACGAGGCATAGCCAGGTTGTATAGTATTCCTTTAAGCACCCTCGTTAATCAATTAGATCGGCTTGAGAACGGTGGGGTCATTGTTAGCAGGCAAGCAGGGAAAATAAGGATCTATTCATTAAATCCTAGATATCCATTCATTAGAGAGCTGGAAGCTTTACTGCAAAGAGCAAAGGATGCTATCCCGGAAGATGAACAAGAAAAGTATTATAGAATGAGAACCAGGCCCCGGCGAAAAGGCAAAGTATAATGACGAAAATAGACTGGGAAAAAGTTACTTTGAGGAAGTTTGCCGAGTTGATCAGCGGCGAGCTGAACAAAAATAATATCAAGGCTGTCTTGGTCGGCGGCGCTTGTGTGTCGATCTATTCTCGTAACAAATACCAGTCTCAAGATCTTGACTATATATCGCCTGACTCTACGGAAAAGATAAGTGAAGCTTTGAAGAAGTTAGGTTTTACGAAAAAGGGTAATTTCCGTCATTTTTCAAATGTGAAGTGTCCATTCTATATTGAATTCCCTCCCGGTCCGCTTGCCATAGGAAATGAATTTCCAAAGAAATACAATGAATTAGCCTCGATTACGCTATTAACTCCTACTGATTGCGTGAAAGATAGATTAGCGGCATTTTATCATTGGAATGACGAACAGTCATTGGAACAGGCATTGTTAGTGGCAAGAACACAGAAGGTTAATTTAACAGCTATTAAGAAGTGGTCGATTAATGAAAAAAACGAAGAAAAATATAACCGGTTCATATATTTGTTAAAAGCAAAAAAGTAACCAACTGTCCACCTACGATCGCTTTTAATGTTCGACTGTAAGGAGTCCGCCAAAGTTTTAGTGGCGGAGACAGTGGAAGGTTCTCCTAATGTTTGCCAGAAGAGTATTAATTTTTGTATTTTTAGCTTCATGCGGTCTTTTTAGAACTGCTTATGGTTTGGATTATGCCAAATACAAGAAGGAATGCCTGAAAGCTGGCTGGAAAAAGGTCAATGTTACTGTTGCGGGCAAGGAGAGACAAGTATTGTGGAAAGGCCCGACCGGCCCCTGGAAGAGCGGGGCGATCATTGCCCTGCATGGCGGTGGCGGCAGCTATACTAATTGGGGCTATGGCCTGCGTGTATGTCGACCGATGATAGAATTCAGTGAGTTGGCCATAACCAAGGGATTTGCCATTATCTCCCTGGACTCAGGAAGAGACCTGTTTAAAGATAAGGCGGGTAATCCTGGTGGTAAAAGATTCGATTGTATCCCTGAGCTGGGTAGAAAAAATGTGGATCTGCCTTTTATTAAGACGGTTATCGAAAAAATCATCCCTGAGCTGCGGCCACCTGGCAGCGACCAGCATATATTTATGACCGGTATATCCAACGGCGGTTTCATGACCATTCTCGCAGCTACTTCTTTTGACGACAAGATCACTGCGTTTGCTCCGGTCTCTGCCGGCGATCCATATGGCACACATTTATTAGCGGATCCTGGATTAACCATACGTAGTAATGCCCCAGGATTGTTCTATGACAATGAAACAGGTAAACAAATCTCTGAAGATAATGCAGCCAAGTCAGATACCTATCCCCATGAGACTGAATGGTATACAGCCAATCCAAAGAAGAAGCCAGTCTTTAAACAATTCCATCATCAAGGAGACAGCGCAGTAGACATCTCTTGCATGAAAAAAGCCGGAAACCTGTTAGTGCAGCATGGCTATATTGATGGTGGCGCCTATATTGTTAAGAACACGGGATGGAAGAGATTATGGAAGCATTTTTGGTTACGAGAGTATAATCAGCCATTGTTAGAGTTCTTTCTGCGGCAACGGCACTAAGAATAACCGTCTTTCCACCGCGCGACCCTGGGGAGTCCGCCAAGGCATTAGTGGAGGATAGGTGGAAAATAGGTTAATATATGAGGAGGGGCATTGAGGAAGGATAAATTAGTAGCAGGGCAAGTGTACCATGTTTTTACCAGGAGTATTGCTGGGTATAAGATCTTTAATGACAATAGCGAATATGAGAGAATGCAAGAATTGATTCAGTATTATCAATCAAGTAAACCGGTAGTGAAGTTTTCCAGGTTTTTGATGTTGCCTAAAGACTTAAAAAATAGTCTTGGGAATGACCAGGAGATCAAAAACGATAAGCTAGTAGAGATTATTTCATATTGTCTCATGCCGACACACATACACTTTGTCCTTAAGCAAATAAAGGAAAACGGTATATCTATCTATATGAATAAAATGTTGAATAGTTATACTAGGTATTTCAACATAAAACATGGCCGGAAGGGACCTCTCTGGGAAGCAAGGTTTAAAAGCGTATTGGCAGAAACAGACCAACAGCTTCTTCATTTGACCAGATATGTGCATCTGAATCCAGCAACAGCCAAGATAGTAAAAAACCCAGTGGAATGGTCATTTTCTTCGTATAAAGAGTATTTAGATCTTAGTACAGCAAATATATGCACATACAAAGATGTGCTTATTATTAATCCAAACGAATATAAAGAATTTGTAGAAGATAGGGTAGGATATCAAAGAGAACTTGCCGAAATCAAAGCTCTTCTGTTAGAATAGAACCGTCTTTCCACCTACGCGGTGGAATGATGGTTTGAAAATTCAGCATGTGCAATTTTTGCACATACTGCCAGTGATGGCACATCTCATATTTCACATCAAATGGAGGATTAGCAATGTTTTATGAGGATATATTCAAAGAATTTAACAAACGTAAGATAAAATATCTAGTTGTGGGAGGGCTCGCTGTTAATTTGCACGGTATTCCGCGTATGACTCAGGATATGGATATCATTGTTAACATGGGGGAAGATAATCTAAAGAAGATATTAGAAGGATTAGAAGCACTTAGATATAAGCCGAGATTACCTGTAAAGCCCGCAAGTTTATTAGATCCGAAGGTAAGAGCTGAATGGATGCAGAGTAAAAATCTAAAAGCCTTTACCTTTGTACATACAGAAAATCCGGCGCAGGAAGTTGATATACTATTAGTATCCCCACTGAATTTTGACGATGCCTACGCGCGGAAGACAGTAAAACACGCGGGAGATATTGTTATTAATTTAGTCAATATTTCTGATTTAATTGAGATGAAAGAAGGGATCGGAAGAACAACTGACGCTTATGATGTTAAAATGCTCAAAACATTACGCAGAATGGAGAATAATAAATGAGAAATAAGCAAAGCCGGGGAGTTATAAACGAATATCCAATAGAAGTTATTAAAAAATACAAAGCCACTTCTACTCGCTGGAAACTGGAATGGCTGGAAGAAGTGAATCGCCTGACCAATTTAACACTGACAAAAAAGCAAAAGAAGTTCAGAGAGAAGATAAGGGAAGGGCTAATATAATCTAAACCGTCTTTCCACCTACGCGGTGGAAAAAAGGTTTATAGTAAGGGTTTGGGAAAGAGGGGCAAGTTTCAAGGACTGAACTGTGCGGTATTAGGAAGCAACAAGAACTTGACAATCAGTCATAATCGTTGTATATATTACAACGTATGATGTAATAAATACAATATGAGGATATGAACTTGTCTATACTTATCAACACCAAACTAAGAAAGAGCGTTTTAACCTATTTCTTCACTCATCCTGATGAAAATTACTATGTCCGGGAAATTGCATCAATTATCAATGAGGATCCGGGAAATTTATCCAGGGAACTGAATAAACTAGAAAAAGAAGGCCTTTTCAAGTCATTTACCCGCGGCAATTCAAAATATTATTCCCTCAGCAAAGAATACCCCTTGTACAAAGAAATTAAAGAAATAATCTTTAAAACCGAAGGCATAGAGGGTTCCTTAAGAAATATCATAACAAAATACAAAGATGTATCCCTGGCTTTCATCTACGGCTCATATGCTAAGGGAGGCGAAAATAAAGCCTCGGATATAGATTTATTAGTAGTAGGACAGTTTCCCATAAATGAATTCACCCGCAAGATCCGCAACTTGGAATCAAAAATAGGCCGCGAAATTAATTTCACCCATTATGATAAAGAAGAGTTTAAAAAAGAAGAAGCCAAAACAGGCAGTTTTCTTAACTTGATCACTAAAGGGAAAATAATAATCTTGAAAGGGGAGGTAAATGCCACTCAAACTCATAGAAAGGCTGCTTAAGGAAGGAAAATTAAGAAAACAAAAAGCTGGCATAGTTCAAGTAGAAGCATTGCTGAAACAATCAATATTGGATTTACAGGAAGCGCAAAAAACCTTACCGATTGCCGAACGGGCAACTTACGTTATGGCATATATGGCCATGCTCAAGGCAGGCAGAGCCTTATTATTGAGCAAGGGGTATATTCCCGATGATGGCGCGCAACACAGAACTGTAGTAGAAATAACCAGTTCTATACTGGGGAAGAATTACAGGGAAATAACAGATCAATTTGAGACCATGCGCCGCAAAAGAAATGAAATGACCTATGAAGCCGGGATACTAGTGAGCAAAAAGGAAAGCCATAAGGCATTTAAAGACGGCATTCAGCTATTAAAGCAAATCTTGATAGAAGTGAAGAAGGGAAACCCTCAACTAGAACTAGATTTTAAATTATAGATAAGTATGTGCAATTTTTGCACATGGTGAACAAACTAATCGAATATTTCGAATAGTTCAATTGAACAATGTTCCACCTACGCGGTGGAAAAGAGGTTTACAGGGGGAAGGGTTTGTTGATAGTTGACCCAGATTATCCCCAGAGAGGTTGACGATGAAAGTCATCGCTTTTAACGGCAGTGCGCGGAAAGATGGCAATACCGCATTAATGATAAAGCAAGTATTCACCGAGCTGGAGAAGGAAGGCATTGAGACCGAACTGGTCCAGTTGGCTGGGAAGAAGATGCCGGGGTGCATTGCCTGCTATAAATGCTTTGAAAATAAGAACAAGCGCTGTGCGGTAACCGGCGATTACATGAATGAGTGTATTGAGAAGATGGACAAAGCTGACGGTGTTATCCTGGCCTCACCGACCTATTTTGCTGATTGCACAGCCAGTATGAAGGCCTTGATAGAGCGGGCGGTGTTTGTGGCTAAGGCTAATGATGAAATGTTTAAGCGCAAGATCGGGGCTTCTTTGGTCGCAGTCAGGCGGGCAGGGGCGATTCATGCTTTTGATAGCATGAATCATTTCTTCACGATCAGCCAGATGGTTATTGTCGGGTCATCTTACTGGAATATAGGAATAGGGCGGGAAGTTGGCGAAGTCTCCGGGGACCAGGAAGGAATGAAGTGTATGAGCACTTTAGGAAAGAATATGGCCTGGCTGCTAAAGAAGATAGCGGATGGCGGAGAGAACAAAGGACGTTCGTAGTTAGCCGCTGGCCGTAAGAGCAAAAGCAGAGCAATATATTCTTGACAATATTCCGTTATTAATGTATACTCATTGTAGATACATTAAAGGAGGTAGATAAAGTTGAATACTACTGTACAGAAATGGGGTAATAGTTTAGCCTTGCGCATACCCAATGCCATGGCAAAAGATGTCCATTTACGTCAGGGATCGGTAGTGGATGTTGCCGTTGTTGATGATAAGATAGTGGTTAAATCCAAGGGGAAGCACAAATATTCTTTATCTCAATTACTTAAAGCGGTTAAAAAGAATAATCGCCATTCCGAACATAATTGGGGCAAAGCAGCAGGGCAGGAAATATGGTGACAAAATGTTCCTATTGTCCCAAACGAGGGGACATAGTCTGGTTAGATTTTGCTCCACAGTCAGGGCATGAGCAGGCCGGTCATAGGCCTGCTCTCACTCTTTCACCGGGGTCATATAACAAAAAAGTAGGATTGGCGCTATTTTGCCCAATTTCCACAAAGATCAAGGGTTATCCGTTTGAAGTATCTATTCCCAGCGGGTTAAAAGCTGCTGGAGTTATTTTGGCTGATCAGGTAAAGATTCTTGACTGGCAGGCTAGAAATGCGAAGTTTTGCTGCCAAATACCAGAGTCCACTTTATCTGAAGTACTGAACAAGCTTAATGTCTTATTGTCAGACTGATTATTATATTAGCGCGGCGATAGAAATACAAATAAACGTTCAAAGTTGATACTTAAACACTGGTTCTGAGTCGGAACCAGTGATTTTTTATGCCTGAAAATACCAAAATTTACCAAATATATACTATTATTTACTTGACAAAGTGATTAAACACTGGCATTGTCAGTATTGAAGATTTAGGCAGAAGGACAGAAGGAGACTGGAGAATGAGCAAAGAGATAATGGACCTGAAGGAAGTAGCAAGATACCTGTCTTTCAGCCATAAGAAGATTTATAACCTGATCAAGGCCAGGAAGATACCTTATGCCCGGATCGGCGGTCAATACCGGTTTGTGAAAGCAAATATCGATGCCTTCCTGCTCTACAATACTAATGGCTATAAAAAATACGAGTCAGGATTTTTGAAAAACCTGCCGATCGCTCTTGAGGATAGACTGGTTTTGACTGAAAAGGCCCCTGGCCGGAGAAAATACGATCAGTCATACTTGGATAACCTGCTGGCGCAAATGCTTTTAAAAACCGGCAAACTGTCAAAACCCGGAGCGCGGAGAATAACCGCCAAGAATGGCCGGCAGCGCGGTTCAGTAGTGATCTATCTTATCCTCATCTTAGCTTTCTTACTAGCGTTAACGCCGACCATTACCAAGATGGTAAGCGTATCGGCTAAAGATACAAAACACCAATTAATGACTACCGCTATGGCTGACAACATCGCCAAGGCTGGTTTGACTGATGCGGTTTCCTGGTTCCGTAAACATATGATCGTAAAAGGGACCGGCTATTATCCTAATCCGGATGACGCTTTTTATCCACGGCAGTCAGCTGGAGAGACTGAAGACGAAGCTACCGGCCTGGTGAGAAACTATATGCTTAATGATCAAGAGCAGATCTGGGCGCGGTATGAGATCAAGCGCCAGCCGGCGCCGCCAGAGCCTTATGACACCCATGCCGTGCATGATATCACTGACCAGCGGACCAATTTCCCGGCTGGTGACGGGCTGGTCTGGTACCTGGAAAGCCAGGGCTTTATCTACAAAAAGGTAGACCCGACTAAAAATTATAATGTTGAACCAAATCGTGTTTTGTCGAAAAGCAGGATGAGCGGGGAGATCCGCCAGTTATCCATGACCTTGCCGGTAAACGCGGCGGTTTCGTGCCAGATAGGCAGCCAGGTCCGTGTTAATAACAACGGGGTGATAGACGGCGGGACAGATGGCTACGGTGTAGCCAGGGTCTCCGGCGGTACCGCGATCAAGACCGGCAATGGCAAAATAATCGGCACTCCGTCAGCGGAATTCTCCGGCATTGCCACGCCCTCACTCAATTATGTCTTTGGCGTGGCAGAATCAGAGCTGAAGGGGCTGGCTGACTACCTGGTAACCAATGTCGCAAATTTGCCTGCGTCATATCCGACGATAGCTTTTGTCTTTGTGGAAGGTGATATAGAATTTAACAGTGCCCATAAGTTGGTAGGCGGCGGTATTTTATATGTCAATGGCAATCTCACCCTGGACAGCACAGCCAATTCCCTGTTCAGCGGATTGATCTATGTGACCGGGACCACGACGATCGAAGGACCGGCTCTGGTCCAGGGGGCGCTAGTTTCTTTAGGCGGAATGACCATCTCCGGCTCGGGCGATGTGGCGGAAATCGATTTCGACAGCAGTATCCTGACCACAGTGCGCCAGCAGTTAGCCTATTACCGCGAGGACAAGACATCACTAAACCTGCTGCCTCTGTTTTAGAAAGGGTAATTAAATGATCTGCAAAAATAAAAAACAATCAGTAAATGGATTCACCTTAATGGAGGTGATGATTTTACTTTTGGTCCTGGGAGTAGCGGCCCTGGCCGTACTACCGGTAATAAATTTTTCCACGAAGCAAAGCGTCAACATTAAGGAAAAATCGTACGCGACGGAAAAAGCCATGCAGATGATGGAGGAGCTCCGTTCAGTGGTTTTCGAGTCGGACAATACCTATGTGCTTCAGGAATATGATAACGGCACCGCCTATAGCTCAATACTGACGACTAACAAGAATATCAGTAATCCCGGCGACCCGTTAAGCGGTAATGTGAGCGCCGGGGGCAATTGGAAATACTGCCGCCAGATCAGCGTGATCAATCTACCGAACAATCCGGGAGCCAGAAAAGTGTTCGTGCGGGTTTTTAAGGCGGCTGACTCTACCCCGGCTGCTCCCGCCGGCGTTTTGGCGGAAATAGTCAGCGTGCTGAAAGTAGTGGGTAAGGCCTCACCGTCAACGCAGGTGTATGATGTTTACCTGATCGCGATTGAAAATGTGCCTGGCTGGTGGAGCTCTATTTATAAGATCAAACCGATCATGGATAGCGTGATCAATGACCTGCAGGCCAGGTCACCAGGGCTGGAAGTGCGCGTGCACTGGATCCGCAAACTGGCGACTGGCCGGGACTCGTATTATACGCCATATATCAATATGACTGATTATTCCAATGAGCTGGCGGCAGTGGGAAAAGTATACTATTATCCGGGCCTAATGCATAATCCCACCTCCGGCAGTGACAGCTATTATTATCATTCCGACCTTTTTTCCGGCCGGATCTGCGTGGATGGCGGCACCCCCGGCGGCGCTTATTCCCTGGCTGACCAGTATAATAACGCGGTGCGTTTCCCCGAAGAGACACCGTCATCCGGCGGAGAACCGAGTCTAAGGACATTACTGGAAGACATGAATTCCAATCCAGATAAGTATATGAATGCTGTTTTTGTGAACCTGCATGGTGAGCTTCTGCCTTTCCCGCCGCTGCGCAATTATTCTGACGCGGCGAAGGATCCTGTCACTCATGCTGATTGGCGGCTGGTGGCTCATCCTACTAAACTGCAGTACAACGGCACTGAGGATATTAACCTGCGGGTATATACCTATGTGATGAATCCTGACAGTTATGCCACCACGGTAAAGATACCGGTCAGCACGATTTACTTCCCGGGGCAGCTCGTGACCATAGAAGAGATAGAAGTATTGGATGGCAGTGATACCGTGGATTATGACTGGCGCGATGCCCTGTTGTATACTGATTACGAACAGACCACTTATAATGAAGGCGGAATTGACGGTACGGTGATCAAACTGAAGAATTCACCCGTGCGGCATCCCTGGAAAAATGCTTCGCCCAAGGGTGGATTGGACGATAATGCGAGACTATACGGCCTGGAATATATCCCTTGCCCGGTGGAAGCAGCGGCTGACTTCAGCCTGGACCTGGAAAATAGTACCAAGTCGAATGCCAAGAACACGGCGCGCTGGCGGATCAGGATAACTAATCCCGGTATGGGAGTCAAAGGCTATTACGAGTATGACGCCAGTATCGGCGATGAGTGGATGAGCGGCGCTCTTTTGCCGCCGGAAAATATTTCGCGCAACTATTTCTGGGTAGTGGCCACACCGCCGCTGACTGAACAGTACCAGTTTGTCGGCGACCCGCGCCATGTACCCTATAGCGATGTCAAGCTGGCGCACCATTATAACTGGTATTTCCGGCAGGTCAGCGGCTCTGGTTACGCCGGCTTTGACGAGTCGGAAGATTACTGGTCTTCCGGCTGGATCAACAGGCTCATCTTTGACGTGCCGCGCATGTTTTCCATCTACCGCCAGGCCCTGCAAAGAACCAATTCCATCTGGACCAGTATTACCGGCTGGAGCAATTACTACATCGGAATAGGCGGCGAACTGGGAGCAGACGCCTGCAACGGCTTCCCGAGCGGTTTGCCGATCTGCGCCAAGCCCTGGGTCCCCGGCCTCACTACGCAAAAAGGAGTCGATGAGATCAGTGCTGGCACTTCTTGTGATTATAAATATACCCGGATCATCGCCAAAGACGGCGGCAGTTGGTACAGCCGCTACTGGATCGGAGAATTATGTCCGGACAGTGAATACAGCTCCTGGAAAAACGAAGGCAACCTTAATACCGGGTCCAGTAATTACTACCGCGAACATTATGATTCATCTAATACCACGAATCTATCCATCAAACCGTCCAAGACCACCCAGGAGTATGGCTGTTCGTCATTCTTTAACGGCAAACCAAGCACGGCCAACGGTCCTTTCCGCCATACTGGCAGTACGGAGAACGGGCTGATCCAGGACGAGGAAAAATATGTGGCTAAAGCCTTCAATTTCCCGTTACCAGCGACGATTACTGCGGAACGGCCATTCACCCTGAATTACGGCAGTTTCCCGATGGAATGGGCCGACTACGCCGCTGACCGGACCACTATTTCTACAGTGACCACTTTTTATGAATGCACGAATGATGCCGGCAATTATGACGCCGCGGCTCAGGTCAAGTTTGAAAATGGGGCCGGCGAAGGGTATGCCATACTGAACGGTTTGGCGCCGCAGATAAACTTTGGTACTGCCCAGATGGGAAAACTGGCGATCGTCAATTCCCTGCGTGCTTTCATGAATGTCGGATTACTCAGCATAGTCAACGGGAGGATACCGCAGCTGCCGCTGGTTAATGTGGTGACGCCTAACCCGAACCTGGAATATACCAATGCCGGTCCGATAAACATCACCTGGAATTTGCAGTGGACGCGTTGGGATGGCAGTCTGTATACTGAATCTTATCCGGCTAATTTCGATGAAACCGAACTAGTCGTCTATAACGTGAAATATTCCGCCGACAATGGCAGCTCCTGGAAATTCCTGGATAACTCACCGGCCATCGCTGGAGTGAGAAACACGGCGAAGGATATCACCGAGCCCCAAGTCTCCTGCACCTGGGATGTCACTGGTTTCCCCAAAGGTACTTATCAAGTCAGGGTAGAAGCATTCAGGCAGAACCGCAAACTGCATTACAGCTATCACCAGATCATCTTCTATCTTAATAGTATTTAAGAGGGTCTATGTTCAGGACAATTAACCGTAAAGGGACAAGTTTAGTAGAGTTGATGATAGCCGTAACAATCAGCGGCATCATCATTCTGGCGGCGATGGCTTTTTTCAGCAAGTGCCAGGCGGTATTCACCAAGCTCGAAGTGAGTAATACCATGAAAAGTAACGGGCAAAGGGAGATCGGGCGGCTGAGCCGCGTGATTTCCCTGAACAAAAGGATCTTCAGCAGTGGATCCACCAATGACCTGGCTTTTCTAGCACGTGTTAATATAGGCGCCGACCCGGCGCCTAAAACTTCTTCCAAACTGCCCCAGATTTCTGTCTCCGGTGTCCTGTCGCCAAATGAATCAGGCTTTGATCCGCAAATCTTCGGCAACAGCCTGTTTTTTGCCACTTTTGGCCAGCCAGTGGTCGCTAATAATATTTTAGACAGCGGCAGTGTGGCGCATAATGTCCGGATAGATACCTATGTGTTCCAGTATTACTACCTTACCCTGTCCCAAGTACAGGTATTCCGGGGGCAGGGCGGGAGAAACAGGTTAGTCGGCTGGCACAGCCTGCCCTATGCTGATTATGCGCAAATATCAGGCATTGGCGATACCGAAGAAAGAGAAAATCTGGTCTCTTCTTTATACAATACCGGATACCGCTTTGCCTGGCTGCCTTCAGCGACGCTGGTCACGAACGCCTTTTTCAGGTTAAACAGCGACGGCACCACGGCGGCTGACGGAAGTCATCTGATCGCCAAGGGCAGTATTGAATTTCCCATGGACATGGTCACCGGCTTATCCGGCTGGAGTTTCCCGGTGGGTGTGGCTTTTAATTCCGGGCCTTCTTTTGTAATTAAGGACCAGGTCCCTATTTTTGCCCAGGCTAATAACGATTTCCCGGGAGGATTGGAGATAGCGGTCACCGGCGCGAATACCGGGCGCAAGGTATTTATCAGGCTGGTCATGGCTTCCCAGGCCAGTTCAGGGTTACAGTCCTATGAACACATCAGCCTGAATACGGTCAGAGACTGCTGGTAAAGCGGTTTTTATTTAAAATTGTATTTACATCTTTAGAGGAATGATATATATTAAGGGGTGATTCATGAGTTTACATGAATTACCCTATTTTATTTAGATGGAGGAAGAAGATGCAGAGCAATGAATTTGTTGATAAGCTGAAAAGGCTAAGTTCTTTATCGAGAGAGATTAATAAATTTATGGCTAACCATGAGGATTTTCTTTCATTTGTCAAACAGCTGAGTCCTAAGTATTTGACCGAACAGCTGGAAGAGAACAGTAAATGTGTTAATAATAATGAACTGGACCCGATAAAATTCATGCGCTTTGTCATTATCGATAAAATAAACAAGAATGAGAATGTGAATATTAATTTTATTAACCAGATTAAAATGAATATCACTACCAGGAATATCGATTATTTTCATGAATACAGCCAGTTTAAAGAACAATTAAGCACTATCCCGAAAGGCAATCCTTTTCATACCCACACATCATTTACTATTTTATTCAGTATCTATTATCCGTCCATCGAAAATGAAGTTAATGCCATTCTGGCTGAGCTGGTTAATCACTTTAAGGAAATATTGAACCTGCCGGAAGAAAACTCGATAATTCAGGGCTTTAATCACAATAATAACCTGGGCACGGATCTGTGTTACCTGGCCTTATTCCCAAAATCCATCGAAGATCACAAAATGGCCACGCAGATAGCTTTGCAGGTAAACGCCACTCACTCCTTACCGATTACGATCAGGTATGGCCTGATCGCCGGCAGCGGCCTGAAAAAAGACAGCCAGCTGATCAATACAGAAGACCAGGTCATTGAGCGCTTTAGCGCCGACACGATGAAAATGTTCTTGAAGAAATCTGTCTATAACCATTACCTGGAATTGTCCGGCAGAAAAGGGACTGCCAGCGCTGCCGGCACCGCTACTGGTCCGGAAGAAAACAATGAAATACTGGCCAGCAACCTGAATATTATTCTTTACGGCCCCCCGGGAACCGGGAAAACCTACAACACCCAGCGGGTAATCTGGAATATCATCAAAAAGAAAGATCTTTTTGCCTTCGGGCCGGATGATGCTTTTTTGGAATACCGGGACAGCAGTATTGCGGCCAAGGACAGGAGAACAGAGTTTGTCACCTTCCATGAATCTTTTTCGTATGCAGAGTTTGTCGAGGAGCATCGGACCAAAAATGAAAGCGGAGCCATCAACTATGATTATGAAGATGGCCTCTTCCGGAGGATTTGCCTGAAAGCCATCTGGGAAACCATCAAAGCCAGCGCCAAGGTCAGCAAAACAGAAGCCGAACAGAAATACGAAGTGGATAATGAAAATAATTATGACAATATCAAGTATAAGGTCAGGGAAATAATGAATTTTAGTAAAAAGGACCGGGAAGCCTTGTTTGCCTCGGCGCCTAAATACTATCTGGTGATAGACCAGATCAACCGCGCGGATATAGCCAAAGTATTTGGTGAATTAGTAACCTTGCTGGAAGAAGATAAGAGGCTCGGGGCGGAAAATGAGCTGATCGTAACTCTGCCTTATTCCAAGCAGAAGTTTGGCGTACCGCCTAATCTCTATGTGATCGGGACGATGAATACCGCGGATAAAAGCCGGGCCTTTGCTGATACAGCTTTAAGGAGAAGATTTATATTCAAGGAAATGATGCCGGATTATGATTTATTGAAAGATATAGAAGTTGAAGGTGTGAAAGTAGCCAGCCTGCTGGAAGCAATGAATAAGAAAATTGTTTTTTTACTGGATCAGGACCACCAGATCGGCCATGCTTATTTTCTGGAATTGAAGGATACTCCCAAAAAGGACGCAGTCAACAGGCTGAAAATTACCTGGTTCTATAAGATCATGCCGTTAATACAGGAATATTTCCATGGTGATTGGATAAAAATAAAGGAAATACTGGGAGCGGATTTCTTAGTAAACATAGAAAAAGAAGGTGTTTTCGCCACGGGTAATGAAGCGATCGCTAAAGCCGAGGTATATGCCATGAAGCAGATCAGGGATTTCAGCGATAATAAATTGTTTATGGAAGCGTTGAAGAAGTTGAATAAGGTATAGTATCAGGTAACTGTCACTTTTTATTCGCTCCGGTGTCTATTTCCAGAACTGCCTCTGGCAGATTCTGCGCCAAAGGTCTTTTGACAACTCGGTGCCTGCGCAACTCGCCCTCTGGGCTCAAACATCCGCCACTAAAGCGTTGGCGGATGCGGTGCTCTCGCTTCAGCCGCAGGCTGATCCGCCGATCTTTTTGGAGGCTTGGCTGCCTGTCCTCCCTGCCAGTTATGCGTAGCAGAACTAGGGAGGAAAATAGACAAGCTCGCTCAAAAAAAATGACAAGTTTCCTGATTACCGAATTTTATCGGGTCAATAGTCAAATAAAAGGAGGTGAAGATGAAAGCGACTAAAGTAATCGGTATATTATTACTCGTGTTTGCGGTGTACACAGTAATCGGGATAGTTTTAGCTAATCAATCCTTTTGGACAGTCTATAATTATGTCACCCTGATATTCTCGGTAGTGAGCGGTATTGTCCTGCTAAGTCAAAGTAAGGATAAGCAAAACCTGTTTTAAATGACCTGTAGTGACTAATAAGGACTGAGAGTTATGATGATCGAACTTACTGACCAATTCCAGAAAGCGCTCGAAGTGATGGAATCAGGAAAAAATGTTTTTATCACGGGTAAGGCCGGGACCGGCAAGTCAACCTTGCTGTCCTATTTCCGCACCCATACCGGCAAAAAAATCGTCACGCTGGCGCCGACCGGGGTGGCGGCTCTAAATATCCAGGGAGAGACGATCCATTCTTTTTTTGGCTTTAAACCGGACATTGCCCCGAATAAAATCAAAAAATTGAAAAGACGGAAAAAGATCTATCAGAAACTGGACGCTATGATCATTGATGAGATCTCGATGGTCAGGGCCGACCTGCTGGACTGTGTTGACAAGTTCATGCGTTTGAACGGTCCCGATAGCAAGAAGCCTTTTGGCGGGAAGCAGATGATCTTCATCGGCGATCTTTACCAACTGCCGCCGGTAGTGACCAACCGGGAGCGGGAAATGTTTAAACTAAGATATGATAGTCCCTATTTCTTTTCAGCTGATGTTTTCACCAAACTGGGGATGGAATATATTGAATTGGAAAAGGTCTACCGGCAAAAAGATGAGATCTTCAAAGACTTGCTCAATGCTATCCGCAATAATTCGATCACTGACCGGGACCTGCGCCTCCTGAACAGCCGGGTGGGGCAGGATTTGTCCTGCCAGCAGAAGAATGGCTATGCAGTTCACCTGGTGACGACCAATCTGATGGCGTCGATCATTAACGACGATTATTTGGCCAGGCTGAAAACCAGTATCCATACCTCCCAGGCAGAAATCAACGGGGATTTCAAAAGAGAGTCTTATCCCACGAATGAAGAGCTGAAGCTTGGGAGAGGCGCCCAAGTCATGCTGTTGAACAATGATAACCGGGGCAGATGGGTGAACGGCAGTATCGGCGTGGTCCAGGAGATCAGGGGAATTGGCGTAGTTGATATTGCAACGATAGTCGTGAAATTATCAACAGGTGAATTAGTGGAAGTAGAGCCGTTCACCTGGGAGATCTTCCATTTTGATTATGATGAGAAAGCCGGGACAGTCGAAAGCGAGATCGTCGGGTCTTTTACCCAGTATCCGCTGAAATTGGCCTGGGCAATCACGATCCATAAAAGCCAGGGTAAGACTTTTGAAAAGGTGACCATTGATCTGGGGAATGGCGCTTTTGCCCACGGGCAAACATATGTAGCTTTGAGCCGCTGTACTTCCCTGGAAGGCATTGCCCTGAAGAAGCCGATCAAGAGGTCACATATTATTATGGACCGGAAGATCGTTGATTTCCTGACCAGCTACCAGTACCTGTTGAGCGAAATTGGGATGTCTTTAAAAGACAAGTTAGCCTTAATCAGGAAAGCGATCGATCATGAGCAGTGGCTGGAAATCTTATACCTGAAAGCCAGTGATGTCAAATCACGACGGGTGATCCAGCCGCGGGACGTCGGAGAAAAGAAATATCAGGATAAATCATTTATCGGCGTGGACGCGTATTGTTTGAACCAAGGGGGAAACAGGACTTTTCGCGTTGACCGGATTCTGGAAATGAAAATCGTTGATAAAACAGAGACTATACCAGCGCCACTTTAGAGAAAGAGGGTGAAGTGAAAGTAAATATTTGCGTATTAGGCAGTGGCAGCAGCGGCAATTGTACCGTCATCTGGACGGAAAAAGAAGCCTTACTGATCGACTGCGGCCGCCTGGGAGAGGAATATGTCAGAAAGCAATTGGCCAAACTGAAGATACCGCCTGCTTCCTTGAAGGGAATAGTAATTACGCACGGGCATGGGGATCATTTTGATCCGACCGCGGTCAAGATAGCCAAACACTTCCAGATACCGGTATATATCCATCATTCTACTTACCAGCTGGTCCGGAAAAGATATAAAAGCGCCAAGATACTGGACCAGCGCAGTTTGATCAGGTATCATGACGCGGAGAAATTCAATTTGGGTGATTTTCTGGTCAAGCCTTTTAAAACTTATCATTCCCTGGGCTATGTTGGCGAGCCTTTTGGCTTTGCTATTGTCCATAGTAACAGGCAAATAGGATATCTGACTGATTCCGGCAAAATAGACGAGAATATGGTGAAGGCATTATCAGGTTCAAAAGTAGCCATCATTGAAGCTAATCATGAAGAAGAACTGGTCAGGCGCGGCTGTCGGGATGAATCCAACAAAAAATGGATCCTGAGCGATTTCGGGCATTTAAGCAACCAGGGCGCGGCTGAGCTCATCGGCAAGCTCGACCAGGCTGAGCAGACCCTGCGGTATGTCTTCCTGGCGCATATCAGCGAAGACCACAATACGCTAGACGGGGCTTTGGCGCAGGTGGGCCGGCGCTTAAAAAGCAGACAGATCAAATTATTACCAACTTATCACGATCAACCAAGCCGGGTAGTCATAATATAAAAAGGAGAAAAAGATGGATGCCAAACTGAAAGAGATCATGGACGCCGCAGGAGTATCGGGAGCTGAAAGCGCCGTAGCCGCAATACTGAAAAGCGAGCTGGAAAAATCCGGCGCGCAAGTCACGATGGATAATTTCGGCAGTCTGATCGCCAAAAAGGGAACTGGCCATAAAAAAATCATGCTCGCCGCGCATATGGATGAGATCGGATTAATGGTTAAGTGCATCACTAAAGAAGGCTTCATTCATTTTATAAAAATTGGCGGGATCGATGACCGAATTTTGCCGGCGCAGAGAGTGATCATTAAAGCCAAGGAAGATGTTTTCGGCATCATCGGATCAAAGCCGCCGCATCTGCAGAAAGATGAAGAAAGAAAGGCGCCTCTAAAATATGAAGATATGTTCATTGATATTGGCTGTACGAGCAAAGAAGAAACAGAAAAGCGGGTAACCGTGGGAGACACGATCATTTTTGAACCAAATGCCGGAGTCCTGCAAGGGCCACTGTGCTACGGCAAAGCAGTGGACAACCGTATTGGCTGTTATGCCATGCTCAAGATCATGGAGCGGATCAATGTCCCGGCTGTTGTATATGGAGTAGCCACGGCCCAGGAAGAAGTAGGTTTGAAAGGCGCTAAGACTTCCTCTTTTGGTTTAGCTCCTGATTTCGCGTTGGTGCTGGATACAACCTTGGCTGGCGATACTCCGGGAATTTCTGAGAAGGAATCAGCGCTCAAGCTCGGAGCCGGGGTGGCGATCACGATCATCGAAGCTTCTGGCCGAGGAACGATCGTGACCGAGAAAATCAGAAAATTGATGATCGAAACTGCCCAGAAAAATAAGATCAAATACCAGATAGATGTGATCGAAGGCGGCGTGACAGACGGCGCTGTTATTTCCTTGAACCGGGAAGGTGTCTTGACGGGAATATTGAGCATTCCCACGCGCTATATCCATGCGCCGACCGGGGTGTTCAGTATGGATGACCTGAACAGCGCCATTGAGCTGGGCGTGAAAATGGTGGAAAGACTGGCCGCAGAGTAAAAAAAACCAGAACTTTGGTCTATTGTTAGGAGCAGTTAGTGTCGCAGCGATTATTCAAGAGTACTATTAAAGGGTTAAAAACTGGCCTGGAGGCGGTCATTCCGGCCAGGAAATTAACTGATGAGCAGCCCCTCCGGGCTGAACTTTTTAGTATTGACCAGTTTGCGTTGCACGCCAAATTCCTGGCTGGTAAGCACATCGTCAGTTTTAAACGGGGACAGGAAAGACTCCTGGCCCGGTTGAAGGACAATGAAAAAATACTGTTGCAGGCCTATGAACTGCTCAATGATGCCGGCAAAGCGAAAAGAAGGATCTCTCCCGCCGGGGAATGGCTCCTGGATAATTATTATTTGATCGAGGAACAGATACGCCTGGCGCAGAAATACCTGCCGAAAGGGTATAGCCGTGAATTGCCCAATCTAGTCGGGGGACCGCTGGCTGGATATCCCCGGGTTTATGATCTAGCCATGGAAATAGTATCGCACGGGGACGGCCGGCTGGGCATCAAAGGGCTGACTGGTTTTATTTCTGCTTATCAAACAAAACAACATCTAAAATTAGGCGAATTGTGGGCCATCCCCATTATGATCCGCCTGGCCTTAATAGAAAACTTGAGGCGTGTGTCCTCGCGGATGATCTTGTCGCAGGCCGACCGGGACAAGGCTGATCACTGGGCCAACCGTATTCTGGAAGTATCAGCTAAAGATACCAATGATATAGTTTTGGAAATCGCCTCAATGGCTAAGGATGACTTAACGCTGTCTGATTCTTTTGTGGCAGAATTCGTCAGGCGGCTCCACGGTCAAAGTTCTTCGCTGAACCTTTCCCTGATCTGGCTGGAAAAAAGGCTGGTCGAGCAGGGAGAAACTATTGACCGAATGATCCAATCGACCAGCCAGAAACAAGCCGCTGACCAAGTCTCGATCGCCAATAGTGTCGAGAGCCTGCGCATTCTGGATAATATGGATTGGCATGATTTTGTTGAAGACCTGAGTATTGTCGAAAAAATATTAAAGCAGGACCCCTCAGGCCATTATGCGAAAATGTCTTTTGCTACCCGCGACCGCTACCGCCATGTAATTGAAAAATTATCTGTCTGGAGCAAGCATTCGGAAGAGTTTATCGCCCAGCAGGTGGTGCGAAACGCGGCAGAAGCGCAAACCTTGACCAGCCAACAGGATGTAACTGCGCATATCGGGTATTACCTTATGGACAAAGGCTTGGGACAGCTTTATCGTTCCTTGAAACTGCGCTTGCCTTTAGGCGCGTGTTTGCAGGCGAAGAAGACCGGACTGCCGCTCACCATATATATAGGTTCGATCATGCTGATATCCCTGGCTTCTACTGCTCCGGCTTTGTTGATGGCCTGGCAGGGGGGATTGAAGAACTGGCCAGCGCTGGCTTTATTAGGATTTCTACTGCTGGTGGTGACCAGCCAGACCGCCATTTCCCTGGTAAACTGGGCGGCGACCCTGCTGGTTAAACCGAAAAACCTGCCCAAAATGGATTTCTCTGAAGGCATACCGGCAGAAGCACATACTTTAGTCGTGATCCCTTCCATGATCAGCAATGAACAGGCCGTGGAAACATTGATCGAAAATATTGAGGTCAGCTATCTCGCCAATACCGACGCCAATGTCGATTTCGCCTTGTTAACTGATTTCCGGGACGCGCCACAAGAAACAATGCCTGAAGATGAAGCTTTAGCGGCGCTGGCCAGGGATGGCATCGAAAACCTCAACCATAAATACCGGCGGCATAAAGAAAATATATTTTATCTTTTACACCGGCCGCGCAAATGGAATAAACAGGAAAGAGCGTGGATCGGCTATGAACGGAAAAGGGGTAAGCTGTCAGACCTGAATGCCCTCCTGCGCGGCAGCGGACAAGACAGATTCAGTTTGATCAGCGGCGATCCGTCAAGACTGCAGACCGTCAAATATGTGATCACGCTGGATACCGATACCCGGATGGCCCGTGATGTCGCCCGCGACTTGACGGGGATCATTGCTCATCCTTTGAATCGGGCTTACTATGATGAGAATAAAAAACGGGTAACCTCCGGGTATGGTATTTTACAACCCAGGGTAGAAGCCAGCTATCCCGGAGAAAATCCGTCATTATTTGTGAAAGTGTATGGCGGAAAATCCGGTATCGATCCTTATACCAAAGCTGTATCAGATGTGTATCAGGACCTGTTTAACGAAGGCTCTTTTATCGGCAAGGGCCTTTATGATGTAGATGCTTTTGAAAAATCACTGACCGGTCGTTTTCCGGAAAATTGCATCTTGAGCCATGACCTGCTGGAAGGATGCTATGCCCGCTCCGCGTTGGTGACTGATGTCCAGTTATATGAAGAATTTCCGAATAGTTACCTCAAGGATATGAGCCGCCGGCACCGCTGGATGCGCGGTGACTGGCAGATCAGCCGCTGGTTGTTCTCGACGGTTCCCGGGCTGGGTAACAATAAATTAAAAAATCCGCTCTCTTTCCTGTCAAAATGGAAAATCCTGGATAACCTGAGGCGCAGTCTCGTGCCGTTAGCGAGCGCCGCATTATTTTTGTTTGGCTGGCTTTTTTTTCAGCCTTCCTGGCACTGGACGATCATGGTCCTCATTTTCACCGGGTTACCCTTACTGTTCATGGCCTTGGTTGAGATCATCAGAAAACCAGAGGGGATATTACTGGCGGCTCATTTAGTGTCCGCTTTTTCCTCACTGCGCGCCCATGCCATCCAATTTTGTTTTTCACTGGCTTTTATTATCTATGAAGCGCAGGTCAGTTTAGACGCAATGCTGACAACTTTTTGGCGGATGCTCATTTCCCGCCGGTACTTGCTGGAATGGAAAACCTCCACTGAAGCCGGTGCCTATACACCTAAAAACATTCCGGCTTGCTATCAAAAGATGTTGATCGCTCCTTTAGCTGCCCTGGTTTCCTTTTTGGGTATAGTGTCGGCTAACATACCTGTTTACCCATTGGCGCTGTTGCTGTTGGGCGCCTGGCTGCTTTCCCCGGCCATCGCTTGTGTCATCAGCCGGCCATCTCTCTCCCGCAAAATTATATTGTCCGGTTCAAAGATCCGCTTTCTCCGGAGACAGTCCCGCCGGACCTGGAATTTTTTCGAAACTTTTGTCACAGAAAAGGATAATTGGCTGCCGCCTGATAATTACCAGGAAGAGCCGGTCAGCGCCATCGCTCACAGAACCTCGCCTACTAATATTGGTTTGTCACTTTTAGCGAACCTGTCAGCGTACGATTTCGGGTATTTGTCCATGGGCCTGATGTTTAACCGGATGGAAAAAACCCTCAAAACAATGGACGGCATGGATAAATTCAGGGGACATTTTTACAACTGGTACGATACCGGCACATTAAAGCCCTTGGAGCCATTGTATGTCTCGTCTGTAGATAGCGGAAATTTGGTCGGCCATTTGCTGGTGCTGCGTTCGGGATTAATGGAAATGTCTGACGAGAAAGTAGTATCACTGAAAATATTTGACGGGCTGGCCGACACCTTGAATGTTTTACAGGAAAGCGTCAAGGAACTGGGCAAGATGAAAACAGGCAGCCTCCCCGGCACGATGCAAAAAATAGGGGAACGAATAGAAAATTTAAGAGCCAGGATCAAAGCCCCGACACTATACCTTTCGGAAATACATACTCTTTTACGCCAATTCTCGATGGATATCTCCAAGATGTTGTCTGACCTGGACCGGAAGGAATTAGAAAAAGCTAAAAAATGGGCCCGCGCCCTGGAAAAGCAGTGCTATGATTACCTGGAGGATATGGCTTTTGTCGCACCCTGGATCGCGCTAACCCCGGAAATACCGGGGATGTGGGACCAGGTGGACGAGAAGCAACCTGACCTGCTGGCCCAGCTAAGGGAGGAATTGCGGCGCCTGGATGAAATCCCCACCCTGGGAGAAGTGGCCCAGCTGGAGCGGAAACTCCTGCCGCTGATCGATGCAATATTAGAGAATGTCGTTTTAAATGATAATGGAACAGACAGGATAAAAGAATGGTTCACTCAGCTGAAAAATATAATCAAGGATGCGGGAACAAGGGCCAGCGAAAGGCTCAAGGCAATTGATTATATAGCGTTACGCTGCAGCGAGCTATCGACGATCGAATATGAATTTCTTTATAACAAGACTTCGCATCTGCTTTCCATTGGTTACAATGTCAAGGAACATAAATCCGATCCATCTTGTTATGACCTGCTGGCCTCGGAAGCCCGTCTCTGCAGTTTTGTGGCTATTGCCCAGGGGCGAATGCCCCAGGAGCACTGGTTCATGCTTGGGCGTCTGCTTTCCAAGACCGGCGGTGATCCGGTCCTGATCTCGTGGGGCGGCTCGATGTTTGAATACCTGATGCCCTTGCTGGTCATGCCTACTTATGAAGGCACACTGCTGGATCGCACATACAAATCAATGATCAAAAGACAGATCGATTATGCTTCCCATAATAACATACCCTGGGGTATCTCTGAATCCGGTTACAATAAGATCGACGCGAACATGATGTACCAGTACCATTCTTTCGGCGTGCCGGATACTGGTTTTAAGCGGGGATTATCCGAAAACCTGGTAGTAGCCCCGTATGCCTCGGTAATGGCCTTGATGGTGGAACCGGAAAAAGCTTACGAGAACCTGAAGTATTTGCAAGATCAAGGATTCGGCGGAGAGTATGGTTTTTATGAAGCGATAGATTATACACCTTCCCGGCTGGCCTCTGGTGAAACTCACGCGGTCATTAAATCATTCATGGCTCATCACCAGGGGATGAGCTTATTGTCCCTGGCCTATGTCTTACTGGACCGGCCGATGCAAAGGCGCTTCCTGGCTGATCCCATGTTCAAGGCTACTGAACTACTCCTGCAGGAACGGGTGCCTAAAGAGGTGCCGTACTTATATGATGTCGAAGTGACGGGTCTGCTGAGGAAAGTGGAGGAAAGGGAAGCGCTGCTGCGTGTCTTTGCTACCCCGGATACACCGATGCCCGAGACCCACCTGTTATCTAACGGCCGATACAGTGTGATGGTCACTAATTCCGGCGGCGGATACAGCCGCTGGAAAAATATGGCGGTAACCAGATGGCATGAAGATGCGGCCCTGGACAATGAAGGAACATTCATTTACCTGCGTGATATGATCTCCGGCGAGTTCTGGTCCACGGCGCACCAGCCGACCCGGCAAAAAGCAAAAAATTATGAAGCTATATTTTCCCAGTCGCGGGCCGAATTCAAGCGCCAGGATCACGCTATTGACACTCATCTGGAAATAGCGGTTTCACCGGAAGACGATATAGAACTGCGCCGGGTCAAGATCACTAACCTCTCCCGGCATAACCGTATTATTGAATTGACCAGTTACGCTGATGTAGTACTAAATTACCCGGCCGAAGATCAGGCGCACAAAACCTTCAGCAACCTGTTCGTCCAGACAGAAATAGTCAGGTCACACCAGGCGATCATCTGCCGCCGGCGGCCGCGGTCGGAGAAAGATTCTTTCCCGCTGATGCTGCACCTGATGGCCGTACATGGCAAATCCATTGTCGGCGCTGCTTATGAAACAGACCGCAGTAAGTTTATCGGCCGGGGCAATACACTGGCCAATCCCGCGGCGATGATCAACAAGGGAAATCTCTCGGACAGCGAAGGCCCGGTGCTGGATCCGGCAGTTTCCATCCGCTGTAGGATAGAACTGGAGCCGGAAGAATCAGCGACTATAGATTATGTTACGGGTATCTGCGACAGCCGGGAAGCGGCCCAAAAATTAATGGAGAAATACCGGGACCGCAATCTTTCCGACCGGGTTTTCGACCTGGCTTGGACGCATGGACAAGTGGCTTTACAGCAGATCAATGCGACAGAGGCTGATGCCCAGCTGTACGGCCGCCTGGCTACAGCTATTGTTTACGCCAATCCGGCCTGGAGAGCCCAGCCGAGTATCTTGCGGCATAATTTCCGGGGACAATCTGATTTATGGGGTTACGATATTTCCGGGGACCTGCCGATCGTTCTTGTGCGCATCGAGAATCAGGAAAATATCGAATTGATCGAACGCATGGTACAGGCACATTCCTATTGGCGCATGAAGGGCCTGGCCGTGGACCTGGTAATATGGAACGAGGACCATTCGGTTTACCGGGATATGATGAGTGAAAAGATCAATGGTTTGATCTCGGCCAATGCCGGGGGACCCTCAAACCAGCCGGCCGGGATATTTTTAAGACGGGCCGATCAGATGTCTGAAGAAGATAAAATACTCATCCAGACAGTCGCGCGAATAGTGCTCACTGACCGGGGCGGAACCTTAGCGGAACAGCTGGAAAGCATGGCCAAACCAAAGATACACCGGCCAGCCTTAGTACCGGTAAAAAAAGCCAGCCATGAAGAAACCCCTGCCATCCAGACAGAGCATACTGACCTGGCCTATTTCAACGGACTGGGAGGATTTACCCGTGACGGCAGGGAATATGTGATCACTACCGGAGCGGCAATACGGACACCCGCACCGTGGGTAAATGTGCTGGCTAACAAGAATTTTGGCGCCGTGATCTCTGAAAGCGGCAGTGCTTATACCTGGAGTGAAAATGCGCATGAGTTCCGCTTAACACCATGGAAGAATGACCCGGTCACTGATGCGAGTGGAGAAGCGCTTTATCTACGCGATGAAGAGACAGGGCAATTCTGGTCACCAACCCCGCTGCCGGCCACAGGAAAAACCAGCTACTTGTCGCGCCATGGTTTCGGATACAGTGTCTTCGAGCACACGGAGAATGGCGTTAGAACAGAGCTGACAGTTTTTGTTTCCCTGGACGAGCCGGTAAAATTCTCTATTTTGAAAATCAAGAATATTTCCGGGCGGACCAAGCGTCTTTCCGCCACATCATATAATGAGCTGGTACTGGGAACTTTTAGGGATAAGTACCTGCTGCATATCGTGACCGAGGCCGACCCTAAGAGCGGCGCAATACTCGCCCATAATCATTACAATAAGGAATTCCCGCACCATGTGGTTTTCCTTGATGCCACTGAAGGAAAGCGTTTTATGAGCGGAGACCGGAATGAGTTCCTGGGCCGCAACGGCTCCCTGGCAGCGCCCGCCGCACTGCTTAGAGACAAGCTTTCAGGCAAGACCGGCGCGGGTCTGGACCCGTGCGCTTGCCTGCAGGTGCCTTTGGAGCTGGCGGACGGCGACGAAAAGGAGATAGCGTTTACTTTCGGCGCAGGTAAAAACATAGAAGAGGCGCGCCGTATTCTCCAGCGTTTTAACAGTTTGGTGTCAATCCGCCAGGAACTGGAAAATGTCTGGGAATTCTGGAAACACACTCTCGGCGTAGTGTATATTGAAACACCGGACAACGCGATCAATTATCTCGTCAATGGCTGGCTGCAATACCAGACGATCAGCTGCCGCCTGTGGGGACGGAGCGGGTATTACCAGTCTGGCGGGGCCTACGGATTCCGCGACCAGCTGCAAGATGTGATGTCTCTGATGCATTCCAATCCCCATCTGGCACGGGAACACCTGCTGGACTTTGCGGGTCATCAATTTGTCGAAGGAGATGTCCAGCACTGGTGGCATCCTCCCTCCGGGCGGGGAGTCCGCAGTAATTGTTCAGATGACTATTTATGGCTGACCTTGGTCACTTGTCTTTATGTCCAGGAGATAGGAGACACCGGGGTTTTAGATGAACAGGTACGCTTCCTCGAAGGATCACCAGTACAACCAGGTGAAGATTCAAACTTTGATCTGCCCAGGATAGCGCGCCAATCAGGAACCTTATATGAACACTGCGTCACTGCTGTTAAGCGGGGATTAAAATTTGGCGTTCACGGCCTGCCCTTGATGGGCAGTGGTGATTGGAATGATGGCATGAACCTGGTGGGCAATGAAGGAAAAGGGGAAAGCGTCTGGCTGGCTTTTTTCCTGTACCAGGTGCTGACCTCAATGGCGGGTCTGGCGGCACAGCGCGGCGATAAGGATTTTGCCGATATCTGCCTTCAAGAAGCCGGGACACTTTCCCGGAACATCGAGGATAAGGCCTGGGACGGCCAATGGTACCAGCGGGCTTATTTTGATAACGGGCAAGTCCTGGGTTCGGCGTCAAACAGTGAATGCCGGATCGATTCCCTGCCGCAATCATGGGCAGTAATTTCCGGGGCTACCGGCAAGGAAAGAGCTAAAATGGCCATGGACCAGGTGGACCAATTGCTGGTCAACAGGAAAGATTCCCTGATCAAGCTTTTCGACCCGCCCTTTGATGCCGGTGCGAGCAATCCGGGTTACATCAAGGGCTATGTCCCGGGGGTGAGGGAAAACGGCGGACAATATACTCATGCCGCTATCTGGACAGTGCTGGCCTTTGCCATACTCAAAGACAGGAAACGGGCCTGGGAATTGCTGGCGATGATCAATCCGATACTGCACAGCGCTACGGCAGACGCCTGTGATATTTACAAAGTGGAACCGTTTGTCATGGCCGCAGATGTGTACTCCGGCAAAGACCAGGCGGGACGCGGCGGCTGGACATGGTATACCGGGTCTGCCTCCTGGATGTATCAAGTCATTGTTAAGTACCTGCTGGGCATCCGGCTGGATGTGGAGCGGCTTTATTTCGAACCATGCCTGCCCGCAGACTGGACCTCATTCAAACTTCATTACCGGTACCGTGAAACATTCTACCATATAACCTTCCAGAGATCAGGTTCAGAGGATAAGATAATCTCGGTCCTGGTTGATGGGACAGAGCAGGCCGGCAAGTCTATCGCGCTGGTCGATGACCGGGTGGAACATGTGGCGGAAGTGAAAATCGGCTAAGGGCAGGCCTTAAAATATTTTAGAACAAGGAGCGTGAATGGAAGCAACGGAATTTATCGTCAGTAATATCCGCCAGGATGTCGAGAAGTCCCAGGAGATAGTGGCCAATACGATAGCGCTGTTAGCAGGCGGGGCCACTATTCCGTTTATCGCCAGATACCGCAAGGAACAGACCGGGGGGATGGATGAGACCGTCATCCGCAAGATAGCCGACCGGTTGGAATACTACCAGCAGCTGCAGGAGCGCAAAGAAACGATCCTCAAGAGTATCGAGTCTCAGGGGAAGCTGACCGAGGAGTTGAAAAAGCAGGTAGTGGAGTGTACTGACAAGTCTGTCCTGGAAGATATTTACCTGCCCTACAAGCCGAAACATAAGACCAGGGCCAGCGTAGCTAAAGAAAAAGGATTGGAACCCCTGGCTGATCTAATGATGACGGAGAAACCAGGCCAGAAGAGCAAGGAAGAACTGGCTGGCCCATTCGTGAACGCGGAAAAGGGCGTGGAATCCCTCGAGAAAGCCATCTCCGGAGCCAAGGATATCATTGCTGAGCGAATATCTGATGACGCCGGGATCAGGGGCTGGGTGCGGACGATCACTGCTAATAAGGGCATTTTGAAGTCCATAGCGATGCCTGACTTCAAAGAGATCCAGACTAAATATAATAATTATTATGATACTGCTGAACTGCTCAAAACGGCTCCTTCGCACCGGATCCTGGCGATCCGCCGGGGGAATAAAGAAGATGTCCTGCACTGGAAACTGCAGGTAGATGCAGAATATATTGTGCAGCGGATCGGCGAGATGACGCTGAATAAGCAGGAACTGCTTTTTGAGGAAGAAATACTGGCGGCTGTGGAAAAAGCTGAAGCCGAGGCGATAGGAGTTTTCTCTATTAACCTGCGCAATCTCCTGCTGGCGCCGCCGGCCGGCTCCAAGGGTATCATCGGTATTGATCCCGGCTTCCGCACCGGTTGTAAAGTAGCCGTGGTTGATGAGATGGGTGATTTTAAGGAATTCCGGACGATCTATCCGACTGAACCGAAGAATGACCTGGCTGGAGCTGAAACGATCCTGCTGGAATTGATCAAGAAATATCAGCCAGAGCTGATCGCAATCGGCAATGGAACTGGTTCTAAAGAAACAGACCAGTTTGTCAAAGGGATGATCAAGAAGAATAAATTAAAAATACACAGTATGGTGGTGAGCGAGGCGGGAGCTTCGGTGTATTCAGCGTCAGAACTGGCAGGGAAAGAATATCCTGACCTGGACCTGACTGCGCGGGGAGCGATCAGCATTGCCCACCGTTTGCAGGATCCGCTGGCTGAGCTGGTGAAGATAGACCCGAAATCGATCGGCGTAGGCCAGTACCAGCATGATGTGAACCAGAAAGAACTGAAAAAATCCCTCGGCCTGACGGTAGAATCTTGCGTTAACTTCGTCGGGGTTGACCTGAATACTGCTTCCGCAGTATTGCTGAAATATGTGTCGGGGATCGGTCCGCAAATAGCTGATAATATCGTGAAGTACCGGACGGACAATGGAAAGTTCAAGAGCCGGAAAGAGTTGAAGGAAGTGCCAAAGCTCGGACCGAAAGCATTTGAGCAGTGCGCAGGATTCCTGAAAGTGCCAGATGCCAAGAATCCCCTGGATAATTCCACCATTCATCCGGAATCTTATCCAGCGGTAGAGAACATAGCCCAGGACCTGGGAGTGAAGGTTAAGGAGCTGATCGGGAATAATGAACTACTTGATCAGATCAAACCGGAGATTTACGCACAGGAAGTGGGCGCGATGACGCTCCAGGATATAATCGCTGAGCTGAGGAAGCCGGGACGGGACCCGCGGAAGGAATTCAAGAGCGTGGAATTCTCGTCAGAGATAAATGAACTGAAAGACCTGGTCGCGGGTATGGTCCTGACCGGAACAGTGACCAATGTGACCAACTTTGGGGCCTTTGTGGATATCGGAGTGCACCAGGACGGGCTGATCCATATCTCCCAGCTATCTGATAAATTTGTAAAGAGCCCTTACGATGTTGTCTCGGTCGGGGACACGGTGACAGTGGAAGTATTGTCGGTGGATGTGGAGAGGAAGAGGATTGCGATCAAGAACCTGACCGGACGGGTGGCACAGACAACAGAAAGTAGATAAATGATGAAAGTTTTGCTGGTTAATCCCTGGATCTATGATTTCGCCGCGTTTGACTTATGGTCCAAGCCGCTGGGACTGCTTACTATCGCGGCCAGCCTGCAGAGTTTGGGAGTAGAAACCAGGCTGATCGACTGCCTGGACCGGTTTCATCCGGAATTATTAAAACACCTGAAAGGGAAACCGCCCAAGAGCACAAAATATGGCAGCGGACAATATTATGCTGAAGAGATTGCTAAACCAGACCTCTACAAAAATATCCCGCGTAAGTATAAACGTTATGGATTGCCGTTAGAGTTATTTGAAAAAATACTGAAAGCTGAAGCTGAACCAGATGTGATTTTGGTGACTTCCGGTATGACCTATTGGTATCCGGGGGTATTTGCAGCTATTAGCCTGCTGAAACAAAGATTCCCAGGGACACCAGTAATACTCGGCGGTATTTATGCCCGGCTGTGTACTGATCATGCGGTCAAGTACAGCAGCGCTGACCAGGTGTATAATGGCAGTGATCTCCGGGAGATACTGCAATTAATAGGAAAAGTGACGGCACAAAAACTGGATCCAGGCAGGATTAAGCAGAATGAGTATATTATACCGGCTTATGACCTGTATGAGACTCTCACCTACATCACGATACGGGCTTCATCTGGCTGTCCATTCCATTGCAGTTATTGCGGCTGGCATTTACTGGAGGACGGATTCAGGCCAGAACCAGCAGATAAGGTCCTGGCAGAAATCCAGCAGTACTGGCAAAAGGGAGTGCGGAACTTTGCTTTTTATGATGAGGCGCTTCTTTACCAGGCAGAAGAGTATCTGCAGAAATTATTGGCAGGACTGATCAAAAGTAAGATCAAGGCGTTTCTGCATAATCCCAATGGCCTGCATACGCGGTTCCTGACCCAGGAGCTGGCGCTCCTGCTGCGCCAGGCAGGATTTGTCCAGCCGCGGCTGGCGTTGGAAACAACGTCCGAGCAAAGACAAAACAAAACCAGCCCTAAAACAAACAACGAGGATTTTTTACGGGCAGTCAAGTGCCTGAAAAACGCCGGTTACCAAGGCAAGGAGATAGCGGTAAATATCCTGGTCGGCCTGCCGGGGCAGGATCCGGCGGAGATAGCAGAGTCAGTCAATTATATCCAGGCTACCGGCAGCCGCATATTTTTGGAAGAATATTCCCCGGTGCCGGGCACTAAGGATTATGCCAGGTCCGGCCTGGCCAGGGACTGCGATCCGCTCCTGCATAACAACAGTATCCTGCCGCTGTATCAGCCCTCAGATTACGAAAATATCCAACTAATAAAAAACCAGGTACATGCCTATAATCTGGTTGATTTTAAGCAGTTTTAGGGGTATATTTATAGCAGGGAGATGGAGTATGAATAATAAAAAAGGCAATGCTATTGTCTTTGCTACCATCGTAGTATTTATTGTGCTGGTAATCGGCACAAGCGTTTTATATTTAAGCGAAAACGAAGCCAGGAAAAGCGTCAGAAGCAATCTGCAAAACGCCACGTTTTATATTGCTGAAGGCGGATTGCATAAAGCCATGTGGGATCTCAACCGTGATAGTTCGTATACTGGCGAATCGAATACTGCTTTAGGAAAAGGGGCCTTTACGGTTACGGTTAATACGCCAGCCGGCCAGCCTGACCAGCGGGAGGTTACTGTCCTGGGAAAGATTGGCTGGTCCCGCCGGAAAATTAAAGCGCTGAGCGAAAAAATACCGGCTAATATTATCGTTACCAGCGCTTTAGCCTGCGGCGGCAATGTCAGTATGGGCGGTACGGCCAATATAGTCGGAGACCCCTTAATAGACGTGGTGGTGCCGGATGGAAGCGCTGTAACTATTTCGGGAGCAGCGACAGCGCAAGATACTAGTCATGCTCCTTTTCCTGATTTCCAAACAGTTTTCGGGGTCACCATGGACGCCATGAAGGACTATGCCACCACTAAATATACTAATCCCGGTAATAATGCTGACTGCAATGGCATCACGTGGGTTGAGGGGGATTTTAAAGCTACGGCTAATGACTGGCGTGGCTCGGGTATTCTTATTGTTAACGGTAATTTTGATATTGACGGAGGTCTTTTCACCGGCGTGATCTATGTAGTAGGCGCCTTCAGTATGTCTGGTAATGCCCAGATCAGTGGTTCGATCTTGAGCCAATCTTCGGTGGAAGTGACTGGTATTTATGGTACCGCTGATATTTTCTATAATGCTGCCGCGATCGAGCAAGCCAATAATTCCTATCCTTTCCGGATAGTATCCTGGCAAGAAGTAAAAAACCAGATCTAATAACTTTAAAATAATTTTACAAAAAAAATAGAGCTAATTGACTATCGGCAGATATTCTGGTATATGAACAAATATGCGTAAAATTATAACTGCTATCTGCCTGATAATATCTGTGCCGCTGATGTGCGCGGCGGCGGACATTACTGACTTAAGCCTGGGAGAAGCGCGCCAGCAGATAGAGAGCGACTTAAATTCGCTCCTGGTCTACCGGAAAGGATTAGCCGGCAATACGGCTTTTATCGCCGGGGATCAGGCCCTGGTACCGAATAAACAGGCTGATGTGCGCAGGCTGCTGGCCCAGATGGAAAGAGACACAGTCCGCCGCTACTGGCAAAGTACCATGGATTATTACCTGGCCCTTGATTATCTGGGAAAAAATTATCAGCAGTATGACAATTTAATAGACCGGGAATCTAAAGAACTGGCCTTCCTGATCTTTTATGAAGCTTTCCTGGCTCAGTACCGCTTCGCTTTAGAAGCAATCACTATCCTGGAAAAAGAACCCAGCCTGGATACGCTCCTGAATGAACCAATGCCAGAGCTGGGATTGCCTAAAAATACTTATCGTGATTTCAAGTTTCGTTTTCTCAATGTCGCCCGCGGTACGGAATTTGCCGCTCTTAACGCCCAATACCAGGCGCTCAAAGTTCCTGTGCCGGCAAAATTAAAGAATATCATTCAAGAAGATTCCAAAATTATTTGGAACATTAAGGGCCAAGGCACGGTCTTAACCCTTAAAAATGGGTTAAAGATCATGCAGAAAGCGGGGTTTGCCGCTTACTTGCCTCTCCAGTCAGGAGTTTCTGTCTGGATGGGAGCCACTAAAGTCAAGCGGGCAAAAAAATCCCTGATCTCGCCGGCACAAATCAAGTCCTTATTGGCGGTATTACAACCGGGTGATATCATCCTGGAGCGACGGGAGTGGTACTTGTCCAATATCGGCTTGCCTGGATTCTGGACCCAGGCCGCGCTCTACATCGGGACAGCTACGCAGAGGGCAGAATACTTCAATGATGCGGAAGTCATTGAATTGGTGAAAACCCAGGGCTTCAGAGCAGGCACTTTTGAAAGTATGCTGGAGATCCTGGATGCCAAAGCCTATGCTTTAAGCAAGCAACTGGATGCGCAATCACCTGCGCCGCGCATTCTTGAGGCCATTGGCCAGGGAGTCAGCTTCACCAGTTTGGAACATTCAGCTGATTGCGATTCCCTGGTAGTTTGCGCCCGCGGCTCAGCAAGAAAAACAAAGCCAAGGCCCTCTTAAAAGGTTTTTATTACCGCGGCCGGCTGTATGACTTTAATTTTGATTTCCTGACTGACGCTGAGTTGGTCTGCACTGAATTGATCGATAAAGCCTATGAACCAACTTCCGGCCAAAAAGGGCTGAATTTTGCGCTGACAGATTATCTGGGACACCTGTTACTGCCGGCTAATAATATGGCTAAACAATTCGATGAACAATACGGGACAAAACAGCAGCAGATAGAACTGGTCATTTTCCTGGATGGCGTGGAAAAGGAGAACCGGGCCAAAGTTTCTAACTTAAAAGAATTCCGCCGCAGCTGGCGCCGGCCCAAGTGGCATATCTTGACGCAGAAATAGACCTGGTAGAAAACATTTGTATTATCTAAAAACATGGAGGGAAATGTGAGAAAGACGAGAAGGATATTGGGAACAATTACGATGATCGCGATGATCATTTTGAGCGGAACGGTCTTCGCCGGAGAGCAGGAAAACCTGGCCTTGATCAAAGCGGCCGGGGACGGGGATATCGCTAAAGTGCAGGCGCTCCTGGACCAAGGAGCAAGTATAACCGCCAAGTCGAACGACGGGGCTACGGCCTTGATGTGGGCCGCCGGGAAAGGCCATAAAGAAATAGCCGAACTGCTTATTAATGAAGGCGCACAGATAAATGCCAGGAGTAATAAAGGCGGTACAGCGTTGATGTCGGCTGCCGCCGCGGGGAAAAAAGAGATCGTGGGATTGCTCATTGCTAAAGGCGCCGAGGTCAAGGCTAAGACTGAGACCGGGATCACGGCCTTGATGTCAGCAGCAGCGGCCGGATATAAAGAAGTAGTGGAATTGCTCATTGCCAAAGGAGCAGAGGTTAATGCCAAGACTACGGCCGGGACTACCGCCTTGATGTCAGCGGCTATGTATAACCACAAAGATATAGCCGAGATGCTCATCGACAGCGGCGCAGACGTCAATGCCAGTGATAAAGAGGGATTCACCGCGCTGATGGCCGCAACCCAGGAAGGTAATGAAGTTGTGGCTGAACTGCTCATTAGTAAAGGAGCAAATGTCAAGGCTAAGGATAGTACGGGAAATACCGTGCTCATGGTCGCGGCCTTGTACGGCCAAAAAGATATCGCTAAGATGCTGATCAATAAAGGGGCAGACGTCAACGCCACGGAAAATATCAGCAGCGGCACTGCGCTAATGATAGCGGCGCAGAAAGGCTATAAGGAAATAGCCGCCTTGCTGATAGACTCAGGAGCCGATATTGATGCCAAGGATAATTCTGGCATGACCGCACGGATGGTGGCAGCCAAAGAGAAGCATCCAGAAGTAGAAAAATTGCTGGAAAAAGCCGGAGCGATAGACTAAAGGATCAGGGTATCAGGTTATCAAATAAATAAAAGGAGACGAATTTGATACAGATCATGACCAACATTGAGTCAGTTCCAGGCAAAAAGATCGTTGAGCATTTCGGGTTAGTGTGCGGCAGTACGGTCAGAGCCAAGAATGCGTTCAAGGATTTTGGCGCCGGATTAAAGAACCTGGTAGGCGGGGAGTTAAAATCCTACACTGAATTGATGAATGAATCCCGCAAACAAGCCCTGGAAAGGCTGAAATGCCAGGCAGAGAATTTAGGAGCGAATGCCATTATTAACGTACGTTTTGCTACCTCCAATATTGCTAACGGCGCCGCGGAGATTTATGTGTATGGGACTGCCGTTAGAGTGGAATGAGGAGCTGAACAATGGATCTGATACAATTAGCAATATTGGCGGCCATTGGCTATTTCGTCGGCACTGTAATCGAAAAAAAGCATTACCGGTCCATTAAGAAAAGGGAACAAAAACTAATGTGCTGTCCGGTAGTAACTGGTGATGATTTTCTGGAAGACCGGCCGGTCAAAGTCACCAGACTGGTCTCCGGCAGTGTCGTGATCTCCAGTGATTATTTCAAGATGCTCGTCGGCAACCTGCTTAATTTAATCGGCGGAGAAGTGTCGGTATTTGAGAGCTTGCTGGACCGGGCGCGGAGAGAGGCGGTACTGAGAATGAAGGAAGAAGCGACTAGGGCGGATATTATCCTGAATCTGCGGATCGAAACCAGCGCCATCGCCGGAAAAAATTCATGTGAAGCGCTGGCTTATGGCACAGCGGTCTATTACGAAAAATGAAATACACCCCTAAGGAAATAGATGAAAATATGAATATCTCGCCGCAATCCCCATTGCGGACATTTTCTATGGCGATGGCAAAAATTGTCGCTTTACTGGTTATGATCTATTTTGCCATCGGCGTGGCGGTTGATATTATTGCCCCCCGCATCTCCATCGAAACAGAAAAAAAGATCGGGGCCCTGGCGGGAGCTGACTTTAAGGACAAAAAACAAACTGAGCAGGAATTGCGCCTGCAGGCCATCCTCGATCCATTGGTCAAAGGGGAGCCGGCCTTGCCGGGATTTAACTATAAGGTTTATGTACAAGACAATAACCAGGTTAACGCCCTGGCTTTGCCTGGCGGTAATATCGTAGTCTTCACTGGCTTGATCAAAGAAGTGAACTCAGAGAACGAGATGGCCATGATCTTAGCCCACGAATTAGGACATTTCCGGAACCGTGACCATCTCCGCGGCATGGGGCGGCAGTTAATCCTGTTACTGCTGGTTACCTTTTTCTCCGGCGGTGACACCACCTCCCAAAAAGTGATCATGCCTTCGATCACTACCATGCAGATGAGATTCTCCCAGGGCCAGGAAAGAGCGGCAGACCAGTTTGGCTTGGACTTGTTAAATAAAACCTATGGGCATATTTCCGGGTCCACTGATTTTTTTGTCAAGATGTCTAAAAAGGATGATTGGCCTAAATTCATGTATTTTTTCAGTACCCATCCCTATCCAGCCAGCAGAATACTCGCGATTACTGACCGGATACAAAAGCAAAGATACTTAGCAGGTAAAGTCGAACCATTATGGGGGGCTTTGATCCCTTCATCTGCGGAAGGGTTTAGCAACTAAGCGAAAAACTAAGTCTATTTTATCTTGACTTGTCAATATAGGAAGTGTTATATAAAAGTGTTATCCCAACAAATATATAGAGGATATTATCATGCTTTGGTTTAAAACTATCAGACAGGTAGTAGCTATTTTTCGCGACAACCAGGACCCGGATGAGATCGGGGCTGGTTTTGCTTTGGGATCCATCATCGGCCTGAATCCGACCAACACTTTGCATAATTATGTCATCCTGCTGCTGCTGTTTCTGCTCAAAGTGAATAAGGGCGCGGCTCTTATTGGCATGACTATTTTTGCCGTGATCGGCTATTTGACAGACCCGTATGCGCATAAGATCGGCTATCAACTGCTGGTGGAAATGCCGTCCCTGAATCCTTTCTGGACCAAGATGTATAACACACCGATCATACCGTTTACCCGTTTTAACAATACGGTCGTGCTGGGCAGTCTGGTCATCGCCCTGGTCCTGTTCATTCCAGTCTGGCTCATTGGCAAGAAACTGATCATCCTGTATCGCAAGAATCTTCAGGGGAAAGTCAATAAATGGAAGGTCATCAAGATCCTGCAGCAAGCTAAATGGTATGAAAAATATCTTAGAATAAAGGCTACCTTTAATGATTAAATTCCGAAAAAGCTCACTGCTCATAATTTTCGTCGTCTTAGCTATCTTTATCGTCGTAGGCATAATATTCCGTGACGCGATCCTGAAACGGGCTTTTATTTCCACGGGCGAAATGATGACCGGCGCCAAGGTGGAAATGTCTTCTTTCCAGACCAGCCTGATGGATTCCTCGCTGGAGATCAAAGGACTGCAAGTCGCCAACAAGAGTGATGTCTGGAAAAACCTGGTCGCTATCGACCTGCTGAAATTTGATATGCGTTTCCTGCCGCTATTGACGAAGAAAGTCGCGATCGAAAATATGACGGTATCAAACTTGCGCTGGGGCGCTGCCCGCAAAACTTCCGGGGCTTTACCGCCGCGCCAACAAAAGAAATACGATAAACAGCAGGCCAATGAAGAAAAAGCCGGATTGACGGACAAGATATTCGTCGCTTTAAAAGATAAGATCGCGTCTGAATCAAAAGCCTTGCCCATTGTGCAGGATATCCAGAATATCAGCGATACGATCAAGAACTTTGACGCCAAGCAAATGGTCAGCGCGGAAAACCTGCAATCGCGCGCGGCAGTGGAAAGCCTCTACAATAACTCGGTCGCAAAATATGAGCAGTATAAGACTGATGTCACCACTTTGAATGTCGAACAAAAGGTAGCCGACACTAAGCAGGTGATACAGGATGTTCAGGGTCTGAAAGTGAGCACAATTGCTGATATCCCTAAAGTACAAGAAGCTATCACTAAGCTGAACAACCAGAAAAAGGTCATTGAAGAGACCTACAGCAAAGTGACTACCCTGAAAAGCGATATTACGACACAATTTGCCGATTCCAAAGCCCTGGCCCTGCAGGTAGATGACCTGGTCAAAGCCGACTACCAGAATATACTGGCCAAAGTGAAGATCCCGGGCTTGGGAGAAAAAGGCGGCCTGGCTAAGGCGATTTTTGGCCAGATGTGGTTTGACCGGGTAAATTCAGTAATGGAATATATCCGCCTGGCACGCAAGTATATGCCGGCGAAAAAGAAAACTGAGCAGGTGAATGTGAAACCACGCGCGAAGGGTCTGGACATTGAGTTCCGTAAAGATGAAACCCTGCCGAAATTATCCGTGCGCAAAATAGCGCTCTCCGGCACTACTGGAGGAGAGGGCAAGAATGTGGCAAGCCCGATCACCGTAGCCGGCGTTGTCAACAATGTCTCGTCAGACCAGAAAGTGTGGGGCCAGCCAACTTCTTTTGACGCTAAGGGCGAGGCTTCCGGACGGGTTTATCTTGTAGATGGGCTGTTTGACCATACTGCTGAAATAGCGACTGACCTGGTAAATATCAAGGCCAGTAATTTCCCCATCGGCGAAATGAGCCTGGATAGCAAAGGATTCCTGCCAAAATTCAAGAAGGGGATGTTTGATATAGCTTCACATTTTAAGCTCACCGGAGATGACCTGGATTGCCGGTTGACGCTAAAGATGTATGGTATTGCTTTTGAAATTGAGCCGAGTACCAATGACTTAAAGCAGATATTAAATGAGGTTTTTGCCAGTATCCAGGAAATTGACCTAAAGGCGCATATGTACAGCCAAGCGGGTAATTTCCAGACGACAATAGAATCCAACCTGGACAATTTGATCGCGGAGAAGATCAAGGCGATCTATGGCCGTAAAATGGAGGAACTCAAAGCCAAAGTCAAGGCCGAACTGGAAGCCAGGATCCAAGTGGAAAAAGATAAATTGCTGAAGTTAGCCAATGAAAAGAAAGCTGAACTACTGGAGCAGGTGAATGCCAAGCTTGCTGCCGTGCAGGGCCAGAAAGACAACCTGACCAAACAGGTAGAGGACTATACCAAACAAATAGCAGGCAGCCAGACAGCGCCGGTCAAGGAAGCGGAAGAGAACATCAAGAACAAAGCCTCCGACAGCCTGAAAAAGTTATTCGGCAAGTAACTGTTTTGCAGGGGAGATCATGACCGTGACGACATTAAAAAGAGCTTTGGTTACCGGAGGCGCAGGATTTATCGGCTCACACTTATGTGAAGAGCTGTTGGACCGCGGTTTTAAAGTGACGGTAATAGACGATCTTTCCACCGGCCGTAAAGAAAACATCGCTCACCTCCTGAAAAATAGACATTTTAAATTTTATAAAAATACGATCATGAATGAGCCGTTAATGGCGCGCCTAATCAAGGACTGTGATATTGTTTATCACCTGGCCGCGGCAGTCGGAGTAAAGTATATACTGGATAATCCGATCCAGGCGATCATTACGAATGTAACTGGCACTGAGAAAGTGATCCGGCTGGCTGATAAGTACCATAAAAAAATGATCCTCGCTTCTACCTCAGAAATCTATGGCAAAACTGTCGATTCAGCCAGCAGGGAGACAGATGACAGTTTGGTCGGGCCCACATGTGTCAACCGCTGGAGTTACTCTAATAACAAAGCGCTGGATGAATTCCTGGCCCTGGCTTATTACAAAGAGAGAAAATTGCCGATCGTGATTGTCCGGCTATTCAATTGCGTCGGTCCGCGGCAGTTGGGCCGCTACGGCATGGTTTTACCCCGGTTTATCCAAAGCGCCTTGGACAACCGGCCGATCACGGTTTACGGGGATGGCTCCCAGAGCCGGACTTTTACCTATGTCAAAGATGTCGTCTGGGCCATAGTAACCTTGAGCCTTTCCAAAAAAGCAGAGGGCCATATTTACAATGTCGGCAATGATCACGCGATCACGATCAATGACCTGGCGCACAGAATAAAAAAACAAACCGCTTCCCGTTCGAAGATAGTGCATATATCCTATGCCAAGGCTTTTGGCAAAAGCGCGGCAGACTTTGAAGATATGGATTGCCGGATACCGGATATCACCAAAATTAAAAAAGCGATCAAATATCATCCTTGCTACAATATCGACAAGATCATCGAAAATACCATCAACCACTTTAATGACCAAAGGAAGAGTCATGAAAATATCTAGCGGTTTATTAGCCGGGCTATTGCTGCTGGCCGCTGTACGGGCATTATGGGCGGAAGAACAGCCGGTACCTGAATGGCAAGAACAGGTATTGGAATGGCAGATGAAAGAAAAGAACCTGCAGGTAGGAGGATATTCAGCCAGTATCTATAACGAGATCGGAAAAGTCACGATCGGTGAAAGGAGCGGCCTTTGGCGAACCACCACCGGTGACCTGTCCTTCACGATCAACCAGCATTGGACGCCATACCTGGAAGCTACGGCTTACAGACGGTTCGGGGAGCCGGATTATACCTGGGCCCTGGGAACCTACGGCAAGCTCAGCCCGTCTGATTATATCCAGCTAGAAGCCGGATTTGGCACAAACCGCGACTATATCTATAAATGGCAGGCACATGGGGAGTACCAGCACAAACTGGTCCAGAATATTTTCGGGGCTCTGGGTTACCGTTACAAGGACTACAATACCGCCAAAGTAAATATTATTTCTCCCGGGGTGATCTATTATTTCGGGGATCATTACGCCAGCGCTTATGTTAACCTGGCTCATACCAGTGAAAGAGGAACAGCCAACTCAGTGGCGCTGAGGAGTTCTTTTCTCATCCGGCAGATCTTTCATCTTTGGCTGGGCACATCATTTGGGGAACGCGTTTATGATATCTACGGCCTGTCTGCCTCGGAACAAAAAGGGTATGTAATTTTTTACGGAGTGGATGTCAATATCACTAAATACTTAAATCTACGACTGGGCTCTTCTTACGGCCGGGAAAAACCTGATTTCCGGATCCGCAGTCTGGATCTGGGACTGGCAGTGAGGTTTTAATGTTTAATGTTACCTACTTAACCGACTTAGTTATTAAGATTAATCTAATATTACTGGCAGCGGCTTTAATCCTATCGGTCATGATCATTATTTACGCGGTGGCCAGGGAAGCCAGGCTTAAACAGCGGCAGCAGCGCTTGCAGGAGATACAGAAGCATTTGCAGGATATGACCAGCAGTGACCGGGAAACTAAAACAGTATCCATGCCGGAAATTGTCAACGGATATACGGCGCAGGATTTCATTAACCTGTCCCGGGATAAGGAACTGGAAGTACCCCCGGAATTGGCGCAAAAAATCAGGAATCATTTCACCTCCAGCAGTAACATCGCCCAGATCGAAGCAACGGCCAGAAAAAAGGGAAATAAATGGCAGCGCATCGAAGCGATCATCAGCCTGGGCTATATCAACTACCCCAATGCAGTGGAAATCCTGAAAGAGTCGCTCTACTCGGAAGATGATGACCTTTCCTACTATTCATTGCGCAGTTTGGGGCAGATCAAAAGTAACGCCGCCGCCAGGATCCTCCTGGACTTCCTGGGAACGCATAGCGAGACGGGCAATAATATTGCTTTAACCCTGCAAACTTTCCCGCCGGAAGTATCAGCAGAACTATTCCAAGCCCTGGATAGCCAGTACCAGCCGGTACGATTCTGGGCCGTGAAAGTAATCAATAAATTAAAATTCATGATCACCAGTAATCAGATAGACCGGATCATCAAGCTTTCCCAGGATGAAGACTCTGATGTGCGGGCGGCAGCCTGCGAGTGCCTCGGCGGATTATTTTCAACAGGGATCAGGGCCGCTTTAATTGCCCGTTTGGATGATAGTTTCTGGTTTGTCCGGATGCACGCGGTGCGCGCGCTGGATAATATTTTAGGACCGCTGAGCCTGCCGATAGTAGCCAAAATGATCAAAGACCCGTCCTGGAAGGTAAAAGAAGCCGTCAAAAATGTGATGGCCCGGAACATTACCGAGGCCTTGCCTTATATTGAAGATAGTTTAGCCGGGGTCTCCCGTAGTGATGAACCTACCTGCCGGGCATGCGCAGACGCATTAATTGATTCTGGTTATATCCTGACCGTTTTAAAAAATCTCTTAAGCGGGCAACAGGAGCAGGGAGAGAAAGCCAGGTGCCTGCTGACCGGATTGATCAGGTCTAAAGTATATTTCGGGTTGAAAAAAGCCCTGGAGAATTTCCAGCCGGGAGAACAAAACCGGTTGCTCCAGATCATCACTGCTGTGGACAAAGACACGGCCAGGCGTATAGCCGGAGAAAACTTATGAACTTTCTCATTCGGCATATTCATATTTTATTTATTATTTACCTGGTTTATTTTTTGCTCCTGGTAATCTACCAGGTGATACTGGGTGTGATCGGGTTCTTTGAGAACCGCCGGCGGAACAAACAGGATGAAGCCGAAGATTACACCAGTTTCGCCGAGTCTACCTTCAGCCTGCCAGTCAGCTTTATCGTCCCGGCACGGAATGAACAGGAATGGATCAGCGATAGCATCCAGTCGATACTGAACCTGAATTATCCAGAGTATGAAATAATCGTGGTCAATGACGATTCCACCGACCGGACCATGGAAGCGCTGGATGAACTGCTGGGACTGCAGGAACTGACCAATCCTTATAATGACCGTTTCGATGCCGGCAAGATCATCAGTATACACCGCTCCAGGAAACATCCTAACATTACAGTATTGACCAAGATCAGCGGCAAAAAGAAAGCCGGCGCGCTTAATGCCGGGTTGAATTTCGCCAAATATAAATATGTCTGCATCCTGGATGCTGATACTATTCTTGAGCCGAATGCTTTGCTCAAAATAATGTCGCAGGTGCAGAAAGAACCGGATAACATCATCGGTATTGGCAGTTCTTTTGGCCTGGTGAACGGGTTTAAGGTCAAAAGCGGAAAAATAGTGGATAAAAGTTTTTCCTATAATCCTCTGCTGGTCTACCAGAACATTGAATATATCCGGTCATTCATCGGCAACCGCATTGCCTGGAGCCGTTTCAATGCTTCACCGATAGTAAGCGGTGGATTCGGGATCTGGCGCCGGGATATTTTACTGGAATTAGGCGGCTATAGCCATGATTTTACCTGTGAAGATATAGAAATGACATTCCGGGCACAGGACTATATTATCAGGAAAGAAAAAGAAAAATATAAGATCTTGATGCTGCCTTATTATGTGGGCTGGACAGAGGGGCCAAGCAAAATCAGCGGTTTGATCCTGCAGCGGGCCCGCTGGCAAAGAGTCACCCATGAAACAGTAGCTTATTACCTGCATATGCTTTTGAATCCTAAATATAAATATTTTGCTTTTATCATTTTCCCTTATTTCATATTTTATGAGGTTTTAGGAGTATTCTTCGAAGTTACCAGTATTGGCCTGGTACTGTTCGGCTGGTTGGCCGGCTGGCTGGATGTCCGGATGTTCCTGGCCTTATTCTTTTTTATGCTCCTGACCCAAACACTGGTTTCCCTAATCTCCATCGGCGCTTTTATCCGGGAAGAAAAAATACTGAAATTAAAAGACACCGTGTATTTCGTGGTCCTGAGCTTTTTTGAATCGTTCTGGTACCGCTGGATAATTTCCCTGGCCAAGTTATCGGGGACATTCGGCTTTTTGCTCGGGCAAAGGGATTTTGACCAGTACGCGCGTTCTAAAGTAAAGATTGATTCTTAACAGATTTTTTGCTTGACTTTATCACCAGGATGCATTAGAAGTATTACAATGTATAAAGGGTTCGGGGATCTTCTTCTCCGAAGGTAACAAAATATAGGTGGTCGGGCCGCCATCTGGGAAATTATCCAGAGGCGATTTATTTTGCCGGTATTGGATAGATTCCATTTACCGGCATTTACTATTAGAAACAACAAAAAATAAAAGGAGGCAGTATCATGAAGCAAGCTTTAGCAGTAAGGAAATTTTATACATTGTGCCTAATCGTTTTAGGGTTAGCGCTTTTTGCGTGCAGTAAAAAGGCGATCAAGCCAGGAACTGCTGGCACCACACCTGGGGCGGCAGAAACACCCAAGGTTGAATTGCAGATCAAAGGCCAGACCTTCAATCAAATAATTGACCTGGGTAATGTGCCTTTTGATTTTGACCAGTATGAAATAACCCCGGCCGCCAGGGAAGTGTTGATCAAGAATGGCGAATGGCTGATGGCAAATCCAGACAAGGAAATTCTTATTGCCGGTCATTGCGACGAACGGGGCACGGTTGAATATAACTTGGCATTGGGCGACAAGAGAGCCAAAGCCGTCCGGGATTATTATTACCGTTTGGGCATAAAATATGAACGGATGGCGACGATCTCCTATGGCAAGGAAAAACCATTGGATCCAGGACAGAACGAAGAAGCCTGGGCCAAAAACAGGCGCACTGAAACATTACTTAAGAAATAAGGCCACTGGGCACAGGAGAGACAGCCATAAAAATTAAAATATTATGCATGGTAATATTTTTGAGTTTGGGGACTAACTCCCTCTGTTCACAGGAAAAGACTGCCCTCAAAGACACTCTACTGGCAGAAGGATTATCTTTCCAGGAACAGGCGAAATATCAGGAAGCTATCGGCAGGTATAAGCGCTTGTTGGCCCTTGACCCGGCTAATAAGGATGGATTGCGTTTGCTGGGGCTTTGCTATTATAATAGCAATAAGCTGCCGGAAGCGCTGAAATACCTGACCCTGGCCGGTAACAATGATGCGGGGAACTATGAGATCTTCTTTGCGCTTGGGAGAGCCTACCTGGAAACAGGGAACCTAACCCTGGCCGAAACAAACTTCCGGAAAAGTATTGAGCTGAACACGCATTTTAACCTGGCCTATTACTGCCTGGCGCAAACCCTGGAAAGGAACAACGACGACCAAGCTGCTTTATCCTCTTACCTGCAAGCCTGGAAAAAGGATACCAGTTTTGCCGAGATACGACTGGACCTGGCCAGGTTATATGAAAAATTACAGCGCTATAATGAGGCCTGGGAACAGTATGCCAGGATCCAGATGTTAAACCCGGCTCATCAGCTGGCGGGCGCCAAAAAAACTGAATTATTACCACGGCTGACCAAAAAACCTGAAGAAATAATTCCTCCAAAAAGAATAGCCAAAGCCACATTGATACAACCCATTACCTCTGCTGCGGCTATCCCAAAGATCAGGGTAGGTATCGGGACAGCAGGCAAGGGACTCCCTGTCGCCAAAGACAGCATCGAGTTACGCTGTTCCGCGCCGTTCACGGTATATAGCAGTATCGATAATATGGTCATTGGGCGCGGCCTGAAAGAACAGCCTTATCGAATCACCATTAGAGATAGTAAGACTATGATCTTCTCTGATCCGCAGGAAAAGGTGATCTTAGAATCGCGGGATACGATACTGATCAAGCCGGAAAACACCAGCTATAATTCCCTGATCATCTCGCAGATTGAATTTGCCGGAGGATTTTCCTGGGGCGGGAAAGAGGACCGGGAATACCGGGGAGAGCTGGAAATCTCTATCCAGGAAACCAAAGGGCTGAATATAGTCAATTTGGTGAATTTGGAGGAGTACCTATACAGCGTCTTGCCCAGCGAAATGATCTCTTCCTGGCCCATGGAAGCCCTGAAAGCCCAGGCCGTGATAGCCAGGGGAGAAGCCTGGTACAAGAAAAATTACTACCAACCGCATCAGGCCTCAGGATATGACGTTTGCGATAGCCAGCATTGCCAGGTCTACAGCGGGGTTAAAAGCGAAAATAAGCGGGCCAGGGAGGCGGTAGAAGGCACCAGGGGCGAATTGCCGGTGTACCGCGGCAAGATAGCTCATACTTTGTATTCTTCAAATTGCGGCGGCCATACTCAATCATCCAGCGAACTAAAAGGCTGGGGGGATGAACCTTACCTTAAAAGTGTTCCAGACAGTGCTCGGGGAAGCTTCCCGGTAACAAATATAGAACTGGATAACTGGCTCAAGCACGAACCTGATGTTTATTGCCACTTGCCTAAATACTGCTATCCGGCGGAGTTCCGCTGGGCCAGGATATTCAAGCGGGAGGACCTGGAAGCACGCCTGAATAAAGATTATGCCTGCGGCAAGATCAAAGCCCTCATCCCTAAAAAAAGAAGCAAATCCGGGCATATTAATGCCCTCCTGATCAAAGGGACAAAGCGGGAGGCGCTGATCGAAAAAGAACATCTGATACGGCAGGCTATGGGATTGGGATCCCTGCGCAGTACCCTGTTCCTGGTGGAAGCTAAAATGGGCGCAGGCGGTTTGCCGGAAAGCTTTACCTTCTATGGCGGCGGGTGGGGCCATGGGGTAGGAATGTGCCAGACCGGTGCGGCTGGCATGGCGGAACAGGGAAATGATTATCAGGCAATCTTAAAACATTATTATCAAAGAATAGAAATAGAAAAGAAAAAATACTAACCAAAAAGGGGAAAAGGGATGAGCGCGCAAATTAATTACTACCTGGATTTTGTTATTTTTGGCAACACCTTATTCCGGTATTTGCTCACAGCCATTATATTGATCACCGGCCTTCTGGTGATCAAGCTGGTCATCCGCCGGATCATCAGGCAAATCAAGCTGTTTTCCGAAAAAACCGCTACGACGATTGACGACTTCCTCGCCAGCATATTAGAAACCATTGTTCTGCCTTTGCTTTATTTTGTCGTCGGGTACCTGGCGCTCAAAAGTCTGGTTTTTCCTGAAGCGTTGGAAAAGACCCTGAATTACTGCATCCTCGGAGTGCTCGTATTTTTTGTCGTGCAAGCAATCCTGGCTGCTATTAATTATGGTTTTAGGACTTACCTGGCCAAGAAAACCAATGACGCTTCATTGGAAAAAAGCTTGCAGGGAACAATGGTGTTGGTGAAACTGGTGGTCTGGGCCGGCGCCATCATTTTTTTTCTGGACAACCTGGGCTTTAAGATCTCGGCGGTGATCGCCGGCTTAGGCATAGGGGGCATAGCCGTAGCCCTGGCGGCGCAAGCTGTCCTGAAGGATCTTTTTAGCTATTTTTGTATTCTTTTTGATCATCCCTTCAAAGTAGGCGACTTTATCATTGTCGGCGATTTTATGGGCGCTATTGAGCACATCGGCATCAAGACTACCCGTATTCGCAGTTTAGGCGGGGAGATGCTGATCCTCTCCAATTCCGACCTTACAGATTCGCGCCTGCGTAACTATCAGCTGATGGAGAAGCGGCGTGTCGTATTCAAGATAGGCGTGATATACCAGACCGGGCTTGATCAATTGCAGGAAATACCGAAAATAATCAAAAACATTATTACCAAGGTCAAAGATGCAAACTATGACCGGGCTCATTTTTATGCCTTCGGCGATTTCAGCCTGGTTTTTGAGATCGTGTATTATGTTGTCGGCGGTGATTATAATAAATATATGGACATCCAGCAGCAAATCAATTTTAGTATAATGGAAGAGTTTAAGAAGCGCGGCATTGAGTTTGCCTATCCGACCCAGACCATCTACCATGCGCCGATAGCTTCTTAGGGGATACCTGTATGGGTACCAGATCAGGCCCGCATTATGTGTATATCGTACAATGTAGGGATGGTACATTGTATACTGGCTATACCAATGACCTGGGACAACGGCTGACGCGGCACAATGCTGGACAGGGGGCTAAATATACCCGGGGCCGGGGACCGGTGAAAGTGGTGTACCAGAGAAGGTTCAGGAGCTATAGCCGGGCCTTAAAAGCTGAATGGGAAATAAAGAAGCTAAGCAAAAAAGAAAAAAAAGTATTGGTTAAGAGAAATGCCAGAAGCCGGTAAAACCTGCTTGATAATGAACAATTATTAGCCTTAACTCTCGACGGAGAATAACAAAAGCGCTTGACAAGATCTATTTCTTATGCTATATGTATAGCACACAGCAGTACAGCAAGTTAAGACCTAAACACCGTTTTAGGCAATACTATAAAACATAATAGGCAGGAGGTGAGGAGAGCGCCTTTCGGCAAGTAAGTAATCTTATAAGTACCTAACTTAAAAAAGGAGAGATAATATGAAAAAGATCTTAGTAGCAATGTTAGCAGTTCTCGTAATGGCAAGTGCAGCTTTGGCCGCTGATACCAAGACCGTCAATCTGTCAGCCACTATCCCGTCACAGAGCTCCCTGAATGTCACCATCAGCAAAGTGGTAGGCACAGTCTTCACTACCGCTACATCAGTAGCGTTCGGTTCCTTGGTTTTGGATCCTACTTACAACATTTTTAAGACCTCAGATGGCAGTTACTATGCGGTTGATTGTGGTATTAACTCTAATGCTACTGCTTGGACCGTCACCCATGCCATCACTTCAATGACTAACGGCACAGCTAATTTGAACAACATGATCAACGTAACTTTCATGAATCAGCAGACCGCTGCCGCTGCGACCCAGATTTCTAAAGTTTCCTATGCAGCCAGCAACGGCACAGTTATCAGCAAATCCCAGATCACTGCTGGCGGTTGGTTGAGAATCTATTACGGTTTAGCTACTGGTTCAGGCGACGCTGCTGGCGTAGTCGTAATTCCAGCTACACAAGCTAGCGGTTCATATGCCGGCACAGTAACCTTGACTCTCGCTCCGTAATTAACTGGCAATCAAGCAACAAGTACCTTCAGGCAGCCTATGCAAATAGGCTGCCTTTTTTTTGCGTAAATAGGACAGCTATTGTCTCCTGGCAGGGAATAAGTTTATTACTTGACAAATACTGTTTTCATGCTATTATCTTAAGTGTAGCAACGCCCAAGGAGAGAGACCGTTGTGAAAAAAATCAGAGCAATATTGGTACCGGCAATAATAATGGGAATATTCCTTGTTTCGGCTGCTTGGTGCGCTGATACGGAAACTTTCCAATTACAAGCGACCATCCCGCCACAAAGTTCAGTGAATGTGAGCATTAGCCGGGTTGTAGGGACCACCTTCACCCCGGCGGCAGATGTCAACTTTGGGTCCCTGGTCATGGACAATGCTAATAATATCTTTAAAACTTCAGATGACGGGTACTATTGCCTGGATGTCGGCGTGACCTCCAATGCTGCTTCCTGGACCTTAACCCATGCAGTCACATCAATTACTAATGGGATAGATAACTTAAATAACAAAATCAATGTAACTTTCATGAATCAGCAGACCGCTGCCGCTGCGACACAGCTTTCTAAAGTGTCCTATTCAGCCAGCAATGGCGTAGCTATCACTAAATCACAGATCAGCAGTGGTGGTTGGTTGAGGATCTATTACGGATTAGCTACTGGCTCGGGGGATGGAGCCGGAATATCAGTGATCCCGCTGACCCAGGCCGGAGGCGCCTATGGCGGCAATATCCTCCTGACGCTCGCACAGTAATAAACTTGATAATTAAGAATTTAGCCAGCCAATAGAACCATTATTTTACCGCAGCCTAGGAATCAAGAGGCGGCCTTTTTTTTATTGACAATAGTGTAAAGAACGGGTACTATTATAGTATGAAGATAAAGTCATGTTTAGTATTGCTAATTCTTTTTATTGGTTTGCTCCCGTTGTCGGCCATTGCCGGTATTAGTGTGCGTATCCAACCGGTCGAGGGCGGCAATGAGGTGCGTTTTGGCAAAGTAGGAGCGTCTTCACCCTTCACGAGCAAAGCGGTAGCCATAGCCATAACCTCTGATGTCAACCAGCAATACCAGCTGGTGCAAACACTGGCCAAGCCCTTAGCCAACAGCCAGGGTGCAGCCTTGGCCGAACGCAGTCTGAGCGCCTACGCCATCAAAGACGGCAATACAGCCGGCACCTTAAATGCAGAACATGAATTTCCTGTAACCATGGACCGGACCGTGATCTATACCTCAGATCAATCTGGTACATCCGCTTCCTTTAACCTGGTTTATGTCTTAAAAAATTCTGAGGCTATCGTGCCGGGAGCTTACCAGGGCACGCTGGTTTTCACCGTAGAATCCCTGGCCGGGGCCCAATCGGCGACCAGGTCTGTCCTGACTATTACCGCGGATATTGAATCTCCTGGCAATCTGATCAATATAACCACGGCTACCGGCGCCAAACTAATACAACTAAATTCGAATAAAGGTGAAACAACGACTTTTGACCTGATCGTGGAAGTAAATGAATCTCTCAATGAACAATATGAAATTTCACAATATATCACCGGCCTGCCGGAATCGGCAGAAGGCCGGAAATTATCCTCTGAAGCTCTCGCTGTCGATGTGCACAGCAATAAAAAAGGCCGCGGGACAGTCGGCAGTCTGCCGCTGGCCAATGGCGAACAGACACTTTATGTTTCCAGCGCGGGAGGAGAGGCAGATCGCTTTGTCATCACGTACAGTTTGACTGACCGGGAAAAACAAAATGCCGGAAATTACAAAGCGGCATTACAATATTTCCTTAAAACCAAGACCGGTAAAAAACTGTTAGGCGCTTTTCCTATCGGGATAAGTATCGGCCGGATTTTCGACCTGATCGTCACCACAGGTGAGAGCAGTGGAATACGTTTTAAGGATGTTCAGCTGGATAAAAGGCCCCAGCATTCGGAAATATTAGTAGAAATACAAAGCAATCTGGGACGGCAATATCAAGTCAGCCAGCAATTGCCGCTAAATTTGACGAATGCGGCGGGAGCCAGTATACCTCCAAGATATTTTACCTTGCGCCTGGAAGGAGAGAATACCAAAGGAAAAGTGCGGTTCTCCCAGCCGACTGAAGTCAAAACCGGAGAAATGGTCTTGTTCCTTTCTGATCCAGAAGGTTCACCGGATAAATTTAAGATTATTTATGAATTCACTGCTGATGCCAGCCTCCCGGCCGGCAGTTATACCGGCAGTATCATGTATACGATCTCAGAGCTTTGATCAGTAAAATAAATTTAGACGGTGGTGGTATAGTGAAAAAAATACAATCTATCTTTGGCTGGATGTTTGTTTTTTTTATGCTCACCTTATCCTTTAGTGAAGCGGCAATCATCCAGGTTGATCCCCCCAAAGTGTTCCTGAAAGTCCCGGCCGGCAGATCCGGCAGCGGCAAGCTGACAGTCAGGAATCCCTCGGAAGAAGCGATCAAGATCAAGATCTACGCCCAGGACTGGAAATACAACGATTTACATGACGGCACAAAGGTATTTTTCCCGCTAGGCACGCTCCCTTTGTCCTGCGCTAACTGGATCAGTTTTTCACTTTCCGAAATAGAAATACCAGCGGACGGACAGCAGGATGTCTATTATACGGTAAAAGTACCCCAGGATGCGGCGGGCGGACATTATGCGGTCTTGTTTTTTGAAAGCATGGTGGCTAAACCCGTACCGGCCGGCAAAGTTACCCTGGGCCTGATCGTACGGCTGGGAGCAATATTTTATGTCGAAACTGCCGGCAATTCCACCCGCACCGCGGAAATCTCTAATTTTTCCTTAAAGAAACCAGAGAAAAGCAAGCCATTGGAAATAGGCTTGGACCTAAAAAATACCGGCAATACTGATATCATTGCTAAGGGCACTTTGCATCTTATTAATAAGAAGGGCGTGATTTTTGTGCGCTCAACACTTAATAAATCATATACCCTCCCTGAGGAAACTGCCAGAATGACCGGGTCATGGAAGGAGCCATTGCCGAAAGGCATTTATGACGCTATCCTGACCATCGACATAGGGAAAGCCAGTCAAGAGGAAGAGTGGAATGCTGATTTTGTCATTACCAAAGAGACTGAAGTGGAAATAGGCTCCTCCGGTGAAGTGTTAAAAGTAGGCGAATTGAGGTAATACCTGAGGATGCATTGGCTCTGTTATTTATGGTGTTTAGTGGTAATTTTTTGGTCGTTTCCGGCTGCTGCCGCTAACGGCGATGCCCGTTTTTACCGTCCGGAAAATGAAGGTTATTTTGAGCCAGCTGATTCTGAGGGATTAAGCCCGATCATCCTGGACCTGGCCATCTCCCTCTATAAGAGCGAACGTTATGAGCAGGCCCTGCGTCAATTCAATATTGTTTTGGCGCTGCGGCCAGGTGACAAGACAGCCTTAAAATACGCTAAATTGATCAGCAAGAGATTGGGTGAACCGGAAGCAGAGTCGCTCGCCAAGCAAGAAGCAATGTTAATTAGAGAGATTTTGGATGAAGAGGAAGAAGAAGAGCCCACCGCCGAAGAAGAGAAGCCGGCAAAAGACTTACCTTTAAGCTCAGAAAAAGCCGGACTATATAAAGAAGAATTTATCAGCAAGCAGATCGACGGCATGATGGAGTACGATGAACCCGCCAGGCAACCAGCCAAGGAAAAGCCGCCAGTCAAGGAAAAGCCAGTAACCAAGAAGAAAGTAACCGCCAAAGCTAAAACCAAAGCCAGGAAAAAAACTACCGCCAAAACTAAAGAAACAGTTAAGCCAAAAGAAACGGCCAAAGGAAAAGTCACTACACCTCCCCGGATCCCCAAAGTATTGATCCTCAATCCAAAAACAAAAAAGCAGTCCTTTACCCTCGAAATCGAACAAAACGAGATCATTACCATTAAAGGCAATAAGATCAAGCGGTTCCTGCTGACCCAGCCGGATATAATCGGCCTGGAGAAAAATGTTGATGTGCTCTATATCACGGGCAAGAATATCGGCAAAACATACCTGCATATCTGGGATTCCCAGCAGCGGTGGACAGTAGAATTTAAAACTATCCCTAAAAAACAAAAGGGCTTTGGCGCGGAAGACGAGGAGAAATATGCGGAAGAAAGAGCCAAGGAATTAAAGATCCGCTACGCCCTGATCACCAATTATATCAAGACGGTAGACCATTCCTTAACCATGCCTAATTACCGCTATCGCTCTTTTCAGCATATCCTGGAATCGGCAACACCATTGGAGACGCCAAACGGGGATTTTGGTTTTTCCGTCTCGGTTAATTCACTGTCGGATAAAACAGAAGTAAATTACGCCAACGTGCGCTGGCTGAACGGAAAAGTAGGGACCTTGGACCAGATCAGCCTGCAGGCTATCGATTTCCGGCCGGATCGGACCGACCTCGCTTTCAGCAAAGCGGACCTGCGCGGCCTGCAAATATCCGCGCCACTGGCAGACGATAAACTGCGCTCCAACGTCTTCTGGGGGAAAGAACTAGGACTCAGGTTTGGCGGATTCATGCCGCCAGGCATAGAATATAAGAAACAGGAAATATATTATAGCGGCGTCAACCTGGATTACCTGGCCGGGAAAGAGCAGGTTTATAGTTTGTCTGCTTACCAAAGCTGGGGGCAGGACAGGGCCGCCGATCAAAATGATAAGGCTTACGATTTCAAGGCTCTTTACGGGTTAGACAAATTAAAACTGACGCCGGAGATAGCTTTTGATACTGAAAACTACGCCGCCAATTTAAGAATAGACTATAACCTGCCGGCCTTTAGAATGACCACTGAATTAAGGAATATCTCCAAGGACTTCCAGGCGATCAGCGGCAAGGACTACCGGGCCGGACAAAAGGGTATGCTCGTTGATGTTTATTACCGTCCTTCAGAACATCTCTCTGTTTCCAATAAAGTTGACTTTTTCAAGGACAGCCTTTACCCGAATCCCGACCTGCCCGACCGCTGGAACAAGGAAATCAGTCTTGGTTCTTTATGGTCGCCAATGCGGCTGATCGAGTTACAGGGAGACTACAGTTACAAAAATTATATGGGTAAGAATTTTCCCACTACTACCCGGGGTACCGGATTAGGAATACGCTGCCAGCTGCCCATTGAGCGCAGGTTCAACCTGTACCTGAATTATAACCGCAACCGCAATCTTTATATCCGGACCCCAATTCTGGATTACCTGAGCAATAAAATCACGGCAGGATCTCTGCTCTACCTGATACCGACCTTAAATTGTTTCGTGGAAAAGGAGATAAACCATATCACCTCATTGGCCAACTCTGAATCCGCTGTACCTAAAGCCTTGCAGACAGGACTGGAGTGGAATACCCAGATCTACGATACCGCCGTATACCAGCTTTTACGCTTTACCTATCGTGACGAGGAAGATACTGCTTCGCCGTTCAGTTTCCTGGTAGGAGAAGATTATCTTGAAGGGTATGGAGAAATAGGCTATGCTCCGGCTAAGAATTTTAATTTTGGACTGACCGCCAGGTTCAGGGATGTCCGCACTGAAACCGAACCTTCAACCAAGCGGTCAGAGATCGAAGTATTAGTCGGCCTTAATTACCTGTTTAACACCCATCTCCGTTTTGATCCGGTCGGCGCTATTG
>CAYTYR010000009.1:0-84163 GCA_964441745.1 uncultured Clostridia bacterium
TGGCGTGCCGGCTCAATATTTGCTGGCTTTGCAGGTTAAGACTTTTGAGCCGGCAAAGTGCCCCTGGTGTAAGGAAGGGCTGCCGTTCTTTAAACCAGGCTCACGAAGTACGACAAAAAGTTAACGGCAGTTTTAAGTTTCCCCCAGCTGATTTGTCCTAAGGGACAAATCAAAGATGCGGGGACAGGTAAGTTTTGAAAACTAAAAATTGTTTTTCAAGAGGAGAAGGAATTGGATTATCGTAAAGCAGGAGTGAACATCGACGCGGGTGAAAGACTGGTGGAAATGATCAAGCCATTAGCTAGAGCCACAAGAAGGCCTGAGGTTATAGCTGATATCGGCGGGTTCAGCGCTTTATTTGACGGGTCGTTCAAAAATTACAAACACCCGGCGCTGGTTTCTTCAACTGACGGAGTTGGCACTAAACTAAAACTGGCTTTTTTATTGAACAAACATAATACCGTAGGCATAGACCTGGTAGCCATGAGCGTCAATGATATTATCACCTGCGGCGCGGAACCGCTGTTCTTCCTGGATTATTTTGCCTGTGGTAAATTAGAACCGAAAATTGCTGCCAAGGTTATCGGCGGAATCACGGCCGGATGTCAGCAGGCGCACTGCGCCTTGATTGGCGGGGAAACAGCTGAAATGCCGGGATTTTATCCCGCCGGTGAATATGATCTTGCCGGTTTTGTAGTCGGAGTAGTTGATAAAAGCAAAATTATCGATGGCTCTAAAATAAAGCCGGGTGATATTGTTATGGGCCTGCCCTCCAGTGGACCGCATTCCAATGGCTATTCCCTGATCAGAAAAGTATTCAATAATGCCGAATTAAAGAAATATCAGAAAGAGTTATTTGCACCTACGAAAATATATGTCCGTGAAGTTCTGAACGCTGTACGCTGTTTACCGAACGCTGTTAAAGGCATTGCCCATATAACTGGTGGCGGCGTCCTGGACAACATACCCCGTATTTTGCCAGATAATTGTCAGGTGACCATTCGGGAAGGAAGCTGGAAGATACCTTCAATATTTATGACCATGCAGGAAAAAGGTAAGATCCCGTTTAAGGAAATGTACCGTACCTTTAATATGGGACTGGGGTTGGTCCTGATCGTTGCCAAACAAGATGTTTCCCGCCTCAAGACATTGCTAAAAGGCTCAGTCATCATTGGGCAGGTTGCTAAAGGCAATAAAGAAGAGGTAAGAATAATTTGAAAAACATGCCTTTAAAAATAGGAGTGCTGGTTTCCGGAGGCGGCAGTAATTTGCAGGCTATCATAGATGCTGTCCGCCGGAAAAAAGTAAAAGCTGAGATCAGCATTGTTATTAGTAATAAAGCTGACGCCTACGCGCTGACCCGGGCGGGTAAGTACAAGATACCAACTTTATATATTGATCCTAATAATTATCCTGACCGGGAAGCATATACCCGCGCTATTACCGATGAGCTAAAACAAAGAGGAGTAGGATTAGTATGCCTGGCCGGATTTATGAGCATACTTACTCCGTATTTTGTCAAGAATTTCGCTTTACAGGCGATGAATATTCATCCTGCTTTACTGCCAGCTTTCGGCGGAGCAGGCATGTATGGCCATCATGTTCATGAAGCAGTATTGAAATCAGGGGCAAAGTATTCTGGCTGCACCGTACATTTTGTAGACGAAGGGTGCGACACCGGACCGGTCATCGTTCAAGAGGTCGTTCCAGTAAAAGATGATGATACAGCTGATACCCTCGCCAAGCGTATCTTAAATATTGAGCATAAATTATATCCGCTGGCAATTAAGTATTTTGCTGAAGGCAAACTGCACGTAGTCGGCAAAAGAGTTTGGTTAAATAAATAATGAAATACTCACTGACTAAAAAACTAATTGTGACCTTATTGTTTCTGGCGCTGATACCATTGATCATGGTTTCTTTTATTGCGATAGCTGATTTAAATAAGGTTTTTAAATTATTCAGTTTAAATACGGAAGCGGTCCAGCAAAATAATTATCAGGAATCAAAAAGAATTATCGAAGGGCTGGCTCAGCAGAATGTTAAGGAAATATCAGCTCATGTCGCCCAGGAAATTGAGCTTTATCTGGCGGCACACCCAAAGTTAAGTATGGCCGATTTGCAGCAACAAAAGAATTTTGAAAGAATCGCCTTGCAAAAAATAGGTGAAAACGGTTATACTGCTATATATGAGATACTTGGCGGCATCAACCGCTTTCATCCAAATGCAAAAATGGAAAATAAAAGTTATCTTGAGTTAAGCCAGGAGCTTCCGGAATTTGGAAACCTGATCCGGGAACATGTATCTGCTGGAGGAAAAGAGCTAGGCGGTTTTTATAGCTGGCGCGGGCAAAACGGCGAGATTAGAAAGAAATATATGTACTTGCGCGCAATTAATCTAAAAACAGCAGATCAGGTACAGCTTGGAGTAGCTGCCACTGCTTATGTAGATGAATATTCCATTATTATGACGGCCATAAATGCTCGGACCCAGAAAGTTTTACAGCAAACTCAAAAAGATTCACGAAAGATAATTAGTTCTATTTACCAACGCAATATTATAATTCTGTTGTCTCTGATCGTTGTCTTGGCCCTGGTTATTTTGCTCTTTATCAAGCAATCCATCAAGCCGATCCGGCAGCTGATCGAAGAAATGAACAGTTTTTCCAGCGGTAATAAAGATATCGTTGTTAACATCAGCGCGCAGGATGAAATAGGACAGCTGGCCAGATCCTTTGCTGTCATGACCAATAAATTACTGGTTGAAGAATCAAAAACAAAAGAAGTTTATCTGGGCATGATCGCTACTTTGGCCAAGGCCCTGGAAACAAAAGATGCTTATACTTCCGGACATACGGAAAGGGTTACTGAATACGCGGTTAAAATCGCCGAGTATATGGGGCTGAAATCAGAAGAAATTGAAGTGATCCACAAAGCATCGCTGATCCATGACATCGGCAAGATTGGTATCAAGTCGGAGATCCTGAATAAAAAGGAAACCCTGAACGAAGAGGATTGGAAAGTGATCAAGACGCATCCGATCATGGGTATAAATATCCTGAGCCCGATGAAGATCCTGGGAAACATCTTGCCAATAATCAGATATCACCATGAGCGCTTTGACGGGACCGGATATCCCGAGGGATTATCCAGCGAAGAAATCCCGCTGGGAGCGAGGATTCTTTCCGTAGCTGATAGCTATGATGCCATGACTAGCGACAGGCCATATCATGAAAGATTTCCTATCGGCATGGCGATCGCTGAGATCGAGAGAAATTCAGGCGCTCAATTTGATCCGGACGTTGTCTCAGCCTTATTGGCTGTATTGAAAGAAGAAGAAGAAGAAGAAGAAGAAAATAAAAGAAAAGCTTGAAGAAGGGGGGGATGATAATGGCAAAGAAAAAGAAAAAAGTCGCCAAGAAGAAAAAGAAAAAATAGTTTCTTGCTAGTCATCCACGAATGATTTAGAAATCAGTGGCCACTGATTAGTTAATTGCATAGTGAATTAACTCAATTTAGAAATAAATACTTTCTAAGTAAAAGTGTTTTATTGTCTAATGATATAAAATAGAAGGATTTGTCTATGACTAAAATAAAACGAGCTCTCATTAGTGTAAGCGACAAGACCGGGCTGGATACTCTCGCCCGGACTTTGCAGAAGTTAGAAGTAGAAATATTATCTACAGGCGGCACTTCTAAATATCTAAAGGAACAAGGAATTGCTGTCAAAGATGTCAGCGATTTTACCGGTTTTGCCGAGATGCTGGATGGCCGGGTTAAAACATTGCATCCAAAAATACATGGCGGATTATTAGCTTTACGCAAAAATGCAGATCACCAGGCCCAAGTCAAAAAACATGGACTTGAATATATAGATTTAGTCGTAGTGAACCTGTACCCTTTTGAAAAAACATTGATCAAGCCAAATGTCACTAAGGAAGAGATCATTGAAAACATTGACATCGGCGGACCGGCGATGCTTCGTTCAGCAGCTAAAAATTACCAGGACGTTGCAGTCATTTGCGATCCCCTTGATTATGAACTTATGATCAAAGAACTAAATGAAAATAATGGCGAGATCTCTTTACCCTTAAAAGAAAAATTAGCGGGCAAGGTTTTTACGCATACGGCAGGCTATGATGCCATTATTAGTAATTATTTTGCGCAACAGCCAGGACAGGAAGGGACACTGATACCAGACACCTTACTGCTGAAACTGGCCAAGGTGCAATCACTGCGCTATGGGGAAAATCCGCATCAGCCAGCGGCTTTATACAGGCAAGCTGGCCGGCAGAACCCTAAAGACCTGGTTAATCTTAAACAAATGCACGGCAAGGAATTATCATTTAATAACCTGCTCGATCTGGAAGCAGCCTGGAATATAGTCAAGGATTTTGGAACCGAGAAGGTCGCCGTTATCGTCAAACATAATAATCCCTGCGGTGTAGGCAAAGGCGATACTTTACTGGAATCCTACCAGCGGGCTTTGGCTTGCGATCCAGTCAGCGCCTATGGCGGTATTGTCGCCACCAGTTTTACGATAGACGCAGATACTGCCCGGGAAATGGGGAAACTGTTTTTAGAATTAACTATTGCTCCGGCTTATACCGAAGAAGCCTTGAAAGCGCTTAAAGAAAAGAAGAACCTGCGGATCATTGAGTTGCCGCTGTCAAAATTACCGTCGGCTGATCTTGATTTCAAGAAGATCACTGGCGGATTCCTGGTCCAGGAAAAGGATATATTAAGAAATATAGCGGACCTGAAAGTGGTCACGAAACGCAATCCGACAGAAGAAGAAATGTCCGCGCTTATTTTTGCCTGGATCGTTTGCAAGAATGTTAAATCCAATGCCATTGTTTATGCCACCAAAGACCAGACCATCGGTATCGGCGGCGGGCAGACCAGCCGGGTTGATTCCAGCGAGATCGCGGTCCTGAAAGCGCAAAAGCATGGTCTGAACACCAAGGGCACGGTCCTGGCCAGCGATGCTTTTTTCCCGTTCCGTGACGGCGTAGATGCGGCAGCCAAAGCCGGCGCGACTGCCGTCATCCAGCCTGGTGGTTCAGTGCGTGATGAGGAAGTGATCCAGGCTTGTAATGAAAATAATATCGCCATGGTCTTTACGGGAGTACGGCATTTCAAACATTAGCAATAGAAAGCGCTTATGGCTAATGGCTTATAGCAAATAGCAAGAGCTTGAAGCTTTTGCCATATGCAATAAGCTATATGCTATATGCGAATTGAGGTTCAGATGCGGCCGACCTGGGACCAGTATTTTATGCAAATAGCCAATATCATCGCTACTCGTTCTACCTGCTTACGGCGGAGCGTCGGCGCTGTTTTGGTTAAAAATAAACGTATTATCGCTACTGGATATAATGGCACGTTGACTAAACTGCCGCATTGCAAGATCACCGGCTGCCTCAGGGATAAACAGAAGATTCCATCTGGCCAGCGACAGGAATTGTGCCGGGGCATGCATGCTGAGGCTAATGCCTTATTATTTGCTTCCACCTCTGGCATAGATATGCATAATGCGACGCTCTATTCAACCAACCAGCCTTGCGTGTCCTGCGCTAAAATGATCATCCAGGCTGGCATTAAAAGAGTACTTTTTGAAGGAACATATCCTGACCAGCTGGCGCTTAAATTATTTAAAGAAGCTAAGGTGAAATTAGTTAAATTTAAAAAGCTTTAAGTTTCCGCCTTTAAGCTTGGCGGATCCGCCTCTGGCGGAAAAACTTTCAACTTAACACTTAAAACTGTATTTTAAAAGGAGTTAACATGATTCCCAGGTATTCTACTCCGGAACTGGCCCAGATCTGGACTGATGAAAGCAAATTCCAAAAAATGCTGGAAATAGAGATCCTGGCTTGTGAAGCTATGGCCAAGATCGGCAAAATACCAGCAAGCGCCCCGGCAGTGATCAGGAAGAAAGCCAGGATCGATGTCAAGCGCATTAAAAAAATCGAAGATGTCACCCGGCATGACGTTATTGCTTTCCTGACCCAATTGGAAGAGGTAGTGGGGCCGGAAGCCAAATATATTCATAAAGGACTGACTTCTTCTGATGTCCTGGATACCGCCTTGAGCCTGCAAATGAGAGAAAGCCTGGAGATCATCCTGGCTGACCTCGTCGCCTTGGCCGCGGTATTGAAGAAAAAAGCCAAAAAATACAAAAATACTTTAATGGTCGGCCGGACCCATGGCATATATGCTGAACCGATCACTTTTGGATTTAAAATAGCCCTGTGGTATGCTGAAACCTTGCGTAACATCGAAAGGGTCAGGCAGCTCATGCCCGTGATCAGCGTCGGCAAGATCAGCGGCGCGGTAGGCACTTATGCCAATGTAGACCCGAGAGTGGAAGCGTATGTCTGCCAGAAATTAAAATTTAAACCAGCTCCGGTTTCTACGCAGGTTTTACAGCGTGACCGTCACGCCCAATATGTAACAACGTTGGCGATCTGCGCCGCCACGATCGAAAAGATCGCGACTGAAATACGTAATTTACAGCGCAGTGAAATCCGTGAGGCAGAGGAATTCTTTGCTAAAGGCCAGAAAGGGTCCAGCGCGATGCCGCACAAGCGCAATCCCATCACCTGTGAGCAACTCTGCGGTTTGGCGCGCATTATCAGGGCCAACACTGTCCCGGCATTGGAAAATGTGGCTCTCTGGCATGAACGCGATATCAGCCATTCTTCGGTAGAACGGGTAATTTTGCCTGATAGTTCTATCCTGATGGATTATATGCTGAAAAAGACCATCAAGATCATGGAAAACCTGCTGGTTTACCCTGAGAATATGCTGGAAAACCTGGAGAAAACCAAAGGCCTGATCTTTTCCCAGCAGGTATTGCTTAATTTAATTGACAAAGGTATAGACCGGCAACAGGCTTACGTTGTCGTCCAGCGCAATGCTATGCGGGTCTGGCAGGAAAAGGGCGCCTTCCTGGACTACCTGAAGGAAGACGCTGACTTGCAGCAATACTTTTCACCGGCTGAGATAGCCGCACTTTTCGATTATAATTACCACTTGAAGAACATTGATCAGATATTTAAGAGACTCAAGATATAAAAATACAGAATAAGGTGAAGGGTGTAGAAGTAGGTGTAGAAGTAAGTCTATAGTAAATAGATTAGAGCCTAACACCCACGCCCTAAGACCAAACTTACTTCCAAAACTTACACCTAATAACTGCTATTTTACTTACTGTATTCTAAGGAGACTAACATGCCATGTTTGGTGATCGTAGGAGCCCAGTGGGGAGATGAAGGCAAAGGGAAGATCGTTCATCTCTTAAGTCAGTACGCTGATTTTATTTGCCGTTTCCAGGGAGGCAATAATGCCGGACATACCGTTGTTTTTGACGGAAACGTCTATGTCCTGCATCTGGTACCCTCAGGCATTCTGCAACCGCATAAGAAATGCATTATCGGCAACGGGGTGGTAGTTGATCCCGAAGCTTTGCTGACCGAGCTTAATTTCGTAAAATCTAAAAATATGACGACCCGTAACCGTCTCTATATCAGTGACCTGAGCCATATTACCTTGCCGTACCATCGTCTGATGGACAGTCTCGGCGAGGAAACCCTGGGTAAACAAAAGATCGGCACAACCAAGAGAGGCATTGGCCCTACTTACTCGGATAAAGTTGCCAGGCGCGGTATCCGCATGTCTGATTTTCTGGACAAGGAAACATTTTATAAGCTACTTAAGGATAACCTCAAAAGGAATAATGATGTCCTGGTCAATGTTTATAAACAGAAAAAGTTGTCCCTGGAAGTTTTGTACCGGGAGTATATGAAGATAGCGGCCAAGATCCGACCGTACGTTACTGATACCACGGTCATGGTGAACAAAGCCCTGGATGAAGGCAAGAACGTTCTTATTGAGAGTGCGCAGGGCACCATGTTGGACCTGGACTTCGGAACTTATCCCTATGTCACCAGTTCCAATCCTATTTCCGGTGGAGCCTGCACCGGCCTGGGAATACCGCCGCACAGGATTGAGCAAGTTCTGGGTATTTGCAAAGCTTATACTACCCGTGTTGGGGAAGGGCCCTTCCCGACAGAATTAAAAGATGTCACTGGTGATTACCTGCGAAAAAAGGGCGGGGAGTTTGGCGCAACCACCGGCCGTCCACGCAGATGCGGTTGGTTTGATGCCTTAGTAGTAAGGCATGCTTCCAGGATCAACGGCTTTACCGGATTAGCCTTGACCAAACTTGATGTTTTAGACGACCTGGACATTATCAAGATTTGTACCGGCTACAAATATAAAGGAAAAATATTAAGGGAATTTCCCCATAACCGTCGGATGCTGGAAGAAGTACAGCCAGTATACAAGCAAATGCCTGGTTGGAAAACCAGCACCAGCCACTTGAAGAAATATTCCGACCTGCCGCTCAATGCCAAGCGTTATATGCATGAATTGGAAAAGCTGGTGGGCGTGAAGATCGCGATCTTGTCCTTAGGCAAAGACAAATATGAAACTATCGTCTTAGATAAAAATATAACTAAGTTTAAATAGAAGTCATAGGGTGAAAGTTGTAGAGGTAGGTATGGAAGTAGGTCTGAAGTCTTTGGTTTAGAGCCTGTTTGTTTGAATCGGTGTAATCTGTATTTGTAATCTGTGTAATCGTAGTAAAAAAGGAGCAATCATGACCAAAGCGGTACTGGTCCTGGAAGACGGGACAGTCTTTCAAGGGTCGAGTTTCGGCGCTGAGGGCGAGTGCTACGGTGAAGTAGTTTTTAATACGTCCATGACCGGCTACCAGGAGATCATCACTGATCCGTCATACAAAGGGCAGATCGTGACCATGACCTATCCAGAAATAGGCAACTATGGCGTCAATCTGGAAGATAAGGAATCCCGTAAGGTATTTCTCGAGGGATTGGTCGTTAAAGAATATTCAAAAATTTATTCTAATTGGCGGGCCAGAGAATCACTGAGCGATTACCTGAAACAAAATAATGTCCCGGGCATAGAAGGTGTTGACACCAGAAAACTGACTAAGCTGTTACGCACCAAAGGAGCGATGAAAGCCATAATCTCCACGATCCAGTTCGAGCCAAAGGAGCTACTCAAGAAAGTGAAAGAATCTCCCGGTCTGCTGGGACGGGACCTGGTCAGGGCAGTGACCAACTCGGAGATTTATGAGTGGCAGACGCGGCCCCAGGATTGGATTACTGTTCCAGCCGTCAAAAAATTTAAAGTTATCGCGATAGATTGCGGCGTCAAATATAATATCCTGCGCTTATTAGAAAATATCGGTTGTGAAGTAACTGTCGTTCCCGCCCAAACTCCCGCGGCAACCATACTGTCAAAAAATCCTGATGGCATTTTCCTTTCCAACGGCCCCGGTGATCCTGAACCTTTAAACTATGTGATCGAAACAGTGCGGCAACTGCTCGGTAAAAAACCGATCTTCGGCATTTGCCTGGGACATCAGCTACTGGGACTAGCCCTGGGAGGGAAAACCTATAAACTCAAATTCGGGCATCATGGGGCAAATCATCCGGTCATGCATCATGCTACTGGCAGTGTCGAGATCACTGCCCAGAACCACGGTTTCTGCGTCGACATAAATTCCCTCAATAAAGAAGATATCGAGGTCACACATACAAACCTGAATGACCAAACCAATGAGGGTTTCCGTCATAAAAAATACCCGGCATTCTGTGTGCAATATCACCCGGAATCTTCGCCCGGGCCGCATGACTCGCGCTATTTGTTTGATGAATTCCTAAAGCTTATGGAGCAGCATAAATAATACAAGAAATAAATCCTAAATTCTAATATCAAAATACTAAACAATATCTAATTTTCAAATAATGAAACTAATAGTTTAGAAGTTTTGAATTTAGAGTTTGATTATTGTTTAGAATTTAGAACTTAGAATTTAGAAATTGGAGCATACATGCCAAAAAGACAGGATATTCATAAAGTATTGATCATTGGTTCAGGTCCGATCATTATCGGGCAAGCCTGCGAATTTGACTATTCCGGTACCCAGGCCTGCAAAGCTTTAAGAGAAGAAGGTTATGAAGTAGTTCTAGTAAATTCCAACCCGGCTACGATCATGACTGACCCGGGAACAGCTGACCAAACCTATATCGAACCATTAACCCTGGAAAGCATCGAAAAGATCATTGAAAAAGAACGCCCTGACGCCTTATTACCGAATTTAGGCGGCCAAACCGGCCTGAATATGGCAGCCAGCCTGCACAAAGCCGGTATCCTGGATAAGTACAAAGTACAAATAATAGGGGTTAAAGCTGACGCAATTGAACGGGGTGAGGACCGGATCATTTTTAAGGAAACCATGCAGCGTCTGGATATATCTGTTCCTGTTTCCGAACCCTGTTATTCAGTAGAAGAAGCGGAAAAGATCGCTGAACGTTTAAAATATCCTGTTGTCCTGCGCCCGGCCTATACTATGGGCGGCACTGGCGGGGGTATTGTCTATAATGTGGAAGAGCTAAGAGAGGTAACAGCGCGCGGCCTGCTGGCCAGCTTGATCCATCAGGTACTGGTAGAAGAATCAGTCCTGGGCTGGGAAGAACTGGAATTGGAAGTTGTGCGAGATGATAAGGGCCAAAAAATAACAGTTTGCTTTATTGAAAATATTGATGCTATGGGAGTTCATACCGGTGATAGTTTCTGTGCCGCTCCGATGCTCACTGTCCCTGAAGCCTTGCAAAAAAGAATGCAGGATATGTCCTATAAGATCGTCGACGCGATCGGAGTTATCGGCGGCACCAATGTCCAGTTCGCCCATAATCCCAAGGATGACCGTTTGGTCGTCATCGAAATTAATCCCCGCACATCTCGTTCTTCGGCCCTGGCCTCCAAAGCCACAGGATTCCCCATCGCCCGTATTTCCACGAAACTGGCCAGCGGTATTACCATGGATGAAATTCCCTATTGGCGCAAGGGTACGCTGGATAAGTATGAACCATGGGGGAATTATGTTGTTATTAAATTTGCCCGTTGGGCTTTTGAAAAATTTCCCCAGGCCAAAGACCTGCTGGGCACCCAGATGAAAGCAGTGGGCGAAGTAATGTCCATCGGCAAAACTTTCAAGGAAGCCTTCCAGAAAGCTATCCGTTCCCTGGAAACAGGACGCTATGGCTTAGGAGGAGCTAAAGATTTTAAAGATCTCTCTTTGGACCAGCTGCAGGCCAGATTATCCCAACCGTCCAGTGAAAGAGTCTTCTTGATGTATGAAGCCCTGCGCCAGGGGATGACCCCGGCCGAACTGCATGAGATCACCTATATCAATACCTATTTCATTAAGGAAATGCAGGAATTGGTTTTGTTCGAAGAAGAGATAGCAAAGTTCACTTTAACTGACCTGCCGAAGGATAAACTGATCAAAGCCAAGGAATGGGGTTTTGCCGATAAATATTTGGCGAAATTATTTAAAGTAAAAGAAATAGAAGTAAGGAAAAAGCGGCTGGCGGCCGGCAAAATATGCCGCTACGAAGCAGTCCCGGTCAGCGGCGTAGAGAATGCCGCCTATTATTACTCTACGTATTCTCCTGGCAAAGATGATGTCCCGGTATCAAAAAAGAAGAAGATCATGATCCTGGGAGGCGGTCCCAATCGTATCGGCCAGGGTATTGAATTTGATTATACGTGCGTACACGCCGCTTTTGCCCTGCGGGATGAAGGATATGAATCGATCATGGTCAACTGTAATCCGGAAACTGTTTCTACCGACTATGATACCTCCAATAAACTTTATTTTGAGCCTTTGACCGTAGAAGATGTCTTAGCTATTTATGACAAGGAAAAACCAGAAGGCGTGATCGTCCAATTTGGCGGGCAAACGCCTCTTAATATCGCCCAGGAATTAAAAGATAACGGTGTCAAGATCCTGGGTACCACCCCGGAAAGCATCAGGCTCGCTGAGGACCGTGAATACTTCCGGGAAAAAATAATCGCCTTGAATATCCCCCAGCCGGAAAGCGGGACAGCACGTTCCCTGGAAGAAGCCCTGGCGATAGCAAATAAGATCGGTTATCCACTGATCGTACGACCGTCATTTGTCTTAGGCGGAAGGGGCATGGAAATTATTTACGAAGAAGAGCGGCTGAAAAAATATGCTACAGAAGCCATCAATGTCAGCCCGGAATATCCCATGCTGATCGACCGCTTCCTGGAGCAGGCTCTGGAAACAGAAGTAGACGCTTTGTGCGACGGCCAGGATACTTTTGTGGCGTCAGTGATGGAGCATATAGAATATGCCGGTGTCCATTCCGGTGACTCGGCGTGCGCCATACCGCCGCGCACGATCAAGGAGAAACACCTGCAAACTATCGAACTATACACTAAACAGATCGCTGAAGAGCTTAAGGTGATCGGTTTGATCAATATCCAGTTTGCTATCGGTAACGATCAGGTTTATATTTTGGAAGCTAATCCCCGGGCGTCCAGGACCGTGCCCCTGGTCTCCAAGATCGCCGGCATTCAAACCGCGCATATCGCAACCCAGTTGATGCTGGGTAAAAAGCTTAAAGATTTTCCGGAGCTGAAAAAACGCAAGCTTCCCTATGTCGGGGTAAAAGAAGCTGTTTTCCCGTTCAACATGTTCCCGGAAGTAGATCCGATACTCGGCCCGGAAATGAGATCCACTGGGGAAGTGCTGGGTATTGCCAATACTTTTGGCCTGGCTTTTTATAAAGCCCAGGCCGCAACCGGCACAGAGTTGCCGGTGGAAGGGAATGTGCTGCTGACCGTAGCGGACAAGGACAAAAAAGCCTTGCTGCCCCTGGCCAGGAAACTGAAAGAACTAGGGTTTAATATTCTGGCCACGGAAAATACCAGCAAGTTCCTGCTGGAAAATGGTATCGAAAATAACGAGATCAAAAAAATCAATGCCGGCCGTCCCAATATTGCTGACGCCATAAAAAACCGGGAAATCCATATGATCATCAACACGCCTTTGGGAAAATCCAGTAAGGACGACGACAGTTTTATCAGGATCATGGCTATCCAGCACAAGGTTCCTTATGTTACTTCCATCACTGCGGCTAATGCCAGTGTAGAGGGAATGGAAGCAGCCAAAAATAACAAAATGGCGCCAAAATCTTTGCAAGATTATTATAAGGATCTTAAATAATATAAAGGAAGATCATGCCTAAAAGAGAAGATTTAAAAAAGATCATGCTTATCGGTTCCGGCCCGATCGTCATCGGCCAAGCTTGTGAATTCGATTATTCCGGTACGCAGGCCTGCAAGGCGCTCAAAGAAGAGGGCTATGAAATCATCCTGGTAAATTCTAATCCAGCAACGATCATGACTGATCCGCAGATCAGCGACCGTACCTATATTGAACCGCTGACCGTAGAAGTGCTGGAAAAGATCATTGCCAAAGAAAGGCCTGATGCTTTATTGCCGACTATCGGCGGGCAGACAGCCTTGAATCTGACGGTAGCTCTGGTCGAAAAAGGGATTATTGACAAGTATAAGGTCGAACTCATCGGGGCGAATTTTGAAGCTATCAAGCGCGCTGAAGACCGCAGTATGTTCAAACGCACCATGCAGGATATTGGCATGGACCTGCCGCGCAGCGGCTATGCTCACAATTTGACCGAATCCCTGGAAATAGCCAAGCAAGTCGGCTTTCCGCTCGTGATCAGACCTTCATTTACCTTGGGAGGCACTGGCGGCAGCATTGCCTATAATATAGAAGAATTTATGGACCTGGTAACTTTTGCCCTTGAGCACAGCCCGGTCAGTGAAGTGCTGATTGAAGAATCAGTCCTGGGTTGGAAAGAATTCGAACTCGAAGTGATGAGAGACAAAAAAGATAATGTGGTTATTGTCTGCTCGATAGAAAACTTTGACCCGATGGGTATACATACCGGCGACAGCATAACTGTAGCGCCGGCCCAAACCTTAAGCGACAAAGAATACCAGAAGATGCGCGACGCGGCAGTCAAAATTATCAGGGCTATCGGCGTAGACACCGGGGGCAGTAATATACAGTTCGGGCTAAATCCTTTAACCGGCAGGATGGTGGTCATTGAAATGAATCCGCGGGTTTCCCGTTCTTCAGCGCTGGCGTCAAAAGCTACTGGTTTCCCGATCGCCAAAATCGCGGCCAAGCTGGCAGTAGGGTATACGCTTGATGAAATTCCCAATGACATTACCAAAAAAACTCCGGCTTGTTTCGAACCATCGATAGATTATGTAGTCACTAAAATTCCCAGGTTTGCTTTTGAAAAATTTGCCGGCGCGGATGCGCGGCTGGGAATCTCCATGAAAAGCGTCGGGGAAGTAATGGCCATTGGCCGGACCTTCAAAGAATCATTGCAGAAAGCTATCCGCGGCCTGGAGATCGGCCGTCACGGTCTGGGTAACGACAATCATGCCCTGGAAAAAGAAATCAAGACCGCCTTGAAATCAACTGAACGCCGTGAGGACATGCTGGATAAAATAAAACATTTTATTAAACAGCCTACGAGCGAAAGGATCTTTTTCATTAAATATGCTTTACAGAATGGCTTCCCGGTCGCTGATATAGCGCTGGCCAGCTCGATCGACCCCTGGTTTATCTATAATATTAAGGAGTTGTGCGATTTTGAAATGACCCTGCGTCATGCAAATTTTATTAAACAAAAGAAGCCACAGCAGTTAGCGTTATTATCGCAGGCCAAGAAACTGGGATATTCTGATTATCAGTTAGCTGAATTATTATCAGTCAAAGAAAGCATGATCACCCGGTTGCGTCAGAAAAACAATCTATATCCCTGTTACAAACTGGTTGATACCTGCGCCGCTGAATTCCAGGCTTATACTCCTTACTATTATTCCACTTATGAAACAGAAGATGAAAAGACAGAGCAGAAATCAAAGAAAAAGAAGATCATGATCCTGGGCGGGGGACCGAATCGCATCGGACAAGGCATTGAATTTGATTATTGCTGCGTCCATGCCGCTTTTGCCCTGGAAGATATGGGTTACGAAACGATCATGGTTAATTGTAATCCGGAAACTGTTTCTACCGATTATGATACCAGCGATCGCCTTTATTTTGAACCAGTGACGCTGGAAGATGTCTTGAATATTAATTACCGTGAAAAGCCGGATGGGGTTATAGTGCAGTTTGGCGGGCAGACACCCTTGAATTTGGCGCTGGCTTTAAAAAAGAATGGGGTCAAGATCATTGGTACTTCACCTGACAACATTGACCTGGCTGAAGACCGTAAACGTTTCGGTCGTCTGCTTAATAAACTAAAGATCCCGCAAGCGGAAAATGGCGCCGCCATGAGCTTCAGTGAAGCTAAAACAATTGCCGCCAAGATCGGTTATCCGGTCATGGTACGGCCCAGCTATGTGCTCGGCGGCCGGGCGATGGAAATAGTTTATGAAGAACCCAGCCTCGAAAATTATATCCGTAAAGCCAAAGACATTTCGCCTAAGCATCCGATACTGATCGATAAATTCCTGTCTGATGCTATTGAAGTTGATTGTGACGCGATATCAGACGGTAAAGACGTCTATATTGGCGGCATCATGGAGCATATTGAAGAGGCGGGTATCCACTCGGGGGACAGTGCCTGCGCTTTACCGCCATACACGCTGACCGCGGAGCAAATTGAAACGATCAGGAATTACACCACCAAACTGGCCAGATCATTACAGGTGATCGGCCTGCTTAATATTCAGTACGCTATTAAGGATAATATTATTTACGTCCTCGAAGTGAATCCACGCGCTTCGCGCACCGTACCTTTTGTCAGTAAAGCTACGGGAATACCTTTAGCTAAAATTGCCGCCGCCTGTATGGTCGGCAAAAAATTGAAAGACCTGGATCTGCCACTAGCGGGAAAAACCATGACCTATACCGCGGTAAAAGAAGCGGTCCTCCCTTTTATCAAATTCCCCGGAATAGACAGCATCCTGGGCCCGGAGATGAAATCTACCGGAGAAGTGATGGGTATCGATGCTAATTTCGGATTGGCTTTTGCCAAGTCCCAAATGGCTGCCGGTAGTTCACTGCCCTTATCAGGAAATGTCTTTCTCAGTGTCAATGACCGGGATAAGCAACGGATCGCTCCAGTCGCCAAAAAATTACTGGATCTTGGTTTTAAAATTATTTCTACACGCAAAACCTGCGCCTACCTGAAAAACCAGGGATTTGACGTAGAAGAAGTAGCCAAAATAGGGGAAGGCCGTCCGGACATGGTTGATATTATTAAGAATAAGCAGGTTGACCTGATTATCAATACCCCCAAAGGAACCCGTTCACGCAGCGATGGCTATGTTATCCGTCAAAATGCGCTGATCCATAACGTCCCGTTCATTACCACCTTTTTCGGGGCCGAAGCAGCTGTCGACGGGATTGTGGCATTGCGCACCCAGGGTATAACCGTAAAACCACTGCAGGAATATTATTAATAGCGGATAGCGGGTAGCGGTAAGCGTATAGAAATGCTGAAAGAATTACTTTACGCTATACGCTAAACGCTTTACGCTAATTCCAGAGGTTAAAATGAAATCAAATGAGATCCGCCAGAAATACCTGGATTTTTTTGTGGCCAAAAAGCATCACCTGGCCAAAAGCGACGGCCTGGTGCCTTCCAGCGACCCGACCTTACTCTTCACCAGCGCCGGTATGGTGCAATTTAAAAATATGTTCCAGGGGAAAACCAAGCTGACTTATACCCGGGCTGTCAGCTGCCAAAAATGTTTTCGTACGAATGATATAGAGAGAGTAGGGCATACCGCGCGCCATCATACTTTTTTTGAAATGCTGGGTAATTTTTCCTTCGGTGACTATTTTAAGAAAGACGCTATTCACTGGGCCTGGGAATTTTTGACTAAAACAGTAAATCTCCCGCCTGATAAATTATGGGTGACTATTTATCAGGATGATGATGAAGCTGCTCAGATCTGGCAATCCCTGGTCAAACCTGACCGGATCATTCGCCTGGGGAAAGAATCTAATTTCTGGGAAATGGGCGAAACAGGACCATGCGGTCCCTGTTCCGAAATACTGTATGACCAGGGAGAAAAAGCAGGCTGCGGCAAGCCAGAATGCCGGCCGGGATGTGATTGTGACCGTTACCTGGAAGTATGGAACCTCGTTTTTACCCAGTTTGACCGTGACAAAAATGGCCGCCTGACCCCTTTGCCGCAGAAGAATATTGATACTGGCATGGGCCTGGAAAGATTAACCGCTGTGGTTCAAGGTGTATCCTCAAACTTTGACACTGACCTGTTTCGTCCGATCATCCAAACAACGGCTGACCTGGCCGGAGTCGAATACCGCCGGGAAGAGAAAATTGACCGTTACTTAAAAGTGATCGCTGACCATATCCGGGGGATCACCTTCCTCTGCAGTGAAGGGATCCTGCCGTCTAATGAAGGACGAGGATATGTACTGCGCCGGCTCATCAGGCGGGCTCACCGTTATGGCAAATTACTTAATATTAATGATGCCTTTTTACATACGCTGGCGGGAGTAGTCATTGATTCGATGAAAGGCCACTATCCAGAACTGGCCGACGCTAAAGAACATACCTATAATATTATCATTAACGAAGAAAAGAAATTCCAGCAAACACTGGAGCAAGGACTGACCATCCTGGAAGAGATCATCGGAGAGCTTAAAAAAAGCGGCAACACCATGATCAGCGGTAAAATTGTTTTTCAACTTTATGATACTTATGGATTCCCGGCAGACATGACCAAAGAAATAGCTGCTGAACAAGGTTTTCAAATAGACGAAAAAGAATTTACGGCGGAAATGGAACAGCAAAAAGAAAAAGCCAGGTCAGCCTGGAAAGGCTCCGGAGCAGAAGACCTTTCCTTTTATACTCTGCTCCATAAGGAAACCGGAGATACTATTTTCAGTGGCTATGATGAATACAATACCCAAAGTAAGATCCTGGCCTTAGTACTAGATAAAAAGCAAACGACCCAGGCCGGGGCTGGAGATATAGTCCAGGTAATACTGGCAAAAACGCCATGTTATGGGGAAACCGGAGGCCAGACCGGCGATACAGGAAAGATCACCAAGCCGGAAGGGGAGATCATCATTGACCACACTATCCGGCCAATCCCGGGACTGATCGTGCATGAGGGTAAAATAAACAAGGGGACTTTTGCTAAAAATGACGAGGTTAATATATTTGTAGACGTAGAACGGCGTAATAATATCGCCCGCAACCATACTGCCACGCATTTATTACAGGCGGCCTTAAGAAAAACCCTGGGCCATCATATAACCCAGGCTGGCTCCCTGGTCGAACCTGAAAGGCTGCGTTTCGATTTCACCCACAACCAGTTTTTGGCGGCCCAGGAATTGTTTGTTTTAGAAGACCTGGTTAACGCTAATATCCGGGCTAACCTGCAGGTAATGGTCACGGAAACATCCCCAGATGAAGCCAAGAAAAAAGGAGCCATGGCTCTCTTTGGTGAAAAATACGGGGAGAAAGTCCGTCTGGTCGAAGTAACCGGTGCCAGCATGGAACTATGCGGCGGGACCCATTGCCATACCAGCGGTGAAATCGGATTATTTAAAATCGTCTCAGAATCCAGCATTGCCCAGGGGGTACGCCGCATTGAAGCGGTAACCGGACAGGAAGCAATCAGGTTCCTGCATCAACAGGAACAATTGATCACCGATCTTGAACAAATCCTTAAAACCAGCGCCAGTGAATTAACCAACAGGGTTGGTAAATTATTAGAGCAGTTAAAAACCCTGCAAAAAGACCTGCAACGGCAAAAATCAAAAACAGTGTCTCTTAAAAGCCATGATCTGACAGGTGAAGTTAAGAAAATAAATGGTATTTCATTCTTAGCCAAGAGCTTCCCTGAAGCCGATGCCGAAGACTTACGTAAGATAGGGGACCAGTTAAAGAACAGCCTGAAAAGCGGGGTTTTCATTCTGGGAGGCCTCAAAAATGGCAAAATAGCCCTTATTTGCATGGTCACCGCTGATCTGACCGCTAAGGGCCTGCATGCCGGGAAAATCATCAAGGAAGTCTCTACCATTGTAGGTGGTAGTGGCGGGGGCCGGGCTGACCTGGCCCAGGCTGGCGGAAAAGAACCTGATAAATTAGATGAAGCTATCTCAAAAAGCGTTGATATTATTAGCAAATACAAATTATCTTAATAATATACTTTAATAGAAAGAAACGTTGAAAATATGCCCTATAAGCAACCCCGTCCCATAAGTAAGATCAAGCGTAACCAGCCCTCTAGGAGAAAGAAGAGCCCTAAGCTTCCGCTGCATTTCATCACTATCCTTACTATCATTATCTTGATTATAGTAGCTATAACCTCTATCCATTCTTACTATTATTATTACCGTAATCAGTCTGCCACGCTTAAAACGTACCAGAAGAAATATCGCCATTTTGAGCTAGTGAAGTTTGGCTTTGACTCCCGGGATAAATCCCTGGATAAAATGAATTTACTGGTATTTGTTGAAAGAAATAATAAGCCAATTGATTCTGTTGGCGGTAAAAAAGCGGCCCTATTAAAATACAATCCGCGCTTACATATTTATGAAGCTGCCTGGCCAATACCCTGGAATGCGCCTGATGGCTTTTATACGGCTAAATTAAGTATCCCCAGAAAGAAGGGACAAGCCCGTATCTTAACTGTTAAATTTGAAATTGAAAGACTCAAGCCGGCAGCTATTAAACCAGGAATGGGAGTATTGACCCTGGAAAGCTCAGCTATGATGGAGACAGCAAAAATAAAAAATCCTGATGGCAATATTGGCAACTGGGAAAACATTTTTGATTGGGCTGACTATTTAACCGCTGACACTGTCTGGTATCTGGCTGGTCAAACTGCCAGCTGGGGAGCCAGGATCGATAGTAATTCACCATGGATACAATCAAATATTAATTTTGTTCCAAAGTTTGCCAAAGCGGCTCATGCCAAGGGCCTGAGATTCGGAGCCTGGGTGGCTTGTTTCCTGACTTTCGGAGATACCATTAACAAAGCTAACTACCAATTTGCTTACAACTATAACAGTTCAGCCAGAACCTGCGTACCTACCAGATCAATATCAATCGGTGATCAAAAACGACGCACCGATATAATCAAACTGCTTACGCGGCTGGCCAATACACCAAATGTCGATTATATCGGCCTGGACTACATCCGCAATGCTATCGGCGGATATGAAATGGTAGACAAATTTGTGGCGGACATGAATCCTGAGCTGCCGGCAAACTGGGGCAAATTGGAAAAAATGGGCCGGATGTGCTGGTTGGGCAAAGAGATCCAGAAGCGGCAAAAAATGAACCTGGTTGACCAATGGAACTGGTGGCGGGCCCATTATGTAGCCACCATGGTAAAAGAAATTATTGCCAAGGTTAATACCAAAAAACCCTTATGGTGTTTTACCTTAAGCTGGGAAAAGGGCTGGCAGCATGGACAGGATCCGATCATGATGAATGACGCAGGTGCGGCTATTGATGCGGTCATGCTGTATGAATGTGACCGGGGGCAATTTAATGACCTGCTCAAAGGCTGGAATCGCTATGTCGGTAAAAACCAGGTCAATCTTTTTGGCGGCGATGTCGTTGACTGGAACCTTCACCAGTTTACGGTCAATCCTCCCGGCCCGCAGGAATTCTATGACCGCATGATCTTAGCTAATCGGAAAATGTCTGGAGACGGAAGGAACAAAGGAATGTTCTGGCACGACCTGGCGCGGGGCCTGTGGGGCAGATTGGGACCTTACAATGTTAATGAATGGGCCATCGCCGGCGCTGCTTCTTTTACCGCGTTAAGATATGATTGGGGCTTGCTGGACATTGCGCTCAATCTGGAGACACCTGATAAATTGATCACTGGTAAAAACCAGGTGATACCAGTTAAAGTAAAGAATATTTCTAGCGCCACTCAACGCAACATTAAAATATCTTCCCTGTCGGTTCCCTACATGAATTGCCTTGGCGTAAAGGAACAAGTGATTAATAAACTAGCTCCTGGAGAGACGAGGGATATACCCTTTACTTTAAGTGCCAGGGGAACTGACTCTGCCCGCGCTAACCAGAATATGATCGCCTTTTCCTGTACCTGGGATTCCCTGGCCCAATATCACAAGGCAGTTACTTTTAAATACCTCAAAGTAGAATAGGATTGCTTTTTCCGGCGGGTTGTGATAAAAGAATAAAATCAGCCAGCTTGATATTTATCATTTTATGGCAGGAGGAAATATGTCAACTAAAAATGGTTTGACTACCGACGGTATCAAAAAAAGATTAGACCAGCTGGAAATTGATATTGTCTTGAAGCAGCTGGAGCTGGTAGAACTGCAAAAAAGAAAAGGCGAATTACAGCTGCTGCTTTTGCACAAAAAAAACAATATCGAAGAATAATAAGCACGCTAATATAATAAGGAGCATGATCTATGGATAGAAAGACGTTGTTTACCTATGCCTTACTGGCTTTGTGCGGTCTCTCCGTCCTCTTGGGACTAGTACTGGTTTTTAAACAGTCTCCTGTTTCAGCAGGAAAGGAATCAGGCAAACTGGAATTACCTTCTCTCGGTAAGGATGGTATTGCTATTGTCTACATTTACGGCGAAATATTTGTGGAGCGCCAGTATTCCATGTTTCCCGGGTTTCTCTCCGGGTCAGACGCGATCGTTGATCGTCTCCGGAAGATCGATAAGAACAAGAACGTCAAAGCAGTGGTTTTAAGGATTAATTCCCCAGGTGGCAGCACTGGCGCCAGCCAGGAGATCTATGAAGAAGTGAATAAACTGCGCCAGCACGGCAAAAAGATAGTTGTTTCCATGGGTGATGTTGGCGCTAGCGGAGCTTACTATATTGCCTGTGCCGCGGACAAGATAGTTGCTAATCCTTCAACTATTACCGGCAGTATCGGCGTAATCTTTAATTTTGGCAATATGCAGGAACTTTTCAAAAAAATTGGCGTAAAAATGGAAGTGGTCAAGAGCGGTAAATCCAAGGATATTGGCGCTTATTGGCGTTCACCTGATGAATCAGAGAAACAGCTGCTGCAGGGCTTGATCGATAATAGTTATGAACAGTTTATTAAAGTGATCGTCGCTGGCCGGAAGATGACCTATGAGCAGGTGAAACAGCTGGCCGATGGTTCTATCTTTACGGGTGAACAAGCCATGAATAAAGGCTTGGTCGACCAATTAGGCAATCTTCCTGACGCAATCCAGGCTGCAGCAGACCTGGCCGGATTAAAAGGGGAGCCTTATATAATCAAAGATTATTCGCCGATGGAAAAAGTATTTGAAATGTTTGGCGGCCGTAAAACTGATGAGAACACCCTGACCCAGGTAACCAGGGTCTTGGATAAAAGCGATACGCGGCTAGCTTATTTAATGGAGTAGAAAATGGAAAGATTGGCAATAATTTCTAAAATAATCACCGACCCGGAGCAGGGTTTCAACGAACTCTTGGTCTCTCATAAGCCGCTTTGGTTTTCTTTTTGGATAGTGATTATCAGTTTATTTTTTCAAAGCGTAGCGGGACTGTTAATCGATAATAGCGACTCGATGCAAGTCACTGGTATGCTTACGGTTGGTTACCTGGCCAAGCTTTTTGCCTTTGTCGTTTTCTGGGTAATCATGACATCTTTGTTTAGTTCTATTATTTCCTGGTTTAAAAAAGAAGGAAACATTAATCAATTATTTGTCCTTTTTGGCGCCAGCCTCTTGCCGCTGATCTTTCTGCCAGCTGGAGCTATCTTAAGTAAAGGATTAGGCGCCAGCAGTAATAATATCTACATTTTGACCTATCTGTTTATTGCTATTTGGATTCTGACCCTGCAAGTGAAAAGCCTCAAGATCATTTATCAGTTGACAACTGGGAAAGCAATCTTGGTGTATTTTATTCCATTTATCTCCACTTTTTTCATATTTACCATTTCCCTCATCCTGACTGTCATTCTTATCTACTTAAAATTCTAATGCTTACATTTACTCCTTCCTACCTGAAACTGCAGAGTGGAATCCTAACTAAACGCATCAAACAGGCTTACCGGCAGCTCGAAAGCTGTGACCTCTGCCCGCGGGATTGCCAAATCAACCGGTTAGAGGATGCTCATGGTTTCTGCCAAGCTGGGCTGGCTCCTGAGATCGCTTCTTTTAATGCTCATTTTGGCGAAGAACCGCCGATTAGCGGCACGGCCGGATCAGGGACGATATTTTTTACCCATTGCAACCTGCGCTGTGCCTTTTGTCAGAATTATCCCATCAGCCAATTTGGCAACGGAACCGCAGTCCCAGTCGAAGAACTTGTCCGGATCATGCTTTTCCTGCAAAGCAAAAAATGCCACAATGTCAACCTGGTAACAGGGACTATTTATATCCCGCAAATCCTGGCCGCATTGGAAAAAGCTATTGAAAAAGGATTTCATTTGCCATTGGTTTATAACTGCGGCGGCTATGAAAGCCTGGCAACGCTCCAACTGCTGGATGGCATTATAGATATTTACCTGCCTGACGCCAAATATAGCGATAATGCCCTGGCTGAAAAATATTCCCAGGCCCCTCATTATTGGGAGATTAACCAAGCCGCATTGCTGGAGATGCATCGCCAAGTCGGGGACCTGCAGTTTGATGCAGGCGGGATTGCCAGACGGGGATTGCTGATCAGGCATCTAGTGTTACCGGAGAATATTTCCGGCAGTTTAAAAATATTGGAATTTATAGCTGGGAAGATCAGCGATCAGGCTTACCTGAGTATAATGAGCCAATATACACCCCGGCACCTGGCTTGCGGCATTCCAGAATTAAACCGGCAGATTACGGAACAGGAATATGCGCTAGTCATTAATAAACTTAAACAGCTTAATTTGAATAATGGCTGGGTGCAAGAGATTTAGAAACAACATTGCGTACTATTGACTTTACAGAACAAATGAGCTACAATTTTGGGCACAGGGAGCTATACATGTCCAGAAAAACAGTGTATGCCGGTACCTGGTATCCAGGTACTGAAGATAGTATTATTAAAACCATTGATACTTTCCTGCCAAATAAAAAAGTTACTTCCCGTAAAGCCATCGGCATCATAGTTCCGCATGCTGGTTGGCTGTATTCCGGGAAAATAGCCGCCCAGGTTTTTGCCAGTACTAAGATCCCTGGGACTATTGTCATGATCGGTCCAAACCATACTGGCCGGGGATATATGGTTTCTTTGGCTGATAACGATGCCTGGAATACGCCCTGTGGGCCGGTCAGTCTGGACATTGATCTGGGTAAGAGGATAACTGAATTATGCGGCGGCACTGTCTCGCTGGATAATAGCGCTCATGCCCAGGAACATTCCCTGGAAATTCAACTGCCTTTTCTCCAATATTTCCGTAAAGATCTAAAGATCGTGCCTATTATCCTGGGCACCCAGTCCCAGGAAATATGCCGCATCCTGGGAGAAGGGATTGCCAGCGCGATCAAGGAAAGCAAAAAAGAAGTACTAATACTGGCCTCATCAGACATGACTCACTATGAAAGTCTCGCTGCTGCCAAGAAAAAAGACACTTTAGCGATCAATGATATACTGGCTCTGCAACCTAATAAATTATTACAAACAGTCAGCGAAAATAACATCAGCATGTGTGGTGTTGCGCCCACAGCCGTAATGTTATATGCGGCTAAATCCCTCGGAGCTGCCAGCGCCGAATTGGTTAGCTATGATACCAGCGGCGCAGTTACCGGCGACAATAATGAAGTAGTGGGATACGCCGGCATAATCGTAACCTAAATGCTAAATTACAAATTACTCGCTTCGCTAATTCGAAGTTATGGTATAAAAACCACAATTTAGCATAAGTCCCGATAAATCGGGACGATAGAATTTAGAATTTGTAATTGATTTTATTGGAGGATTAATGACCGAAATTAGAAAAGATCCCTTTACTGAACAATGGATCATCACTGGTACTGAAAAAGAACAAGAGTTCTTTACCTCACTTGCTTCCCAGGAAAAAACAGAGTGGAAGGTTTGTCCCTTCTGCCCTGGAAATGAAAAAGTCAGCGGCAAAGAAATATTTGCCTTAAGAACCCCTGGCACTTCCGCAGACACCCCGGGATGGGAAGTACGGGTGATCGTCTCCAAACAAGCTGCCCTGCAAATAGAAACTGATCCGGACCGCCGGGCGGAAGGCATGTATGATCTCATGAGCAATGTCGGTGCGCATGAAGTAATTATTGAAACTCCGGAACACGTCAAGAATTTGTCTAATCTTACGGTTGAACAAATAGAAAAAGTATTCAGCACCTACCAGTCCAGGATGCGCGATCTGGAAGGGGACCGCCGTTTTAAATATGCCTTGATCTTTAAAAATCAGCGCAAGAGCAGTAAATACCGTCTTTCCCATGCTCACTCGCAACTGGTCGCCTTGCCTATTACTCCTAAAACAATTAAAGATGAGCTGCATCATGCCCGTGAGTATTACGGCTTTAAGGACCGTTGCCTTTACTGCGATGTGATCACCCAGGAGTTAAGGGAAACCAAAAGAGTAGTAGAAGAAAATGACAGTTACGTCGCGGTTACTCCTTTTGCCAGCCGGTTCCCATTTGAAGTTTGGATCATGCCTAAAAAGCATAATTGCGATTTTCTCAAGGAATCTCCGGAGAGCCTGCTCAACCTGGCTAAAATAATGAAAAACAGCCTGTTGCGCGTCGAGAAAGTGCTGGATGATCCCCCTTTGAATTTCATGCTTCATTCTGCCCCTTACATGCGCGAACGGGAAGGGTACTGGGCCACTATTAAGGACGACTATCATTGGCATATCGAGATCACGCCCCAAGTCCTGGAATTATCCGGATTTGAAATAGGGACCGGATCCCAGATCCAGCCTTTATTGCCTGAAGTCGCGGCCCAATTATTGCGCGAGATAAAATTATGATGGCTGAGCTCTACTTTTTTATCAAACCTTATTTGCTTAGTTTTATTCCTATCTTCGTGGCGATTGATATTGTCGGCATCCTGCCTATTTTCCTCGGCTTGACCACCGGGATGACCGCTGAAGAGAAGCATAAAAGTATAATTGAATCCCTGATCACCGCTACGACCATTGCCATTATCTTTATCCTGATCGGCAAATTACTCTTCCTGATTATGGGCATCACCATCGCCGACTTCAAGATCGGAGGAGGCATCCTCCTGCTGATATTATCGGTTAATTTATTGCTGCCAGGAGTTTCTTCCACCCGGGAAAAGCAATACCAGGATGCCGGTGTCTTTCCTATCGGGACTCCCCTGATCGCCGGTCCGGCTCTGCTCACCACATCGTTAGTCCTGATCGATTCGTTCGGGATGTTCCCGACCTTCATTTCATTGATCCTGAATATACTTATTTCCTGGATCATTCTGGCCAACAGTGAGCGGATCTCCCGGCTGATCGGTCTAAATGGGATGAGGGCCTTTTCCAAAGTAGCGGATATTTTCCTGACCGCCATCGCGGTAATGATGATCCGCAGCGGCATACAAGAAGCGTACAAACTATTTTTCAAATAACTTCCTATGAAAAAAATAACCCTCCAGCAAATGCGGGCAATAGACGATCAAACCATTAATACCTATGGTATCCCAGCCCAGGTGCTAATGGATCACGCCGGCAAAGCAGTAGCTGATGAAACCCTTAAACTGTTGACCAAGAAAAATAAAAAGATAGCCATCTTCTGCGGTTCCGGCAATAATGGCGGCGATGGATTGGTCGCTGCCCGCTGGCTTTATCATTATGGGGAAAGAGTAGAAGTGTTTTTTGTCGGTAGCTTGGATCAGGCCAGCCTGGAAACCCGCCTTAATTTCGCGGTCATCGAAAATCTGCATATTCCCGTGCAAAAAGTCCAGGACAATTGGCCCTTTTTAAAAGAGCAGATCAGTTATTTCCATGTAGTCATAGATGCTTTATTGGGCACCGGCAGCCACGGCCCGATCCTGGGATTATATAAAAATATTATTGACGATTTGAATCAAAGTGGTGTAAAAATAATAAGCATTGATATACCCAGCGGTCTGAATGCTGATACCGGGCAATCCCTGGGGACCTGTATCTCAGCTGTAGTAACTGTGACTCTTGGCTTTCCTAAAATAGGTTTTGGACAGACTGCTGCGAAAAAATACACTGGCAAAGTAGTCGTTGCCGACATCGGCTTAATAGATAAGTAAAAGGTGTAGGTTATGGAAGTAGGTATGGAAGTAAGTAGTAAGTCTTTGGTTTAAACCCAATCCCTAAGACTAATAACTATACTTACATCTACACCTTAAAACTAATACCTGTAAAACAGGAGGGAATCATGATCCAGGACCTGACTTCTCTTTTTAGCAAGACTGCGTCTCATATCATTGCCGGGGTGATCAAAAGCGGCGGTATAGTCGGAGGAGTGAAGATCAGCGGAGCTAATGGCGTGCTCATAGACAATGACCGGCTGAGCAACCAGGTACAAAAAGAAATTATGGACAAAGCCGGGGTTAAAGGTTTTATTTCTACTGATGAACTGCCGCAATATGGTATCAACGCCGATGATAAGAAGAAGATCCTGTCTGCCTGTAAAGCTACAAATAAAGATGTGGTAGTGATGATCGCTGACCAAAAAGACAATACCCTGGCCGCGTTAAAGATCATTGCCGACATGCTCTCCGGCAAAACGAAAAAAGCCACACCTAAAACCAAGAATAAAGCAGTCAAGAAAACTAAAAAAACAGCAAAAGTCAAGAAAACTGCCAAGCCGAAAAAGTCTAAAAAACCTGCCGCTAAAAAGAAAGTTAAAAAAAGGAATAAATAAAATCAGCTTGACAATTTATTATTTTGTGTTATTTTCTTATTACCTGCCAGAGGCAGGCCAAATTCTCCTTACAATCTAATAGTAAATAAAAAAGCCGCGGACCAGCAATAAGTTATGGTTTTTACATAATTAATTATTGCTTTAACCGGGGCTAGCAAAGAACCGGTTTTTTTATTTATTCTTAACATTAGATTAACATAAGGAGAAGCTCATGAACTTAAAGAAAGCCACGATACTTGCCATTATCTTAGGAACTCTGCTTAAGGTCAATACCCTCCTGGCGGCTACAGCGCATGATTGGCTGGCCGCGCAACAAAATAACACCACTGGACTTGTAGATAGTTTTGAAGGTGATAATTCCACGGTAGGGTACACCTATGACCAGGCGTGCGCTATTATTGCTTTCACCTGCGAAAATGACCTGGTGCGGGCCAAGAAAGTTTTAGACGCCATGATGCCCTTGCAATTCGCCGAAGGCAGCTGGTCCAACGGTCATTATACTGATACTGCTACCCGTACTTCTACCTGGCGGCGCAGCGGAGAAACCCTGTGGATGATGCTGGCGATCAACTATTATACCCGCAAAACCGGCGATACCACTTATGTCAATGCCTGCCAGAAAGCTGCTGACTGGCTCATTACCCTGCAGGAAACCAATATGGCTGATGCGCGCTATGGCTCTATTTACGGCGGGTTGACCGATGTCGGGGCCAGGGAGACTTGGACCAGCACCGAACATAACTATGACGCTTACTCTGCTTTTTATTATCTTGGTGAAATCCTGAACAACCAGTATTATAAAGATAAAGCCCAGTTAGTCTATAACTGGCTGGTCAATAAAATGTGGGACAATACAGCCGGCAGATTTTATACCGGCCATAATGATTATAGTACTTACCTTGATCCGCAAAGCTGGAGCATCGTAGCTATCGGCAAGACCGGTCCCGCTGGACAGGATTTCAGCCGTTCTATTTCCTTTGCTTATAATACCATGCGCCTGACCAGGACTTATAACAGCCAGACAATTGAAGGCTTTGATTACGACGGGACAATTGCTTATCCCGGCGGCGGTGTCTGGTTTGAAGGCACAGAACAAATGGCGCTGACCTACGAGACACTAGGAGACATGACTAAAGCAAATTATTTCCATAGCCAGACGGCAAAAGCCCAATCTGCTAATGGTGGTGTATTGTGCGCCGTTGGGGATGGGGGAGACTACTGGCCAACCAATTTCCAGCATAATGCCGTAGCCACTACTAGTTGGTATATTTTCTGCTCACAATCACCCAGAGTAAATCCTTTTAAACCACCAGTAACCACTGCCGATACGACTGCACCGGTTCTTTCCGGTATAGCTAGTTCCAATATTACCACCACCGGAGCAAATATAACCTGGACAACGAATGAAGCCAGTAATACCCAGGTTGAGTATGGCTTAACCGCCAGCTACGGTAATAACTCAACCTTGAACTCCAGCTTGATCACCAGCCACAGCGTGGTCCTGTCTGGATTGACTGCCAGTACCTTGTATCACTATCGGGTTAAATCCAGGGATGCAGCCGGCAATTTAGCCACCAGCGCTGATTATTCGTTCACTACAGGAACTACTGCGCCCCAAACTAAAAACTACGCGCCAACTGCTATTTCCGTGACCCAGGGAACAGGGCAGGGGACCTATGCAAATTTGGCGGTCGATGATAGCTCTTACTTTAGTAACAATGCCATGCAAAATGGCACTTTGTTCTATACTGATTGGTATGTCCAAACATATATCACCGATGCCCCGGCTACAGTGACTAAACTTGTTTTCACTTTCAACGGACACTATACTTCTACACAAGCACAAAGTTTGTCTGCCTATAACTTTACGACCAGCGCTTGGGACTTAATCAATTCTACGACCGTAGGAACTACTGATCAGACTATTGCCGTCACCTTAACTACTAATCTTACTAATTATGTCTCCAGCGCCGGAGAGATCCGTTTGCGTATTTATGCCGAACGCACCAGCAACGTCTGCTGTTATGCTGATTACATCAATTTCTCAGTTGAAATAAACGGTACTGTTGACACCACTGCACCGGTCTTTTCCAGTATTGCCAGTTCCGGTATTACGACTACTGGAGCCGTAATTTCCTGGACTACGAATGAAGCCAGCAATACCCAAGTGGAATATGGCTTGACCACTAGCTACGGTACCAGTTCAACGCTGAATACCAGCCTGGTCAACAATCATAGCGTTACCTTGTCTGGATTGACAGCTAATACTCTTTATCATTATCGCGTCAAGTCCAAAGATGTGGCCGGCAATTTAGCCACCAGCGCTGATTATTCGTTCACTACAGTCGCTTTACCGACCGGCAAGAGCTATACGCCGACCGGGATCACCATAACCAGGGGTACAGTTTCTGGCAATTATACTTATCTGAATAACAATGACGGAGCCTATCTGACAATTACCGGGACAAAGTCAGGAACAACCTATGCCACAGACTGGTACGCTAAAACAGTTATTGCCGAAGCTCGCAGTAAAGTGACTAAACTAACCATCACCTATGACGGCCGTTTGAACCGGTCCGCTTACCAGAATCTATACCTCTACAATTTTGTCACCAGTGTCTGGGCCAGGATGGATTACCGTCTAATCAGCACAACTGATAAAACCATTACTATAACCACCAATGCTATCGCCAGCTATATTTCCTCAAGCGGTGAGATATGTTTGCGTTCCTACGTTGCCAGCAGCGGCAATTTGACCAATTATGCCGACCAGGTGAAATTTAGTGTTGAATTTAACACTGCTGTGGCTGCGGTGCAAAATATAGATGAAGACGCGCCGGCGGTACCAGGCAACGGTGAAGTAAAATTGTACAATAACGTTTTCAATCCAGCTAAAGGTGAAAGCGCCATGATCGACTATACTATTGAAAATGACGGCCAAGTCACGGTCAAATTGTACAATATTGTCGGGGAATTAGTAAGGACCTTGGTTGATGAAAGCAGGCCGGCTGGTAATTATACCGAATCCTGGAACGGCCAGAATGATTCCAATGAGACGGTCGCCAGCGGCGTTTATTTATGTTTCATCGAAGCGCCAGGGATTAAAGTGATTAAAAAGACCGCCGTAATTAAGTAATATTCGAAACATTAGCTATAATTCGCGTAATTAGGGTATGTCCATGAGTAAAAAACAATTAGCCAGGAAAAGCAAGATAATTAAAACCCAAAAACAGGGCAAGAGAAATATGACTGCCCAAGAGGAAAATAAAATGAAAATAATTAAAACCATCAGTATCCTATTTCATCTTCTGTTGATAGCCAACCTGGCCTTGGCCGGAGCTGGCACGACTGGGGGAGTGATTTTGAAGGAATCCCTGGGTGCGCGCAGTCTGGCCATGGGCGATGCGTTCACTGCCGTAGCCAGCGGCCCGGAAACCATCTTCTGGAACCCGGCGGGACTTGGTACGATGAATAATGCTGAAGTTAGCGCCATGTACTTCAAGGAGATCGCCGATATGGGTTTAATGTCCATTCAGTATGCCCAGCCCTTGGCTGAATACGGCACTGCCGGTATAGCCATCGAAAGTTTCTCTGCCGGCGAGATGGAACTCAATTACCTGGATGGCACTTCTAAATCAGTCAAGGCCCAGCAGGATTTTGTCGTGAATTTGGCCTATGGCAAAGAAGTTCTCGAAAAATTTTCAGCCGGCGCCAACCTGAAATATCTCAGCAGTACCTTGGCTGAGGCTGAATCAGCCAGTACTGTGGCTATTGACGTGGGATGTTTATACCGGTTACCGCAGATAGAGGGGGTATCCTTAGGACTCGCACTGCAGAACATTGGCGGCGGGATGAAGTATATCGAAGAAGAAGACCCGTTATCCTTTACCATCAGGGCCGGGGCTGCCTATACCAAGGCTCTGCCGAACAATGCCTTGACTGTCTCTGGAGACCTCAGCAAACCCCAAGAACTATCCACCCGGTTCAACCTGGGAGCTGAATATGTCTACAACCAGGTCATGGCTATCCGTGCCGGTTACAAGTTCGGCTATGATGTTGATACCTTTACCGCCGGCTTCGGCATGAAGATCAGCCGCTACAACCTGGATTACGCCTTCGCTCCGAAAGGGGACCTCGGCGATAATCATCGGATATCCCTGGGTGTAAAGTTCTAGCATGAATACCTGGAAATAGTCCACCGCAGTAATAATTATCTAAAACCTGAGCACGGGAATATTCTTCCCGTGCTTTTTTTATTTGCCTTTTTGCTTGATTTTTGTGGTGATAATACCTATAATAATTAAATATGAAAATGAAATTAATTTTTACTACGCTACTAATTATTCTGCTCATTCCTGTTTCTCTAATTGCGGACGATCTCTTCGCTGGCTTAGAACAGCATCATCTTGATAATGGCATGACTGTGCTGTTATTGCCAGACACAGCCAAGCCCATTGTTTCAGTCCAGATCTGGCTCAAGACAGGCGTATTGAATGAAACGCCGGAGAACAACGGCATCTCCCATTTTATCGAGCATATGCTGTTCAAGGGCACTGCCACCAGGCCAGTCAATTCCATCCAACGGGCAGTAGAATCAAAAGGCGGGATGCTCAACGGAGCAACCGGCAAAGATTTTACCTATTACTATATCAATGTGCCCAGTGATTACTGGTATGAAGCAGTCAGTATCCTCGCGGATATGGTCCAGAATGCCAGTTTCAACGCCATTGAATTAGAAAAAGAACGGCTGGTCGTACTTGAAGAGATCCAGAGGCAGAATGATGAACCGCATGCCTATCTCTGGAATAAGTTCAATGAAGCTATCTTTAAACAATCTGCATACCGCTTGCCAACACTGGGGACCACCGACAATATTAAGTCTTTCAGCCGGGAAACGTTACTGCAGTTCTACGCTAAAAACTATAAGCCCGTGAATATGACCGTGATCTTATCCGGTGATTTTCCCCAAGAGGAAGCGCTGGAAAAGGTCAAAGAATTATTCCCGGTTTCTGTTAATGCCAAGCCCGTCGTCAAAAAAACCTCACCAGTCATAATAGAGTCCTACGACGATCCTTTTCCCCATAAGATCGAATTACCGTTCAAAGTCAACCTGGTTTACCATGTGATCGGATTCCTGGGACCGGCTATTAACAGCAAAGACCAATATGCCCTGGATCTTTTGTCGGTAATGTTAGGGCAAGGCCGTTCCAGCCGCCTGAATGAATCCCTGCGCGAGGAAAAGCAATTGGTATACAATATCAGCAGTAGTTTTATGAGCCAGAGAGGGAACGGCATTTTTCTGGTCGACTCCATCTATCCGCCTAATCGGATCCCGGAAGTGACCAACGCCATTACCGCGGAGATCAGCAGGTTTAGGATTGCTGAAGTGAGCGATGAAGAAATGGCAAAAGCTAAACAGATGCTGGTGGCAGGTTTTATACTGGATAATCAAACATCGGCCGATAAAGCCAATACCTTAGGGTACTACGCCAGCATCGCTAAAGTACCATATGCCTTGAAATACCTGGAGGAGATCAACAGCGTATCGAAAGAAGATATAACCCGGGTAGCCAAGAAGTATTTGGGGTATAATTACACCTCCCTATTATTACTGCCGGAAATGAGGGGAAATAATTGAAACAGTTTCTATCCTTCTTTTTACTGATTATGCTTCTGGGCCAGCCGGCAATCGCGGCCACAGTTAATGCTCCGGCCAAAACTGTTTTTCCCAATGGGCTGACGCTCATTCATCAGTACGAACCAGCCAGCGAAGTGATAGCTCTGGACTTATTCGTTAAAGCCGGAGCTTTGGAAGAAGATGAAAAACAGGCTGGCATTGCCAATTTCATTCAACAGCTTCTTTATAAAGGCACCTCTGCGCGTTCCGCCAAACAAATCGCTTTAGAGACCGAATCATTAGGCACAGCTATTATTGGCTCCTGCACTGAAGATTATGCGCTGGTTAGCGCTGCTGTTTTTAAAAATTATTTTAAACCCCTGAGTGATGTTTTTTTTGACTGTGTTTTGAATCCGACTTTCCCCCAGGAAGAAGTTGAAAAAGAAAAAGCCAGCATACTGGCAGCCCTCCGGACACGGGAAGATTCAATCTTTACGGTCTCACTCGACCTGCTGCACGAAGAAATGTATGGCGAACATCCCTACCATAAACCTGTGATCGGATATAAGAAGACGATACAGAATATTACCCGGAACCAGGTCATGGACTTCTACGATCAGTATTACCGTCCGGAAAATATGATCCTGGTCATAGTCGGCAATATAGACAAAAAAAGCATTATTAAATTGTTAGAAGGATATTTTCCGGCATTGGAAACTGAATATTTACCTATGCCGGCTTTGCATGCTGCGCCAGCCAAACCAGGCCGTTTTCAGATCAAGGAAGTGACTAATGAGACCAAGTTCAAACAAGCCTATTTAATGTACGGATACCTGGTGCCGGCTGTAGTATCCCAGGATTATCCGGTTTTCAAGATCATTTCCTCATTGCTTGGCGGGGGAATGAATTCACGGCTTTTTGTCAATTTGCGGGAGCGGCAAGGATTGGCCTATGAGCTGGATTCTTTCTATCCATCACGTCTCTTTACCAGCACGCTGTGCATGTATCTTGGCTTAAGCGTTTTTAACCTGGAGCAAGCACAGGAATCCATCATGAAAGAGATTGAAATACTTAAAACCGTCCCGGTCCCGGAAGAAGAATTGAATAGCGTTAAAACCTACCTGGCCGGTCAATACCTGTTGAGTCATCAGACTAACCAGAGTATCGCCTTTTACCTTGGATTTTACGAACTCTTGCAAAAGGGGTACGAATATGACAGCCAGTATCTGGCTGACCTGAAAGCCGTCACTGCCAAAGATATAAGCCGGGTAGCCAATGCATTTTTGAACGATAACAATTTAACCAAAATCCAACTACTTCCACCGTTAGATTCACATTCTGGAGGCAAAAGTGAATAAGAAAATAATCTTTATCCTGTTGTCTATTATTCTTATTGGCGGAGCGGTTTTTTACTTTCTCCATAATCCCAGCAAACAAATTGCTGAGCAAAAATTACCGGCAGATAATGAGCCAGCTTTCGGGGATAGTATTATTTACGGCTCTATTGGAGAACCGAGCATCTTAAACCCGATCCTGGCCTCTGACAGTTCTTCCTTCGATATTATCGACCTGGTATATAATGGCCTGGTAAAATATGATAAAGACATTAAACTAGTCGGGGATCTGGCTGAAACATGGGACATCTCCAAAGACGGGCTGACCATTACCTTCTTTTTACGTAAAAACATTAAGTGGCATGACGGCGCTCCTTTCACGAGTGCGGATGTGCTCTTTACCTACCAGAAACTGATCGATCCCGGTATCAAAACGCCTTTTTCCAGTAATTTCCAGCTGGTATCCAAGGTAGAAGCCCCGGATCCGTACACGGTCATTATCAGGTATAAAGAGCCCTTTGCCCCGGCCCTGGAATCATGGGGCATGGGGATCCTGCCAAAGCACATTTTAGGCACCATGAAAGCAGAAGAATTTAATAAATGCGCCTTTAACCGTTCTCCAGTCGGGACCGGGCCATATAAATTCAAGGAATGGCTCACCGGCCAAAAAGTAGTATTGGAATCAAATCCGGATTATTTCGAAGGCCGGCCCTATATTGATAAATATATTTACCAGATCATTCCTGACCAGTCAGTCCAGCTGCTTTCATTGAAAACCCATGCTATCGACATGATGAGCCTAACCGCAGATATCTATATCAAGGAAACCAGCAGCCCGGAGTTCGCGCAAGGTGTCAATAGTTTCCGTTATCCGTCCTTCAGCTATACCTATTTAGCTTATAATCTTAATAATCCGCTTTTTAAAAATACCCGCTTGACCAGGCAGGCTCTTAGTTACGCTATTAACCGCCAGGAAATTATCGACGGCACGCTGCAATCCATGGGCACTATTTGCACCGGGCCGTTCCCTAATCGCTCCTGGGCTTATAATCCTGAAGTTAAAGCCTATGATTACAATCCAGACAAGGCCAGGGCCATGCTGGCTGGCCTTGGCTGGAAAGACACCAATGGCGACGGTTACCTGGAAAGGGGCGGCAAGAAATTTGAATTCACCATCCTTACTAACCAAGGCAATAAAGAACGGGAATTAGCCGCCACCATCATCCAGGAACAGCTGAAAAAGATCGGGATCAAGGTAAACGTGCGGATATTGGAGTGGAGCACTTTGATCCACCAATATATGGATAAAAAGAATTTTGAGGCCATACTTTTAGGCTGGAATATGACCCCTGACCCTGATTGTTTTGATATCTGGTCCTCGGAAAAGACCAAAGAAGGTGAATACAATTTTATCTCCTATAAAAATCCCCAGGTGGATATCCTGTTAAATCTTGGACGAAAAACTTTTGACCAGGCAGAACGCATGAAGATCTACCACCAGGTGCATGCGTTAATAGCTGAAGACCAGCCGTATGCTTTTCTTTATGTGCGGGATTCCCTGATCGGGGTGGATAAACGTTTCCAGGGGATCAAGGTTGAGCCTATCGGCATCGGTTATAATTTTAATAAGTGGTTTGTACCTAAAGCCCAGCAGAAATATACTCTGCAACACTAAGGCAAATACTAATATCGAATATCTAAACTCTAAACAATATCAAATGTTCAAAATACAAAAGTTACAATGTTTAAGGAATTAGTATTTAGAAATTGTTTAGGATTTCGATATTAGAATTTCGAATTTGTAGTCAGGATATTATGGGAGAGATCAGGAAAGTTAAAAAGGTAAAACTAATAGTAGGGATGATTGCCGGCCAGGAATTGCTCTTTAAGCAAGCAGTTAAACATTTTGAAAAAGCGTATGGGCCAATTGACTTTACCAGCGATATAGCGCCATTCGATAAAACATCATATTATGAGCAGGAAATGGGCCAAGGCCTGCAGCGACAGTTCATTTCGTTTAGCAAGCTGATCCTGCCGGACAAACTGGTGCAGGTCAAGAGATTCACCAATGAATTGGAATTTAAGCTGACAAAAAACAGGCAAAAACGCACTATTAATCTTGACCCGGGATATCTGGAATATGGCAAGCTGGTACTAGCTACGACCAAAGACCATCAGCACCGTCTTTACCTGGGCCAAGGAATTTTCGGGGAAGTAACCTTACGGTATAGTAATGGATCGTTTAGTCCCTGGGAATGGACTTATCCGGATTACGCCACACCAGCATATATTAATATTTTTAACCAGATCAGAAAGCTTTACCAACAGCAATTGAAGTAAGGTGTAGGTTTTAGAAGTAGGTATGGAAGTATGTCTAAGGTACTTGGTTTGGACCTAAGACTATAGCCAAATGGCCATACTGGCATCCACAACCTGTAACCATAGACATATTCTATTAGGAGGTATAAGTGAAGATCGGTTTTGTGGGATTTGATTTAAAAGAAGGCAAAATAAAATACGAAGATGAACGGTTCAAGAAGATGGTGGAAAAATACGAGCCGCAAAAAGAAACCCCGTTCTTTGCCGAGTTCGTCAAAGACGAAATGCTTAACGTAGATGCTATCCTGATCAAGTATGAAAAACTGCTTGATCTGCTGATCCAGGATATAGAAAAGATCGAAGGCCGGCTGGCCAAAACCCAGGATGAAAAAGAAAAGGCCTTATTGCTGAAATGTCAGGAAGCCCTGGAACTGGAACAGCCTTTATGCAATGTCCTTTTTGACGCTGAGGAAACCACGATCATGCGCGGCCTGGCTCCGCTCAGCTGGAAACCAACCTATGTCGCCTCTAAGCTGGAGGATACTAATTTATTTATCCAACAAGTATTGCATAAAGCCCGGATCCTCTTTTTTTACACAGTAGGGAAAAAGGAAGTCCATGCCTGGCCTTTCCGGGAAGGCAGTACGATCGTGGAATGCGCCGGCGAAATACATACTGACCTGGCCCGCGGCTTCATCAGAGCCGACATTGTCAGCTATGAAGATCTGATGCAGTGCCATAATCTGCAGGAAGCTAAAACCAAAGGTGTAATGAAAACAGTGGGCAAGGAATATCTGACTCATGATGGCGATATTATTGAAATTAAATTTAACGTTTAATTTTATTCTATACGCTAAACGCTACCCGCTATCCGCTAAATACGGAGGTAATATATGACTGATTGCCTGTTCTGCAAGATCATTGATAAAAAGATACCGGCTAAAATTGCCTATGAAGACGATAAAGTACTGGCTTTCCACGATATCAACCCGCAGGCCCCGATTCATATTTTAATTATCCCTAAAAAGCATATTGCCTCGGTCAGCGATTTACTTGACCAGGATAGCGCGATCATTGGCTATCTGCATCTGATCGCCAAAAAACTGGCCAAAGAAATGAAAATTGAGGAATCAGGGTTTCGTCTGGTGATCAACAACGGGAACGATGCCGGGCAAGCTGTAGCGCACATTCATTTGCATTTGATCGGCGGCAGGTTGATGCAATGGCCCCCAGGATGATCATAAATATACGAGTAATACCCAGGGCCAAAAAAAACCTGGTCAAACTAGAACCAGGCCGTTTAAAGGTATATCTCACGGCTCCGCCGCAGGACGGCAAAGCCAACAAGTTATTAATTGAAGTACTGGCTGAACACTTTCAGGTAAAAAAGAAACAGGTCCTTATCATCCGTGGAGAAAAATCACAAGACAAGATCGTAAAAATAGCGGATAGCGTGTAGCGTATAGAAAATATCAGAATAAGGAGAATAGATATGCTACTAGATAAAATTGAAGCTGATTTAAAAGACGCCATGAGGGCGAAGGATACCCTTAAAACCGATACTCTCAGGATGTTCAAATCAGCTTTAAATTATTACCAGATAGAGAAACAGCTGAAGGAATTAACTGATGAAGATGCCCTGAATATCCTGCAAAAGCAAGCTAAACAGCGTAAAGAGGCAATCGCCGGTTTTGAAAGCGGCGGACGCACCGAAGCTGCGGAGAAAGAAAAAAAAGAACTAGCCATACTGGAAAATTATCTGCCCAAGCAGGCGAGTGCCGCAGAAGTCAAAAAGATCATTATTGACACTATTGCTGAAGTCGGAGCTATGAACAAGAAAGATTTTGGCAAGGTGATGAAGGCAGTGACCGGCAAACTGAAAGGACAGGCTGATGGAAAAGTTATTAGCCAGATTGTTAACGAAGAGCTGGCCAAAAAAGAAAGTTCACAATAAATACTTGGAGTTAACATGCAGGAACTAAAGATATACGGAGCTGCAGTTAAAGTTATCCAGGGTGATATTACGGCCCTGACAGTTGACGCTATCGTGAACGCAGCTAATAACAAACTGGTCATGGGTGGCGGGTTAGCCGGAGTTATCCGCCAAAAGGGCGGCCAGCAGATTGAAGATGAAGCAGTCAGCAAAGGGCCAATCGAAATTGGTGCTGCTGTCGCGACTAAAGCCGGTACCCTGAAGGCCAAATATGTCATTCACGCCGTTACAGTGGGAATGCCTGCCCTCCGCAGCCTTGGCGCAGGAGGGGATTTTAAAACCGATGAATTTAAGATCAGGGAATCCTGCAAAAATGCTTTGCTGATAGCTAATGAACTCAAGTTAAGCTCAATTGCCTTACCAGCTTTAGGTTGTGGCGTAGGCCATTTCCCGCTGGTTGGCGCGGCTAAGATCATGGCCCAGGAAACTCTCAGGCACTTACGGGAAGTTAAAACTACTTTAAAAGAGATCATCTTCTGTTTATACGACCAGAAAGCATTTGATATTTTTGAGCGGAACGCCATGGGGTACTTGGACTATATCGAGAACCAGTTGCAAAGTCCTTTTGCCACAGTCGATACGATCATTGATATTAATGAGGCCGTGGTTCTCATTAAAAGAACGAATCCACCTTTTGGTTGGGCCATTCCCGGCGGATTTGTGGATTATGGCGAATCCTTGGAAGATGCTGCCGGGAGAGAAGCCCTGGAAGAAACTTCTCTTCAAGTGGACAATCTCCAACAGTTCCATACTTATTCAGATCCGAAACGCGATCCTCGTTTTCATACCATTTCTACGGTCTTTACTGCTACTGCCACCGGCACACCTAAAGCAGATAGCGATGCGGCAGATGTTAAATTATTCAAGGAAGAAGACCTGCCGGAGCAAATGGCCTTTGATCATCGGCAGATATTGCGTGATTACTTCAGTTCTAAAAATAGAAAAAGGACATCAGGATAGCAGGGGAACAGGGAGTGGATACCAGGAAACCAGGATATCAGGAAGTGCCTGATACCCTGACCTGTACTCCCTGTATTGATTTCGATAGAAATCAAGGGGGTATAAACTTCACCCTGATCACCTGATTACCTGATACCCTGCTAAGGATCAGCATGCTCAATTACCTTGCCCGCCGACTCTTATTCATGATACCTCTATTGCTGGGTATTACCATCATTACCTTTGTCATTATCCATCTTTCCCCTGGACGTCCTACTGATGCCCTCACTTATGGTAATCCTAAGCTTGGTACTGACACCCGCACCAGGTTGGAAGCCCTGTACGGCCTGGACAAACCCTTACCAGTACAGTACTGGCACTGGCTCACCCGGTTAGTCAAACTTGATTTTGGCATTTCCTTTAACGATAACCGCCCGGTCATGAAAAAGATCTGGGAACGCCTGCCAGCCACTATCTTGCTAAACACTCTGGCTTTATTAGTCATCTTTATCGTCGCTATTCCTTTGGGAGTATTGTCGGCAGCCAAAAGGGACACGGCTTTTGATAAAACTGTGACTGTGGCTTCATTTATTGCCTATGCCATGCCCACATTTTGGCTGGCGCTATTATTAATGATGTTGTTCGGCGTATATTGGCGCATCTTGCCGCTGGGGGGCATGTATTCGGCAAACTATGATTATTTACCAGCAGGGAAAAAAGCTTTAGACTTGCTCTGGCATTTGATCCTGCCGGTATTTGTCTCTGCTTTTGGCGGCTTTGCTTCCATTACCAGATATAGCCGCTCCCAGATGCTGGAAGTACTGAACCAGGATTATATCCGTACCGCCAGGGCCAAAGGATTACCAGAATACAAAGTGATCTACAAACACGCCTTAAGAAACGCTCTCTTGCCAATAATTACCCTGCTGGGATTATCTCTGCCGGGATTGATCGGCGGCGGCGTAATATTTGAAACGATATTTTCCTGGCCAGGCATGGGGCGTTTAGGCTGGGAAGCAGTGATGAGCCGGGATTACCCGGTCATCATGGGGGTAGGCGTCTTAAGCGCAATCCTGACCTTAGTGGGCAATTTGATAGCTGATATTATGTATGCCTACGCTGACCCCAGAATAAGGTATAAATAGGAAAGATAGTGGTAAAGTGATAGAGCGGTAGAGTAATAAAGATAAAGGATAATTTTATGAAAACTAAATACTATGCTCTACTTCTTACAACTCTGATTCTGGCGATGTGGTTCGCTTTGGCGCAAGGAAAGGAGAAGAAAATGGCCATCAACCTTTTTAGCCCCTCGTTCCGAGACGGGGAAATGATACCTGATAAGCATGCTTTCAGGAAAGACAATGTTTCGCCGGCGCTGAGCTGGGACAATGTTCCGGATCAAACCAAAACCCTGGCTATTATCTGCGATGACCCGGATGCCCCGAGTATCTGGGTACACTGGGTAATTTTCAACATCCCGGCCAAAGAAAATAACTTGCCTGAAAAAATAGCTAAACAAGAGACTCTCAATAACAAAGCCCTGCAGGGAAAGAATGATTTTGGTAAAATCGGCTATGACGGGCCGGCGCCACCTAGAGGTACGCACCGCTATTTATTCAAGATCTTTGCGCTTGATACAGAACTGCATCTTAATCCTGGAGCTTCCAAGCAGCAGCTACTGAAAGCGATGGAAGGGCATATCCTGGCGCGCGGTGAGCTCGCAGGTAAGTACGCCAGTAAATAGTTAAATACGAATAATAAATATAGATTAGGTAATATATGGATTTACTAAAACAAATTAAAGAGCGGCGATCGATCAGGAAATACAAAACCAGGCAAGTCCCTGATTCACTGGTCAGCCAGATACTGGAAGCCGGTCGTTGGGCGCCATCAGGATTAAACAACCAGCCCTGGCGCTTTTTAGTGGTCAAGGACACAGCCACGAAAAACAAGCTGGCTGGATTTACCAAGTATAGCCAAATCATTAAGAACGCAAACACGGTCATCCTGGTATTCATGGATAACCAGGTCACCTACAACCGTGATAAGGACTTGATGGCTATGGGGGCCTGTATCCAGAATATGTTGTTGGCAGCTCACAGCCTGGGTCTGGGCGCTTGTTGGCTGGGAGAAATACTGAACCATAAGAAAGCAGTATCATCCTATTTGGAATTACCGGTTGATCTTGAATTAATGGTTGTCATAAGCCTGGGCTATAGCGCTGATAAATTAAAAAAAGGAAAACGGCAGGCGCTTAAGAGTTTAATGATAAAAGGGGAGCAATCATGCCAAACGAAGTAATTAAAAACATTAATTACCGCCGCAGTGTCCGTTCTTTTACCGACCAAACTGTCACCGATGATGATATTAAAACTATACTTAATGCTGCCAATAAAGCTCCTTCCGCCCACAATCAGCAATCCTGGAAATTTATTGTCATCAAAGGCAGCAAGAAAGAGCAACTGGTTGAACTGATTACCCGGAAAGCAGCAGACTTTCCCAAAGCTGCTTCTGTGCTTTTAAGACTGTCTTCCCGGGCTATTGCCAGTGCACCGGTAGTGATCGCTATTGCCAATACCGGCGAATTGATTGAACATGGCACGAAACTATTTCAAATAGAACAAAGCCAGTCTTATGATTTTTTCCGGACGATGGAAATCCAGAGCTCTGCCGCTGCTGTAGAAAATCTTCTGCTGGCAGTCACTTCTCTGGGATTGGGCGCAGTGTGGCTAGGTATTATGTTCCTGATCAAAGATGAAGTCTTAACCCTGCTGGACGAACCAAAAGGGGAATTTATGGCTGTTATTCCTGTCGGTTATCCATCTAAGTCGTCACTGGGGCCAAATAAAAAACATCTGGATATGGTCATTAAAGAATTAAATTAAAAATAGAAGTAGGGTGTTGGGTTTAGAAGTAGGTATAGTCTAAAGTCTCAGGAAGTTGGGCTTGAAGCCTTAAAACCTACATCTTACTTCCATACTTACTTCCAAGACCTACAACCTGCTTCTTCGAGGTTAAGATGTGGCAGAAACTAAAACATAACCGCTTAGCTGTATCAGGCCTGGTCATTATAACCATACTGGTAGCAGTGGCCTTATTGGCGCCTAAGATCGTACCATATGAACCAACCAGCCAGAACATCATGGAACGGCTGCAAAAGCCATCGACCAGGCATTGGTTAGGTACGGATGAACTGGGCCGGGATGTGCTCTCACGCATCATCTATGGCGCCAGGATCTCGCTTTCCGTGGGTTTTATTGCCGTGGGTATCGCTGTTATTATTGGAGTGTTTTTTGGCGCTTTAGCGGGATTTTACGGCGGCTGGATCGATTCCCTGATCATGCGCTTTGTCGATATTATGTTTTGCTTTCCCTCATTTTTTCTCATCCTGATGATCATCGCGGTCCTGGGACCAAATATCTATAATGTGATGATCATTATCGGCATTACCAGCTGGCCGGGTATCGCCCGGTTGGTCAGGGGAGAGATCTTATCCGTCAAAGAGAGGGAATATGTTTATTCGGCTAAAGCTATCGGCGCTTCTGACCTGAGGATAATATTCAGGCATATCCTGCCCAATGCTTTGGGACCTGTTTTGGTCGCCGCCACTCTGGGTATAGCTGACGCGATTCTGGTAGAGTCAGGATTAAGTTTTCTCGGGTTAGGCGTACAACCGCCGATGCCCAGCTGGGGCAATATCCTGACTTCAGGTAAAGACTATATTGAATCTGCCTGGTGGTTGACTTTATTCCCCGGACTGGCGATATTGGTCACGATACTATCATATAATCTGGTGGGAGAGGGTTTAAGGGAAATAATTGACCCGAAACTTTAAATTCGGCGGATAGCGTGTAGCGGATAGCGTATAGAAAAGGCAAATTAATGCAGAATTTATTAGAGATAAATAATTTGAATGTGGAATATTATAAAGGCGGACAAACTATTCCGGCAGTCAGGGGAGTGCGCCTTACTATCAAGCCGGGAGAGATCATCGGCCTGGTGGGAGAATCTGGCTGCGGCAAATCTACCATTGCGCTATCTATGATGCGCCTGATTCCGCCGAAGCAGGGCAGAATTACTTCAGGACAAATCCTTTTTGCTGACCAGGATATAGTGAGTATGTCAGAAGACGAATGCCGCGACTTTCGCGGTAATAAGATCGGGATGGTTTTCCAGGAAGCGTTTTCCAGCTTGAATCCTGTGTTCCGGGTAGGAGACCAGATCAAAGAAGCGATCATGCTTCATCATCCTGATTTTAGCAGTCAAAAAAGCAGACAAAGAGCCATTGAAGCTTTACAACTGGTCAATATCCCGCAGCCTGAAGAACGATATGACTCTTATCCGCACCAATTATCCGGCGGCATGCAGCAACGGGCCATGTTGGCCATGGCCTTGGCCTGTCATCCTCAACTGCTGATCGCTGATGAACCGACGACGGCCCTGGATGTCACTATCCAGGCGCAAATACTGGACCTGCTGGTCAAGTTCAGGAAAGACTTGAACATGTCCATCCTGCTGATCACCCACAACCTGGCTATTGTCAGCCAGATCGCTGATGCTGTAGCTATCATGTATGCGGGAGAGATCGTGGAGCTTGGCCCGAAAGACAGAATATTTACCAATCCATTGCATCCGTACACGATCGGCCTGCTTAACTCGGTACCGGATATTGAAACTAAAAAAGACCAGTTGTCACAGATCAGGGGCCAGATACCTGATCCCGCTGCTTTGCCAAAAGGTTGTCCGTTCCATCCGCGGTGTCCCGCAGTTATGGATTCTTGCCGGAATAGCGATCCAGTGTTAGTCGAACAAGAAAAACAGCATTTTGTACAATGTCATAAATATCAAGGATAAAAATGGAAAAACATCCTATTGGATTATCAGAAAGTCATATCATCGCTATTATGAACGGCAAACGGGTACTGATCAGCACGGGAGTGCCCATCAGTGTTGGAGACACGCCGGAAATCATGATCCTGGGCCAGCGCTATGATCTGGAAAAAAAGCTCTTAGGCCTGGATATAAAACAAATAGGATCTGCCTTAAAAACAGACATTAACGCTCTTTTAGGCATGGATATATTAAGCAAATTCGTTTTTTATATTTCCCATAGTATTGAAGCCATCATTTTCAGCGATTTCTTCATCAACTTTAAAGAAGATATGCGTGAACTGCCCATTAATATGGAATTTAATTTGCCAATCGTGACTGTAAAAATGGGCGGGGTAGATGTGAATATGACCCTGGACACTGGTTCTAAATTATCGTACCTGGACGCTAGTTTACTGGCTGGCATGAAAAATGTCGGGACTTTGGAAGTTTTTTATCCCGGCTGTGATACCATGGTCACGGAAATATTCCATCTTCCACTTGAGCTCAGGAGCAAAACGATGGATATTCATTTTGGCATGCTGCCTGATGTCTTGCTGAAAAACTTGTCTCGGACCGGATGTGCCGGCATACTTGGATCAGAAATATTCCGTTATTTCAACATCCAATTCTGCCTGAAAAAGAGCACCCTCTGGCTGGTCGAAAAAGGCAAAGCCAGGTAAGAAACTTTGTTGCAGAAGGAATCTATAATGTTAAAAGATCCTGGAGCAAAAAAATGGTACTGGAGAATCTCGACCCTGATAGTCGCCGTATTATCGGTCGGACCGCTGGCTTTGCCACTTATTTGGTTCAATCCTTATCTGCGCCGTAACCAAAAGATCGTTTATTCCATCATTGTTATCGTGGTTAGCTATCTCCTGATCATGTGGACAATCAACGCTTACGATAAATATATTAAAGTATATGATGATATATTGAAGCAAATTCCCTGACCTGGGGACAAAGGATATATGTCGGGATTATTGGAAGTCAAAAATTTAACAAAATACTACCCGGTGGAAAAGGGTGTTTTTAAGCAAACAGTCGGTATGATCAAGGCAGTGGATGGGGTCAATTTCTCTATTGCGGAAAAAGAAACCCTGGGACTGGTCGGAGAATCTGGCTGCGGTAAGACTACCTGTGGCCGGCTGGTCGCCAATTTGCTCAAGCCGACTGCAGGGCAGGCCTTGTTTGAAGAAGAAAACATCTACTCATTCCAGGGAAAGGATCTTAATAATTTCCGTAAAAAGGCGCAAATTATCTTTCAGGACCCATTCTCATCCCTGGATCCGCGGCAGAGTATTTATGATATCATCACTGAACCGATCAGGATCCATCACCTCTATCCGCGGAAAGAGATCAATACTAAAGTAGAGGAGTTGCTGCAACTGGTTGGCTTGCCTCATGATATAGTCAAAGGTTATCCGCATCAATTGAGCGGCGGGCAGCGCCAACGCATCGGCCTGGCCAGGATACTTTCCCTTAATCCTAAATTGATTGTAGCCGATGAACCGGTTTCTTCGCTGGATATCTCCATCCAGGCGCAGGTAATAAACCTGTTCAAAGACCTTCAGAATAAATACAGTTTAAGCTATCTATTCATCTCACATGATCTGGGAGTGGTGAAGCATATTGCCCACAAAATAGCGGTAATGTACCTGGGAAAGATCGTCGAATTGGCCGATAGTGATGAACTATTTGCCAAACCGTATCATCCTTATACTAAAATACTATTACAAAGTATTCCTTCTATTAAAACCACAAAAAATGCTACAATAACCACAAAAGAAAATATTCAAAGCGATCTTCCGGTCAGAGGATGCGCTTTTTATACGCGGTGTATAAAAGCCGCCAACCGCTGCCGGGAGATGGAACCAATACTTGAGCCAAAAGGAGCAAAACATTTTGTCTGTTGCTGGTATCCTGAATAAATTAAATCATCTTAGACATCCCCATCCGTTTTACCTGGTTGGCGGCATAGTACGCGACATCCTGCTGCCGCGGGATACTAAAGACATTGACCTGGTCTGCAAAAACGCTAAAGTCCTGGCCCTTAAATTCGCCAAATCCACCGGCGGCAGGTATTTCCCTTTGGATGAAGAAAATAAAATTTACCGCGTTGTCCTAAAGTCAGCGGTCAGCGGTCAGCGGTCAGCGGAACAGTATTGTTTTGATTTTGCGGAATTACGCGGCAATTCTATCGAAGCAGACCTGGCGCTGCGGGATTTTACGATCGATGCGATGGCTATGCAGTTAGTCAACGGTCCCGCCACTAGGACATCGTCGGGCAAGCAGCGATCAGCAGTCAGTAGCAAAAGCATTATAGATCCATTCAACGGACAAAAAGATCTACAGAATAAAACTATCCGCATGGTGGGTAAAGATATATATAAGGATGACCCGTTGCGCATGATGCGGGCTTTCCGGCTAGCCGCAGTATTAGGATTTAAAATAGAAAAAAATACTTTAGGGCTGATCTCCCGGCAGGCAGCATTGATCAAGAAGGTTTCACTGGAAAGAGTACGTGAAGAACTTATTAAAATATTATCCTGCCCGGAGAGCACGGCCTATATTAAAGCCATGGATCGGCAAAAGCTATTGTCAGTCCTCATACCGGAAATCAAGAAATTAAAAAAAGCCGCCAGTAATTTCTATGGCCCAGACGGTGTTTGGCGCCATACTCTTTCCGGAATGGAATATTTAGAAACCATTATTCTTAAAATAAACAAATATATTCCCAGCTATGCGCCTAAAATAAACCAGCATCTGAATACCCGGGTGATTACAGATGTCCCGCGCTGGGTAACCCTGAAGGTGGCTTATCTCCTGCATGATTTCGGCAAACCAGACACAGAAACTAAAGAAGGCCGGCGCAGCAGATTCTATGGCCATGAATTAGCCAGCGCCCTTTATGCTGATATAATACTGACCCGCCTGCATTTTTCTAATAAAGAAATACACACTATTAAAAATATTATTATGAACCACATGCGGCCTGGCAATTTATCGGCGCTGGCACAAATAACTGACAAGGCGATCTATCGCTATTTCCGTGACCTGAAAGAAGAAGGGCTGGATACCCTGATCTTATCAATTGCTGATGCCTATACCACGGAAGACACGGTGATCACCAGGAAAAAACAGGATATTTATCCTGTTAACGCTAAACAGCATCTTAAACGGGTACGGGCTATCATTAAAAGGTATTATACGGAACATAAGCAGATAGTGCCAAAGAACCTGCTTAATGGCCACGAAATCATGACCAGGTTCAGGCTGGCCGAAGGGCCGCTGATCGGCCAGATGATCAATAATTTAAAAGAAGCCCAGGCGCAAAAACTGGTTACCAACAAAATGCAGGCGTATGAATATTGTAAAAAAATGTTGACCGCTAAAGAAAAATAATTTATACTATGGTGTAAAATTGTGGTGACAGTGAGGGTTGCCTATATTTTGAACATTCGGAAACACCCCAAGGGGTAAACCTTGTTTAATATAAACTTTGACATTAGTGTAACTGGAAGAGGATGATAGTGAGGGTTGTGACAGAAGGTTGTTTAAAGTAGCCAGTCTGCCAACCGAACGTCAGAAGGAGAAACCCGAAGGGTGTCTCCTATGAAAAGCAAGCCCTGCGCTTTGATTTGCGCAGCAAACGGCAGGGCGCAGCTTGCGGGTGTAGTTCAATGGTAGAATGGAAGCTTCCCAAGCTTCATACGTGGGTTCGATTCCCATCACCCGCTTTTATAATCTAATAAAGGAATCGAAGCCAAGTCGAGCGCCATTGGTCCGAGCGAGACTGGCCGGCGACGGGTGAGCGGCGTGAATACGACGCGATGGAGGAGGATTCCCATCACCCGCTTTTATAAAAGCAAAAACAGTTATAAGTTTTGAGTTATAAATTTTAAGTTTAGGTAAAAGTATTTCACTATAATTCAAAACTCAAAATTCAAAATTTAAAACTATCTCAACTGGGGGGTTAATGATTCTTTCAAAACCATTTAAGACGTTTGTATTAGACACCAATGTTCTGATTCATGATCCAGAAGCGCTTTCCGTATTCGGTCACAACAAAATATCGATCCCTTTGATCGTAATCGAAGAGTTGGACCGTTTTAAAACTTTCCACGACGAGCGCGGGCGTAATTCCCGCATTATATCCCGCTACCTGGATAAACTCCGCAAAAAAGGCAAATTAAACGAGGGCATCGAGCTGGACAATGGCGGCGTTCTCAAGATAGAGCTTGATAGCAAGATCGAACTACCGTTTGAATTCCGCAATCACAACGATGACAACCAGATACTGATGACCGCACTGGCTCTCCAAAGCAAAGGAGAAGATGTCTATTTTATTTCTAAGGACATCAACCTGCGCATCAAAGCAGAAGCTATCGGCTTAAAGGTCCAGGATTATGAACGCTCCAAGGTAAAAATAGACGAGTTATACACTGGCTGTAAGGAAATAGCAGTAAACAGCGAACAGATCGATTCCTTTTACAAAGATAAAAAACTTAAGCTGTCTGATGATGAGCTTTTTGCCAACCAATTCACTATCCTGAAATCCAATGACGAGAAAAGCCAGTCTGCGCTTGGCAAGTATATTAAATCCACCAAAGAAATAATTCCCCTCCGCAAAGATACCCGTATCTGGGACTTGAAACCACTTAATACTGAGCAGCGTTTTGCTATCGACTTGCTGATGGATGATAATATCAAACTGGTGACCTTAGTAGGCGTAGCCGGTACTGGCAAGACTTTACTGGCCTTGGCTGCTGCCCTGCAAAAAACCGTAGAAGAAAAACTTTACCGGCGCTTCTTTGTCTTGCGCCCGATCATGCCCATGGGCCGGGATATAGGATTCCTGCCTGGGACCAAGGAAGAAAAACTGACTCAGTGGATGGGTGCCATCTATGACAACCTGGAATTCCTGATGGAAAAGGGCACAGACAAAGTCGGCGAAGAAGATACAGAATCTAAGATCCAGTATCTTACCGAAACAGGTAAAATGGAAATCGAGGCCCTCACGTATATCCGCGGCCGCAGCCTGCCGAACCAGTTCATCATCATTGATGATTCGCAAAATTTGACCCCGTCGGAAGTGAAAACAATTATCAGCCGGGCTGGCCAGGGCACAAAATTGGTCTTTACCGGTGATCCCTACCAGATCGACAATCCCTATCTCGATGCCTCATCAAATGGGTTGACGTACATCGTGGAAAAGCTTAAAGGGCAGGAAATATACGGTCATATAAATTTTACTAAAACTGAAAGGAGCCCGCTGGCGGCATTGGCGGCCCAACTGCTTTAATGAAGTATATCGATTTGCATGTCCATTCCAACTTTAGCGACGGGACCCTTACCCCGCAGAGAATAGTGGAATATGCCGCTAAAAGAAAGTTAGCGGCTATAGCGTTGACTGACCACGATACTACAGACGGCGTTCCTATTGCCCAGGAGCATTCAAAGCAATTTGGTCTGGAAGTAATAGCGGGTGTAGAATTAAGCGTGGAGATGCCCAACCGCAGTGATCTGGAGCTGCATATCCTGGGCTATTACCTGGATTACCAAGATACTGCTTTCCAGGAACGGTTGAGTTTTTTCCGTAAAAAACGCCATGAACGGGCGGTAATGATGCTGGAAAAACTCCGGGACTTGAATGTCTTCCTGGACGGGACCAAACTCCTGGAAACAACCAATGACAATGCTATCGGCCGTCTGCACTTTGCCCAGGCTCTCCTGGAAGAAGGATATGTCCATAATATCCAGGAAGCTTTCCAGCGCTATATCGGCTTTAACAAACCAGCCTATGTACCCAAGGCCAGGCTGATGCCGGAGCAGGCCATCAAAATGATCAATGATGTAGATGGCATAGCGGTCCTGGCGCATCCTTATTTTTCTGAGATCAACCGGGAGATGATCGCCTTGCTCGTCGGGTTTGGATTGAAAGGGATTGAGGTATATCACAGCCGGCACAGCAAATCTGACATCGACCGGTTCCGGCAATATGCCAGCGAATTCAATTTACTGATCACCGGCGGCAGTGATTGTCATGGGGAAATAGACAAGAATGAAGCGATTATGGGCAATATGGATGTTCCCTTTGAATTACTGGAGAAAATGCAGGAATATAAAAAAGGCCTTTTATGATCAAAATTGGGAGGCGGTCATGTTTAAATGGCTCAAAACGGCAAAATCAAGAAGATTAAAAAAATACAAAGAAAAAAGGACCTCCCCCCGTTTAAACACACTGGTCGATGTAGTCTATAAATTATATGATAAAAAGGGAAACGGCATCGTTTCCTTAGCCAAAGACGTCAGTGCCTCCGGGATGAGGCTGCTGCACCAGAAAAAAGTGCAACTGGACACTTTGATGGATATTAAGATCGACCTGCCCCAGCAAGAAGGACTGGTTTCTGCTTTGGGCAAGGTAGTTTGGTACAAGCGCAAAGGCGGTATCGGTATCAAATTCCTGATGATCAAACCCAATGATGAGCAAAAACATCTGGATTACCTGGGAAAAAAACTGACTGATCCAAAAAACTCTTAATAGAGGGGATTATGATCTCTGCCAAAAAATTCTGGTATCTATCTGGAGCGTTAATAATATTTAATATATTTTCGTTTTGGTTCATCCCGGAGGGGAAGATATTAACGGTTATTAGTGACCTGCTACCGATACTCTGTGCCGTGATCGCTGTCCTGGGTATGGCTTTTGCCGTGCATAGTTTTAAATTATTTGACCAGACGAAGCTAGCCTGGATGTTATTATTAGCCGGAATGGTTTTATTTTCTGCCGCGGAAACCACCTATGCTGTACTGGAACTTTTATTACAGGTAGATGTAAATGAGGTTTTCCCAACTATAGCTGATTATTTCTGGATGGCAGGATACCTGCCTTTGATCGCCGGCTTATTATTACTGCTCTATGAATATAAAAAAAGCGGCCTGGCCTTTGGCCAGCCATGGAAGTACTTCTTTGGCTTTGCGCTGATCATTGTTTTAATTATCAAGCTCTCCTCTGTGCTTTTTATACCCATACTGCGAGATAGCGAGTTAAGCTGGCTGGCTAAACTGGCGTATCTTTATTATCCTCTTGGCGATATTTTCCTGATTTTGCCGGCAGCAATATTAGCCTACATCACCAGCCTTTTCGATAAGGGCCATATTTCCCGCCCCTGGCAGTTTATGACGCTAGGGTTTCTGGCAATGATCATCGCTGATATTTTATATTCTTTTTTTAGCTGGAACAATAACTACGGACCGGGTAATTTTATTGACGTTCTTTTCAACCTTGGTTATTTGCTGATCGGTTTAAGCGGTTTATATCAAAAACAATTAATAGAGTCGGTTTAGCTATGGTAGAAAATAAACTAGTAAAAAGAATTGAAATAGTGCTCACGCCATTACTGGGGACGCTCATGGCCTCAATTACCGTGAAAATGCAATGCGAAAAGATCGGAGTCACTCCGGAAACATTATCTATACCGGACTTGCCGAAGCTTGGCAATGCCATTGAAAAAGCCCTGATAGTTTTTGTCGGTTCTTCTAAAGCCAAGGATGTAGCTAGCAGCATAAAAACGATTTTATAGAAAAAAGTACTTCCATACAGGAGAAACCTGTGTAAATCAGGTACTGCCCCGCAACGGTGATACCCCAATTATATTGGGGTCAGTCCGATCGCCTGCATGAGTATAAGTTATAACCTTCGAGGGAAGGGCAGGTCAAACCATAAACCTGGTAGACTCAACTTCCTATTTGCTTTAGCCTAGTTGGGTTTATTTTATTAAGGAGCGATTACACAGATTATGAAAAGAGATTACACAGATTTCAAACGTAGAATATTTTTAGTAGTACTAGCGGGAATATTATTTTGCTTTAGCCTGGCGCAAGCAGGAGAGATACTGCCGCAGCGGATTATTTCCCTGGCTCCGGCTAATACCGAGATCCTGTACGCCCTTAATCTCGGAGACAAAGTAGTGGGTGTTTCTTCGTACTGCAATTATCCTCCGCAATGCGCAAAGAAGGAAAAAGTAGGGGATTTTTCCAATCCGAATATTGAAAAGATCGTAGCTTTAAAGCCAGATCTGATCCTGGCTACCGGACTGGAGCAGAATCCAGCCGTAGTTAAATTAAAAAAACTGGGCTTGACAGTGCAGGTGATCGATCCGCAGAATTTTAACCAGCTTTTTGATTCTATTACCAGGATTGGTGAGTTGACGGGAACAGGGTCAATTGCCTTTGTCCTGAACCAATCCATTAAAGCGCGTATTACCAAGTTGATGCAGGCGATAACAGCCAGGATCACCTCGCCGCCGAAAATATTTATTGAGATCTCTGTGCAGCCGCTCATGACCGCTGCCAATAATACCTTTTTAGGTGAAATGATCAATATGTTGAGAGCCATAAATGCGGCTGGGGACTTGCCTCGTCCTTACTGTCGGATCAGCGAAGAATTTGTCATTCATCAAGATCCTGATTATATTGTTTTAACCGGTCCGCATAGCCGGAATTATTTTGTCTCAAATAAAGCCTGGAACAAGACCAAAGCAGTACGGCAAAACCATTTAATTGATGCTATTAATCCAGACTTGCTGCTGCGGCCCGGGCCGCGGCTGATCGATGGGCTGGAACAGCTGGCAGAAAAAATATATCAAATAAAGACGCGGTAAAATGAAAAAGAATCAACTCCTAACGATTATATTGCTGTTTATAGGTTTGCTGCTCTTGGGCTATGTTTCCTTGTATTGGGGTGCGATCAAGATCGATCCGTTTCAACCCCAGGATGAAGTTGGCCGCTTGATCATGTTCAGGCTGCGCCTGCCCAGGATCTTCCTGGCTATTATTGCCGGTTTCGGACTAAGCATTAGCGGAGTTGTTTTCCAAGCCCTGCTGCGCAATCCTCTGGCCGATCCTTATATTCTTGGCACATCGTCAGGAGCAGCCCTGGGCGGGGTACTGGCTATTGCGCTGGGCCTGGGTGCATCGATCTATAATATTTCTTTCAGCGCTTTCGTTTTTGCCCTGTTAACTCTATTCATCGTCTACCAATTAGCGCAGCAGAATGGGAAAATGCCGGTACAAAACCTGCTCCTGGCCGGAGTAATAGTAAATACTTTCCTCTCAGGGGTGGTCACGCTCATTATGTCCCTGAACCGCCAGGAATTATACAGTATTATGTTCTGGATCATGGGCAGCCTCAGCCAGGCTGATAATAAAGCAATCTGGCTAGGCGGATTAACCGTTTTATTATTATCCGGCATGGTTACCTTAATGAGCCGTTATCTTAATATTATTACGTTAGGTGAAGAAAAAGCCCAATCCCTGGGCGTCCCTGTTGAATTAATGCGTAAAATTCTCTTTGTGATCGTTTCCCTGATCATTGCCATACTGGTATCCATCTGCGGTATGATCGGTTTTGTCGGATTGATCATTCCTCATATCAGCCGGTTATTGGTCGGTCCGGATCATAAAGTCCTTTTGCCGGTTTCTGGCCTGCTCGGCGCCATCTTCCTGCTGCTCTGCGACATCCTGGCCAGGACCATAGCCATTCCCTTGGAAATCCCCATAGGAGTGATCACCGCACTGGCCGGAGCGCCGTTCTTTTTATATTTACTCCGTCGGAAAAGAACTAATTTATTATTTGAGGAATAGGCCAATGGGTTACCTGGATATATCCAAAATACGATTTGCGTATCGCGAGGAAATGATCCTGAAAGATATTTCTTTCAGTGTACAGCCAGGTGATTTTTTAGGAATTATCGGTCCCAATGGCAGCGGCAAATCAACTTTACTGAAGATCCTGGCCCGGCTGTTGACGGCCAAAGAAGGGAGCGTCTCGTTAAGCGGTCTCGACCTAAAACAATATCCGGTGCGCACATTAGCTAAAAAAATAGCCTTGGTACCTGAAGAGACTTCCCTTAACTTTCCTTTTACAGTAGAAGAATTGGTGCTGATGGGCCGGTCACCGCATCTTTCTTTTTTACAACCACTGACCAATAAGGATCATCTCCAGGCCAACGAATGCATGGGAAAAACCTCGATCAGGGCTCTGGCCAGCCGCCTGGTCAATGAATTATCCAATGGCGAACGTCAAAGAGTGTTTATCGCCCAAGCCTTGGCCCAGGAACCAGATATTTTATTACTGGATGAACCGACTGCGCATTTAGATATCAATCACCAGATCGAGATATTCAATGTTTTAAAGAACCTGCAAGAACAGCACGGGTTAACCATCATTACCGTAACTCATGACCTTAACCTGGCCGCGCTCTATTGTAATACGCTGCTTTTATTAAAAAAAGGAGAAATCTTCAATCAAGGCACTCCCGCGCAAGTGATCACTGCGGAAAATATAAAGAAGGTGTACCAGGCCAGGGTAGCGGTACATCAGAATCAGGAGATCAATAAACTGCAAATTACCCTTATCCCTAACAACAAGGAGGACTAATGTTCAGGCAAAAAGCTATCATTATGGTAATGCTGGCACTATTGTTGGCGGCGAATATTGTAGCTGCTGAAGAAGGGGCTGAAGTTAATCTAAACATGACCGTGATTTCAGCCAGCCTGTCACCTCAGCCTGCGCGGCTCACCGGCGCTAATATCACCGTGATTAAGGCCGAGGATATTGCCGCGGCCCATACCCAGGATATCAGCCAGTTACTGAACCAGGCAGCCGGATTGGACCTGCCAAAGCAAGCCAGTTTGGGTAATGCCCAGATCTTATCCATCCGGGGAGTTCCTGGACAGCAGGTTCTGGTACTATTGGATGGTTTTCCTTTAAATTCTCCGTCACTGGGATTACCAGACTTATCCCAAATACCCCTGGAAAATATAGAGCGTATAGAGATCGTGCGCGGCGCCGGATCAGCGGTATATGGCGCTAATGCCATCGGCGGCGTGGTCAACATTATCACTAAAAAGATTAAAGATCCGAAACCACTGACTGACATTAGTATTCTAGCCGGCAGCCATAATACCCAGACCTACCGGTTCAGTTTTGGCGCTAAACCAGGGGATCTTGATTACTTAATTTCTGCCAGCCGTTCCTTTGCCAAGGGCTGGAGAATGAATAACGATTTTGCTAATAATGCTTTTAGCTGGCAATTAGGGTATGACTGGCATCGCTATGGCACGATCAGCCTGCATAATCAATATTACCGGAGTTTTTTAGCACTGCCTGGTCCCTCGAATGTGCCCATTGAGAACTGGGACAATGCGTTGGAAAGGGAGGCCTCTTCACCTAATGCCCGTCAGGAAGACCGCGCTAATATTACCTACGCAGAATATAAAGTAATTCTGGCTGATCAAACTGCGGCTAAAGTACGCACCTTTCTTAATGACACAAAACAAATCTACCGTAACACTGACTGGTCCATAGACAACTTGCGGCGCAACCGGTCGCATGGAGCCAGTATGCAGTTTGACCTGGTTTCCGGCTGGAGCGCGGGTATAGAATACCGCCAGGATTCAGTATGGCAAAGAGATGGCAATATCCAGGCCGACACGATCAATGAGTCAGTTTTTTATCAATCCCTATATGGACAGTATCTGCGGCAACTGGGCGCCTGGATATATACTGTTGGCGCGCGTTATGACCATCATTCCATCAGCGGCGGCCAGTTTAATCCAAGATTAAACCTGGTGTGCCTGTTAAATAGCGCCTGGAAAGCTTCATTGAATATTGCCCGCGGCTTCCGTCCACCGACTGTAAATGACCTGTTTTGGCCGCTCAACCAGGAGTCATATTTTGGCCTGACTTATATCACTGTCGGCAATAAAAACCTGTCTGCTGAAAAAGCTATGTCCTATGATCTTGGCTTGGAAGGAAAGTTCACTGAGTCCTGCCAAGGAAAAGCTACACTGTTCTATATTGCCAGTAAGGATTTAATGCTCTGGGAACAAGAAAATGTTACTTTAACTTCGTATCGTTACTCACCGCAGAATATAGCTCAGGGTAAAAATATCGGGTTAGAAGTGGAAGCCAGCCAGGATCTGTTCCGCGTTCTGAAGCATAAACTGGTCTATACCGCCATGCAGGCACAAGGGAAAAAGGATAGTGACCAGGATTATCTTTTACTGGCTTTCCACCCCAAACACAAGCTGTCCTACCAGCTGGACTATACGCCAAAGGAAACAGTGCAAATATCTATTCGCAACCAATTCCAGGCAGCCAGCTTTGAGCAGGTCGGTGAAAGAGGACTAAAAATCCCTTCCGCCAGTATCTGGAGCGCAGCCCTGCAAAAGAAAATAAATTCTGCTGTCTTTACTTTTAAAGCGGATAATATCCTGGATAAACGCTATGCCGTGCGGACAGACGGGTTTGGTAATTATTATCCCTTGCCCGGCAGGACCTATTGGTTCAGCTGCGACCTGCCCTTTGTAAACTAAACTTAGATTACACAGATTTTAAAAGATGATTACCCGCCAAAGAGCGCCGGCGGGCGCGGCACAGATTTTATACATTTAGTTTTTAATCGGTGTAATCTCTCTTAATAATCGGTGTAATCAGAGATTGTTTATTATTATAAACAATCTCAAGAAAAAGGCTTGCACAATTATTCAAATATTGTTAAAATTATTTTTATGAATAAAAAGCTGGTTACGCCATATTATTTAATTGACGAACGCAAACTAATGAAGAACCTGGAAATTATCAAATACGTCAGGGAAACTTCTGGCGCCAAATCAGTATTAGCGCTTAAATGTTTTTCCACCTGGGGCGTTTTCCCGCTCCTGAAAAAATACCTGGACGGGACCACCAGCAGCTCGCTTTATGAAGCCAGACTGGGTTTTGAAAAGTTCGGCCGGGAAGTACATGCTTATTGCGTGGGTTATTCCCGCAGCGATATAGCGGAAGTCAAGCGCTATGCCGATAAAATTATTTTTAATTCTTTGTCACAACTGAAAACATATTACCGGGAAGTAAAAAGCCTGAAGATCGGTGTCCGGGTAAATCCCCAGTTCAGTTATTCTCATTTTGACCTGGCTGATCCGGCCCGCCGTTATTCCCGGCTTGGGGTCACTGACCTTAAAAATCTTTTTAACGCGGCTCCCAGGCTCAGCGGGGTGATGTTCCACTTTAACTGTGAAAATGATGATTTCCGCAATTTTTCTGCTAATCTCGATTTGATCGGGAAAAAATACGCCAAGCTTTTACACCGCTTGGAATGGGTCAGTTTAGGCGGAGGGCTCTATTTCACCAAAGATGGATACCCCTTAAATAATTTTTGCCAAAAGCTTAAAGAATTCAGCGACTGCTACAATGTGCAGGTTTACCTTGAACCAGGAGAAACAGTCATCACCAGGTCAGCTGAACTGGTGACCACAGTAGTGGATGTTGTTCATAATGGAAAAGATACCGTTATCGTCGATGCTTCTACCGAAGCGCATATGCTGGACCTGCTGATCTACCGCACGCCGGCGAAGATCGACTCTGCCGGCTCTGGCCGGTTTAGCTATATTGTTGCGGGACGTTCTTGTTTAGCCGGGGATATTTTTGGCACATACCGCTTCCAGCACAGGTTAAAACCAGGCAGCATTATCCGGATCAGCGACGCGGCAGGATACACCATGGTCAAGAAAAACTGGTTCAATGGACTGCAGATGCCTTCAATAGTAGTCAAGAGACTGAATGGCCAGCTGGACAAGGTACGTAGTTTTACCTATCAGGATTTTATTAATAGCTTGTCGTAACGGATCACACAAACATCGCTTGGGAGAGGACAGGGTAATGAAAAAAAAGAAAAACGTGCTGATCATCGGGGCCGGAGGAGTAGCCCACGTAGTCGCGCACAAATGTGCCCAGAACAATGATATCCTGGGTGATATTTGCCTGGCTTCCAGGACCCAGCGCAAAGCTGACAAGATCATCGACAGCATTAAAAAGAAAAATAATCTTAAAGATAAAACCAAGCAGCTGTATAGCCGACAGATAGACGCGATGGATATACCCGCTATGGTCAACCTGATCAAAGAAACTAACTCCCAGATCGTCATTAACGTGGGAATAACTTTTATTAATATGTCCGTGCTGGAAGCCTGTATCCAGGCGGGTGTTGTGTATATGGACACAGCCATTCATGAAGAACCCGGTAAAGTATGTGAAGACCCACCTTGGTATGCCAACCACGAATGGAAGCTGAAGGACCGCTGCCGGGAGAATGGTATTACTGCTATTCTTGGTATAGGATTTGATCCAGGGGTAGTAAACGCCTATTGCGCTTACGCGGTGAAGCATCTCTTCGACACCATCGATATTATTGACATCCTGGATGTGAATGCCGGCAATCACGGCAAATATTTTGCCACTAATTTCGACCCGGAAATAAATTTCCGGGAATTCAAGAAAGTCTGGACCTGGATCGACCGGAAATGGGTAGAGAAGAAAGTCCATACTAAAAAGATGGTGTATGAGTTCCCGATTGTCGGCAAGCAAACCGTTTACCTGACCGGGCATGATGAATTACATTCTTTGTCGCAGAATATCGACGCCAACACGATCAGGTTCTGGATGGGCTTCAGTGACCATTACATCAATGTTTTCACGGTCCTGAGCAAGTTAGGATTATTATCAGAGAAAACCGTCAAAACAGCGGAAGGCGTCGAAGTTGTGCCGCTCAAAGTGGTCAAAACTGTCCTGCCTGATCCCGGCTCATTAGCGCCCAACTATACGGGAAAAACCTGCATCGGGAACCTGATCAAAGGCACTAAGAGCGATGTGCCTAAAGAAGTATTTATTTATAACATTTGCGATCATGCTGAATGCTATAAGGAAGTGGAATCACAAGCGATCAGTTATACTGCCGGAGTGCCGCCGGTAGCCGCAGCCATCCTGGTAGCCAAGGGCACCTGGGATGTCAAAACCATGGTCAATGTTGAAGAATTGGATCCTGATCCGTTCATTGAACTGCTGGACAAAATGGGACTGCCAACAGAGATCCAGGAAACACCCGCGGCTGTGTAAATAAGCGGATAGCGTATAGCGGATAGCGTATAGTAAAAAACTAAAAAGATATTTTATTTAAATAATTCTTGACAATTTTTGGTAAGTATTATAGATTAACAACCACGATAATAAATCCATAGCGCAGTGTAAAAATTATTTAAAAACAGAGGTAAGACTTAGTTGGACCCAGAACAATCGCGAACGCCATTATTTGACACCGTCCTCGCGCATGCTAAAAAGAGGATGGTTTCTTTTCATACGCCGGGCCATAAGAATGGTAAGAGCATTGACCAGCGTTTCCGCAATTTTGTGGGACGCAACATTTTTTATATGGATGTCACGGTCTTTAACGAAGTAGATTCACTCCATGACCCTCACCATTGCATCAAGCAGGCTCAGAGCCTGGCGGCCAAGGCTTATGATGCGGACAGGGCGTTCTTTCTAATTAATGGCTCAACCGTAGGGAATCAGGCCATGATTCTGACCGCCTGCAACACTTTTGACGAGATCATCCTGCCGCGCAATACCCATAAGTCAATTATCGGCGGCATTATCCTGGCCGGAGCCACTCCCCGTTATATTCAGCCGGTGATCGACCGCAATAACAATATAGTTTACAACGTATCGCCGGAACAAGTAGAAGACGCGATCAAGCGTTACCCTAAAGCCAAAGCAGTCATTATTACCAACCCGACCTATCACGGTATCTCTACCAACCTGGAAGGGATCGCGGAAGTAGTTCATAAGTACGATAAGATACTGCTGGTGGATGAGGCCCATGGACCGCATTTCAAGTTTTCGCCGCGGCTGCCGATCAGCGCCATTGATGCCGGCGCCGATATGTGCGTGCAAAGCACGCATAAGATACTTTCCGGGATGAGCCAGGGATCATTGTTATTGGTCAAGGGCAAACGTGTAGACCCGCATCGGGTCAAGAGAATCGTCTCAGTACTGCAAACTACCAGCCCCAGCTATTTCATCCTGGGTTCAATAGACCTGGCCCGGATGCAGATGGCCACCAAGGGCGAAGCAATACTGGATAAGCTCATTGATATGTGCGAAGAAGGCCGCCGGCAGATCAACAAGATCGAACATATTGCCTGCCTGAGGCAGGAAGACCTGCTGCCAGGATTCCAGCTGGATCCGACCAAAATCACGGTAATGCTGGGACAATCCGGATTAAGCGGCTACGATGTTTCCACGCTTTTTAATGAAAAATACAACTTGCAGGTAGATTATGAAGATCTTTATAATATCATCGCCATCAGCGGCGTAGGGACGTCAAAACAGGATATCAAGCAGCTAGTTTTCGCGTTGCAGGATATTTGTGCCAAATACGCCAAGCAGAAAGTGATCAAAGCGCTGCCGCCTTTATCTTTTGCCACAGAAATGGTGATTAACCCGATGCAAGCCCTGGAAATGGGCATGAAAAGGGTACCCATAGAAAAAGCAGTTGGCAGGATCAGCGCGCACATTCTATCACCGTATCCACCAGGAATACCGGTGCTGATACCAGGAGAACGTATCACCCGTGAGGTTTGCGACTACCTGCAGGAATTAGTCAAAATGGGTATTCGCGTCAGCGGGCAGGAAGGCCATACGCTTAAAACTCTTAAAGTAGTACAGGAATCATGACCAAAAAACGCAAAAAGAAAATAATCAGGCGGTTTCAAGCGACGCGATATCGCGAAACCTTTATCTTCAAAAATTTCATCTTTTTGGCTCTTTTGACTTTTAGCGTCATTTTCCTGCTATATGGTCTGAAAAACTACCGGGAAATAGACAATTATGCCCTGGTTGGTTCAAAAGAAATAGCCGGCGATGTGACCGGGATGAGAGTAAGACTGCTGAATTCCAGCGGGGAAGCAGACCTGACCGAACTCTTGGCAACCAAGTTGAAGGAACAGGGGATCACACCGGTGATCGAAAAAATACCCGGGCAGTATTCCCCAACGCCGACCATGGTCATTAACCGCTCCGGAGATTCCGAAAAAATCGCCAAACTGGCCAGCATTATCGGTTGTACTAATATTGTGGCCAAAGTTGAACACAATGATATCGTTGATGCCGTTATTATTATCGGCAAAGACCTGCGCATCTTAAGAAAGTAAAAATTAAGGAGGAAGTATTATGAACACAAAAGAATTAAGCACTTTCAAAGAATTGCTTTTGGCCAAGAAAGAAAGTATTTTAAAATCAATCAAAAACACTAAAGAAGAAGGCACGGACTATACCACCACTGAAGTGGGAGATTCAGTAGATATAGCTTCCAATTCCTATGAACGCGAAGTTTTATTTGAATTGAGCGACAACGAAAGAAAACAACTGGCTGACATTGATATTGCCCTGAAAAAGATCGAAGACAAGGATTTCGGCACCTGCGATGACTGCGGCGGCAAGATCAGCCTAGAACGGCTGGAAGCAGTACCAACAGCCACGCTCTGCATCAACTGCCAGACCAAGAAAGATTCAAAGTAACTCCCCTCTGAAGGGAGCGGTAATGCCTAATATTCTCATCGTCAGCTTAGGGCTTATATTAATTGTTCTCCTGGCAGCTATGGTATTTTTACTCTATAAAGCCAGGAAACCAGCCGCCGACCAGTCTATTCCCTTGCTCCAGCAGCAACTCTCCCAAATTTCCGAGCAGCTCAATAACCAGATCAATACCATCTCTACCCAGGTCAACCAGCGGCTTTTTGAAAGCTCCAAGATCCTGCAGGAAACCAACCAAAGTATCGGTAACCGCCTTGATTCCACCGCCCAGATCATCAGCCGGGTAGATTCGAGCCTGGGCAAGCTTTATGAATCAAACCAGCAGATCTTCACGGTCGGCAAGGATATCTCCAAGCTGAGCGACCTGTTGCGGGCGCCTTCTTTCCGGGGCGGCATAGGGGAGCTGATGCTGGAAAATCTCTTGCATGACATTCTCCCGGTGCAGAATTATGAGCTGAAACATAAGTTCAAGAACGGCCAGCAGGTTGATGCCGTCATTTTGCTGGGAGATAAGCTGGTGCCGGTCGATTCCAAGTTTCCGTACGAGAATTTCAAGAAAGTCATGGAATGCGCATCCGAGCCGGAAAAGAACAGGTTTAAAAAGGATTTCTACCGTGATGTCAAGAATCATATAGATAAGATAGCTTCTTCCTACATTTTACCGGAAGAAGGGACCTTTGATTTCGCTTTAATGTATATTCCCGCTGAAAATGTTTATTATGAAACCATCATTAAAGACGACGGACTGCCAGCTGCTAATGAAGACAAAACCATTTATAATTATGCCCGGCAAAAGAAAGTGGTGCCGGTCTCGCCCAATAGCTTTTTTGCCTATCTCCAATCGATCGTTCTCGGCTTAAAAGGACTGCAGGTTGAAAAGAATGCCCAGCAGATCATTATTTACCTTAACCACCTGAGAAATGATTTTCATAAGTTCAAGGATGATTTCCGCATCGTCGGCAGCCACTTGACCAACGCCCGTAATAAATTCGAGGAATCCGAGCGCCAGATGGAAAGATTCAGCGACCGGCTGGAAAACGCCTCCCAACCCAAACAGCTTGATTCTCCACCCCCAGAAATAACTGAATAATTCTTGACTTTAAGTTAAATTATTCCTATAATTAGTTTAATATGTTTATGCCTAAATTATTACCGCAAGACGAAAAACAAATCGACCAAAAATTCCGCCTGGTGGCAATGCAGGAACAGCAGGACGAGGAGAAACGGATAGTTAAGGATTACTCGTTCGTCCTGGGCCTGATCATGCTGATCATCGGATTATTGATCTATACCATGAGTATTATTTTTGGCGGAGCGATGATGGCTATGGGATTGGCAGCCATAATCTATCGTTTCTTACCATGGTAGTTAGAACGATTAACCAGATTACTTAATTGTATTTGCTCTAATCGGTGTAATCCCTGTCCGCCTCTGGAGGAGCATTCAGAAATCGGTGTAATCATTTTCAATTAAAAAGGAGCAAACAATGCCTGAAGAGAAAAGAATAAGGATCATGATGGTTGATGATTCTTCTTTTATGCTGTCCCTGATCACTGATATGCTCAAGGGGACAGAGTTTGAGATCGTCGGCCAATGCCAGGATGGCAGCCACGCTCTGGAGTTATATGACCGCACCAAGCCGGACCTGGTCCTGCTGGATGTAGTTTTACCTGAACAGACCGGCCCGGAGATACTGGATAAGATCCTGGATATGGATACCAATGCCAAAGTAATCATGGTCTCTTCCTTAGGCACGGAAGATATCGTCGTCGATTGCCTGCGCCGCGGCGCTAAGCACTTTATCCAAAAACCATTTGACCAGGAACATTTCCTGCGTGAACTGCGCGACATGAGTAAAAAAGAAGATGAAAAAACTACGAAAGTCAACGTGGGCCTGTCCTTTAAAGGCATTATCATGGGGATGCGTTTCTTCGGGCAGTACCTGCTGGAAAAACACCGGATCACCAAGGAACAGCTGCTCAACGCGATAACCTACCAGAAAAACATCAATATCAGCCTGGAACAACTGCTGATCCAGGGTGGCCATTTAAATGGCAAAGATGTCATGCGTCTTAAAAATGCTCAAAAAAAGGATTTAGACAAAGATCTGCCGAACATTATCCTGGAAGAAAAATTAATGGCCAAAGATAAATTAGATGAAGTAATAGCTGAACAGAAAAAAAACCGTATCTATATTGGAGAAGCGTTGGTTAAGACCGGCGCCATGAACATGCAGGAACTGGAGCAGGAACTAAAGACCTATAAAGAAGAAGAAAGCAAAGAAGAGTGGGAGATCACCAAGGGACTGGAAAAGGTTAAGAATCAGATCATTGTTAAAAGTTTTATCGATTACACGATCAAAATATTCCAAAAAGTTGCCGGAGAGATGGTCAAGGTCAGGGCTTGCGTCCCGGCCACTAAAACTTTCACCCTGCAGGATTATACCTTTGAGCAAGCGGGTAAAGGAAATATTGATATCGCTTTTATTTTCAATCTCTCTGAAGCGGTTACCTTGCGCACCGCTTCAGTCATGTACGGCAAGGAAATCAGCCAGATCGACGATGCGGTTATCGACGCGGTAAAAGAATTCTTGAATATCATCGACGGCAACAGCTGCGCCAAATTATCCAGCGTGGGTTTGAATTTCACCACCATGCCCCCGGTTTGTTATGATAACCGGGCCAAAAATAAATTCCAATTCAGCCCTGGTGATGAATATATGATGGTCTCTTTGATCTCAACCATGGGCGACTTTGACATTCTGGTCAAAACCAAGATCTAAATCCAAAACTACGAGCTGCTATGTCCTTAATCCAATGCCGGGAATGCGGTCAAAAGATCAGTCCACAAGAAAAGTATTGTCCCCATTGCGGCGCCAATCCTCATAAATTGTTTCGTGACTCAGAGATCCGGCTGGGCATTTTACTGTTAATCACGATCACCGCCTTAGCGGTGGCTGCCAAGACACCTTTGGTGCGGAACATTTTCGCTAAAAATAAGTCTAATACAATGGGAGCATTCCCGGTCGCTAGTTTACAGGTAAATTATTCCCAGAATTACAAACCATTGCCTGACCGGATAGCTGTCACTGGCGAAGTAAAAAATATTAATTCATTCAAACTGCCTAATGTAGAAGTGATTGTACGTTGGTTCGATAAGTATGGGAACTTGATCTGCACTGATACGGGCCAGATCCAAGCCCAGCCTTTATATGCAGGACGGATCAGCTCTTTTGAAGTGATTTCCATATACCAGGAAGATATGCTTGATTACCAGATTGCTTTTAGGAGTGGCGGCGGCGGAGATATCACCACAATAAATAAGAGATAACAAGGAGCTTGCGATGAAAAAGAATGCTCTAAAAGTACTATTGATAAGCTGGTTGCTGACCTTAGCCTTGACGGTCTTCGCTGCAGAACAACCACTTACAGAAAAGGTCAGAGCTATGCTGCCTGAAGGCTGGACCGTCACGGAAAAAGCCGACGGCATCCTGATGTATGAACGCGCTGCTCAGTCATTGGAGATCAAGGATTTTACGGCCATACCCGGATTTATGCTCACGATAGCAGATACCCAGAACACAGTGGCCAAGGACGCTCAGCATCCTGAAGACTATAATCCCTATTTTGAAATATACTTCTACCAGCTCTCCCTGACCGAAGAACAGATCATCAAATACAACAAATTGGCTAACGCCCAGTATAACCGGCCAGCCGGTACTCAGGACGCTTACCCGCCGCGTTTTTCTTTCCAAAAAGGGGAGTATATTGTGATGAAGTCCCCAACCTGGGGCAAATCAGCCAGTCCCCGGATTGATTCCCTGATGCTCAAGATCATGTCACTGGTCAGGAAAGAAATCCCTGAAACTGAGACTCCAGATGAAGCTAGTGATGCTGATTCTGGTGACACTGCCGCTGCTCCTGACACTGAATAAATGTCTTGCATTAAAGATTCCTACATGGAATATTCCATAATGACAACGAACCGCTGCAACCTGCAGTGTGTTTATTGCATTAACAGCGATCGCCGCCGCCAAACCAGCCTCAAAGCAAATCCTGAACAGATAATTAACCATATTAAAAATGATGCCCGCCGGCATTCCTATGATCCGGTAGTAGTGACTTTTTATGGCGGGGAACCGCTCATGGAACAAGGTCTCATCACTGAAATAATGGCTGGTCTTAAAGAATTGGACCCTCTCTACAATATTTTTACTAACGGCACCCTGATCAACATAAATAACTTGCCACTGCTGGAAAAAATGAATATGATCTCCATCTCTATTGACGGCGTAGCCGAACAGCATGACGCCACCAGGGGAAAAGGGACACATCAAATAATCTTAAGCAACTTTGTCTCCGTTAAACACAGTATCGCCGGCAAAGCTCTGGCTTTTATCACTATCACGCCAACATCAAGCGTCTACAATTCAGTCATGGGCCTGGTTGGGATATTCGACAACATCTTCTGGTTCCTGGAAAATTCTGACAACCAGAAGGACTTGGATGTATTTCTAGCACGCTATGACCGCGATCTGGACCATTTACTGGAATGGTGGATGTCACAGCTTAAAACCGGGAAAGTGCCGCATTTGATACCTTTCCAGGGCTTGTATGACATCCTGGAGAAGAAACATGTCTATTCCGGATTGCCCTGTGGCATTGGCGAGAATTTCCAGGCCTTGGCTATCGACGGCTCTATTTATACCTGTGAGGACAGCTATCACAACAAGATCGGCTCTATCGGAGAAGGCGCGGATATGTCCAAGTCGCAACACCATTATGACTTTGAGATCTGCCGCGATTGTGCGGTCAAGGCTATCTGCGCCGGACGATGCGTAGTCCCTCATCTCAATTATAGTAGTGAAAAAGTCGATTTTTACTGCCAATGCTCAAAACTACTCATCAATAAGTTTAAAAAAATACTGCCAGAAATAAAAGAATTGATCAATAATGGAACTATTTCCGAAGCTGCGGTTCTTAATAGGCTAACCAGGTTCACTGATGTAATACCGTAAAAAGCGATTACACAGATTTCAAGAGAGATTACACAGATAATACAAGAGAGGTTTTGATGCGGGCGGATACCGAGACAATGAAAGCAGTAGCCTTTTTAGCGATATTTTCCGGAGTGGGGATCTGGCTTTTTTTTGATGGATTCAAGAAATGGCGGCGGAAACGCCTGATCGAGAATATTCCGACCTCCAAGATCCGCTCCATGGCTATGGGGCTGGTGGAACTTCAAGGGAAAGCGCAGCAATGGATGTATTCTATCAAAGGACCGCTTTCCGGCCGGGACTGCGTGTTTTATAAATTTCTGGTGGAGCGTTATGAACGCCGGAATAAGAACAGCAGCTGGGTCAAGGTCGCTGATGGCGGCAGTCTTGATAACCTGTTTCACCTTGATGACGGTACCGGTAAAGTATTGATCAATCCACGGCAAGCTGAGTTCCATCTGGACAAACCTGATTTTTACTATGAATCAGGAGCGTTCGGCGGCAGCATCCCGTCTAATTTAATCGATTTCTTGGAGAAAAACGAGATAAAATACCAGTCCTGGCTCGGTAATCACAGAATGCGTTTCCGGGAATGGAATATTTGTCCCAATAACCAGGTTTTTGTCTTAGGCTCGGTAGCCAAGAATGAAAACTTTGTTTTTGATTTTAAGATGAAACTTAATGAACGCTTGCGGGAGATTAAAGCTAAGCCCGAGGAAATGAACCTGTATGATACTGATGGAGACGGCACGGTTAGCGTCTATGAGTGGGAGCAAGCCGTAACCAAGATCAAGGAAGAAATGCTGGAAGAGCAGTTAAAACAGCCGGAACAACAGCAGGAAACCAATTTTGTGATCGATAAAGGACAGGAAGAAACTATTTTTATCATCTCGGAAAAAAGTGAAAAAGAGTTACTGCAGAGTCTCAATTGGCAGTCTTTGGCTAAGATCATCGGCGGCGCCTTACTCGCTTCTGGCTGCATCGTCGGTTTGATTAAGATGATCACTGTTTTATTGTTTTAACCTGTAATCGTATTTAAAAAAGGGGGAAATCATGGGTATATTTTTCTTGTTAGTGCTATTGTTCCTGGTCGTTGGGATCATCAGCTATGCGTTTACGATTTACAACGGCTTGATCCGGGTCTCGCGTAATATCGAAAAGGCCTGGGCCAATATTGATGTCATCCTGAAACAAAGGCATGATGAGATACCTAAGCTGATCAAGATCTGCGAACAGTTCACCCAGTATGAACGCGGCACATTGGAGAGGGTTATTGAACTGCGCACTGCGGCCATGAACGCTTCGGGTGTCGCTGATAAGGCAGTCAAGGAAGGTAATCTGACCAAAGCCCTGGGTGGCATCTGGGCTGTCGGTGAAGCCTATCCTGATCTTAAATCTAACAACAATATTCATCAGCTGCAAACCCGCATCAGCGGACTGGAATCAGAATTGGCTGACCGGCGCGAGCTGTACAACGATAGCGTGAATATTTATAACATCCGTATTAACCAGGCGCCGGATATGATCATTGCCAATATGCTGGGCTATACCGAAAAGGAAATGTTCAGGATCTCGGAAGAAGAAAAGAAGGACGTAGATATTTCGTTGAATCTCCCGAAATAGTAGATTACACAGATTTCAGAAGAAGATTACACCGATTAATGGCAACTGCGACTGCGCTCGCTTATTTTTAGCTACATAGATCAGGGAACTGATCATTATTTTGAGCGAGCTTGTCGTGTTTTAGCCAATCCTCCAAAAAGATTGGCGGATCAGCCTGCGGCTGAAGCAACCATTGAATTTAAGAAACTTTAACAAGCGCGACCATAGGGAGTCCGCCAGTCTCTTTGGCGGAAACAAAAATAACCAGTTCACTGATAAACGGAGCCAGCAAACAATTATGAAAAAATCGAAAAAATACATCTTATTAATTCTCTTACTCATTATCTTCCAGTTCCTGGTATTCAAGAACTTCTGGCTGGAGCAGGTAGGTGGTTGGCTTATTTACCAGGATAAGATAGAGAAAGCCGACGCTATCCTGGTATTGGGCGGTGGCAGGGGTGAACGGGTCCTGCAAGGCGCAAAACTCTACCGTGAGAAATACGCCGGTCAGGTACTAATGACCGGAGAATTCGAACAGATCATGAGCGGTCCGGTATATCACTGGGCTTTGCAAGGTCGTAAATTGGCGAATAACCGCGGTGTACCCTGGAACCGCATTATTCCAATTATGGATTCCATGAGTACTCATGATGATGCCACTTTGAGCCTCGCCGAATGTAAAAAACGCAATTTTAAATCCTTGATCGTAGTTACCGAGCCATTTCACGCCAAACGGGCGTTTTACACCTTTAAGAGAGTTTATAAAAACTCCGGCATTAAGGTCATGATCTATCCGGTACAAGACAGCTGGTACAAAAAAGATAACTGGTGGCACACGGAAAGAGCCTTGATGTGCACAAATGAAGAATACATCAAATTTATCTATTACCTGTTAAAAAGGCGTATCTAAATTGAAAAGGAGATCAGGTTTTTCCTGATACCCTGATACTCTGATACCCGTATTTACCGAAAGGCTAACTATGAAGCACCATTTCGCTGATGAGTATGCCCAGATCGATGGTATATTGCAAAAAATTGATCCCAGGATAAAAATCATCTCGGCCTTGTTCTTTGTCTTCCTGGTGAATATTACTCCTTTCACTAAAGCTTTTTCCCTGATCTATTATGCCTTTATCCTGGTCCTGGCTATTCTCCTGGCTAAAGCACCGCTTCTCCGCCTGGCGCGGAAATCCCTGGTCAGTCTGCCTTTTATCATTTTATTCGCTTTCTTTTCATTATTTTATCATCGCTCCCAACCCTGGTTCAGCGTGATTATCGTGGTTAAGGCCTATCTGTCTATCCTGGCCATGATCCTGTTGATCTCGACTACCAGTTTCTCCCATTTTCTCAAAGCCCTGCAAAAACTAAAAGTACCAGTTATCCTGGTCATGATCCTTTCTTTCATGTACCGTTATCTTTTTGTGATCACTGACGAACTAATGAATGTCCGGATCGCCAAAGACGCCAGGACAGTGGGCGGCTCGGCGTGGTTTCACACCAAAGTACTGGCTAATATCATTGGCGTGGTTTTCATCTCTTCCTATGAGCGCAGTGAGCGTATCTATAAAGCCATGTTATCCCGCGGATTTGACGGGACGATCAGGATCATGGACGATTTTAAATACCGGAAAAGGGATTATTGGTTTGGTTTTTCAGCCCTAAGTATTTTTATTCTCATCAAGATCCTGGAGTATAGCTGGCGATGAGTCCTCTAATCGAAATTAAAGACCTATCCTATGCGTATCCAGATGGCAGCATAGCCCTGGAAAATGTCTCCCTGGAGGTGGAAGAAGGGGATTGTATTGGTTTGATCGGCCCCAATGGCGCCGGTAAATCAACTTTATTATTGCATTTGAATGGTATCCTGCATGCTCATAACCAGATCTTGATAGATGGCTTGGAAATTACTCCCGACACCATTCGCCAAATACGGGAAAAAGTAGCGCTGGTCTTCCAGGACCCGGAACACCAGCTGTTCATGCCTTCTGTTTATGAAGATGTAGCTTTCGGACCGGTCAACCTGGGTTGGAGCAAAGACAAAGTTAATTGGCAAGTGGACCTGGCCCTGCAGGAAGTGGATATGCTGTCGGCAAAACACCGCTCTTCCCATCATTTGAGTTTCGGGGAAAAAAAGAGGATCTCACTGGCTACGGTCCTCTCCATGAAACCAAAGATACTGGTACTGGACGAACCTTCCAGTAATCTGGACCCTAAACACCGCTGGGAACTGATCGACTTGCTGAAAAACCTGAATATCACCAAACTGATCGCCACCCATGACCTGGAAATGGTCGGGACTCTCTGCAATAAAGTAGCTATCCTCAATCGCGGCCGGCTTAAGGCTTTCGGGCCAGCTTCCGAGATCCTCTCCAATAAAGACTTGCTGGTCAGTTATGACCTGGCCAAGCAATAAGAATTTATTTACTTTTAGCCATATTTTTGCTATACTTTTTTTTAATTATGTTAACAGATTGTTTGTAATGTGCAGTAAGCTTAATCCCTGTCCGCCTCAGGCGGATGTTTTGGAATCTGTAATCAAGGGACGCTGTTTTTCATAGCGGCCCTAAACTAAGGAGGAGGAAGAAGAAGAATCATGGGCGAAATTAAACGGATCGGAATTATTACCAGCGGCGGCGATTGCGGCGGCCTGAACGCAGTGGTTAAAGGCACGGCCCAAATGGCGCATAAGGAAGGGATTGAGGTTTTCGTCATCCCCAACGGTTATGCCGGATTATACAATCTGGTTGACTTTGACAAACTGGTCAGCCTGCAGCCGGAACGCATTGATTCAGTTGAATCAAACCTGGCTGGCTCGGAAGCCGGGCATTCCCGGGTCAAGATCAAAAAGATCGATGACGCGGATAAATACAAAAGGATCAAAGATGGCCTGAATAAATTCAAAATTGACGGTTTGGTCATCAGCGGCGGAGATGACTCTGGCAGCGTGATGGTGGACCTGATCCAGCAAGGGATTCCCTGCGTTCATGCTCCAAAAACCATGGACCTGGACCTGCAGACCTATTCAGTCGGCGCGGATTCTACCATTAACCGCATCACTAATTTTGTGCAGGAGCTTAAGACCACCGGCCGCACCCACAACCGCATCATGGTCATAGAAGTATTCGGCCGCTATGCCGGTCATACCGCATTCCGCGGCGGTATCGGAGCAGATTCTGATGCTATCCTTATTCCTGAAATACCGGTAGATTTTGACTTACTGTACCAGCATATCAGCAAACGTTATTGGAGCCGTATAGAAGAAAGCGATGTCCTGGCCGGCACTTATACGATCGTCGTAGCAGAAGGCCTGCGGAACTCTGATGGCACCGAACTGTATGATGAATCGTCAGGCATTGACGCTTTTGGCCATAAGAAGCTGGCCGGAGCGGCGAAATATGTAGTGCAGGAAGTTTCCAAGCGGATGAAAGCTGATTCAAAAACCAAAGAACACATGATCAAGAACCATATGTATGTCAAAGGCATCAACGAGATACCAGAGATCCGCTCGGTCACTCCTGGCCATTTGGTCAGAGCCGGCCATTCTTCGGCGTATGACGTCAATTTCGGCAAAGAAGCGGGCGCCGCGGCTGTCTTGCTCCTGAAAAAAGGCATTACCGGAGTCACCGTGGCCGGAGTAGAAGGCAAAGAGGTGAAGTATATTCCCACGGCCGAAGCCATTAAACAGCGCTTTGTTGACCTGGACCAGGTCAGGTTCCATGAAAGAATGGGTGTTTGTTTCGGACGTAAGAAAGAAAATATTACGCCGAATTTCACCGAACTGAAAGGAAAGATCTCACGGCACCTGTAAAGAACAAATTCGAATATCGAATATCGAAATACTAAACGCGTTAGTTTGAACATTATTATTTTGATATTTGAAATTGTTTAGGATTTAGAATTTAGTGCTTAGAATTTAAGACTATGGAGGAAATATGCAGAAGACATTGAATATGTCAAAGCTTATAATTATGGCGCTGGCCGTTATTTTATTAGCTGGTTGCGGCGGGACCAAAGTACAAAGAGTAGATTCCGGCGAAATGATCGATCTCAGCGGCAATTGGAATGACACTGATTCCCAACTGGTATCAGCAGAGATGATCAATGATTCCCTGAGCCGTCCGTGGGTCAGTGAATTCCGTTCTACCCAGGGCAAACCACCGACCGTAATAGTTGGCACAGTACGAAACCGTTCCAGCGAACACATTAATACTGAAACCTTCGTCAAAGACCTGGAAAGGGAACTGCTCAACTCCGGCAAAGTGAAATTCGTCGTAGCCAGGGAACCACGCACAGAAGTGCGCGAAGAAAAGATGGATCAGGCTGATTTTGCCGATCCAGCCACGATGAAGGCTATGGGCAAGGAAAAAGGCGCTGATTTCATGCTGCTGGGACAGATCAATACCATCATGGATGCCGCCGGCAAACAAGCAGTCATGTACTACCAGGTAGAGCTGGAAATGATTAACATTCTCACTAATGAAAAAGTCTGGATCGGCCAAAAGAAGATTAAAAAACTGGTAACCAGGCCTAAGGCAAAATATTAATATAGGATTACACAGATTACTAAAAAGATTACGCAGATTAGAGCAAAGATATATATGAATTTAGCGAGCAGGTATTTTATTTTTCTATTGCTGCTTTCTGGTATCTTCTTGACTGGATGCGGGGCAAACCGGCTAACTTATTATAATACCCTCAATAACTATGCAGCTGAGAAGAATTACGCAGAAGCCAATAAATATGTAGAAAGCCGCGCGGCTAAGTTCTATGGTGAAAATGACCTGCTGCTGTATTATTTGGACCAGGGGTACCTGTATCATCTCGGCGCAGAGTATTCTCAATCAAACCTGATGCTGGCCGCAGCCAGCCGCTTGTCCAAGGAGCTTTTTACGAAAAGCATCTCCCAGGAAGCTTACACTTTCCTGACCAGCGATAATATGCGGCCATATTACGGGGAAGATTTTGAACAAGCCATGGTCCACGTTTTTTCCGCGCTTAATTATATTTTCCTCAATAAGGGTGAAGACGCGCTGGTGGAAGCCAGGGCAGCGGATGATTTCTTCAAGCTCCTGCAAACCAACTACAGCAATAAGGATACCTATCAGGAAGATGCCTTCGTCCGATATCTCATGGGGATGATCTATGAAAATGAAGGCGAGACCAATGACGCCTTCATTTCCTATCGTAAAGCCTTGTACACGTACCGTGACCAGCAAAAATTCCTGGGACGGCCAATACCGCAGGAATTATTCAACAGCACCATGGACACAGCCGCCCAGCTGAAATTTAACAGCGAACAGGCTGAACTTTTGCAAGATTTTCCAGACCTGGCCGAAAATTACAGGCAGTCTGACCCAGCCGTTAATCTCGGTGAAATAGTAGTCCTGCATTACAATGGACGGGTGCCTCATAAAATAGATAATATCCTGGAAATCGCCTTTAACCAGGCCTGGGGTTATATTGACGGAGTGAGAACTGAAGGAGAAGCGGCAGAGAGTATTGCCACCGCCAACACAGTGATCAGGTCTATCGCTGCCAACCAGCAGATTGTCGCGGCCTTTCCGCAATATATTCCGACTAATTATAGTATTATCTCCAGCATGATCGAGCTTCAGGATCAGAGCAAACAGACTGAAGTAGTGGAAGATATAGGCAAGATAGCGGTCAAGAGCTTAAATGACCGGATCGGACGTATCTATGCCAAAACCTTTGCCCGGGCCGCATTAAAGTTTGCCTTGTCGAAAGCTGCAGTCAATAAAATTGAACAAAAAAATGATAATGCTCTTGGCGCCTTTATCTTATCAAGTACGGTAAAGGTAGCGGCAGCCTTGACTGAAAAGGCAGACAAACGCTGCTGGCAGATACTACCTGATACTATCAGGATGGCCAGGTTTAATGTCCCAGCAGGGTTGCATGACCTTAAAATCAGCTATTATGACCGCCAGGGCTTAAAAACCGGAGCCGAAGCCATCAACAACGTGATCGTCAAGAAGCGCAAAAAAACTTTTGTCCTGGTGCAGACTAATTATTAATTATGCCTAAAATTATAGCAGGATCATTAATACTGGCCATCATCTTCACCACAGGAGCTTGCGGCCCTAAAGTGGCTAACCTTGGCACAACTGGTAAGAACATTATTTGTTTTGGCGACAGCTTAACCGCCGGCTATGGAGCCAAACCCGGGGAAGACTATCCTGCCGTCTTGTCCAATATTTTGGGTCAGCCAGTCATCAATGCCGGTGTCAGCGGCCATACTACGCGCCAGGCATTGGAGCGTTTACAGGCCGATGTCCTGGACAACGATCCTAAGCTCGTGATCGTTCAATTCGGTGGCAATGATTTTTTCCGGAAGATCCCCAAAAATGAAACCAGGGATAACCTGGACCAAATAGTCCTGCAGATTCAGGGAAAAGGGGCCATGGTAGCAATAGCCGGAGTACGAATTGGTTTATTGGTAGATGAATACGATGATATTTTCGAGCAGGTAGCTAGGGACAGGAAATGTATTTACATTCCTAATATCATCAAAGACATCTTTACCGACCCGGCGAAAAAGAGCGATGAAATACACCCAAATGCTTTAGGTTACAAGATCATTGCCCAGCGGGTATATGAGAGAATTAAACCTTTCGTAATGAAGAAGTAGGTTATAGGGTGTGGAAGTTAGTATGGAAGTAGGAAATAAGTTGTAAGGAATTAAGCCCAACTTCTTAAGACCTTAGACCATACCTACTTCCAAAACCAACACCTTATTTCTTTATTGACATTGTTTTGTGTGAGGTTAACATGCGTCAATACTTTTGGATTTTCATGACTTTTCTGACTATTTTTATCATCGTCTATGGCGGCAGCCACCTCTATGTTTATTTCCGGTTGGTCTATCCACTGCGGTTAACTGGATTTGTTTCCTGGCTGATCAAGATTCTTTTTATCATCTTCTGCCTTTCTTTTCCCTTACTGCACTTTGTCACCAGAGGGCAAAATGGCCCGATCGTTGAGATCGCGAATTATGTTTCCTCTGTCTGGATGGGACTGATCGTTTATCTGTTCCTGGCGACACTTGGCTTTGACCTGGTCAGGTTACTGTTAAAATTAGCCGGAAATCACACTTTGCAAAACCCGCGCCTATTCGCCTCCCTGGTTTCAAGCCTGGCCATTGCTGTCACTATCTACGGCCTGGTGGAAGCAACGAACATCGGCATTACCAGGATCAGCGTAAAAATACCTACTCTCCCTGAAAAACTGGCAGGGACCACTATCGCCCAGATCTCTGACGCGCATATGGGCTTGATCATCCAAGGGAAACGGCTGGAGAAGATCGTCACACTGACGAATAGTCTCAATCCAGATTTGATCGTCATCACCGGAGACCTGGTTGATGAGCAAGCACTGCACATGGAAGAATTAGTAGAACCTTTACAAAGGCTCAAAAGCAAATATGGCGTTTTTGCCTGTACCGGAAACCATGAATTTTTTGCCGGTATCGAAAAAGCTGCCGCCTTTATTGAAAAAAGCGGAGTGCGCTTACTGCGCAACCAATGGATCAATGTAGCAGACGGATTGCAATTGGTGGGACGTGATGATCAAGCCGGTACGCGCGTAGTCGGGGGAAAAATACCGCCATTAGCTGAGATCATCAAAGGTATTGATCCAAACAAGCCGGTCATCTTACTGAATCATACACCAAACACGACCATGAATGAACTACAACAGCTGGGGATAAACCTGCAACTGAGCGGACATACGCACAAAGGCCAGTTATGGCCTTTTCAGTATATTGTCAAAAAGATCTATGATCTGCCCTATGGCTTATTTAATTCCGGCAATACCAGTATCTATGTCAGCCGCGGGACTGGTACCTGGGGACCACCGATTAGAGTAGGGGCTCCTCCGGAAATCACTTTTATTACCTTGGAGAAAAAATAATGGTGACCAAGTTTCATACCACCAGGTTGTTGTTAACAGAAGTTGCCGCTGTCGCCGCCTTAATTTTGAGCTTTAGTGTGGCCATGGTCACGATATTCAGCGGACAAACATTCCCCGCGCATGACTACCTGATAGCAATATCTTTAGCCTTGATCGGCCTTTCCCTTTTTTCCATCTGTTTCCGTGGCTGCGCTATGAGTGACAATCATCACTGGCGGATGTTCATGGGCATTATCTTTGTGCTCTGGGGCATCGACCTGGTCCTGCCCAACGGGACGATCAAGATACAGTTCAATGATATCATTACCGTATTATTTGTCTATGACTTATTCCTGATCATCTATGACAACTCCTCTGTGATCTTATGCGGGCCCAAGGTTTGTAAAATGGAGAAAAAGAAGTGACCACAAATCCAATTATTGATATTCATACCCATATTTTCCCTGATCACGGCGCTGCCCGGATCATTGCCGCCCTGGAAGAAGAAGGGGACTGCCAGGCGTTTACCGATGGCACCCGGCAGGGATTACTTGATTCCATGCAGCAGTCAGGCGTCCAGGTCAGTGTACAGGCGCCGGTAGCCACGCGGGCTGACCAGGTAGAAATTATCAATTCGTACGCCATCAAGGTCACTGACCAAAGGATCATCTCTTTTGGCGCTTTACATCCAAAATATCTTCATTACAAGAAAGAGATCGCCCGGCTGAAAGCGGCGGGTATTAAAGGGGTAAAATTCCACCCTGAATACCAGGATTTTTTCCCTGAAGACGAGGTGATGTTCCCGATCTACGAAGAACTGGCCAAGGCTAAACTTATTGCATTTTTCCATGCCGGCCGGGACATTGCTTTTGATAACGTCCATGGGACCCCGGCTCGTTTCTCCAAACTGATCAAGGCTTTCCCCAATTTAAAACTGGTATTGGCGCATATGGGCGGCTTCGAGATGTGGGAGGAAGTACTGGAGCAGATCATCGGCAAAGATGTCTATATTGACACTTCCTATTCTATGAATTATATGTCTAACCAGGCTTTTCTGCAATTGATCGAACGCCATGACCCTGACCTGATCTTATTCGGCACTGATTCTCCTTGGCAAGGCCAAAAAGAGGAACTCGCCAAGTTAAAAGCGCTGATCAGCGATGAAACAGAGCTGGAAAAAATCATTTCACTAAATGCCTGTACCTTACTAGACCTCTAATATGACCTTTACCAAACACGCGAAAAGATATTTAATACTGGCGATGATCTGGTCGGTCTTCCTGCTATTCCTTTCAGTGCAGCCGTCCGACGAGGTAGAAATATTCCTGCCTTTTGACCTGCTGGCCAGCCTGGCCCATGCGGTGGTGTATTTTCTGCTGGCGGCTTTGCTTTGCCTGGCTTTACGGTTTTGGAAATATCAGCTAATCTATATTGCCCTGATCTCATTCCTCTATACACTGATCTGGGGCATTGTCAATGAACTGGTTCAGTTTTATGAACCTACCAGAAGTCCCAGCTTAAGCGATGTGCTCAGCGATTCTATTGGCGCGGCACTGGCGATAGCTTTATTCATCTGGTGGCGTCATAGGAAACTACCATTAAACAAATCTGCGTAATCCTTGTCCGCCTCTGGCGGAGTATTTAGAAATCTGTGCCGCGCCCGCCAGCGCTCTTTGGCGGGTATTCCCTGCCTGCCGGCAGGCAGGGTACTTCAAAAGAGGAAAACATGAAAAAAAACCTGCACCGTTTCTTTGTTCCACCCAATAATATCCAGGACCAGACAGTCATCTTGACGGAAGAACACGGCAACCATATTAAAAACGTGCTTAGAATGAAGCCAGGTGATTCCTGTATGGTTTTTGACGGCACTGGGTTTGAGTATGAAGTACTCCTGGAAACGATCCAGCCAGAACCAGCCGGCCGGATCATCAACCGCTTCATCTCCGGCCTTCCGGAAAAAGTTAAAATTACCCTGGTCCAGGGCCTGGCTAAAAGCGATAAAATGGATCTTATTATCCAAAAATGCAGTGAAATAGGAGTAGCTACTTTTATTCCTTGCCGGTGTGAAAGGACCATTGTCAAACTAGACCAGGCTGGAGCGATCAAAAAGCAGGAACGCTGGCAAAAGATCTCCCAGTCAGCGGCTGAACAATCTCATAGCCTAACTGTACCCCAGGTTAAACCAGTGACTGATCTGTCCTTAGTTCTGAAGCAAGTTAACCCAGGACAGCTGGCCATTATCCCCTGGGAAAACGAAAAATCAACCAGCCTTAAGCAAGTACTAAGAAGTAGTACCGCCCGGGATATTATCTTTTTTATCGGACCAGAAGGGGGATTCAGCGAGCAGGAAATAACCGCAGCAAAAAAAGCGGGGGTGCTCCCGGTCAGTCTCGGCCAACATATTTTGCGGACCGAAACTGCCGGGATAGCAGTAGCAGCGATCGTGCGGTATGAGCTGGATTAACTAGTTATTATGGTTCTGACTTGAAGCAAAAACATCAGTCATAAACCGGGAGATCTGTGAAAAGTTGGTGATCAAATTAGTACCCATCAACCATTTATCCTCTTCTATCTTTATACTCCAAAGCACTCTAGCCATGATCTTAGGGCTATTAGCAGCCAAGCCTGATACAGAGAGAGTTACCGTCAAGACAGTATTGACCGGCAAGGCTTCACTGCTGACTAATTGCATACCGCCCATGTTAATATTTTTCAACAGGGCAGTATTTATAGTCTGAGCATTCCTGTACAAGACCGTTACGTCTGCATTAAACCTCTCGTATTTTCTTTTTTCCTGTATCATGCTGGTCATATCTTTTGTTCCTCCTTGCGTATTAGAAACAATTAGTAATAAAAAGTTCCACAAAATCGACAAGCTCGCTCAACATCCTGATAAAAAATAAGGATTATTATGCTTAAATTACGGGGACATCATTTGATTTGTTTGATAGCATTCCAGGGAGAAGGGTACTCACCAGCTTTTGCCAGGAACTTTAAAAAACTACAGAAGCTATATCTGAACAAGCCAGCCGAAAAGGTCAAAGTAGTCGCTGGTCCGGATATGGCCTGTAAAAAATGTCCGCACCTGGCTAAGAACACCTGTATCTCTCCGATCGACGGCCCAAACTCCAGAGTTCTAGCCCTGGATAAAAAGGCCTTTAAATTGCTCAAGATCAAGCCCGGGATATATACAGCAGGGGAGCTTCACCAGCGCCTTCGCCGCCTCACCAAGCCTTTTTTGCGCAATTTCTGCCATAATTGCAGTTGGTATGGTAGGACCCCTTGCCAAAAGATCATTTTCGACTTTATCACCGCCCAGTAATTTTTCTCTTGACATCTTATGGCATTAGTGTTATTATTATACCTGTGAAAGATTTCACAGGTGTTTTTATTCAATTTAGAGGTTGTTATGAAAAAGATACCCTTACCATCAATAGAAAGGCTTTCCAATATATACGGACTCTTGGAGAAGCTGGAGAAAAGTGGTATTAAAACAGTCTCCAGTACCCAGATCGGCAAGAACATCAATGCCACCAATGCCACTGTCCGCAAAGATATCAGTTATTTAAGTATGCCCAGTGTCGCTGGCCGGGATTATGAAATCTCCAAGCTAAAGAAATACATTGGCCTGGACTTAAAGCTCTTTAAACCCAGGAAGGCCTGCATTATAGGATTAGGACGAATTGGCACGGCTATCCTGGCCTATGAAGGATTTAAGGAAGAAGGATTTGAGATAGCTGCCGGTTTTGATGTCAGCCAGAACAAGATCGAAATGATCGTCAGCCAGGTCAGTCTCCATTTAATTCATGAGCTAAAGTCAATTATCGAGTCCAAGGGGATTGAGATCGGCATCATCTGCACGCCGCCTGAAGCAGCCCAGGAAACAGCTAATAAGCTAGTTGATACAAACATTAAGGGGATCATCAACTGTACGACCGCTATGGTCAGCGTCCCAGAGGAGGTCATAATCCGCAACATCGACTACACCGGATATCTCCGGATAGTCTCAGCTCTTATCAGCCAGAGGAAATAAAGTTCTAATCGGTGTAATCTTCTTTTTAAATCTGTGTAATCTTATTCTAAAAAAGGGGGAAATAACAATGGCGAGAGTATTTAATTTCAGCGCAGGACCGGCGATGTTGCCAGAATCAGTATTAAAAAAAGCCGCCGAAGAGATGATGGACTACAAAGGCAGCGGTATGAGCGTAATGGAAATGAGCCATCGTTCTAAGCCGTATGAGGAAATTATTAATGGCGCAGAAGCTACTTTGCGCGAGATCATGGGTATTCCTGATAATTATTATGTCTTATTCCTGCAAGGCGGCGCTTCCACCCAATTTGCGATGGTGCCCCTGAACCTGTTCAAAAATTCCAAAAAAGCCGACTTTGTCCATACCGGCACCTGGTCCAAAAAAGCTATTTCCGAGGCCAAGAAATATGGCGCCGCCAATGTCGTCGCTTCTTCTGAAGACAAGAAGTTCGCCGAGATCCCGGTGATCGATCCGGCTAAGTTCACCAAAGACGCGGATTTTTTCCACATTACCACGAATAACACTATTGAAGGGACCACCATCAGGGAACTGCCCAATACCGGCAATGTACCGCTGGTAGCAGACATGTCTTCCAATATCCTGGGAGAACAATATGATGTCAGCAAGTTCGGCTTGATCTACGCCGGCGCCCAGAAGAATATCGGGCCAGCAGGAGTCACTGTCGTCATTATCAAGAAAGACCTGGTCGGATCAGCGTTACCGATCACCCCGACTATGCTGGATTATAAGATCCAGGCGGAAAACAAATCATTATATAACACACCGCCATGCTATGCCATTTACGTCTCCAAGCTGGTCTTTGAATGGATCAAGGCCGAAGGCGGCGTCAAAGCAATCGAAGCGCGCAATAAGGAAAAAGCCGCCATGCTCTATAACGCCATTGACGGTTCCAAGCTGTATAAAGCGCCGGTCACTAATCCCAAGTTCCGCTCCATCATGAATGTGCCATTTGCCTTGCCTACTGAAGAGCTGGATGAAAAATTCCTGGCGGAAGCCAAGAAACTTGGCCTGATCACCCTGAAAGGCCATCGCAGTGTCGGCGGCTGCAGAGCCAGCATCTATAATGCCATGCCGGTAGAAGGCGTAAAGAAATTAGTCGAGTTCATGCAAGAATTTGAATCAAACAACAAAGCTTAGAAGTTACCCCCTAGATTTCTCTGAAATCTAAACAGGGGGTTGAATTTGAAGCAAATTCAGGAGGTATACAATGTTCAAAATAAAGACACTGAATAAGATCTCACCTATCGGCTTAAAAAAGTTTCCATTGGACAACTATGAGATAGGGACAGAGATCAGCCAGCCAGAGGCTATCCTGGTCAGAAGCGCAAACATGCTGGAGTTGGAAATGCCCGAGACTCTGCATACTATCGGCCGGGCCGGAGCTGGAGTCAACAATATCCCGGTAGACAAATGTACCGGTAAGGGGATAGTAGTTTTCAATACCCCAGGCGCTAATGCCAATGCCGTCAAAGAATTGGTACTCGGAGCCATGTTCCTGTCTGCCCGTAATTTACCGGCAGCGATTGAATACGGCAAGACCTTGAAAGGGAAAGGGGCAGATGTCCCGCCATTGGTAGAAAAGAACAAAGGCCAGTTCGCCGGTACTGAATTAAAAGGCAAAAAACTCGGTCTCATCGGCCTGGGAGCTATCGGCGTCATGGTCGCCAATGATGCGTTATCGTTAGGTATGACGGTAGAGGGCTTTGACCCGTTCATTTCCGTAGAAAGCGCCTGGAAATTATCCAATGAAGTCAAGAATGCTAAAGGCATGGACCGTTTGCTCGCCACCTCTGATTATATTTCCATCCATGTTCCACTTAACGACAAGACCAAAGGCCTGCTGAATACGGAAAAATTCGGGCAGATGAAAAAAGGTGTGCGCATTTTTAATTTTTCGCGCGGCGGCATCGTCAACAACGAGCATCTGAAAAAAGCCATTGCCGAAGGTATCGTAGCCAGCTATGTCACTGATTTTCCGGATGATGAACTGCTGAATATGGATAAAGTCATCTGCATTCCTCATTTAGGCGCTTCTTCTGAAGAAGCAGAGGACAATTGCGCCAGTATGGTAGTGGACCAGGTCATTGATTTCCTGGAACACGGCAATATTACCAACTCGGTAAATTTCCCGGCTTGCGGATTAGGAAGGAATCCCGGGACTACCCGCCTGACCATTATCAACAAGAACGTACCAGGGATGGTGGCCCAGCTTTCCAATGTGTTCAGTAAAGCTAACCTGAACATCATTGAAATGATCAATAAGAGCAAGGACGACCTGGCGTACAATATTATTGATGTCGCTGGTGAAGTCACGGACAAGACCGTAGAAAGTATCGCCAAAATTGAGAATATCATCAAAGTAAGAGCTTTAAAGTAACTATAAGAATATTGTTAAAAACTAAAAGGCATCTGGGTCAAGCCAGGTGCCTTTTTTATTATTAATTAATAACCATTTTCCACCTACGCGGTGGAAAGTCGGGTTATGAAAAAAGCGCTTGACAGCAGGGACTTTGTCAGGCATTTATTATTCATACAGAATTAACTATAGAAAGCCACGTAATTTCTGGTTGTGCCCTCCACCAAGCTTGGCGGTTAGAGCTGGATGTTAGGTTGCCATAAGTAAAATACGCTGGCAGCCTTTTTTGTTTATAAATTAAGGAGTAAAGAATGAAAAAAGTAAGTCTAGTATTAATGTTCTTAATAATAATGATAAATTTGGCCCATGCTGGCAATGTAGATACCGCCATGTCCAAGCTCAAGAATAAAGAGACTAGGCAAGAAGGGGCAAAAGAACTTGAATCTATAGGACAGCCCGCATTGCCTCAGATCCAAGAAATAGCCAAAGATCAGACAAGGTCCAGGGATGAAAGAATAACGGCCCTCATTCTGATGGGCAGAATTGGTAAGAATGCTCCTAATCCGCAGTTGAGGATACAGTTGGAAGATACCCTCAAAAACGATAATGACGATCTTACCCGGGAAGCTTCAGCAATAGCCCTAGGGCATCTTAAAGACCAAGAATCTATTCCTAAGCTGAAAGATGCGCTAAATGATCGTAGTGGCAATGTCAGGATGAGAGCTGCTTTAGGATTAGCCAAACTAGGAGATAAATATGGTAAAACACCTGCCTTACAAGCTATTACACAGAAGAATGTCACAGCTCAGCTCTTAGCCATTGATGTATTGGAAGAGTATAATGATAAGTCAGTACTCTCTCAATTAAAAGCCAATCTAAACTCAGACAATGTTTGGACCAGGATACATTCAATGCTAGCTATAAAGAGGATAGAGGAAACAATGGGGTCAGGCACTGAATCGTGAATCTGCTTGACAATAAATCGATTAT
>CAYTYR010000010.1:0-78216 GCA_964441745.1 uncultured Clostridia bacterium
TTTTAGCGCATCCACCTACCAAGAATAGAGCTAAAACCATTAAACAACCGCTTAACCATAGCTTGTTTTTCATAATTTCCTCCTTTTTAATTACTTACTAAATCTAAATTTAACAGTCTTTTATATTATACAACCGCCAAACATAAAGTCAAGCTATAAAAACTCTTTCAAATATTGCCCGGTATATGAATTCTTCTCTGCGGCTACCTCTTCCGGCGTTCCGGCAATGATCAACTGCCCGCCGGCCTCTCCTCCCTCTGGTCCCAAATCGATGATCTGATCAGCGGTTTTAACCACATCCAGATTATGCTCGATGATCAAGACGGTATTGCCTTTAGCCGTTAACCGATGCAAAACCTCCAGTAACTTATGGATATCGGCAAAATGCAGCCCAGTCGTTGGTTCATCCAGGATATAGATTGTTTTGCCGGTACTGCGCCGGCCCAATTCTGCCGCTAATTTAACCCTTTGCGCTTCCCCGCCGGACAAGGTGGTAGCTGACTGGCCCAGCTTGATATACCCCAGCCCAACATCAAAGAGCGACTGCAAAGACCGGTGGATCTGGGGTATCTTTTCGAAGAAAGATAAAGCTTCTTCTACCGTCATCGCCAATACTTCAGCTATGGTTTTTCCCTTAAATTTAATTTCCAGCGTTTCCTGGTTAAACCTCGCTCCCTTACACTCTTCACACTTAATATAGACATTAGGCAGGAATTGCATCTCTATTTTAATAACCCCGTCTCCCTGGCAAGTCTCGCATCTGCCACCCTTGACATTAAAACTGAATCTTCCCGGTTCATATCCCCTGGCCCGGGACTCAGGCAGTTTGCTGAATAATTCCCTGATCGGAGAGAATAAACCTGTATAAGTAGCCGGATTAGAACGTGGCGTCCGTCCGATTGGGGATTGGTCAACCATGATCACCTTATCGATCAGGTTCAGTCCCTTGATCGCGGTGAACTTGCCTGGCTTTTCCTTGGCGTTTCCTAATTTTTGGGCCAGGGCTTTGTAAATAACTTCATTTACTAACGTGCTTTTGCCTGAGCCGCTCACACCGGTGATACAGACAAATAGTCCTAATGGTATCTTGATGTCGATATTTTTTAAGTTAAAATGGCTCGCCCCGATTATTTCCAGATATCTGTTTCCCGGTTTCCGCCTTTCCGCAGGCAGAGGGATCTTTATTTTGCCGCTTAAATATTTACCGGTAAGAGAATCATTACAGTTTAAGATCGCCGGCAGTGGCCCCTGGCAGACGATCCTGCCCCCGTGTTCACCGGCGCCTGGACCAAGATCTAAAATGTAGTCTGCTTTTTTCATGGTATCCACGTCATGTTCTACGATCAAGACAGTATTCCCCAGCCTTTTTAGTTCTTCCAGGCTGTTTAACAAGCGGGCGGTATCACGGGCATGCAGGCCGATCGTCGGCTCATCCAGGACATACAATACGCCAACCAGGCCGGAACCGATCTGGGTAGCCAGTTGTATCCGCTGGGCCTCTCCTCCGGCTAAAGTATTCGTCTCCCGGGCTAAAGTAAGGTAATCCAGGCCGACATCCAGTAAAAATTTCAGCCGGGCTTTTATTTCCTTCAATATCTGCTGGCTGATCTTTTGTTCTTTTTCACTCAAGGACAGGGTCTGAAAAAACTCCATGCACTGCCTGATAGATAATAAGACAACATCAGCGATCGATTTGTTCCCGATCTTGATGCTTAAAGCTTCCGGGCGCAGGCGCGCGCCTTGGCACGCCGGGCAAGGATGGGTCATCATATACTTATGGTATATTTCCTCCCGTACAAAATCACTTTCTGTCTCTTTATAACGCCGCTGCAGATTAGTGATCACCCCTTCAAAAGTGCCGGCGCTATCACCAGATAAGATAATATCCTGTTTTTCCGGTGAAAGTTTTTTAAAAGGCGTTTCCAGCGAAATCCCGTACTTTTTTGATACCCCCGCCAGCAACTCGAAATACCAGTTATTCCAAGCTCCTTTCCAGCGGTGCCGCTTGGTAGTGATCGGCTGGCTCCACGGGACCAAAGCCCCCTCATAAATGGATAAGTTCCGGTCCGGGACCACCAGGTCAGGATCCACCTCGATCTTATGCCCTAACCCGGTACATTCTGGACAGGCGCCCTGAGGCGCATTGAAAGAGAAAAACCGCGGCATTATTTCCGGCAGGCTGATGCCGCATTTTTGACAGGCATGATGTTCACTATAAACCTGGTCTTGTCCCGCTATATTGACCACTACCATGCCCTGGCCAAGCTTCAGCGCTGTTTCTACGGAATCCGCGATCCTGCTTTTTGAGCCTGGGGATACTTCGATCCGGTCCAGTAATACCAGGATATCATGCTTCTTCTTTTTATCCAGTTTGATGTCTTCTTCCAGGGCATATTGCTTACCATCGATCCGGACCTTGAGATATCCTTCTTTGCGCACCCGCTCAAATAAATCCCGGTACTCTCCCTTGCGACCCTGCACCAGCGGAGACAGTATCTGGACCTTAGCGCCAAAAGGAAGTTTATTGATCTGGGTGATGATCTGCTGGGCGGTTTGCGGTTGTATCGGTGAGCCGCATTGCGGGCAGAATGGCTTGCCGATGCGGGCAAAGAGCAGACGCATATAATCATAGATTTCAGTGGTCGTCCCTACCGTGGACCGCGGATTGTGCGACATGGCTTTTTGCTGGATCGCGATCGCTGGAGACAAACCTTCAATATAATCAAGATCGGGTTTGTCCATTTGTTCCAGGAACTGGCGGGCATAGGCGCTTAATGATTCCACATAACGCCGCTGTCCTTCTGCGTAGATAGTATCAAAGGCCAACGATGACTTGCCTGAACCAGACATACCGGTGATCACGACCATCTGGTTCCGTGGTATTTCCACATCAATATTTTTTAAATTGTGCTCTCTGGCGCCTTTAATGATTATCTTGTCCATAATTTATCTTTAAAATTCTAAATCCTAAACAAAACCTAAGCCCTAAATTCAAATTTCAAAACACTACCCCATTTAATTTTGAGCAGGCGATATTGTTTACCTGTCCCCGCGTCTTTGATTTGTACCTTAGTACAAATCAGCAGGGGAGAGTTTAGATATTAGGATTTCGGATTTATGCCTTCCCTATCAGTTCTTCGATCTTCTTTAATAATACTTGTGGTTCAAAAGGTTTAGTCATATAGGCGTTTGCCCCCAATTGCCGGCCAAGGTTCCTGGATTCATCAGCACTGCGGGCAGTCAACATAATGATCGGGATATTTTTATAATTATTATCAAATTTGAGCATCCGGCATACCTTAAATCCATCTATCACCGGCAATACCAGGTCTAAAAGGATCAAATTGGGTACAACCTGATGCACCAGGTCTAAGCCAGTTTTTCCATCATGAGCCATAAACACATTATAGCCATTGGCTTCCAGCCGGATTTTCAACATCCTGGCTATAGGCACTTCATCATCAACTACGACAATCTTTTTGCGGTTATCAGTTTCCAGCGGCACCTCTTTGGCCTGGGATTCCCCCAGCAGCTGTTCGGTCATATAGACAATAATATCCGCTGCCGCCGGTTTTTTCACATATTTGGCGATCCCCAGGTCCTGTGCCTCCAGTAAAGCATCCTTTTCATTTTCATCAGACAAGATCAGGATCGGCCAGTTTTTAGTGCGCTCGGTTGTTTTCAACCGGCGTATTACTTCCAGCATGCTGATGACCGGTATTTTATCATCGATCACCACCACATCAAAAGTATGTTCGGCAGTCATGATCTCATAAAGCCCGCGTTTGCCGTCACCGCTTACGGTCACTTCAAAATTATTGGTATTGAACTTGGCTTTAAGCTCTTCCCCCAGCTCATAGTTATCACTTAAGATTAAAATACTTTTATTAACCATTTACGACCTCTGCGTAAAGCGTATGGCGTATAGCGTATAGTAAATAATCACAAGTTTTTCCTATACGCTGAACGCTACCCGCTATCCGCTACTTTTATTTTAAAAGTTTCCTGATCTTTTCCATTAATATTGCCGGCTCGAACGGTTTGGGCATATAATCATCCGCACCGGAGATCACTCCCAGGTCATTGGCTTGTTCCTCTGCTTTCACTGACAGCATTATCACCGGAATGTTCTTGAGAAATGGATCTCCCTTCAGCCGGCGGCATACTTCGAATCCATCCATTTTCGGCATCATGACATCCAGGATGATCAAGTCAGGCTTATACTGCTGGACTTTGGCTAAGCCTTCTTCACCGTCATAGGCGATATCTGTCTCATAACCAAAAGATTCCATGCGTATCTTTAGCAGTCTGGTGATCTGCTTCTCATCATCAACGATCAGTATCTTCTTTTTCATAGGGTTCCTTTTACAAAGGACGATCTTGCAAGTTGTTGTGAGCGAATTCCAGCAATTCTTTCGACTTATTTTGATTGTCCGGATAGACCGCCTTGCCGATTTTTAACCAGGGTTTTTTGCCTTTGATCAGGACTTCGGCTTTATGCAGCGACTCGATGATCCTGTGCTCCACTGCCTTGACCCCTTCTGCATTAGCTTCAGGTAAAATTACGATCAGTTCCTCTGCTTCAATGATCACTTTGTCATACGGGCGGCGCACGGTACGGCTGATCACCTGTTCAATCTTTTTCAGTTCCATTTCTATTTCAAAACCAGCCAGGTCTTTAAAATTTTCAACCTTGATGACCATTACTGAAAACTTGGACTGGTAAATATAGGCTGTTTTGATCACTTCTTCCATGACCAGCGTCAGGTAATTCTTATGCTGGCGTTCTTCCAGGAACAATTCATCTTCAGACTTTATTTTTATTTCTGACTCTTTCTGTCCGGAATAGCAGGGCAAAGTAAAGGTAAATTTACTTCCTTTACCTAATTCACTATGCACAGAGATACTCCCGCCATGGGCTTCGACCAGGCTTTTGGCAATAGACAATCCCAAACCACTGCCGCCGCTTTGCCTGGTGAGATGAGAGCCGATCTGGTAGAATTTTTCAAAGATCCTGTCCACTTCTTCCTTCGGTATACCCAGGCCCGTATCCGCCACGCTGACTTCCACAAAACCCTCAACCTGGTCACTCTCTCTCATTGGTATTCTTGCACTCGAAGCCACCGTGATCCGGCCGCCTTCACTGGTAAATTTAATGGCATTGTCTATCAGGTTAGTCACAACTTGCGTTATCTTGTCAGAGTCGCCAAATATCTTGGGCAGGTTCCGGGAAATATCAAATTCCAAGGCTATCCTTTTATCCTGCATTGTGCCTCGATAGCCATCCCTTAAATTTTCCAGCAGTTTATTCACATCAACTTCTCTTTTTGCCAGCTGCAACCGGCCAGCTTCGATGCGGCTGACATCCAGCAGGTCACTGATCAGGCGGCTTAAACGGCTGGCACCGTCCAAGGCCATATTCAGGCATTCTTTTTGCATCTCGTTCACTGGGCCAGTGGTCCCGTCCAGGTTTAGCCTGATGCCTTCTTTGATAATAGTCAGCGGCGTCCGTAATTCATGACTGACCATGGAAACAAATTCACTTTTGGTCTGGTTTAAGCGGCGCAATTCATTCGTCTGCTGGTTAAGCCGTTCATACGCAAAACTTAACTCATCATTCGCCGCCAGCAATTCAGACTGGGCTGCCTGCAACTCTTGCTGGCTGACCGTCAATTCTTTATTCTTTACTACACAGAGGTTATCGCTTTGGCGCTTACGCCAGTAACCTATAGCCAGCAAAATTATCACTGAAAAGATCAGTAATAATAAAATGATCAGCAAATACACATTGATTGGCACAGTCACCGGTTCTCCCCCCAATTAAAGTGGGTTTAAAGCTATTTCAGAGGCTTAGCAGCGTATCTTTCTGCCATTGTAAATCATTTCTTTCAGGATAGTCAATAGTATAATGCAAACCGCGGCTTTCCTTGCGTTTGATCGCTGATTTAATGATAATTTCCGCTACTGTGGCAATATTGCGCAACTCCAGCAAGTCACTGGTAATAATAAAATTCCAGTAATATTCGGCAATCTCCTTTTGTAACATCTCAATCCGGCGTTTAGCCCGGGCCAGGCGTTTTTCTGAGCGGACAATGCCGACATAGTTCCACATTAACCGTCTGATCTCATCCCAGTTATGCGTGACCATGATCGATTCGTCGCTTTCCACGGCCTTGCCGCTGTCCCAAGGTTTAACCGGAGGGAAGGAAACTTTACTTCGCACATCCAGGATCGCATCTTGCGAAGCGTTATGCGCATACACCATTGCTTCCAGCAAGGAGTTACTGGCCAGGCGGTTAGCGCCATGCAAACCAGAATGTGCCACTTCCCCAATAGCATAAAGCCGGTCAAGAGTTGTCCGGCCGTTCATATCAGTCATAATACCGCCGCACATATAATGAGCCGCCGGAGCCACCGGGATAGGCTGTTTTGTCAGATCAATGCCAAAAGACTTGCACTTTTTGTATATATTAGGGAATCTTTTCTTAATATAAGCGGCTGGTTTATGAGTAATATCTAAATAGACGCACTCATTACCAGTTCTCTTAAGCTCTGTATCGATCGCCCTGGCCACTATGTCCCGCGGCGCCAGATCTTTTAAGGGATGATATTTTTTCATGAAGGCCGTGCCGTCTTTCAGCCTGAGGATACCGCCCTCGCCGCGGACTGATTCGCTCACCAGGAATGATTTTGCCTCTGGGTGATAGAGACAGGTCGGATGGAATTGGATGAACTCCATATTGGCGATCTTCGCTCCCGCGCGATAGGCCATGGCTACGCCATCTCCGGTCGCTGTATCAGGATTACTCGTGAGCAGGTACACTTTCCCCGCTCCTCCGGTAGCCAAGACCGTTATCTTGGACTGGAAAGTAATAACTGCTTTTTTAGCAATATCCAGGACATATGCTCCCCAGCAAGTATTATCATTCGTGTTTTTGATCAGGTTTATAGCCATATGATCTTCAAAGATGCTGATATTCTTTTCCCGTTTGACCCGGGCCAGTAATTTTTCTTCGATCTCCCGGCCGGTCAGATCCTGGGCATGGACAATGCGGCGCTTGGAGTGGCCGCCTTCCCTGGTCAAGTCCAAATGCTCCTCATCTTTATCCCAGCGGGTAAATTTTACGCCATATTGCAACAGTTCGCGGATACGTGCCGGCGCGCTTTTGACGACCATAGCCACGACATCCGGATGACAAAGGCCAGCGCCAGCGATCAAGGTATCTTTAATATGCATTTGGAATGAATCCTCACTGCTCAACACCGCGGCCACACCGCCCTGGGCATAAAACGTGGAAGATTCAGTAGCCTGTTTCTTGGTAATAATGGCTACCGTACCATGCCGAGCCACTTTCAGGGCAAACGACAGCCCCGCCACCCCGCTGCCAATGACGAGAAAATCAAACTGTATTTGTTTAGGCTTGAGTTTTTTGCTCATCCTGCCACCATATTATCGATCAATCGTGTTTTGCCGATATAAACAGCCACGGCAATTACAACTTTTCCTTTGAGCAACTTTACCGGTTCAAGAGTTTCCGCATCCACAATCTCAAGATAATCAATCCTTCGACTTCCCCGGGGTATGCTCAGGATTAATACTGAGCGGCGCTTTTGACTGCGGCCTAAATGCCGCAGCTTAGCGCCGTCGAATGTATCAACCTGCGCCAGCAAATTACTTTCAATAACATTCCTGATCTCTTGCTTGATCTTATTTGCATCTTTCACTTTGCTCTTGATCATGGCCTTAGCGACTTTAAGAGCTTCATACAAACAGGTCGCTGACTTTCTTTCCTCAGGGTTCAAATACTGGTTACGCGAGCTCATAGCCAATCCGTCTTGCTCGCGGATGATCGGGCAAGCTACAATTTGAACTGCTATATTTAAATCTTGCAGCATCTGCTTAATGACTTGCACCTGCTGGTAATCTTTTTGCCCGAAATAGGCGTTGTCTGCCGGCACTGCGTTAAACAATTTATTGACGATCGTAGCCACACCGCGGAAATGCCCTGGACGCGACGCTCCGCACAGTCCCTGGGCAATTTTGCCCACTTCCACATAGGTCTGATATCCTGCCGGATACATTTCTTCTACGCTGGGATTGAAAATAACATCTGCTCCGGCACTCTTAGCCAAGCGCACATCTTTCGCCAAAGGTCTGGGATATTTTTTAAAATCTTCTTTTGGACCGAACTGCGTTGGATTGACAAAAATGCTTACCACTACTAAGTCGTTTTCTTTGGCTGCCCTGCGAATCAGGCTCAAATGCCCCTCATGCAGCGCCCCCATCGTCGGCACGAAACCTATCTTCTTGCCAGCTTTCTTGGCAGCAGCTACATATTTTTGCATTTGTTTAATCTTTTTTATACTCTTCATAGGCCCTTCGGCGATTTCGCGGATTTTAAAAACGATTACGCGAATATATTAGTAACAGCGAGCCAAAACATTATTTCAAGTACTTGTCAAAAAAGCTGACCACTCTTTTCTCATACTCTCTCGGCCACAAGCTTCGCGCTTCCAGGTGATCCGCCTCCGGCGCTAGCCACAACTGCTTCGGCTCCCCGGCTGCCTTAAACAGCTCTTTCTGATTTTCCAGCGGTATCCGTTGATCCCTGTACCCGCCGATAATAAAGACCGGACGCGGTGAGATTTTTCCGATATATTTTGTGGCATCTGCTTTCCCGGCATTAAAACCGGCACGTAATTGGGCGAACCAGATAGCTGGTGGGACAAATGGATACTTAGGCAATTTATAGAATAACTTGGCAAACCTGGTTACTGTTCCTGCAAAAGAAGCAAACCCGCTGTCTGCCACCACCGCTTTGATCCGCTGGTCATTAGCTGCGCCGATAATAGCTGTATTAGCTCCCATGGAGCAACCAAGCACGCCGATCTTGTTCTGATCAATATCTTCGCGGGTCATTAAGTAATTAACTGCGCCAGCCAGGTCCCTGGTCTCGTTATAGCCCAGGGTACATTGCCCCTTGGTCTGGCCGTGCCCGCGGAAATCAAAGACTAAAACATTATACCTGTGGTGATGCAGTATTTCCGCGAAATTCAGGACATCACTTTTATTAGCGCCATAGCCATGCAGGACTATGACTGTCGGCCTGTTTTTGGCGCCTGGGATAAAAAAACCGTTGGTCTTGATACCATCGGTAGAGGAAAAGGTCACATCTTCATAAGGCATCTCAAATGCTGAAGGCTTGGTATCCAGGTCATAGCGCTGCGGGACCAGGATCAGCCGTGACGCGCTCCATCCCCAGATTACCGTCATGGCAACGATAACCACTACTATGGAAACCCAAACATTAACATGTATATTTGTAATATTATTCATTTTAAAATTCTAAATCCTAATATCTAAATTCTAAACAAATCTAAATTTCAAATATCTAAATTTAAAATTACTTTGATTTTTCAACTATGGAGCCAAATATTTTCATTAGTTCTGTTGCTTCTTGCATTATTTGTATTTTTAGAGCTTCTTGATCTATGAGCGGCTCACTCAGAGTTATCCAATATCTACTTTCTTTTGCTTCCTTACGAGATATCTTAATACGCATTATAAAATCTTTTCTACTCAAGGCCTCATTAGCTTCAATATAATTAGCCCCTACCGAAGCAGCTGATCTAAAAAGCTGCTTAGCAATTTCTATGTTTGAAACGGTTCTTGGAAGACAATTAACATAGTTAGCAACTTGTTTAGTAAATTGCATTGTCCTGGGTTCTAAATCATACTGTTTTGGGTTTCGAATTTCATTCATTTGGATTTATTTAGGATTTCGATATTAGAATTTAGAGTTTGCGCTAATAACTGTGTTTTTTGTCGGGGAATTTGCCGGATTCCACTTCTTGTTTATACTGCTTGAACGCCTGCAGCATCATCTTCCCCACCTCCGCATATTTCTTCACGAATTTCGGCTTAAAATCCGGGAACAGTCCCAGCATATCGTTAGTCACTATTACCTGTCCGTCGCAATATTTACCTGCGCCGCAGCTGATAGTCGGTATATCCAGACTTTCAGTGATTTCTTTCGCCAACTGCCAAGGGACACTTTCCAGCACTATGGAAAAAACGCCTGCTTCCTGCAGCAACAAGGCGTCCTCTTTTAATCTCTCCGCCTGTACTTTCTCCCGGCCTTGCACTTTGTATCCGCCCATCTTATGCACTGCCTGGGGAGTCAATCCGATATGCCCCATGACCGGGATATCAGCGTCCAGCATCGCCTTGATCGTCTTGATCATTTCCCGTCCACCTTCGATCTTGACTGCCTCAGCGCCGCCTTCCTTGAGGAACCGTCCCGCATTGCGCACTGCCTCGCTGGGCTTGATCTGGTATGAAAGATACGGCATATCCGCAACTAACAAAGAAAGCTTATTGCCTCTTTTCACTGCCTTGACATGATGCAGCATTTCTTCAATTGTCACCGGCAATGTCGTCTCATAGCCAAGCACTACCATCGCCAGGGAATCCCCAACCAAAAGGATATCAATGCCAGCTTCATTCATCAGCCTGGCCGTGGGATAATCATAGCAAGTGAGCATGGATATTTTTTGTTGCGCTTGTTTTTTAGTTTGTAAGGTTGTAATCGTTACTTTTCCCATTTAAAGGTACTCCTATCTAAGGCCGGAGCAATTTCCTGGAGCGGCTTTAAGACAAAACCCCGTTTACTAATTTGGGGGGGAGGGATGATGAGTTTGCTACTATTCACTTTTCTGCCTTCGTACAGCAATATATCTATATCGATGAGCCGGGGTCCCCAGTGTACAGACTTCACACGTCCCATAGTTTTTTCAATAACCTTAACCTGTTTTAATAACTGCAATGGAGTTAAGTTAGTTTTTGCTTCTACGACTGCGTTCAGGAAATCCGGCTGATTTAAATACCCGACTGGTTTTGTTTTATAGAATGAAGAAACTTTCGTTACTTTCATTTCCCGCCGTAATAACCTGATCGCTTCTCTTATATTCTTTCTCTTATTCCCCAAATTCGTCCCTATTCCCAAGTATACTATTCGCTCTGCTGTCCGCTGTCCGCTGTCCGCTGTCCGCTGTTTAGCTACCATTTTATCTTTTCGATACGTTTCAGCGCTTCCTGCAGGCGTTTCTTATCCTGGGTCAGAGCAAATCTGACGTATCCCTCTCCCGACGGTCCAAAGCCAATACCAGGAGTAGCTACAATACCCGCCTGCTCCAAGAGCACTGAAGAACAGTGCATCGAGGTGTAGCGCGGCGGGACTTCTGCCCAGACATAGAAGCTGGCCTTAGGCTTATCCACTTTCCAGCCCAGCTTTTTTAGTCCATCCACAAAAATATCACGGCGTTCCTGGAACACCTCCCGCATTTTATCGACGCATTTCTGATCCCCGGTCAAGGCCGCTATTCCGGCAAATTGCACTGCCTGGAACACGCCTGAATCAACATTTTCTTTTACTTTGGCCAATCCCTGCAATATCTTGGCATTGCCGCAAGCCCAGCCCATACGCCAGCCGGTCATGCAATATGTTTTCGATAATGAATGAAATTCGATTCCGACTTCCTTCGCCCCTTCCACTTCCAGGAAACTGGCCGGCTTTTCGCCGTCATAATACATCTCACTATAGGCTGCGTCATGGCAAACGATAATGTTATGATGCTGGGCAAATTTCACTGTTTTTTCAAAAAACTTTTTATCACAGCAGGCAGCCGTAGGATTATTGGGGTAATTAATGAACATCAAGGCCGCTTTTTTAGCCACTGCTTCGGGAATAGCATGCAGATCAGGCAGGAAATGGTTTTCTTTTTTCAAGGGCATGAAATAATTCTGTCCCCCGGCAAAAACAGTGCCATTAGCGTAAACCGGATATCCCGGCTCCGGCGCCAGCACATCGTCACTGGGATCCACAAAAGCGTCATGGATATGGTAAATGCCTTCTTTGGAGCCGGCCAGAGCCACTACCTCCGTCGCTGGATCCAGGGTGACATTAAACCTTTGCTTGTACCAGTCAGCGACTGCCTGCCGGAATTCCAGTAAGCCAACGCCAAAAGGATACCGCTGGTTATCCAGTATCCGCATGGCCTTATTCGCCGCTTCCACTATATGGTCAGGGGTAGGTATATCCGGGTCACCGACCCCAAGGTCGATCACGTCAACTCCCTTGTCTTTGGCCTGTTTCTTTTTCTTGTCAATTTCAATAAACAAATAAGGCGGTAATTTCTTTAATTTCTCGCTGAAATCGATCTGCATCCGTAGCTCCTTTTACTTTTTAAAAATATAAATGATTTCCCCGATCACGATTAAGAGAACAACCGCAGCAATAATATTAGTGGTGAGGCTATGCGCTACCATTAACGACCAGAACAGCCAGAATAATAAGCCGATCGATACAATAACAATGACTACAGTCGCGGCCAGGTTGGCCGGATCCCAACCATCTTCTGTCTCCGGGGTGTTTACGGTTTGCTCTTCCATCTTCGGTTTCTCTTCTTCAACCATCTTCTCCCCCAAATAATTACAAATTCTAAATTCGAATATCGAAATACTAAACAAATTCAAAATTCTAAACTCAAAATTCTAAACGTTTTGTGTTTTAAAATTAGATATTGTTTAGAGTTTAGAAATTAGCGCTTAGGATTTGCTCCAAAACTAGTAAGTCTTGTTTTTCTGCAGCCAATTTTGCCATCTATCTTTGTCTTCACCATAACTCTTGCCAGTGATCTTTTCGAGCGCCACCGCCGCCACTACCCGTACACTGGCAAACTTATCATTCAACGCTCCAATAAGAGGCGTAATGGCCTGGCCATCCTTTATTTCCCCCAAGGCCCAGGCGGCTTTTTCCCGTACTCCTGAATTGGGATCTTTTAATACCTCGATCAACGGGATAGTCGCCTGATTATGACCGATCTCGCCCAGTGATTTGGCTACCTGCTCACGCACTAACTCACTTTCATCCTGCAGGGTTTCAATTAAAGGCTGTACCGCCCTGGCGTCCCTGATCTTGCCCAGGGCAAAAGCGACATCAGTCCGGATTTCCTTCTTTTCATTCTTTAACGACAGGATCAAAGGTTCGACTGCCCGGCTGTCACAGATGATGCCGAGAGTTACAGCCGCCGCGATGCGTACATTTTTGTCAATATCCTTTAACGCGCCGATTAACGGCTCCACTGCCCTGGGATCTTTTATTTTTCCCAAGGACAAAGCCGCATTCCAGCGCACCATCTCATCCTTGTCTTTCAGCAACTTGACTAATGACTCCAGCACCCGGGGATCTCGCAATTCACCAAGGGTCAAAGTAGCATAGCTGCGCACCATATCATTACTATCGCTTAAAGAAATGATCAGTGGATCAATCGCCGAGTCCCCTATTTTGACCAAGGCCTCAGACGCTCTTTCGCGCACCATTTCATTTTCGTCTTTTAAAGACTGGATCAGAGGAGCAACCGCCCGGCTATCCCGTATTTCCCCTAAAGCCTTAGCCGCATTTACCCTTACTTCTGCATCTTCATCTTTTAAAGCTTCGGTCAGGCCTTCCACTGCCAGGTTATCCCGCAATTCTCCTAAGATTATAGCTACATTTTTACGCACATTGACATTACTGTCTTTCAGCGCTGAAATCAGCGGATTTACTGCCGGATTGCCAATAATTTTGGTAATCGCCGCAGTCACTGCGTTTTGGATAAACTTAAAATTCTTTTCATCTTTCATCGCCTCGATCAAAGGCACAACCGCGCGGCTATCCCGTATTTCACCCAAGGCCTTGGCAGCCTGCTCGCGCACCATCTCTCCTTTATCATATAAAGCCGCGATCAGAGGATCAACCGCCCGGCTATCCCTGATCTCTCCGAGCGCTTTGACCGCTTCTTCCCGGACAATCGCATTTTCATCTTTTAAGGCCAGGATCAGCGGTTCTACCGCCCGGGCATCGCCAATTTCGCCCAGAGCTTTGGCTACATATTTGCGGATAAACCATTTATCATCACGCAAAGCAGTAATTAAAGGATTGACCGCTGGCTTACCGATCTTCACCAGGGATCTGGAAGCATAGCGGCGGGCAATATCATTTTTATCCTTCAAAGCAGTGATCAAAGCGGCCACTGCCGGCTCGCCAATTTTCTCCAAAGACAAGATCGATTCCCTGAGCACAAAACCATCATCATCTTTTAATCCAGCGACCAGGGCTTCCACTGCCCGTCCGTCGCCGATATCACCGAGAGCTTTAGCGGCATGTTCCCTGACCGTGGAATTCTCATCCCGCAGAGCTCCGATCAAAGCTTCCACCGCCCGGCTATTCCTTAATTCCCCCAGAGCCAGAGCTGCCTGGTCACGGGCATACCACTTTTCCGCCTTCAGCGTGATGATCAGCGGATCAATAGCTGCCTCTCCGGCAGCTACCAGCGCCTGTCCCGTGACCTCAATAAACTCACGGGAGTCTGTATCGCTTAATAGATCGATCAGGTAGGGAATTGCCGGCACAGCTTTTTCTTCCATATTCTTGAGCGCAATAATTGCCTGCTGTCTTTCTTCAGGATTTGTAGAATACAGTCCTTCGATATAGCTTCTTAAGTCTCCGGTAATTGAGGCAGGAATATTTGCAGCTGTGTTGGATATCTGGGCAGACACTGGACTAGCGATGAACATAATGATTCCGATTAACACTCCGAATCGAACCTTGGAGTTAACCGTGGTCATAAATTGTTCTCCCCTACTACGTTATTTTTTAAAGTGCCAACACCAGGTATGGTCACTTCCACTGTATCTCCGGCCTTCATCGCTCCCACGCCTGGAGGAGTCCCGGTGGTAATTACATCTCCCGGCAAAAGGGTCATCACCTGGGAAACAAAACTAACCAGTTGGGGAATGGGAAAAATCAGGTTTTTAGTGCTGCCAGACTGCTTGACCTGGCCATTCAAACGTAATTCCACGGCGATATCCGCCGGATTAAGGCCGCTGGCGATAAAGGGCCCCAGCGGACTGAAAGTGTCAAAACTCTTAGACCTGGTCCACTGCCCGTCTTTCTTCTGCAAATCCCGGGCCGTCACATCATTAAAACAGGTAAACCCAAGAATATATTCATTCGCCTGTTCCGGAGATATATGCCGGCAAACCTTTTTTATGACTACAGCTACTTCCGCCTCGTAATCCAGATGGGTGCACATTTTAGGAGATACTATCTTTTCATCTGGCCCGATCGCAGAGGTACTGGGCTTAATGAACAAAACCGGCTCTTCAGGAACTGGCATTTTCAGCTCTTTGGCATGGTCAGTATAATTCAATCCCACCGCCACGATCTTCGAAGGTAAACAGGGTATCAAGAACTTGCATTGGGATAAAGGATGTTTATGACGACTGGGATAAGAGCTATAATCACCTTCCAATTCCAGGACAACATCATCCTTTTCCAGGATCCCATATTTTACTTCATTATTGTGGAAGAACCGTAAATACTTCATTTAAACATCCAATTCTAAATTACAAATTACTCGCTTCGCTAATGCTAAATTAGGTTTTTGCCTCCATAATTTAGAACAAGTTCCGCAGGAACGATCTAATTCAGCATTTGTAATTTTACTTTAAGCCTAAAACATCTTGCATATCATAAAAACCTGTTTTAGCGGTAGCCATAAACCTAATGGCCCGCACTACCCCGCGGGCTAAAATATCACGGCTGGAAGCGCGGTGAGTTAACTCTATCCTTTCGCCGTGACCAGCAAAGATCACGGTATGATCACCGACTATATCTCCGCCGCGGATCGAATGGATACCGATTTCTTTGGGTTGGCGTTCTCCGACATTTCCTTTCCTGCCGTATACCAGGTCTTCCTTGGCATTACGGCCAAGAGCCTTGGCAATTTCCTCGGCCAGGGTCATGGCTGTTCCGCTGGGAGCATCTTTTTTCCGGTTATGATGGGCTTCCACAATTTCCACATCATAAGAATCTCCCAGGATCGGAGCAATATCGCGCACCAGGCGAAACAGCAAATTCACGCCAATACTCATATTAGAAGCTAATAAGCACGGGAAATTCTGCGTAATAAACTTGATATTCTTGACCTCATCTTCAGTAAATCCGGTCGTACCGATAATAAATGGTTTTTTCAGCCGGGCCAGGACTGCCAAAAAATCCAAAGTGGCCTTAGGTGAGGTAAAATCCACCACCACGTCAGCCTGCGTGGCAACTTCTTCCAGGTTATGAATGATCTTGATTTCAGGAGTTACCTGCGTACCAAGCATGGGATGATGCGATCCCTCGATTGCGCCTACCAGTTTTATATCTTTTTCCTCATGGATCATGCTAATGATCCTCTGCCCCATCCGCCCGGCAGCCCCGCAAATCACAACATTAATCATACATCCTCCAAGCGTTAAGCTTCCTCTATACGCCATACGCTATACGCTATATTAAACCATAGTCCTTCATTATCTTCTTTAACTTCTGCACATTATTCTCAGCCATCGGGCCTAACGGCAGGAGCATTTCCGCAGAACATAATCCCATCAGACCCATGGCTGTCTTCACCGGTATGGGATTAGTCTCAATAAACATGGCTTTCATCAAGTCGAACATCTTAAAATGCATTGACCGAGACTTATTCAAATCTCCTTTTTCAAAAGCGCTGATCATGGCGGCAATATCGGCTGGGATAATATTAGAGACCACCGAAATTACACCCTTACCACCCAGAGCCAGGATTGGGAAAGTCAGTGAATCCTCGCCGCTTAAAAGCGTGAAATCATTACTGGTATTCGCTACTATCTGGCTCACTTGTTCCAGGTTACCGCTCGCTTCCTTGATCCCCACAATATTTTTTACCTGGGATAGCCTGACCACGGTTTCCGGCAATAAATTGACGCTCGTCCGGCCTGGCACATTATACAGGATCTGGGGAATATCCACTGTTTCCGCTATTTTCTTAAAATGCAGGTACATTCCCTCTTGAGTCGGCTTATTATAATACGGGGTGATCAATAAAGCTCCATCTGCCCCGGCCTCTTTGGCATATTTGGTTAACATCACCGCTTCATCGGTGCTGTTAGAACCAGTGCCAGCCAGTATTTTCACTCTCTTATTGGCCTTTTGTACACAGAACCTGATCACCTGATCATGTTCTTCATAGGTCAAAGTAGCCGATTCCCCGGTTGTCCCGCAAGGAACCAAGACCTTGATCCCGTTCTTGATCTGGAACTCAATTAATTTTCCCAAAGACTCATAATCAACCTTGCCATTAGCAAAAGGTGTTACTATTGCTGTTCCTGAACCGCTAAACATTTTCTTCCTCCAAAGTCCCCCTGTCAGTTTTGCTCTCTTGCAAAACTAGGGGGATCAATTTCTGTCTAAATTTCCTTTACTTCCCCTTCAAACACGAATTTCACCCGGCCTTCCATATACACATCATAGAAACTCTTTTCCGCCACCTTCATACCCGCATTGAAGGGGGTATTGTGTTTAAAATATACCGTCAGGATGTCGCCTCCGCGGGTATGAACCTTTACTGGTGAAGATAAGTTCTTCGCGATCGCACTGCACAAGGCCGCAGCTACCGAACCAGTACCGCAAGCCAGTGTTTCATTCTCTACGCCGCGCTCATAGGTACGCATCGCTATCGAGTGCGGACCGGTCTTGCTGACAAAATTAACATTGGCCCCCGCTGGTTTAAAGAGCCGGTGATAACGGACTATCCTGCCCCACTCAAAGACTGGGACCTGATCAATATTTTGCACAAAGATGACCGCATGAGGCACACCGGTATTAATAAATAATACTTGGCGTTCCTGGCCAGCCAAAGAGACCTTCAGGTGATCACGAAAACTGTGCGGATCAATCATATGTAATTTAACCTCAGTGCTTTTCACTTGGGCGCTAATCAATCCAGCCATAGTTTCAAAAACCATGTTACTGCGGGCAATCTTTTTTAAATAAGCAAAACGGGCTATACAGCGGGCGCCGTTACCGCACATTTCCGCCTCACTGCCATCAGGATTAAAGATCCGCATCCTGAAATCAGCCTTGGCCGACTTCTCCAGTAAGATCAATCCGTCAGCGCCTATACCGTTTTTGGGCTGACATAATTGTCTCGCTAGTTTCGCCGCAGCTGCCGGCACAGTCTTCCGCCGATTATCGATCACGACAAAATCATTACCAGCACCGCTCATCTTAGAAAATCTAATTTTTCTCATATATCCTCTTTTAAGAACCCTGCCTGCCGGCAGGCAGGGATTACACCGATTTCAAGCAAAAACAATGACTTCGTTTTAACCTGTAATCTGTTTAAATAATCCCTGTCCGCCTCTGGCGGATGTGCCGCGCCCGCCGACGCTCTTTGGCGGGTAATCGTTTTTACTTAATATCCAGTAATCTCTCGTTGCTCACCATATCGCCGAACGTTTCCCTATCCCTGACCATATAATACTTGTTCTTACTGACCACAACCTCACAAGCCCGCGGACGGGCATTATAGTTGGAAGCCATGGAAAAACCGTAGGCACCGGTATTAAAGATCGCCAGCAAATCACCTTGCGCTACTGATGGCAAGCTGCGCTTTTTAGCGAAATAGTCGCCACTCTCGCAAATCGGCCCAACTACATCCGCGATCATTTCGTTCTTACCGGATTCCTTGACCGGCTTGATCTCATGATAGGCATCGTATAATACCGGACGGGAAAGGTCATTCATTCCCGCATCCACGATCACGAATTTCTTGGTCTGGGATTCCTTTAAATACAAGATCTTGGTTACTAATATACCTGCGGGCCCGGCAATATACCGGCCCGGCTCAAAAATATACTGATAATGGGTTTTCCTGATCAAGGGCATCAGCGCCTTAGCTAACTCTTGCGGTGTCGGCGGCGTTTCATCATAATAATTAATCCCCAACCCCCCGCCTAAATCTATATACTTTAGCTCAATACCCAGATCCTTGAGTGTTTTCAGCAGCTTGAATACTTTTTCCACTGCTTCGACGAATGGCTCAACCGTCGTTATCTGTGAACCGATATGAACCTGTACCCCCACCACTTCCAGTGATTTATCCATGCTGGCGCGCTCATAGGCCTCAGCCGCATGATTAATACTGATGCCAAACTTATTCTGGGCCAGGCCAGTGGAGATATGACGATGTGTTTTGGGATCAATATCCGGATTTACCCGGAACGAGATCCTGGCTCTCTTGTTCACCTTCTTCGCTACCGCGCTGATCAATTCCAGTTCCGGCAGGGATTCCACGTTAAACATCAGGATATTATTCTTTAACGCATAATATATTTCATCTTCAGTTTTGCCGACCCCGGCAAATACTATTTTTGCCGGTTCGAAGCCGGCGGTAATAGCGCGGTATAATTCACCCGCGCTGACGATATCAGCTCCGGCGCCTATATTAGCTAAAGTCCGCAAGATCGATAAATTCGCATTTGTCTTCACCGCATAGCAAACCATATGCTTCACTGATGTAAAAGCCTCGTCAAAAGCCTGATAATTTTCTACCAGGGTCTGGCGGCTATAAAGATAACAAGGGGTCCCTACTTCCCTGATGATCTCACTGACTTTCAGGCCTTCACAGTAGAGCTCACCCTTTTTGTATTCAAACGCTCCCATCAACGATCTCCTCTATTTAGTAGTTAAAAATGTAATGTTTTTCTGGGCTACATCCCGCATCCAGGATTCACTCTTCAGCGCCAAGACCCTTTGAAAATCAGCAATGGCCTTCTGGTCTTGATGTAATTGCCTTGCACACCAGCCCCGGCCGATCAAGACCAAAGCGCTTTGGGGATTCATTTCCAGCGCCCGGGTAAATTGGTTCCTGGCATTTTCCCAGTCGGCGCCAGTGGTATAGATCAACCCGCCGATGGCGTAATTTAAATATTCATTCGGTTCCAGTTTTATCGCTTCCAGCAATGTAGCGATAGCTTTTTCTTCCTCCTGCAGGTAAAACAGGCAGAGAGCTATAGAACGAAATATCCTGCCTTGCGGTTGCAGGCTGGATATGTATTGTAGTTCACCCAGGGCCTGGCCATACTCCTTCTTGCGATAATATATATCTGCCAACGCCAGGTGTGCTTCTATGTTCGTTGGTTCCTTGCTAATCACCTGCTGCAGGGCTTGAAGCGCTTTCTGGTATAAACCCCAGTCCCGGTATAATAAGCCAATAGTTAAGCTATATTCGGATTTTAATTTCTTGGACTTGCTGATGTTTTCCAGTTCTTGTAAAGCTTCTGGATACATCTTCACATCTTTATATATTCTGGCTAAGCCTAAATAGGCGGGTTCATACTTTCGTTTCAGCTCAATACAGTCTTTGAAGTGCCCGATAGCCTGGGCATAGTTCTGCTGGTGATAATTAATCGTGCCAAGCAGTTCATGGGTTGAAAGCTGTTCTGTTTTATTTAGCCTCTGCTCTAAGGCTTTAAGCAAGTGTTTTTCAGCTTCTGTTTCATTTCCCACTGCCAGATATAGCCGGCCTAAGGCCAAATGCATATTACCGGGATGATATCCCTTATCTAATGCTTTTTGGTAATTTTCAATAGCTGCGCTAAAGTCTTTCTTTTGTTCTGCTATTTTCGCATTGGCTAATAAATCTTTCAACTCACGGTCCGCTGCTTGTGTGCGCTGAACAGGCAGTACCAACATCAAGAACATTAAAGACAACCAGATTTTTTTATTCATTGCAGCTTATCCCAGACTTTATTCAGGATCACTTTCTTGATCTGTCTGACCCTGGCTCTGGCTGCTACTATACCGGCATCAACGCATTCTGCGCCGCGATTTAGTTCCGATACGACAATATTTTTTATATCCGGACTGATCACCAGATCAGCCAATTTGAGCTGCTCTTCGGATAAAAAATTCCCCCGGATATAGATAACCTGGCTCAATATTAAAAGAGCGTTATTAGTTTTGGCGATCCCCGTCTGTGCCGTCACGTCTATGACAATGATAATGTCCGCGCCCATGAGCCTGGCCACATCTGCCGGTATATTATCGACTACCCCGCCGTCCATGAGCAACCGGTGCCGGTATTCTACCGGCTGAAACAAGCCTGGCATGGTGGCGCTGGCCCGGACTGCTGGCGCTACCGGGCCCTCTTTCAGGATGACCTTTTCCCCGTTGCGGATATCTACCGCCACACAGGCAAAGGGTATTTTTAGTTCATCAAACCGCTTATTGCCAATATAATTATTGACGAATTCTTCCATTTTCTTAGTAGAATATAAACCAACCGGTGAGAACTTAAAACTGATTAGTTTGTTCCAGTTCATGTTCTGCGCCATGTCCACAATGGTATCGACAGGCACATCAGCGGCATATAATGAGCCGATTAAGGCCCCGACACTGGTCCCAACGATGATATCCACTGGCAACTGTTCTTCAGAAAATACCTGGATGACCCCGGCATGAGCCAAACCCCGGGCTCCGCCCCCACCCATAACCAGCGCTACTTTAGGTTTTTCTGCCGCCGGTAAAGATAAATATTTTTGCCAGAAAAAATCAATCAGTAATTCTTCTTCGTCTATAGTCCCGGCTGATACCGGCAGGGCCAGAGACAAAAGGAGAAAACCAAGAAAAAAATAAATAATAAGTTTTTTACTTTTAAGCGGGACCATTTACTTGGTCACCAGATCCAATCCCGTAGCTGCTTTCAATTCCTGCTCACCCAAGGTATATTCATAGGCATTATCTAACGCCTGTATCCTGGTATCATTAGCTCTTTTCTGTATGGCCAGCAATTCAGTGCAGGATATTTGGCTTTCTTTATAGTAACCCAAAGCCGAATCCAAGGCTTTCTGCGCCAGGTCCCTGTTTTTTAGCATTTCTTCCAGGTTTTTCCCGGTGCGCATATATCGCCGGTAACTTTCTTCTATATTCATTTTTAATTCGTCACTGGCCCGTACTTTTAATAAATTAGTGGATTTCAGCTCACTGCGCATCTGCCTGACTCGCGCCCAGCTCAACCAGCCATTAAACAACGGATAATGCAATGCCAATGTCGCGGTCCAATTCCGGCCTTCCAGCTCTGAGTTCAAGCCGCTGCGTTCATAATCAGCTCCCAGCACGATAGTCGGATAACGATCACTAAAAGCCTGGCTGATCTGGTGATTGATCTTTTTTTCTTCCGCCAAGAGTCCTTGCAGGACCGGTGACCGGTCAATTGCCTGCGCAATATAGGTATTTAATCCCTGGGTATCCTCTCCCGGAATAACTGTTTTAAAATCACCTATCAGTTTCACTTGCGCATCCAGCTCAAACCCGACTGCTTTATTAAAAGCGGTAAAAGCCAGCTTTAGCCGTTCTTCATCACTGGCCAGCTGCATTTCCAATCGGGAACGCTCAATCTCAAGCAGGCTGATCTCATAATTCTTGGTCCTGGCTTTGCGCTTGGCTATTTCTATGTAGGTCTTGACCTGGGACAGGGATTCCCGGCTTAATTCCAGCACTTGTTGCTGGTAAAATACGTCATAAAACTTTTTGGTGACTTCCAGGCTAATTCTCCTCCTGATTGTTTCATATGTCATCGTCGTTATGTCGAGATCTTTTTTCGCGACATTACGCTGGTTAGTAAGATATCCGCCGGTAAATAAATACTGGCTCATGGAGATCCTGGCCGCATAGTGATTGCTGACCCCTACTGCCAGGCTTGATCCTCCCAGGCTGGGTGGCAAAGTAGTAGGTGTGCTCACATTCAAGCGGGTATAAGCGCCTGATAGGTTGACCTTAGGAAAGAAGTAAGAATTCGCTTCTTCAATTTTCTGTTCGGCAATATACTTTTTTTCGGAAGCAGCCAATAATTCCTGGTTATTGGTCATGGCCCATTTGATACTGTCTTCTAAAGTCAGTATCTTTTCTGGCTGGTCCAGGGCCCAGGAGAGCGTGCTCAAGGATAGCAAGCTTACAGATAAGACTATTGTTCTCAATACAAATTTTTGTTTCAAGATAATTCCTTTTTCTCTTTCTTGATACTGGCCAGCACCTGCAACGGAGCAGTGCCGCCGGTTGATTTTTTACGCTTAAGGCAATTTTCTATCTTAATAAACGAGAAAATATCCTGACTGAATTTAGGACTAAACTGCCGGTATTCTGTCAGTTTCAGTTCGTGAAAATCCTTCTTCTGGTCCAGGCAATACTTCACCAGGCTGCCGACAACAAAATGCGCCTGCCGGAAAGGAATGCCCTTGAGCGCCAGGTAATCAGCGATATCTGTCGCTTCCATCAAACCTTTGGCCATTTTTTGCGCCATATTGTTCGACCGGACTTTCATCGTCTTAACCAGCTCACCCGTGATCGCCAGGGTATCAGAGATCGTATCTACCGTGTCAAACAAAGGCCCTTTATCTTCTTGTAAATCCCGGTTATAGGATAATGGTAATCCTTTTAACAAGGTCAATAAAGCCATCAGGTTGCCATAGATCTTGCCGCTTTTTCCCCGGATCAATTCTGCCACATCCGGGTTCTTCTTTTGCGGCATGATCGAGGAACCGGTACAAAAAGCATCTGCCAGTTCAACGAATTCAAACTCGCTGGAACTCCACAGCACTAATTCCTCGGCTAACCGGGAAAGATGCATGATCAGGATAGAAGAAGCAGCCAGGAATTCGATAATGAAATCCCGGTCACTGACCGTATCCACGCTATTCTGGCTGACTTTAGGGAACTTGAGCAATTTGGCCGTATACTCCCGCTGTACCGGATAATTCACTCCGGCCAAAGCCCCCACGCCCAAAGGCAGGACATTGGTCCGCCCCAGTCCTTGGGTAAACCGCTCTTGATCCCGTTTGAGCATATAATAGTAGGCCATAATATAATGGCTGAACAAGATCGGCTGGGCATGCTGCATATGGGTATAGCCCGGCATCACGACCGTAATATTTTTTTCAGCGACACTCAGTAAGATCTTTTGTAATTGCGCGATCCCGGCGATAATACTTTCTGTCTCGGAACGCAAAAAGAGCCGCACATCCAAAAGTACCTGGTCATTCCGTGACCGGGCAGTATGCAATTTCTCTCCAACCGGCCCGATCTTGGCGATCAGTTTTTTCTCGATGGCCATATGAATATCTTCATCCGTCTGCTTGAAAACAAACTTTCCGGCTTCGATCTCTTTGAGGATCGCTTTCAAGCCAGTATTGATCTTAGCTGCCTCTTTTGGGGAAATAATATGGCTTTTGGCCAGCATCGTCGCGTGCGCGATACTGCCCGCAATATCATAAGCATACAGCCGTTTATCAACATCAATCGAAGCAGTATAGTCTTCACATTGTTTATTCGTGGACTCTTTAAACCGCCCACCCCATAATTTATTCATCATTTAACTCCAATCTGCAAAACTTACCACTTACCACTTAACACTTACCACTTTTTTTTGTTAATTAACGCCTGCACTTTCAACGGCAATCCCAACAAGTTAATAAACCCTTCCGCGTCGTATTGGTTATACACGGTATCAGCCTCAAATGTAGCCAAGTCAGGCTGGTACAATGATTTATCCGCTTTCCGTCCGACTACCGTACAATTACCCTTATACAATTTCACCCGCACCGTCCCAGTCACAGTAGCCTGGGTCTGGTCAACAAAAGCGTCCAGCGCTTCCCGCAGGGGAGTGAACCAAAATCCGGCATAGATCAATTCAGCGTATTTATCACTAACCTTTTTCTTCCAAACCATAGTCTGCCGGTCCAGGCAAAGCGTTTCCAAAGCCTGGTGCGCGGTCATCAGGATCGTGCCGCCCGGAGTTTCATACACTCCCCGGGACTTCATGCCCACCACCCGGTTTTCCACGATATCTACGCGTCCAACGCCGTTGGCCCCGCCTATTTTGTTTAGTTTTTCGATCAACTTGACTCCATCATATTTCACGCCATTGATGCTGACTGGAATACCTTTTACTAATCCAATATCCAAATAGGCAGCCTTATTAGGAGCTTTTTCCGGTGACACAGACAGCAAGAACATGTCTTCCGGCGGTTCATTCCAGGGATTTTCCAGGATACCGCCCTCAAAGCTGATATGCCAGAGATTCCGGTCGCTGGAATAAGGTTTTTTCTTGGTCACCGGGACAGGAATACCGTACTTTTTGGCATAAGCGATCTCTTCTTCCCGGGACTTCAGGTCCCAGGTCCGCCACGGAGCAATGATCTTGATCTTTGGATCAAGAGCTTTAAAAGTCAATTCAAACCGCAATTGGTCATTGCCTTTACCGGTACAGCCATGGGCCACGGCATCGGCCTTTTCTTTTTTGGCAATCTCAATTTGCTTTTTCGCGATCAAGGGCCGGGCAATACTGGTCCCGAGCAGGTATTTATCTTCGTAGATAGCGCCTGCTTTGAGCATCGGCCAGATATAATCTTCTACAAACTCCTTAGTCAGGTCTTCGATATAGATCTTGCTCGCGCCTGTTTTCAAAGCTTTTTGCTTGAGGCCGCTCAATTCTTCATTCTGGCCGACATTGGCCGCAAAAGCCACCACCTCACAGCCATACTCTTTTTTCAGCCAATGGATAATGATGGACGTATCCAGTCCACCAGAGTAGGCTAAGACAACCTTCTTGATTTGTTTGGACATTCTTCACCTCTTAAATTCTAAATTACAAATTACATCGTTCCGATATAACATCGGAACTTATGCTAAATTGCAGTAAAAAATCATATGAATAAGTACCTAAATTTGGAATAAGCGGAGCGGTAGAATTTCGAATTTAGAATTTTTATAAACTGCCGCGGAAGGGATTTGAACCCCCAAGTCCTTGCGGACACATGGTCCTAAGCCATGCGTGTCTGCCAATTCCACCACCGCGGCGTCGTCGCATAAACCAAGTTCTGCTCCTCCTCATAGGAGACACCACTAACATGGTTTCTCCTTCTGATTCTCGGTTGATGCAGTTATTGTTTCAATCAACTTGCCTTGGCAACCTCGAGTCATCCTCCTCCGGGTTATGATCAAGGTCACGCTTTCACAAGCTAACAAGGTGTGCGGGGAAAAAAATGGGCCGTAGAGGACTCGAACCTCCAACCTTATCCTTAAGAGGGATCTGCTCTACCATTGAGCTAACGGCCCATATTTTCAAAGCAGTTTGAGTGTTAAGTGTTAAGTTTTTCCGCCAGAGGCGGATCCGCCAAGCTTAAAGGCGGAGAATTTATAATTAAGGCAAAAAGTCTTTCACCTAAACTCATAACTCAAAATTTATAACTCAAAACTGTTTTTGTCTTTATAAAAGCGCGCCTGCTGGGACTTGAACCCGGACATCTAGCTCCGGAGGCTAGCGCTCTATCCAATTGAGCTACAGGCGCGTACATATAATTTACTCTATCCTCCGCCGAAGGCGGATCAGCCTCTGGCTGAAATTGAGCTACAGGCGCGTATCAACACCCCAAACCCCGCTCAAAGGGGCTCCCGCCCCTATTGCGCTCGCTCGGCTGATTTACTGCGTAAATCAATACGCCGGCTCGCTATTACCCCTTGGGGTGTTGCTAAAATATTTTACTATGAGTCATCCTCTTCCAGTTATCTCAGAGTTAGTGTTTATAACTAGCAAGGATATACAACCCCTTGGGGAGTTTCCGGGACTTCCCAAAAGCATATAAAAATCCGTCTCTTTACTTAGAAATAGCAGTAAAGAATACTGATTTCTTATCTATTTCTTATACCATAAATGGGGATTTTTGGCAAGTATTTATAGAAGGGAAAAAGAGACAGTCTATCAGAGGACACAATTATTCGAATTTGAACCCTTCCTTGGAAACTACCTTGATGCAAGCATCAACCACCACGGGATCATACAGGGTTCCTTTATTCTGGGAAATATGCGCCAGGGCTTCACTCATGGATAAAGCCGGCCGGTACGGGCGGTCTGAAGCCATAGCCTCAACCACGTCAGCTACCCCCAGGATTTTAGCTTCCAGCAAGATATTGTCCCCGACCAGGCCCTTAGGATAACCTGAGCCATTGGGCCTTTCATGATGCTGGACTACGATCTGGGCGATCGGCCAGGCAAAATCAATATTTTTCAATATATCATAAGCGACTTGCGGATGCAATTTCATCAGGTTAAATTCATTCTTATCCAGAGCCCGGGGCTTAGTTAAGATCTCTGCCGGCACGCAAATCTTGCCAATATCATGCAAAACTCCGGCTATCCGGATCATTTCCACCTGTGCTTCGCTGAGGTTCATTTCCTTGGCAATGGCGCACGCCAAGATAGCTACGCGGCGCTGGTGACCGGCGGTATACGCGTCACGCATTTCCAGGGTCAGGGCCATAGCATTAATGATACCTTCCATGACTTTTTTCTGTTGGGCCAAGCTCTGCTGGACCTTCTCTTCCGCCATGGTGCGTTCGATGATCTCTTTGACCAGCTTTTCATTAATTTCACTCAGTTCCGCGGTACGCAATTCCACCTGCTTTTCCAAATAATCCCTGGTTACGGTGATCTTCTGCAGGTTTTCAGCCATTTTATTGAAAGAACGCGCTAATAAGCCGATTTCGTCATTACTTTTAATCGGCACTTTATAATCCAGATCGCCGCGGGCAATATTTTGTGTACCGATGACCAGCTTATCGATCGGCTTACCCAGTATAAATCTGATCAGCCAGGAACTGGCGAGAGCCGCCAGCAATATGCCAATAGCGCCCATGATCCAGATTGTTTTTCTGGCTTGTTCCAATTTACTAGTGACACTATCCAGGGAAAATACGAGCTTTACCTTGCCGATAGTTTCTATTTCTTTTTCTACTGAAGCCGTGCCCAGGATCAATTCTTCAGCGCCGGTCGCTGTTTTAATTCTCTCGGTAATAATTGGATTAGAATAAGCGTGGACCTGTTGTCCCTCTTTTTTACTGTCTTTAAACAAGATATTGCCAGCCCCATCCTCAATTTCACAGGAAATGACATCTTTCTGCTGCATGGCTCCCTTGGCAATTTTGGAGATCGAGTCCTGGTCGCTGATCAGCACCGGGTATTCACAGCTATTGACCACACTGTTAAGGAGGGTATTCGCCCGCTCATCCAACTCGACCAGCAAAGCTTTCTTTTCCTGGTTTACAAAATAAATCGAAAAAAATCCTCCCAGGATGCCGATCACCATGACCACTAATATAATGATTTTTTTATCTATGCCAAATCTCATTTATTATACTCGCCAAAAACATTATTTGATTTTTTGATGATCTCCGGGGCAAACTTTACATCCAGCCGCGCGGCGGTAGACAGGTTTAAGGAAAAACTGGTTTTCCTGGGTTTGACCGGCTTAATATCAGCAGGTTTTTCCCCATTCAGTATGCGTAAAGCCACTTCTCCGGCTTGCCGGCCCAGATCCACATAGTCGCAATCAATAGAGAGCAAGGCCCCGGATTTAGAATGGTATTTGGATAATCCAATAACGGGAAACTTTTGCCGCAGGCTTTCCAGGAGCAAGTACTTAACAGACTGGGGGAAATAGATCTTAACATCGGGGATCATGAGCAGGCAATTGATCTGCCAGGTAATATCTGCCAACACCGCTGGTAGTTCTTTTTCATCATTTACTTTTTGTTTAACTAATTGCACACCGAGCTCAGTGCAAGCCTGATTCAACTCAGCCACCCTGCTGGTTGAATCACTACTATAGATTACGCCTATTTTTTTACCTTCGGGAAACACCTTTTGCAAGGCTTCAATCTGCATCTTCACCGGCACATCCAGCAAAACCCCGGCCACATTAGCGCTGGTCAGCTTTTCCGGATTCAGGACCATAGAATAAACGATAGGCTTGGTCTTGAATGAATTTTCAGCCAGCTTGGCTGCCCGGGTGCCGATCGCAAAAATAAGATCAGGTTTCTCGGCTATGACCTGGTCTACGATATTTTGCTGGTTATTAGCCTGCAGGAAATATTCGGTAAACCACAAAGCTACGTTTTTTTCCTTGAAATATTCCTTAAATCCAGCCCAGGATTGCATATAGGGCTCGATATCAGAAGAATAAATAACCGAAACCAGTGCCCGGTCTACGGCCCAGCACTGGCTCCAGGTTATTATTAATAAAATTACTGCTAATAGGATTCTTTTGATTTTCATCCTAATCCGTTGGAAAATTTAATTACCAGAGATAGCTTACCTTCATTTCGTAATACTGAGGATTTACTTGCTCAGCATGTCCCGGGTCCATTGAACTGCCGGTATAATAGACCGCGTTGTTTAAGTTCTTAACCAACAAGGTCAAGTTCAAGTTATTTAAGACGATGTTCCTGGCGGTGGCAGACAGGTCAAGTTCCCCGCCGTTCACCGAAGTATAGCCGCTCCACCCTGGTTCATTAGGATCATTACTGCCGCGGTTCAGTATTTTAGCATGGATCTTGTAGATACCGGATACGCTGTAGTTACTGGTAATATCAAAATAACCACCCAGGGACATATTCCATCTCGGGACCGCGGACTTGTTGAAGTCCCCGTCAACTTCAGTATCGATCACGCCCGAGCCGCCCAACAAGCTGGCCGGGGCATTAGCGACCCTGTTCTTCAATAGATGGCTGCCGGAGATGAATCCGCCAAATCTGTCCCAATCATAAGAGACATTGGCTTCTATACCTTTAGACTGAATATCACCTACATTGAAGAAACCACGGAGTTGGCCCAGGGAAGCGTCCAATGTTGGCCAACCTGATCCAGTATAGACAAAGTTTGCAAAATCATAGAGGATTTCCTGGTAATAGCTGGCCAGGACTTTCATATTCTTGATCGGCTGATAATCTACCACCAACTCTGTCGATTCAGCCGTAGTTGCCTTTTGGGTGCCTCTCAACTCAATATTATTCCATTCTGAATATCTTTCAAAAGTATTCAGCCGCGTAAATCCCTGCTGATAGATACCTTTGAGATATAGATTTTCCATCGGATTGTACACAACAGCTAATTTCGGGAAGAATTTGTGCATTTTTTCCCTGGCATCACGGAATTGGTCTCCGGGATTAAATTCGCTGACATAACGGCCGCCGCCGGTGACGCTGAAATCTTTCCTTAATTGATATTTAGCATCAATATATCCTTCTACCGCAGCAATGTCATTGCCCATTTCCGTAAAGGTAGGCAGGAATTCCGGAGGATCAGCGAAATTACCGCTATTTGGTGTATTAGGATCCCAGGGACGGGTGGTTGGATCCCAGTTGACCGTAGGACCGGAACCTTGCGGGGACCAGACCCCTGCCTGCGCGCCAAAGACTACGCTGAGATCAGCAGTCGGATTCATCAAGACATTACTGTCGACTTCGTATCTCTTCTCGGTTTTCATTTCATATCCGCCGCCCAGCGATTTGGGATTAAACACATCATACATCTGGTAAAAATTATTAAACCGGAGAGTCGTGTTCCAATCAGTATTTTGCCAATATTCAGGCTTCTTAACCATAATGTTAATATCATCAGCATAGTTTTCTATGCGCACGATGGCATCTGCGTCACTGACCTTATGACGGTCAGTCCGGGATTCCAGCCGGCGATAAGCGATAGTCATATCCTTATAATTAACATTCGCAAATACCTGGTAATCAGGCAAAGGATTCGCCGCCGTATGGCCGTCCAGTTTTCTAAAGCTATACCCGCCCCATTCTTCTACATATTTGGTCGCGCCGGCGTAGTAGGTCGAGTTCACCAGGAACTGGTAGCTCAGGTCATCGGTCGGTTTCTGCGCATAGTTGACATTGTAGCGGGCCATATGATTTTTACCAAGGACTAAACTTGTCAGCAAGCCTTGGAACTGCTGGGCGCCTTTATGCACGATATTGATGGTACCTTGCGTACCTTGTCCGCCCCACACCGAGGTGTTGGGCCCTTTGATGATTTCGATCCTTTCGACATCATCAAAAGAATTCGGCCAGTTGTTCTCACCTAACCCCAAAAATGTCGGGAAAAGCATACCATCATACAGGAACAATACTTTGTCATTGGCATATCCAGATACGCCTCTCAACACCAAGACTTCATCCTGTCCTTTATATGTATGCCATCCACCTTCAATGACTTCAAACAGGTCGTTGATATTCCTGATCGCATACTTTTCCAGAAATTTTCCGGGTATTACTGTGACATTAGCCGCTGCTTCATAGGTTTTTTCCGACCGCTTAGTGACGCCAATAACATTCTCGGTAAACAGCAAGTCTTCTTCGGTCCGTTCCGACTGGGCTACTACTATGGCCGGTTCTGCTTGGACTAAAGAATAAACGCTCAGGCCGCACAAGACCAGCAAAACAAATAAAAAAACTCTTCTTGCCATTTTACATCCTCCTTTTTCATTCTATACTATCCTCGTAAATAAAAGTCGCTTCCTTAATGATCTCCGGCGAAAACTTGACCCCTAAATCCTTGGCCACCTTTAAGTTCATGGAACAATTGATCTTACGCGGGGTGACTAAAGCAATATCCTGCGGCCTGGCCCCGTCGATTATTTTTGTTGCTAATTCTCCAGCTTGCTTTCCCAAGTCCAGATAATCGCAATCAAAGGAGATGACAGCCCCGTCCTTGCTATAGAAGCGCGACAATCCGATCACTGGTAAGTTCTGCTTCAGGCTTTCTTTCAATAAAAATTTTACCGACTGGGGGAAATATATTTTAGTGTCAGGGACCATAATAAATACATCTATTTTTGATCTTATTTCCCGAATCGCTTCCGGCAGTTGTTTTTCTGAATCTATTTTCTTGGTAACTAATTTCAAGCCCAATTCGTTGCAGGCCTGCAGGGTCTCAGCTGCTTTATCCGCTGTCCGGTCAGAATACACCAATCCCAGGTTACCCATGCCCGGGAACAATCTCTTGATCTGCGCCACTTTCATCCTGGCTGGGATATCCATCATGACGCCCGTGACATTTGCTTCCTTGAAAAATTCCGGTTCCAGCACCAGCGCAAAAACGATCGGGATATTCTTAAAGCTCCCTTGGGCTATCCTGACTGCTTTTGTTCCCAGGGCAAAGATAATCTGCGGTTTTTCTTCAGCAATCTGATTAATGATCTTTTCCGGGCTCTCTTCGCTCAAGTTATACCGCGAAACCCATAAGGCTACATTTTTAGCGCTCAGAAATGATTTAAATCCTTCCCAGGCCTGCTGGTACGGCTCACTATTGGAAGAATAAATAACTGAAACAATGACCCGATCAGCAGCAAAAGCACGATCTGCTGCCTGAACCGGACAGATATAAAAAACATTGATCAAAGCAATGACAAAAAATACAAATTTGTATCTCAATTTATTTCTCCTATGATTATCTACCAAAGATAGCTTACTTTTACTTCGAAATACTGAGGATTTACTTGCTCAGCATGTCCCGGGTCCATTGAACTGCCGGTATAATAGACCGCGTTGTTTAAGTTCTTAACCAACAAGGTCAAGTTCCCCGCCGTTCACCGAAGTATAGCCGCTCCACCCTGGTTCATTAGGATCATTACCGCCGCGATTTTGCAGTTTAGCGTGAATCTTGTAGATAACGGCAGACTTATGGAAGTCACCTTCGACTTCCGTATCAATAATGTCGGGAAAAGCATAATATTTCTATTGTACCATATAAAAAAACCCGAATAAAGGCTATATGCCCTTACTCAGGTTTTTAAATTTGATACAAATATATTATCGCTGAACATCCATGTTAAGCGCATATATTTTTATAACATAACGCCTTTATAATATCAACAAAAATCTTACCCCAAGATCTCTTTCAGGTCCTGGTCAGGCGTAGTGATCGGTTTAATATTAAATTTATCCGCGAGTACTTGCAATACATTGGGAGTGATAAAAGCCGGCAAGGTCGGACCAAGACGGATATTTTTGACCCCCAACGACAGCAAGGTCAATAAAATGCAAACCGCTTTTTGTTCGTACCATGATAGCACTAGTGACAGCGGCAGATCATTCACACTGCAATTAAAAGCTACAGCCAAAGCTGAAGCTATCTGGATCGCCGAGTAAGCATCATTACACTGGCCGCAGTCCAGCAAACGCGGAAAATCGCCGATCGTGCCAAAATCCAAACGGTTGAACCTGAATTTACCGCAAGCCAAGGTCAGGATGATGCAATCTTGAGGCACTTGCTGGGCAAACTCGGTATAATAATTCCGCCCGGGCTTGGCTCCATCACAGCCGCCGATCAGGAAAAAGTGCCTGATCTTTTTATCTTTCACCGCCTTTACTATTTTGTCGGCCAGGCTCAGTACTGTTTTATGGCCAAAGCCCACAATGATCTCTTTTTCAATCTTATCTTCAGGGAATCCGCCAAGTTTTTTGGCCAGTTCGATCAACGCCTTGAAATCTTTCTTTCCGTCCACTGCTTCAATATGTGTCTCCCCTGGATATTGCACTAATCCGGTAGTAAATATTTTGCCGGTATATGATTCCCGCGGCTTCTGGATGCAGTTAGTGGTCATCAGTACGACAGCCGGGGTCCCGTCAAATTCTTTCTGCTGGTTCTGCCAGGCGGTGCCAAAATGGCCAGCCAGGTGCTGATGCTTTTTCAGCTCAGGATAACTGTGTGCCGGCAGCATTTCGCCATGGGTATAGATATTGACGCCAGTACCTGCGGTTTGTTCCAGGAGCTGCCTGAGATCCAGCAGGTCATGACCAGAGACAATAATCGCCGGCCCTTTTTTGACCCCCATCGGTACTTTAGTCGGAACTGGCGTACCAAAAGTATCATTATGCGCTTTATCCAGCAATTCCATACATTTTAAATTAACTTTACCAAATTCCATGATCAGGGAGACATATTCCCCAGCCGTCAACTTCGGGTCCACCAGCGCCGCCAAACCCTTATAAAAAAATCCGCTGACTTCGTCATCTGTCTGTCCAAGAACCTCAGCATGATCAGCATAAGCAGCCATACCCTTCATCCCAAAAAGCAATATTTCCCGTAAACTGCGGATATCTTCATTCGGGCTGGAGTCTGATAACAGTCCTACTTCCAATCCCTGGGCGATCAATCCAGCCATACTGCCGGCTGGCTGCCATTTAACCGGCTCAGGGACATCCGCCGGTATAGTTCCTATCGCTTTCTTTAATCTTTCCATTATTTTGTAGCCTGCATATATCCTTTCCACGATCTTTTGCGGGTCAAAATTAACATTAGTGACTGTCGTAAACAATCCCTCTTGCAGGAAAATGTCAGCTTCCTTGTCTTTGATCCCCTTAGCCCGGGCCAGCAGGCCCAGGAAAGCGATCCCTTTTAAACTGAATATTAACAAATCTTGTAAAGTAGCTGTTTCATGAGTCTTGCCGCACACCCCTTGTACCGTGCAGCCCGTGCCTTTTGCAGTTTGCTCACATTGCCGACAGAACATTGTTTCCTCCTAGTTAAAATATAGTCATATGGTGTAAGTTTTGGAAGTAAGTTTAGTCTGAAGTCTGTGGTCTTAAGTTTTAAACCTGAGACTTACTTCCTACTTCTATACCTACTTCTACAACCTCCAACCTTTTACTTAAATATTACAGCCATTCTTCCGAGAGAATTTGGCCCTCAATACCTACTACTATTTTTTTCACTGGAACTTTACGCGTCGCTCCTTCCATGGCCTGCTGCACTAAGCGTACCAATCCCGTACAACAAGGCACCTGCATGACCATGACCGTAAGCGTATTGATCTTGGCTTCCTCAATCCAGGATCTGATCTTAGCTGTATATTCATCCAGGCCGCTATCCAGCTTTGGGCAAGCGATGGCCAAGGCTTTTCCTTTCAGGTAATCAGCATGAAACCCACCCAAAGCGTAAGCAGTGCAGTCGGCAGCTAATAATACATCCGCTCCCTTATAATACGGCGCTGATGGAGAGATCAAATGCATCTGTACTGGCCATTGCCTCAACTGGGACCCAATATTTCCCTGGACGCACTCCGGAGCCGCTGTTTTTTTCCGCAGATCCATCATTTTTGAACCAGGGCAGCTGCAAGGCACAGCTTCCCGCTCTTCAATAGTGATAGCGCCTTCGGGACAAGTCCCGATACACGCTCCCAGCCCATCACACAGCAAGTCGCCGACCAATCTGGCTTTACCCTTGATAATCTGTATCGCTCCTTCTGGACAGCCATTAGCGCACAATCCGCAGCCAGTGCATTTTTGTTCATCAATTTTTATTATTTGCCGCTTCATGCTACGCTCCCTTAACCTTTAATGAGATCGGCGATCGAAACTGCCGCCAATTCATCTACTACTCTTTTTTCGATACCCTTGATCTTATGACGCAACGGACAACTACCAATATCCGGGCATATTTTCTTTTTAAAGATACAACGGTTTTCATTAAAATCCCGCTGGAATATTTCTACCAGGTCTTTCAACTTGATCCTGGCCGGTGATTTACGCAACCTAAATCCACCGCCTTTTCCTTTAGCTGACTGCAGGATGCCCTTTTTGCTTAATATTTGTAACAGCCGGCGCGAAAAAGCTTTGGGGATCTGCAGGTCCTCAACCAGGGTATTAACTGAACTTACCTGGTGCGGCGATCTGGCCAGATAAATCAAGGCCCGGATCGCATAATCTGTATCACGATTAATTAACTTCATATTATAATGATACTATATTAGTATCATATTGTCAAGAAAAAAAAGCAGTAATTTTTTACTGCTAAAAAAGCAACAAAGCTTTTTTGACCGCATTATAGATTTTCGCCTTATCAACTGCTCAAATGCTCAAATCTCTAATGCTCCAATTTTTGCAAAGCAAAAATGATCTTTTGAACATGTGAACATTAGAACATTTGACCGCATTATAGATTTTCGCTTTTTCAACTGCTCAACTGCTCAAATCTCTAATGCTCCAAATTTTTACAAAGTAAAAATTTAAGGGTGGCTAACGGGATTTGAACCCGCGACCTCTAGTGCCACAGACTAGCGCTCTAACCAACTGAGCTACAGCCACCACCATATAACTTCTGTTGATAGATGATAGTACGTCCCGATCAGATCGGGACTCGTAGTTGATAGAAAGTACTAAAGCTTTTTCAATGAACTATCAACAATCAACTATGAACTAAATTTGTCTCTTCAAATTTTAAGCGTCCCTGGCGTGATTCGAACACGCGACCCTCTGCTTAGCTTACCGCACTGGATTACTCCAGCCACCGAAATATTGGTGTTGCAAGTCTGGACTATGTCTTCACCATTTCAGGCGTGTGGCATATAGTCTCTGAGGACTCTCCACTTTCGTGGGTTGCCTGCAAGTTGTCCTCCTTTTCTACCGGAGGGGATTCTTGCATATAGCCACATCCACTCTACCTGTTCTTTTCCAAGTAGAGGCTCCTATTTTGAAGGCAGATGCTCTATCCAGCTGAGCTACAGGGACAAATGTTCTGTTTTCACTACTTCTTCTTTTTTGCAGGTGCTCCCCGCCTAATAATATCCTACAATAATTCTTTTATTTTTTCAAGGAGGGTTTCCGGTTCAAAAGGTTTGGTGATATAAGCATCTGCCCCAACCTTAGTACCTAACAGCTTGTCTTCGTCCGTGCCTTTGGCCGTCAATATGATTATCGGAATTTTTTTGTATTTTGCGTCAAACTTGAGCATCCGGCAGATCTTATAGCCATCTATCCCAGGCAACATCAGGTCCAGGATGATCAGGTCAGCTTGTCCCTCTTGCGCTACTTTGAGACCAGTTTCGCCATCCTTAGCAAACATCACTTCATAGCCGTTGGCGGTCAGCCTGATCTTCAGCAAATTGATTATGGGCTGTTCATCTTCGATGATCAATATCTTCTTAGCCATACTACCTCTGTTTATGGCAGCTCCGCTGAAGATTGCAGCCAGAATGGATCTTTGGTGCGAGAGCGATAAAAAATGCCTCGGGACGGAATCGAACCGCCGACGCCAGCCTTTTCAGGGCTGCGCTCTACCGACTGAGCTACCGAGGCATGTCAAATATATCAAGAGTATCAATTATCAATTAATCTTTCTTGGCTTTCTTTTTCCTGACATCTTTGAACAATTTTAAGCCTTTAATAATCGTGGTCACAATTCCTACTATCTTGACCATGGAAAAAGCCGCCGCTTTACCGGTTACTTGTTTCAGGTTATCAGTAGTCACCTTGATATTTTCCACCGCCACATCAATTTTCACAACTTCCGAGTTTATCTGCTGAGCCAGGGAATCGACGCTTCGCAATGTGCTTTTCAACTGCTTCAAGACCTGCACTAAATATACTACCAGGATCACTACGGCCACTGACAACACCACAAACAAAACACTTTGGAAAAAGTAAATATTCATTTTCACCCCTTTTCAACAGTGTGAGCAATGACCGCTGGAACAGGAAGAGCACTTACTGCCGCTGGAAGATCCTGTCCCGGCACCAAGGCTCACCCGGGAAATAATTTTGGACAGTTCCTGTGACTTACATGAAGGGCATTCCGGTATATCGCCACTGTAGACTAAAAGCTCGAATTGGCCTTTGCATTTTTTGCAGATGTATTCGAAGATAGGCAACTTTTACTCCAAAAACAATTTTGAATTTTGAGTGTTGAGTTTTTCCGCCAGAGGCGGAAAAACTTTTCACTTAAAACTTGTATTCCGCTATTTGCTAGAAGTAAATGGCGGGGACGACGGGCCTGACTACGCCAAGGCTTCGTCAGATAAAATTCTCTTCTTTAAGAAAGCTTTCCCAGATCCTTATTGTATTAATCCGATCACATAATTTTCAAAAAACTGTCAAGCCATACGAAGTCATTCTCCCTGAAAGTTTTTCCAGAGACGAAGTATGGCGGCCTGACTACGCCAAGGCTTCGTCAGATATTATATCTATAAATAAAACTGTCAAGCCATACGAAGCTATTCTTCCTGCGTGGTTCTGCAGAAGCGAAGTATGGCGGGGACGACGGGATTCGAACCCGCGATCTCTGCCTTGACAGGGCAGCGTGTTAAACCAGGCTACACCACATCCCCAAAATATACTACGCTTATGGCTTATAGCTTATGGCAAAGACAAAAACAATTTTCAGACTCTGCTCTATGCCATACGCTATATGCGCTCTAATTCAAATGGGCAGTATAGGATTTGAACCTATGACCTCCGCCTTGTAAGGGCGGCGCTCTCCCAGCTAAGCTAACTGCCCGTTATTCGGCTTATGGCTTATAGCTAATAGCTTATGGCAAGCAAATACAAAAATAAACTTCGAACTTCTGCCATACGCCATACGCTATACGCTATATGCGCTTTTGTTAAAGCGGCCCCAAGGGGAATCGAACCCCTATCGCGTCCTTGAAAGGGACGTGTCCTAACCGTTAGACGATGGGGCCATAATTTTGCTAAGCAAAATTTAGCAATAAGCTCTTTGCTGACAGCTCTTAGTAAAAAACAACCCCTATGAACTACGAGCTTCTTTTCTCTGAAAAGAGAAAAGTGAGCCGGGTGAGATTCGGACTCACGACACTTGCCTTAAAAGGGCAATGCTCTACCAGCTGAGCTACCGGCCCGCCAAAGTAAATAATATTTTATATATATACCCTAATTTCAGGGTTCTGTCAACCAATAATCTATATCTTTTTGCACTAATCTGTGCTGCGCCCGCCTGCGCTCTTTGGCGGGTAATCATCTTCAGTCCAATTTATTGATCACCAAGCCAGTGACCAGCTTGGGATAAAAATAGGTAGATTTCTGGGGCATACGTTCCCCGGCATTGGCTACTTCAATGACCTGTTCGATCTTGGTCGCATTCAGGAACAAAGCCACTGAGTACTTGCCTCCATCCACCATTTTAACGGCATTTTCCTCATCCCGGGTATAGGAAAAGCCTTGTTCATTGGTGATTGTTTCCGCAGAGATACCCAGCACCTTTTCAATGATCACCTTCTGCAGGATAGTCACATCCAGGGATTTCCAGGCCAGCGGTTTTTTATCTTTGATCAATGAATCTATATCTGTTTCCGGCTTCAGGATAAATACATAATAAATTTTATCGCAATATGCGCCAAATGCTTTTTTATCCTTGTTTGCTTCCATGGCTTTCAGCATTGAGTGCAGGCCTTCGACTTCTTCCAGCTCGAACATCCGGCTCATCTTTTGCAGGAAATCCCCCTGCTCAAATCCAGGCACATTCAGCAAGCGGTGAGTCGGGAAGATCACCAATCCCGGATCATCAGTAGCTACAAACATGGACATGACATAATCGTAGGTATGCGTCCCTGGTTTTCCCTCGTCTTCTTTCTCCCGCTCTTTTTTGTAATTTAAGGCCGCTTCATAACGGTGATGGCCATCAGCGATAAAAACCTCTTTTTCTTTCATTGCTGTTATCAGCCGATGCGCCATAGAGCTTGGCAGCCGCCATAATTTGTGCTGGACTCCTTTTTCATCCCGGACCTTAATGACGGGCAGTTCCCGGCTCACTACCTTCATGATGGTGGCTACTTTTTTATCTTCATCCTCGTATAAATAGAATATCGGGCTAAAATTAGCCGCGCAGGCCCGCATCAGGTTCAACCGCCCCTCTTTGGGCTTGGTCAGGGTAAACTCATGGGCATGCACCTTGGCTTTTTCGCCAAACTCCTCCAGGAAAGACGCAGCTATAAAGCCGGTCCTGGTCAGGATCTTGCTCTTGATCTTGAATTCCTGCTGGTAAACATAGATGGTCGAATCGCCATCCCGCAGTAATACCCGCTCCCCCTGCCATTGCCGGAATAGCTTGGCCGCTGCTTCATACGGATTAGGCTCAGTGTTCAGGATCAGGCGGACAATATTATACTGACTGCGTAACCGGTACTGCCGTTGCTCCTGCTCAGAGATCACATCATAGGGCGGAGTGATGACATCAGTCATACTGCTGATCTTGCTTTGGTTATACAGCAATCCCCTGAAGCCGGCGATCTTCACCATTAGTGACTCCTAGACTAGCGTATAGCGTGTGGCGTATAGCGTTTAGAAAAGCTTTCCTATACGCTACCCGCTAAACGCTTAACGCTACTTAACGAATACTTCCTTAAATACTTCATCGATATGATTTACAGTAATGAATTTGATTTTTTTCTGCACATAATCCGGGATCTCTTCCATATCCTTTTTGTTGTCGGCCGGAATGATCACGGTTTTAATGCCGGTCCGATAGGCTGCCAGTACTTTTTCTTTCAGCCCGCCGATCGGCAGGACATGGCCGCGCAAGGTGATCTCCCCGGTCATCGCGACGCTCTTCTTGACTGGTTTATTCGTTAGCGCGGAAAGTATCGCTGTCGCCAGGGTAATACCGGCGCTGGGCCCATCTTTAGGAATGGCCCCTTCCGGCACATGGACGTGGATCTCTTTGTCTTTCAGGAAATCCTCTTTCAGCTTGTACTTTTTAGCATTGGCCCGGATGAAGCTCAATGCCGCGTGAGCAGATTCCTGCATCACGTCGCCCAATTTGCCGGTCAGGGTCATTTTCCCTTTGCCTTTCATGATCGATACTTCTATCGCCAGGGTGTCCCCGCCCACTTCAGTCCAAGCCAGGCCAGTGGCGACTCCCACTTCATTCTCTTCCAGGTGATCTGGATGATATTTGGGTATCCCCAGGAACTTATGGATATTATCTTTCTTGATATCCAGCGTCTTTTTAACTTTTTCTTTGACGATCTTCTTGGCTACCTTGCGGCACAAGCTGGCAATTTCCCGTTCCAGGTTGCGGACGCCGGCTTCCCGCGTATATTCAATGATCATTGACTGGATAGTCTCATCATTATAAGTAAACGATTTTTCTTTTAAGCCATTCTCTTTGATCTGTTTGGGAATAATGAACTGGTTAGCGATCTGGATCTTTTCTTCCGTAGTATATCCGGGGAAATTAATGACTTCCATCCGGTCCAGCAAAGCCGGCGGAATGGAATACAAGGTATTGGCTGTGGTGATGAACAAGACATCAGACAGGTCAAAATCAACTTCCAGGTAATGATCATTAAAAGCATGGTTTTGCTCCGGATCCAGCACTTCCAGCAAAGCAGAAGCAGGATCACCGCGGAAATCAAGCCCGATCTTATCCACTTCATCCAGCAAAAATACCGGATTCTTACTCTTGGCTTTGCGCATGGATTGGATGATCCGTCCAGGCAATGACCCGATGTATGTCCGCCTATGCCCGCGGATCTCGGCTTCGTCCCTCACCCCGCCCAGGGAGATCCGGACAAAATTCCGCTCCATGGCATGGGCAATGGAACGGCCCAAAGAAGTTTTCCCGGTACCCGGGGGTCCGACAAAGCAGAGGATGGGCCCTTTGATCTTGCCAGACAGTTTGCAGACAGCCAGGTACTCCAGGATCCGTTCTTTGGCTTTTTCCAAGCCAAAATGTTCAGCGTTCATTATTTTTTCCGCGTGTTCGATATTAATATTATCCTTGGTCTTGTTGGACCAAGGTATCGATACCAGCCAGTCCAGGTAGGTACGCACTACTGTCGCTTCAGGCGAATAAGGCATCATCTTTTCCAGGCGTTTCAATTCTTCCCTGGCTTTTTCCTCTGCCTCTTTGCTCAGCTTGGCGTCTTTCAGCTTGCGGTACAGGTCATCCAGTTCCTTGCCATATTCATCTTTTTGCTTCAATTCTTTTTGGATAGCTTTCATCTGCTCGCTAAGGTAATATTCTTTTTGCGATTTCTCGATCTGCTGACGTACCCGGCCCTGGATCTTGCGTTCTATGCCCAGAATCTCATTTTCCGAATTCAGCACTACCATCAGCCGCTCCAAGCGGGCCATGGGCTCATCCAGGGATAAGAGCTCTTGTTTGTCCTTGACCTTTATATTTAAATGGGCGCAAATGGCATCCACCAGCGCGTCCGGGTTCTCCAGATTGTTGACCGACATCGCCATTTCGATCGGCAAGCGCCGGTTCAGCTTGACATACTGCTCAAACTGGCTAACCACGTTGCGCATCAACGCTTCCATCTCCGGAGTCTTAACCGCCGGAGAGATAATTTTCTTTATCTTTACTGAAAAGAATTCATTATTAGGCAGATATTGTTCTACTTTCACCCGCGCGATGCCTTCGACGAATAGCTTGATTGTGCCGTCACCCATTTTCAGCAACTGCAGTATTTCCGCCACTGTCCCGACATCATAGATATCCGCTGTTTGCGGATCTTCCTGGGCCGCCATCTTCTGGGTGGCCAGGACGATCAAGCGCCCTTTGGCCATAGCTTCATCCAGGGACTTGATCGACTTCTGCCGCCCGACAGATAAAGGCACGACCATATAGGGGAAAATAACAATATCCCGTACCGGCAATAATGGTAAACTTTCAGGTATTTCTATCTTTTTTTCCGTATTCACTTGATCAACCATATCTCTCCCTTTTTCACTTTATCACTTACCACTTTACCACTGTCTTACTTATGTTCCTTAATGATCTCATCCACCAAACCATATTCCTTGGCTTCTTCCGCGCTCATAAAATAATCGCGGTCAGTGTCTTTCTTCACCCGTTCTACCGATTGGCCGGTATGCATCGAGATCAATTCATTGATCTTGTCCTGCATCCTGAGAATTTCCTTGGCCTGGATCCCGATATCGCTGGCCTGCCCCTGCGCCCCACCCAGCGGCTGGTGTATCATTACCCTGGCATTCGGCAAGATGAATCTCTTGCCCTTGGTGCCGCAGGACAGCAAAACCGCGGCCATGCTGGCAGCCTGTCCCATGCAAATAGTTGATACAGCCGGCTTGATGAACTGGATCGTGTCATAGATGGCCAATCCTGCCGTCACTGACCCGCCAGGTGAATTCACATAAAGGGAAATATCTTTGTTGGAGTCTTCAGCCGCCAAAAACAACAACTGGGCAATGATCAAGTTAGCGACATCATCATCGATCGGCGTACCGATAAAGATGATCCGGTCTTTCAAGAGACGGGAATAAATATCAAACGCTCTTTCACCATGCTGCGATTGCTCCACCACCATCGGTATTAAGCTCATGAGAACCTCCAAGATTAGCGTATAGCGTATGGCGTATAGCGTTTAGAAAAGCTTTCCTATACGCTACCCGCTAAACGCTTAACGCTACTTATCTTTTTTCTCGTGTTTCTTAGCTACTTCCTTAATATCCGCATTATCAAGCAGGAATTTAAATACTTTATCTTCGATCATCTGGCTGATTATCTGGCCATGATATTTCTTGAAAAACTCCGCGACTTCATCAGGCGTCTTTTTATATATTTCCTGGGTCTTAGCCATTTCCTGGCGCAGTTCTTCTTCAGTTATTTCCATTTTTTCGGCATGGCCGATGGCTTCCAGCAAGAGCAGGGACTTTACCTGCCGCTCGGCATCATGCTTTACCTTAGCCCGCATAATTTCATCGGTAAGCCCCAGCGCCTCAGTCGTGCCGCCCTGTTGGGCAATATAGTGTTTAGTGCGGTCCACCAGGTAATCCACCTGCTTTTCTACCAAGACATTCGGCAAGGGGAACTCATGAGCGGCGATCAAGCTGTTCACGATCTGTTCTTCCACTTCTTTCTTGATCCGTATCTCTTCCTGGCTCAGGATATTTTTCTTGATCCGCTCTCTCAGTTCAGCCAGGGTAATATTCTCACCCAGTTCTTTGACAAACTCATCAGTCAATTCTGGGAGCTTCTTCTCTTTTATTTCGTTAATAGCTATCTTGACCAGGACTTCCTTACCAGCCAATTCTTTTCTCTTAAAATCAGCCGGCATCGTCACATTAATTTCTTTTTGCTCGCCCTTCTTCATTCCCACCATTTGCTCGGCAAATTTAGGCAGCAACTGATCATCTTCCACCTGGGCTATCTGGTTTTGGACTTTAGTTTCGCTCACCGGCTGGCCCTCATGGAACATTTCATAATCCATAGCCACGAAATCGCCTTTTTTCACTTCATCATGGCTGGCTACTTCCAGCTTGGCCGCTCTTTGGCGCAGGTTTTCCAATGCCGCAGCGACCTGCTCGTCAGTAACTTCCAGCTTTTCCTTTTCTACTTTTATCCCTTTGTAATCCTGCAGTTTGACTTCTGGTTTCACTTCAAAGGTCGCCTTGAACGTCAACTCCTGGTCAAAGTCAAATTCCAATGCTTCTACATTAGTCTCACCGACTGGGTCAAGTTTATTCTCCTGGGCTACATGCTCAATCGCCTCTGGCACCAGTTTCTGCAGCATTTCATCCCGGGCTATTTTGGCAAAACTTTTCCGTACCATCTCTGCCGGCGCTTTGCCCTGCCTGAAGCCAGGCAAGGTCGCCACTTTTTGGATCTGGGAAAATGCCGCCTTTGATCTTTCTTCGATCTTTTCTTTAGGTATGGCTATTTCCAAGCATACCTTACACGGTTCCGGTCTGGTCACCGTTGCTTTCAAATCAAGTTCGTTCACATTCAGCTCCTGTTTTTAAATTAAATACAGTTTCCACTCTACCACTCTACCACTTACCACTTTATCACTTACCACTGTTTTCCTTTATTCCCATAAATATTTCATCCAGTATTTTTACTCCTGCCTTAATCTCGCTCAGCTTGGCGGTGATTGGCGGCAGAAGACGTATCACCTTATCCGCGGTGCAGTTTATCAGCAGTCCCTTATCCCGCGCCTGGGTGACAATGTCTGCCCCTGCCATCTCCAGCTCAATACCGACCATCATGCCTTTACCGCGCACATCCTTGACAAATTTGTATTTACCTTCAAAGTTCGTCAATTTCTCCAGTAATATTTTACCCAGACTGGCCGCGTTATCCAGCAGTTTATCTTCGATAATAGACTGCAACACTGCTTTAGCCGCAGCGCAGCATACCGGATTGCCGCCAAAGGTGGAAGCATGATGTCCCGGTTTGAAATACTCGGCTATTTCCGGTACTGCCAGCATCGCGCCGAGAGGCAATCCGCCGCCCAAGGCTTTGGCCAGGGTCATCACATCCGGCTTCACGCCAAAATGCTCATAAGCAAATAATTTCCCGGTCCGGCCAATGCCAGTCTGCACTTCATCAAAGATCAGCAGGATATTATTGTCATCGCAGATCTCCCGCAATCCCTTGATAAAGGATATTTCCCCGATATTGACTCCGCCCTCTCCCTGGATCGGCTCTACCATAATGGCGCAAGTCTTCTTCGTGATCAGTTTTGTCACTGAACCAAGGTCATTGAACTTGGCATACTTGAATCCCGGAGTCAGCGGCTCAAATCCCTTCTGGTATTTGGTCTGTCCGGTAGCCGTAATGGTAGTCAAAGTCCGGCCATGAAATGATTCCTCCATGGTAATGATCTCAAACTTGCCACCATGCTCACTGCCCCATTTACGCGCCAGCTTGATCGCTCCTTCATTAGCTTCCGCGCCGCTGTTGCAGAAGAACACCTTGCCGCCAAAATGAGTGCCCAGGATCTTCGCCACTTCCAGCATCGGCTCAGTCATGAAAATATTAGAGGTATGCATGATCGTGCCGGCTTGTTCCTTGATGGCCTTCACTATTTTAGCATTGCTATTGCCCAGGTTATTGACTGCCAGGCCGCTGAAAAAATCCAGGTACTTATTGCCGGCGCTGTCCCACACCCAGGAACCTTTCCCCTTGACCAACAGCAGCGGTTGCCGCTTGTAGGTCGAGAAAATATATTTTTCGTCCATCTTTTTAGCTTGCTTAAAATCCATACTAGTCTCCTGTCTCATCCTTTTATAAAACGTGTGCCTAATTGATTGGCAGTACTTATTATCTTCAACATCGCGTGCGGCACCCGACCATCGATGATATCGATCTCGCGCACTCCTCGCAGTAAAGCTTCGCGGCAGGAGCTGATTTTCGGGATCATTCCGCCGCTTACTATCTTATCCTTGACCAATCCAGCGACCTGGCTGGCCTTGATCACCGGGATAGTAGAAGAAGAGTCTGCCGCGTTAGCCAGCACGCCTTTAACATCAGTCAACAATACCAGCCGTTCAGCTTTCAGGGCTTGCGCCACTTTTGTTGCCACCATATCAGCGTTGATATTATAGGTCTGTCCCTTGGCGTCAGCGCCCAGGGAGGACACAACGACTATATGTTCCTTCATCAGGTCCAATAATAGTTTAGTATTTACTTTAGTTACTTCACCGACAAACCCGAGATCATACTGTGTTTTTATCTTCTTCGCCAGTAATAATTTCCCGTCTTTGCCGCTTAAGCCGATCGCCGAGGCTCCCAGGCTATTCAGGGACCCGACAATATCCTTGTTCACTTTGCCGGAAAGGACCATTTCCACTATTTCTATCGTCTTGGTATCAGTCACCCTCAAGCCATTGACGAATTTCGGTTCTTGTCCCACTATTTTCAGCATGGCATTTATTTCCGGCCCGCCGCCATGGCAAATAACCAGATGATAGCCTCTCTCCCACAGAGCGGCAATATCCTTAAAAAATCCCTTTTTTATCGTCTGGTTAACAGCAATACTGCCCCCGAACTTTACCACCATTGTTTTTTTCATTTTATTATCCTTATCTACACCTGTCCCCCCTGCCAGTTTCGCTCCACGAAACTAGGGGGGATAAAACAACAAGCCCGCATCACCTGCTCTAGCGGGCTGGTTTTATTATACTACAAATTTGCTTGGCTGGCAAGGATAAATTATGCGGTTAGTTGGTCTTTAAGCTGCCTGGTCAGGATAGTGAAGTTCTTTTCCTGGTAGTATTTCCGCTGGCCCGGCTCAAGCAAAGAACCGAGCTTGACTGCATAATCATTTCTTTGCAATTCTTCTATCCCCTTAACCAATGCCTTTAACTCTTCAGCCGTAGCGGTAACCGCCACCCCTTTTTTCAGCAAAAACTCCAGGTCATAGACATCCCTGATTTCTCTCCGGCTCAGGAAAGCCTCGATCTTGGCCCGCATCATTTCTTGCAGACTAACCACCCGCAAGAGGACTTGGACATTGGACTGAGAGCTAAAAGCAATAGCCGACTCCGTGTTTATTTTCTTAAGTTCTTTCCTGATCTCGATTTTCAGGGAACGCGCATAGGCCGGTGATTTGAGCTCAAAAAGCATGGTATGGAACTTATTAGCCGCAGCAGTAATAGTATAGACCTGGGCTAGATAAGTCTTTAATTTCTGGAAATACTCCTTAGGCTCAATATCCTTAATTACCCAGAAATCAAGGTCCACCGAGTACCGCCCCAGCCCGTGGCAGAGACGCAGCATGGTCCCGCCGCCAAAAACAAGATTCCGGAGAAACCGGCCGCTATTCAGCCGGTCCAGGACTTCCAATTCAAATTGTTCGTGCTTTTTCAGATCTTGCATATATTCCTCACTATTTTCCTGGTTTTAGCCGGGTATGGCTTCAGCATTTTGGCTATTTTTGCTTGATCCAATTTGCTGAGATCCAGGGAATTAAGGTCAATTTTATATTTACCAAAAGAATAAAGATACAGAGCATCCAGAAAGGCCTTTTCCTTGGTCGCAATGAACAAACTGCCCTGCCTGACAAAATCACCATAATACTTTTGTTGCAGTTTGTAATACTTAAAAACCACTCCGTTAGTTTCATACATAATGGTTCGTTTCCAGGCCGCGCTCTCTATGAATCCCTGCTGCATTTGGCTGGTCACTTCATAATAAGACAAAGCGCTCATGAAGGAAATATACGAAGGCACTTGCAGGATATTGGCGATTTGACGAAGCTCCTGGTCACTGATATTTTGCCATTTCTGGGCAGTAGTAAAATAGTTATTCCTTAACTTGACCAGCAGTCCCTTTTGGACATACCGGCTGCAAAACACACTGGCCGAAGGCGCTTGAATCCCCAAAGTCTCAGCCACCTCCGCCACTGTAAAATAAATCTTTTGGCTCAATTCCTGTATTTTTAGGCTATTTTTACTAAGCATATATTCTTATCTCCTATGATAATAATATATCCTTAGTAGTATTTTGTCAAGTATTACTTGCTAGTTTTTATCTTCAGCCAATCGCCATTAGTCGTAAACCGGATATTACCATCCCTCGCTGTACTCCAAATCCTCTCATCCTCCGGCGCCACCCTGCTCGACACCACTAGGTATCCGCTCTGCGGCAAATCCCCAGCTATCTCCTTGCCATGATTCGGCAGTTGCACTACATCCGCCCATATCCCATCCGGGATACAGCCATCACTGGTAAACAAAAAGCTCTTCTCCTTATACTTCAGCTTAGTCATAAGACACTGGCCATCACCAGGCAAGTTTTCCAACTGCGTCTCCGGACTTAAATGGAGCGTTTCCCCGCCCTGCCATTCCTGCAGGTAAATCTTTTTATCCCGTATTTTCATTAGCAGGTCCCGCATATACTCTTGCTGTAGTCCTGATACATCCAGGACTGGCATGATCACCTGCCGCACCGTGAATTTATCCAGTACCACCAGCAATCCCTGCACATGATTGTAATGCGGATGAGTTAAGATCACCGTATCCAGCGAGCTGATACCCTGGTCCCACAGGTATGGCGCTACTCTCCGGTCCGCAATATTATATCCCGGGTCCAGGCCGCCGCCGCCATCGATCAGGACAGCGGTCTGGCCAGGCAAATGCACCAGGATACTGTCTCCCTGGCTGACATTCAGGAACGAGACTGCTAATGGCTGGTAAACTGTTTTGTGCGCCGCTGTATTCACCAGTACACAGCCCGCCAGGCTATAGGCCAGGTATTTCTGCCTGTGCCCGGTCCGCCACCACCAGAGCGCGCCGTAATACACTGCCAGCGTGACTATTCCCGGAGTCGCCAGATAGACAAAGGCATACGGGAATTGGTCAAAAAACCGCACGATAGCCAATAATAATACCAGCAAATAATGATTTAATTGTATGAGCACATTGCCCAAAGGAGCAAACAGCAGGCGCACAAAATACGAGGCAAAGCCAACCCCGGTGATTACCCCGACCAGCGGCACCACTGCCAGGTTAGACAGCGGCGAAATGATGGAAAACTTATGAAAATAATAGATAATGAGCGGAGTCACTGCTGCCTGCGCCCCCAGGGTAACCGCCAAACTACCGCCCACGACTTTTCCCAGCGGCTTGAGCAGGGACATCAGCTTGGGAGTGAATAAAATGATCCCCAGAGTCGCGGCAAAAGAAAGCTGGAATCCGACATTGAACAAGTTGCCAGGGTCATACAACAGTAATAATAGCGCCGCCAGGCAAAGACTATTCAGCATATCCCGGTCCCGTTCCAGGATTACCGCAGTGAGGCCGACTATCGCCATGACCACTGCCCGGTTGACGCTGGCTTGCGCGCCAGTCACCTGGGCGAAGATCAGCAAAATAAATATTAAGATGAAAGAAGCCTGCTTTTTCTGACAGCGGCAAAACCTTGTGAGCAGGAAAAAGAATATCACCGCCACCATCCCCACATTCAAGCCGCTCACCGCCAGGATATGCATCACCCCGGTATCAGCAAACATATCTTTTATCTCCCGGGATATTTCTGTTTTCTCGCCTAGCATAATACCCCTCAGCAGAGCTGACGATCCTGCCGGCAAGCCATAGCTGATGTTCTGGGCCATATTCTTTTGCAGCGCCTGGACCCATGGCGCCTGGGACGGGACAGCGGGAGCAGTCAGGGCCGGATACCACCACCAGTTAGCCGCAATGATCAAACCTATAAACACTAAAGTGATTACCGCTATCGGCCGCACTATCCCCCCTAAAAAATATGAAGCGCCACGACTTCGAAAGTCGTGGTTGCGAAATCCGCCTGAGGCGGAAAAAAAACCGCCCGCCAACATTCCCTGGCGGGCAAATACATCGCCTTAATCTGTGTAATCCCTGTCCGCCTCTGGCGGATCTTTCTAAATCGGTGTAATCGTACTTACAGTTTAAACCCTGCTCCGATACTCTTCAACTCTGTCACCAATGCGTCTATCTCTTCCTTACTCGCTACTCCCTGCCCGATCTTGCTCTTAATATCTTCCAGCTTAAAGATGATCCTCTGCAGATGTTCACGGTCACCGACCATCTTTTCTTTGAGCTCATCTATCATACTGTTAAATCTTAAGGCAATTTCCTTAAATTCATCCCCTTTGCGCAACTCTATTTTCTGGGTAAAATCACCTTCGGCTATTTTAATCATCCCATTTTCCAGATGCATCAATGGGCCGGCCACTTCATGGGAAATAAAGACACTGACTACGATCACGGCTAATAATATCATCGGCAAACTGCGCGCCAGCATTTGGTTATATTTTGTCACCAGATCTACGACATCGCCGGACCTGGTCTTTTCCAGGATAATGGAGCCAGCTTCATAATAGAGATTCCAGCCCACTACGGCTACCACGAATAAGATGGCAAAGACCAATAATGCGGCGTATTTGAATTGATAACTGGCCTTTACCAGGTAATTCCTTCTTCTTAGCATAGGACACCTTTATGAGGTTTAATGCAGGACTTCGTTTCTTTCTTTGGCCATCACACCCTTATACAGATGCGGACAAAGTTCATATAATTTCTGGTAAGCCTCGTCTAATTCGACATACAAATTTTCTTGTTCCGACTGGCTTCTCTCCAACTCTTCTTCAAGTTCCTGGATCTTATTTTCCAAAATCCTGGACGTTTTAATTTTCGTCCTCCGATCTGCTATGAGTTTTTCACTCGCGGCAATTTAAAACCTTTGATAATGCTATATTAATACGATACTATTAATTAGTCAAGAAAAAAAATAAACAACACTACATCTAGTTTAAACCCGAACTGTACCCGCAATATTTAGCGGTAAAAGTTTTAATAATCAATTTTAATTTATTTCATTGCTTTCAATCGTTTATCTGCTTCTTTGGCCCAGGGGCTCTTGGCATATTTTTCCACAATTAGCTGATACTTTTCCTTGGCTTTGGCCTGGTCCTTCAGTTTGACATCATATGTCGCGCCCATGGTCATCAGCCATACCGGCGACTCCGGGGACTTGGGATATTTAGTCAGCATGGTGTTCAATATTGACACCAGGTCAGCCCAATCACCCATACGCATATATACTTCAGCCAGCAGATTGCCGGCGCTATACTCTGACTGCGGTATAGCGCTGGCGCCGGCCATCACTTTCTTGTAATCCTGGATCGCCTGTTGATAAGCAATAGCGGCATTTGCTTTGTCTTTTTTACTCAAATAATAATTCAGCATAAACGCCGGTATTTGCAGGCCGGCTTTAGTATCAGGATACTTCTCAAACGCTTCCCTGAATTTTTTGGAAGCTGTGCCCCAGTCATTCATTTGCTGATAGCAGGAAGCTATGGAGATGAGCGCCTTGGCCTGCAAGTCCTTGTTATCCTTATATAATGACTGGACCTGCTGGTAACTACTTATCGCTTCCTTGAATTTTCCCTGGACGATGAACAAATTAGCTGTTAACAAATGCGCTTCTACCGCCTGCGGCGACTGCGGGTATTTGGTAATGATGTCATTAAAATCAGCCTTCGCCTTTTCAAACTTGAACGGCGGAATATTCTTGGGGTCCTTAAAAATATCCTCGCTGTATTTAGCTGCCCAGTAAAAAGCTTTTTCCGCTTTATACTGCTGTGAACACCCGGTTAATACAAAGGATAAAAGTATTACTATTAATAAATATTTACAATTTTTCTTCATATTCCCTACAATCTCTCTTTAAAATCTGTGCGAAGTCCCCCCTGCCAGTTTCGCATCGCGAAACTAGGGGGGATAATCATGTACTTTTAGTCTCTCTCACATTTAGATACAAAATAGTAGAAGATACAGCCACTATCGTATTCACTAAAAAAGCCAGTAATATTCCAAAGATGGTAATGACCAGGCTGATCTCGGGGAAATACATATCCATTAATCTGGGAATAAATACTTTCAAGACCACCGCCGCCAGATAGAATACCACCGGGACCAGCACCAGTAGCACAGAAGTGACAAAATAACGGAATACGGTTTTAATGGATGCGGCGGCCGACCGCCAAAAACCTATATTTTCGATAATGATCAATACCGGGACATACATCAAAAGGGTTTCTATGCCGACGCTAAATAATATGTTAAATACCGCCAGCCCCACTCCCCATTTGATCTGGCCCATTTTCAGGAAATACCCTTTACCGGCTACTAATCTGTCTTTGATAAAGATCCCTGAAAAATGCTCCACCAGATAGATTATGATAAAAGTCACCAGGGTATAGGCCAACAACGGCAAATACCGGTTAAACGCGATTTTAAAGTTCTTGCCAAAACGCAGGCTCATGCCCTTGGCTTCCTGGTTATACATAGAGATGGCAATACCAGTCAACAGCGAGCCGAAGATCACCCCGGCAATGATCTGCCAGATGCGGAATATTTGCGGCAAAGCCAGTAAATGGCCGGGATAATGCAGTGCCGCTTCTCCATAAAAAGCCCTGATTGGCTGGGCCAGGACCAGGCTCACCGGCCACTGGGGTGAGTAAAAGAGCAGAGCTAATCCAGCCATTTCAATAAATGCCAAATACAGAAAAGGCTTAAATAAGCTTGGGTGCTTCCGCAGGTTCTGGAAAGTCGCTCTCACCACTGAACTGTAAATTTTCATGCTTTTTATTATCGGCATATTGTTATTATACCCTATTTGGCGTAATCTGTCAAATATAAAAGGCAGAGAGTTTCCCCTCTGCCTTTATATTCATACTATTTGCTTTTCCTGATATCCTGTTATCCTGATATTCTCTTCCTAATATCCTGATCACCTGATACCCTTTACTATTATTATCTATTTCTTCCCAAACCTTACCTTACCATAACCTACCAAACCTACCAATCCACTGCCTAACAGCATCATACTGCCTGGTTCAGGTATCGGAGACATTCCATTATCAACAACGAGATTATCAATCCCGATGTCAAACATGCCATGGTCAGAGAATGTAAACGTTGTTGCGGGAGAAGCCAATAATATATTTCCGCTACTCCCCTTAGCCAACCATTGATTATAGTTCGCCGAAAAGATTTGGACACCATCTGCTTTAGCAATAAAGTCAGATCCAGTTGTAGGGTAAAAAACTCCCCAGTCAAATGACAGCGACTGGATTGGTGTTGCAAAAGCTATTGAAAAATATCCACTTGGTGCCAAGTTCATTATGTAATTATTACCGCCAAGGCCACCTACAACCGCGGTTGTTACGGTTATATCGGATCCGTATAAACCTTCCATGTAAGTTTCAATTGCGTTTGACCCTTGCAACAAACTGAGAGCATCAAAATTAAATGTTACCGGGATTGCATATAGAGTCCCAACACAAAATAGTGAAACTAATAATAGAAACATTACTGCTATCTTTTTCATCTTTTTCATCTTTTTCACCTCGCTTCCTTTCTCACTTTTGTTTGGCAAATAGTGATTATTTTGATTTCCCAAATCTATACTTGCCATAACCGATCATTCCCAACAATCCACTGCCTAACAGCATCATACTGCCTGGTTCAGGTATCGGGCTAACATTCATAGTTCCTTTTAAAATAGTAGTATCATAATAGTCTGTCCCGGCAGGAGAAACTCCAAAATATAAAAAGTCATTTGCATTCATGTCAATATTGGCGACATTAAAAGCGGCTCCATTTAAATTGCTAATATTAGTGCTCCAAAGCAAGGATCCATTCTTCTTTACAAATACATTGATCAAGCCGCCGCCTAACGCCTGGAATTCCCCGGTGAGATTAAAAATTGAAGCTTCTGAGGCCTTATAACCCAGTACCGCATATTCTGTGCCATATATCGAACCCACATTACTGGCCGGATGCATAGCGATCCAGGGAGAAGTGCTCCTACTGATTAAAGGTATTGAATATGACTGCCCCGGGGTACTGAAAGCATAAGACCCGGTATCAGCCAGCTGCCGGTAGCTGTTAGTATTAGGATTATACGCATAGGCCCAGAAATTATTCTGTCCCTGAGTATCAGGGAAGCCACTCCAGAGATCAACAGTTATAGCAAATGCGCTCTGCACCGCGCATAGCGTAAGAAAAATCGCAACTAATACTATCTTTTTCATCTTCTTCTCCTTCTCCTTCTAAATTCGATTACACAGATTTTCAAAAGAGATTACACCGATTAGATCAACCGCGAACTGTTGACTGCGGACCGTTAACTTCTTTTCCTGCGTAATCCCACCAGCCCTACCAGTCCCGTTCCTAACAGCATCAGTGTCCCCGGTTCCGGTACAGGGCGACACACCCTATAACCATCTATATTTCCCGGTAAACCGCCACCAGCATCGCGTTTATCCCAGAAAGGTTCTCCGTTATCCTTACCACCCCAAAAATCTATGTCCCAGGTAGCTGGACCTGCTGCTTGCTTGTTATAACGCGAGCCATCCAGTAAGAACCGCCAACAGCCATCCCAAATAGAATCAGACGCAAAAGAAAAACTAAATAAAGCGCTATCAGCCACGTTAACCGTAGTATCGCCAAAATAACTCATTAAGTAATCTGATAACGGGTCTGGCTGGTCACTGATCATATGCAGTGGATGAGACGGATTCCCGGGTATCTCTGCTCCCGGCGCTGCCCTAAAGCAAGCGCCATTCGTGTCCACAAATTCAGAATCATGGGTCACATACCACTCATCCTGATTAGTTGATAAACCAGTGATCGTGTAAGACGGCAAGATAGGATAAGCTACCAGCGCCCAAATGCCCCAGGCATGTTCATTATTGCTTAAAGAATCAGTTAAATAGTTCTTAATATCTCCAGCGGTAAAATCAACAGTATAACTATAAGCCTGAACTGAACCAGCATAGACCGAGACTAAAGCAACAAAAACTGTCATTGCTAAAAGTAATCTCTTAATCATTTGTAACTCCTGACCCGGCCTGATCTAATTAAACTTTCTTGCCGAATCTCCTCTTGCCGTAACCGATCATTCCCAACAATCCACTGCCTAACAGCATCAGTGTCCCTGGTTCCGGTATCGGGTTTACATCAGCCGGCAGGTTCAATACATCATTGCCGCACTCCATCGTCCAATGCACGTTTAGGTTTTGGGAAGAATTGTTGTTCAACCCAAGGGCGCTCAACGGAATCCCTGCTTCCAATACATAATGGGTATTCTGTTCTCCGCTATACACAAAATCCACCCAGTCAAAGGTAGATCCCGAGCTTATCCGCCAGGGATTAGAAGCAGCAAACCCGGAATAGTACACATTCTGCCAGTTGGCCAAAGTCAGGTTCTTATATAATTTAGCTCTTTTATTCACCGCGTCATATTCCCGCACATCTATACCATATTCATATATACCGTCATTATTCAAATCCAAGCCGATATCTCCGGTATTGAACCAGGGATTACCAGGAGCTGTGGCCCCACCTATCGGGAAACCAGTGATAACCGCCAGATATACATTAGTAGAAGTATTATCAAAGTAAATGGCTTCAGTGTCAAACTGATTGCCGGAATAGGAATATCCCGGCCCTACATACTGCCAGGCAGTCTGCGGTCCGGCATTGTCTTCGGTGATCACATCAATATCCAAGCCACCGGAAGGCAAATTAGTATTCAGATACCCCAGAGCCGAGGCGCCGGCTATAGCCAGGTTCACATTCCAGTCACTAACTGAGCCATCTACTACGTATGCCTGCGCTAAGCTAGACACTAGAAGAGTTAATCCAACCACTAAAGTGCATACTATTCTCTTCATTTTACTATCTCCTTTTTTTTAAATTTTAGTTGCCTTTATAACCACAAAAAACCGCAGAGAGTTTTGCCGCTCTCAGCAGCTCAAAATAGACAATGTTAAAATGATTGTTACAACATTACTCAAGTGATTACTCATACTTTTTGAATTTCCTGCACGGTATCAGGGGAATCCCCCTGATACCGCACAGACTGATCTAATTCATGCGCATTAACTAAATCTTATGCTTTCTTTCCAAATCTTACTTTGCCATAACCGATCATCCCCAACAACCCTGTACCTAACAGCATCATACTGCCTGGTTCAGGCACTGGAGATACCTTTGTTTCAAAGGTATAATCATCTTTAGGCATTGGTACATCCTGTCCGATCATTAAACCAATATTTGTGACATGAGCCAAGTTGAGACCTGTAATCGAAGAAAGATTTACCAGCTCTCCATTATAGGTACCGCCCCAAACATAAGCATTGGCAAAGTCCAGCATTATCGTGCTTGAACTGGCGACAGGAACCGTTGTCCACGTATTCTGGACAAAATAGTTGCTTTCACCGGAATCTGTATAACCTACATTGAAGTAAAGATTATACTTCCAAGCATTCTCATTGACATTTTCAACATTTAAAGCATAAGAATCAAATCCTACTAAACTGCCCAATCCTAAGCTTACGTTTGTAGGTGCAGTTCCAGCGGCTCCACCAAATGGTTGACCCCAGAAATTTGCGCCTATCTGTATTGATCCCCATACAGGGCCAGCATCGTTAGTCCTAATATTGCCAGTGTATTTTGCACCATTTGATAATACTTGAACTGGATTCAAATAAGTACCAGCACTGCTAGGATTTTCATAGACCTCATATAGCGCAGCTAACTGCGTTGGGTTCAAAGTAAACGTCAATGCCATAGCAGCTTCTGAAAACGCCATTAATCCTATCACTAAAACAAGTGATATAATTACTTTTTTCATTATTTTCACCCCCTCCCTTTACTTACATTTGCTTTATGCAATATGTAGTTAATATTATATCTTAAACCTTAACTCACCTGTCCCCGCGGCTTTGATTTGTCTCTTAAGACAAATCAGCAGGGGAAAACTTAAAATTCAAAACTCAAACTGCACTTTGCTCTTACGACCAACTACTCACCACGAATGTCTTTTCGCCTTTCTATCCGCTACACGCTATACGCTATTTTTACCGTGCGCCCTTCCCGGTCAGCATCACCACAAAGGTACCAAAGATGATCCTCAGGTCCATCAGCAGGCACATCTTCCTGATATATAATAGGTCATAGTGGACTTTCTTCTTCACATCACTCAGGGTAGAATCATAGTGCTGGCGTACCTGCGCCAATCCGGTAATGCCTGGCTTTACTCTCAGCCGCTTATTATATTTTTTGATTGATTTATTCAAGGTAGGAATGATCTGGGCCCTTTCCGGCCTTGGCCCGATCATGCTCATATCTCCCATAAGCACATTGACCAACTGTGGCAATTCATCCAAATGGGTCTTTCTTAAGAACCTGCCCACAGAAGTGATCCGGGGGTCATTTTCCTGGCACCAGACAGCGCCGGTTTCTTGCTCTGCATCTATTTTCATAGTCCTGAACTTATACATGGTAAAAGAGCGCCCAAAGCTTGGCCCAGCCCGGCGGTCAGTGCCCCGGCTCGCTCTGCGTCTCTCGCTATAGCGCTTGTTTTCTCCTACTCGTTCCTGATTGAAGAATACTGGCCCTTTGGAAGTTAATTTTATAGCAATTGCTATGACTATCCACAAAGGAGCTGTCACGATCATAGCTAATCCAGCCATCACTATATCCATACCTCTTTTGATCTGCCGGAAGAATCTCCTGAAACTGGTCGCTAGCAGTCCAAATATGCCACTGCCAAACAATACCATCGTACCAGGTTCTGGAAGGTGGGCTACTTCAGCCGATAGGTTCTGGACATAAATTTCGCGCTCCAAATCCAAATTCTGTTTGTTGGTATTACCTGCGGTATTAATACTCAAGTCACTCGGTAATCCATCTATTACATAAGCCTGCGCCAAGACGGATAATAGAAGAGTCAAGCTGAACACTAAGTAAAATACTATTCTCTTCATATCCCCATCTCCCTTTCTTTTAGAAACGATCACACAGATTTTAAAAAAGATTACACCGATTAAAGCTAACATAAAAATACATGAGATTAACTAATTGTTCAGTTAATCTCACGGCATCGTGTCAACTAACATCCCTAATCATCAAACTATATAATAGTTGTTTCTTGATAATTTTTTAGGCTTGTGTTTGTACTTTTCTTATCTCTTACTGCCTCTTGCCTTTACTACTCTTCCGCACGACGTACGACGCACAACATACGACTGCTTCAGACTATTTCATCTTCTCAGTCAACCAAAGCTTTACCCGAATCCCTTCCTGTATAGCGATATTAATATCGGCATACTTAAGGGATTTGGCTTTACGATATGCGTGCAATATTTCTACTTCATCTTTGGGAATCCCATTAGACCTGCGTTCCTGCCTTCTGCGTTCATTGGCAGAGTTCTCCATGACTGGCCTCCATTGATGGTGAGCTTTAACGATCTTAAAATACCACAACACTATGCTTTTGTCAACATTTATTTTTAAAAATATTCGATTTTATACGATTTTAACCGATATCTAACATTGTATCATTTCTTTCTTGGCGACATTTTCCAAAACAGCGACCAAGTTTGACGCAAACTGGATGTTTTCAAATTTCTTTATCTCGTCGATACTGACCTGTATATTTTCTTTACCTTTGGCTTTATTCTTGTACATGATGACATCAAAAGCTTCAGCCAGGCCGACTATTTGCGCGTCCAGCGGTATCGCGCCCCCTTTCAACCCTTCCGGGTATCCCATACCGTTGTACCATTCATGGTGATGCTTGATGATCGGACTGAAAATTTGCAGGTACTCCACATCCTTAACCATTTCTGAGCCAAATTGCGGGTGCTTTTTTAATTCCTTGTATTCATCACGGGTTAGCTTGTCAGTCTTGCTCAGTATATCATTGTCCACATTCAATTTACCAATATCATGCAGGAGTCCAGCCATATTTAACAATTCGATTTTGTCATCTTTAAACCCCATCGCCTGGCCGATCAACCGGCATATCTTGGCCACTCTGGCGCTATGTCCCAGAAACATGGGTATTTCTTTGCCTTCAATGGCGCGGACCATGGCCCTGACGATCAAGGCGCTCACATCCATTAATTCTTTCAAGTCATTGCCTTTAAGCTCATCAGCCGCTGTTTCCAGTTTTCTATTTACTTCTGATTCCAGAATACGGTGATGCCCGCCTGGCGTTTTAAACGACTTGATCTTACCCTGGTAAATATAATTCTTGACCGTCTGAACGCTGACCTTTAGTATGTTGGCAACTTCCCTGATGGTTAGAACTCTATGTTCGCGAGGAATGTCTTCGATCATAATTCTACCCTTTATATTTGAAGTTCAGAGTTCTATATATGTCTATCAAAACAAAAAAAAACGTGAAGAAATGCACTGGTTAATCTCACGTTTTGTGTCAACTAACGCTAAACTCTTTGTATTTTATTACTTATATACGCTTTTTATCCCTTCTTGTCAAGCATTTTCTTCTAAAATACGATTACACCGATTTTAAAAGCGATTACACCGATTAAAACCAATACCTTAACACTTTACACTTATAACTTTACACTGTTTTTGTATTTCTTTTCTTACTGCCAACCGCGAACGGTTTTTATCTACCGTACCATATTCAAAATCATTTCCCGGTCAAATAGCTTTAATTCATTTTTGTCTTCCAGGAATCGTTCCACATCTTTTCTGGCAGATGACAGATCGATCAAGGCTAGATGTTCCACCATAAATTGCTTAAAATTGCCAGATGTGACCTGCCAATCTTTCTTCTCTGTTTGGGCAATGGCATTATTCAACAAAAGGTAATTTGGCTCAATCCCTTTGCCCAAATACCAGATCAAATCATAAAAATCACGCCCCTTAGTAAATCTCCTGAAAAAGCAGGCATGTAATTTGGCCGCGTACAGGGAGGGCAGATCAAAACTATTCACGGCAAAGACGAACGACCTGGTTACCGGAATTACTATTGTTTTCCAGCCAGCAGGCGGATTCGTGTCAATCTCCAGCTTTACTGCCAGCTTTTGCTCTTGTACCTGGCTCAAACCTAATTCTTTCAGCAACCCCGGGAATTTGATCATACTGCTATGCACTATCTTATCTTGGTCAGGCTCTGCCTCCACTTTAAATCCATAATGCTTCAGCTCAAACAGCAGATCTTTCAGCAGCTTTTCGAAAGAATAATCCTTCTTCTCTACTAAGCTAAAATCCAAATCCTCGCTATATCGCCGCAGATCATAAAGAACTCTCAAGGCCGTACCGCCTACAAACGCCATATTGCCAAAAGCGCCTCGGTCAAACATGATCTTAAGCATCAGTGCCTGCAGTGTTTCCCTGGTCTTATTTACTTTGTCTTCCAGGCTCATCCCCAGACTAAAACCTTGTTTGATCGATTCAATCATTATTTATCTCCACACTTCTTTTACAACTCTCCTCAGCTTGTGACTCTCAAACAACTCGGCATAGCGCAATAAATTTCGCTGATCCAGAGTTTCCAGGTTCTGTAAACGGAATGATTCGCTAGCCCTCAGCTTAAATTCATCTTTGAATAAATGAAGGTTCAAATACAGAAAATCAACCACTGCTTTTTCCGCAACAGCCAGATAATAGGCTAAGCCGGAATCATCTTTCATTTCCCTGAATCCAGTAAAACAGCGCTCTGGCACATGCTGGTAAACAAACCTGCCGAGAAAATTTTGAAATACGGCTGTCTTTTTGGAAGAAATGCAGGTAATATCCGCGACTCTTTCAGGAATTAGCCCATAAAAAGCCAAAGCATACTCCATGCTCACATAAGAGGGACTATATAATTCTTTAGAAATATATAAACGGGAAGGATTGATCTTGCGGTCTTCTTCATTGAGAATATATAAGCCCTGCCTCAGCCTTAAGAGCTTGCCGGTCTTGACCCAGCGGCTAACTTGATTTTTAAATGACTGTGACTCATCAGCCACTAGTTTTAAGTATTGACTGCTGATCAGGGGCACGCCTTTTACTTTTTTCCGTAACTCTTCATATCTCATAGTATTCCTGTTAATAATCATTATTGATTACTTACAGAAACAATAATAGCTTATATTCTTCTGTTTGTCAAGCAAAAAAATACACCTGCGAGGTGACCACGCTTCCCAGGGGGCTCCTCGGAGGTGGATTCTGGTTGCTTTTTCTGGTGTCTGGTGTCTAGATTACTTGTGTCCTTTGCTCTTACGACGAACGACGAACGACCAACGGCTAACCGCGAACGGATTTTTCTCTTAGCAGGTCAAAGACCATCGCTAAAGTCAACGGACTTGGATCCTGTACATCAACTGAACTCCATGCATCCATCATATACTGTTCTATATATGCATACGGCAAATAGCCATACCCGTCATCTCCCCAGCTTTCAGACCACGAATTTTTAAATTTAACTAACTTCTTCTTATCATCATACCCAACCGGACATATCGCATGCCCACCCAAAGAAGATTCCTTTCTATTCGGCAAAGGCACTACTCCATTTTTTGCATCCATCATCCCGTTAAATACTTCCACCCCGATCACAGCCGGGCCTTTCTGCGCCAAGCTCATCTTCAGCTCTGGCAAATTTAAGATCCTGGCATAGGTTAAAACGCTGAACTTCTTGGCATTGTCTTTGGCCCCAGGCTTGGGCCTATCCTGCTGGTGCGGTTTGTACGGCCAGTACTTCTCCCGGCAAACCCCCCATTCTTTCAGCACTTTCATGGCGGTACGGATAGTCGTGCCTTCGCCATCAAACCCATCTATTTTCTTGCACTCATTGTACAGGAACCGCGGAGAAAGTTCTACCAGTTTGCCATAATCCACCTGCTCCTGGTATTCCTTCATCCCCACGGTACTGGCAAACCCGACGCATGTGCCTTCATCTCCCTGGTCCCGCACCGGGGACATCTTGCCGGTATGATCAACTTTTACCGGTAATTTTGCCACCGGCAAATACGCCCGCATCAAGTAATCTCTTTCATCCATCCTATCCCGCACACATCCTAATCTAGTCATCTCAATACGCTCCTTGCCTCCGGTATTCAGCCAACGAAGTTACCTCTTTTATTGCTGGCATCCGCGTGACCAGCTTTAAGCTTGGTTAGTAATTTTTTGTCTGAATTGATCTGGGCCTTCTCCACCGAATCTGTAAGATACTCCTCTTCGCTTAACTGTGTAGTTATCACTTTAGCCATATTACTCTCCATATTCTAATATATTTAATATGATTCTAACATATTTTAGAGTTCCTGTTAAGCAAATAAAATACACCTTCGAGGTGTCCACGCTTCCCAGGGGACTCCTGGAAGGTGTTACCGGTTGCTTTCAGTCTTTTAACAAGCTTTCTATTTCGCTTTCATCTATTTCTTTCACACCTTTTAGTATCTTCTTCTGCCACTTTTCAGGCACTGACTTAAATACTTTCTTTATAACCCTTGATTCACCTTTTTCTATTAGTGCCTTTAGTATCCTAACCGCCGCTTCTTTATCTTTCGCTATCTTGTCAGGCTTATTGCGCCTTTGGAAGATAATCAATTTATGCAACGCAAAATTCGCCGGATGCGGCACATTAATAGTTAATCCTTCGATCTCAACCTTGATAACATTATCGCTCAAAAAGGTCAGGAACCTTAGGGTAGTAGCATTTACGCCCAACCGCGGCAGAGGATACGGTTTATCTATCCCCTTGCCTTTCTCAGGGACTAGGAACTCTACGATTAAATCCGGATGTTCCAACTTAATATACCCCTTATCTCCCATGAAACCCACAACAAATCCTAAATCTTTTAGGATTTCTGGAATATCCGTTTGACATCTAATTCTATGCGGCTCAGGTACTAATATATCAATATCCCTGGTCCTTATTGTTGGCATAAATTTTGTCCCGGCGAAATAGTTCTTATAAAAGGGCAGACACCAGCTTCCTATAAAAACTATATCGTTTAATACCCCGGCTTTATTCAGCTTCTTTAAGATATCAACACAAAGCTCATATTGCTTCTTTTCCACGCAAACTGCTCCTTAGGAATTTAATCTGTTTCTTTACTTGAGATAGCATCTTCCGGTACTTAGCCCTGTACTTTTTTGCTTCCCCATACTTGTGGATATCTTCCCCTGAAACCTTACCTTTATAGAAGAAATTAACCTTATCTTTGTCACGTACTTGTAGATAATAGTAATTATGTCCTTTTATATTTTTCTTGACTAAGCTACCCTTAGGCAATTGAGCTAAGGCCTTCTCATAGCTTTCTTTCATATGCAAAGAATTTTCTAACTCTTCTTTTAAAACTCCTTTTATAGCTCCCATAGCATTCTCCTTTTTAAAGTTACCATACATCATCACTAATAATATACCTTGTATGGTAACCATTGTCAATAAAAAAGTTACCATACATCTTTTTTTATTACTATATTTGTATGGTAACTAACCAGCCAGCCTTTCAAGAGCTATTTATAAAAACACCCCAAGCTTCCGCCTGAGGTTTTGTTCATTCCCTGATTCCTGTTACCCTGATATCCACTTCCTGATACCCTGATCACCTGATACCCTTCTCTTGCTTTCCTGTCCGCTGTCCGCTGACCGCTGTTACTCATATCGCTTCAACTACTTCATCTCAAAAACCAACTGTTTATGAAACACTTCTGCAAATCGTTTTAATGTACCTATACATATATTCTCCCGGCCGCTTTCCACTCTGGAAATATATTGCTGGATCACCCCAAGCTTTTTAGCCAACTCCTCTTGAGTATATCCTGATTGTTGCCTCTGCTTTTTAAGTATCTGAGCTATTTTTATCCTTTCAGGGATGTCACCAGCCTCACGCCGAACCCTAAGACTAATACCCTGTTTCTGCAATAATTCCCGTTCCAGGGCATATTGTGTCTGCCAGAAAGCAAGCTTGTCTTTATTCCAGGCATCTTTTTCCAGCCGCTTCCTGATTGCCGGCCATTTACGGCAAAAATCCTTCTGGTTAATAAACCTAAATACTACTTCCGGTTTCTGCGCCCGAGAAATCAATTTCCCGGCATATATAGGAAACCTCGGATTACTGGAATCTTTCAGTATATTCCGAACTTCCTGCTCATTTAATCTTGTATCCCACAGCCAATTTATTTTCATAACCCACCCTACCTTTCTATCAACCCCGGCAGTATCCTCAAGATCTGCTCATCCAGATACCTGATCACATCAGCCGTATCAATATTTTCCACTAAATCTAATAATTCCAATTTTAAGTCTGCCCGGTTGTTGCTGTTTATATTTCTGACTAAAGAAATCCAGATCTTCTGAAAATCTATGCTGATAATAGAACGCCAAAGCAGTGCCGCCAGTCAGATAGTAGTCTTTATATTTATCAGTAACTATTCGGGCTATCCTCTTCTGTTCCCTCTTGATCATATTGATTTTCTTATCCATATTACCCTCCGCTATAATAATACTACTTATAAGTAGTATTGTCAATTAAAAAAAACACCCCAAGCTTCCGCCTGAGGTCTTTGCTTTTGCTCTTACGGCCAGCCGCGAGGCCGCTTTGCGGCCGGACCGCGAACCGCCAACGGTCCTTTTCCTTTCCTATCCGCTATACGCTATACGCTATACGCTATTTTACAATTGCCATCTTCCCCGTTTTCTCATGCCCTTCCTCATCCCAGGCATAATAGATATAGACGCCGCTGGCCGCATCCTGGCCATCCTCATTCTTGGCGTCCCAAAAAGCTACCCCGCTTTGCTCTTCCAGCTCCCTGACCAGCTCACCTGCTAAATTAAATATTTTTATCTTGGCTGTTGGTGTCAAATGCGAGATCGTGATCAATCCGCCGCTGGCTTTCTTCCAGGGATTCGGGAAGCTCCGCACCCGTTCCAGGTTCATCACCGGCCCGCTCAATGTTTCCGCACAATTGGATAGCTCGGATACATTGCCCACTGAATCTATAGCTTTTAAGGCAAAATAATAATGCTGCTGGACTGCCAGGTTATTAATAGTCATCAGTTCTTTTAAACCAGCTTCTTTCGGCGTAGGCGCGTAATCCAGGGCATTTGCCAAGTTCCAAGTACTCGCATCAATATAACCAAGTGAATACTTGACAATATAGCTCGCCGCTGTGCCAGTTGTGCCATTGTTGCCCGGCGCCGTCCAGTGCAGCATCACTTGCCCGTCGATATTGCCTGGCTCGGCCTGCAGGTCCTCTATTTTACCCGGAGCAATTGCATCACTATTAGCGGCAAAAGTTTCAGTCACATTGGATATGACCGAAGCATTATTATCGCTATCATAGCTTTTGATCGCAAAATAATATTGCTGTCCAGGAGCAAGATTGCTCACAACAAAGCTCTGCGGTTCACCTGGATTGACCGGGGAAGGTGAGGTTGGATATTTCCCGGCCCCGCTCCATTCTACTTCGCTCTCGCTGAATATCCGCCACAGGTTCACTTCATAAATATGATCTGTAGAATACCGTATCTCATACTCTTTGACCTTGCTGGCATCAGCAGAAGCCGGAGCGGTCCAGGATAAAAAAACAGAGCCATTAGCACTGCCTACCTGTCCGGATAGATCATTGATTTTGCCGGGAGGAATGCCGCCCTTAGCCTTGGCAGCAACAATATTGGATAAAGCAGAAACATTGCTCCCGGTGTCTGAAGACTTAATGCCGAAATAGTATCTTTGGTTAGCAGTTAGATTAGCGATAGTCAAACTTTGATATGTCCCTGACACTGCCGTACTTGGTGCATTTAATACCCTAACCGCCATCTGCCATCCGCCATCTGTGATCGTTACTGTTGAATATCTGATATCATACTCTTTCGCCTTGCCGATACTACCGTCATTACCAGACGCAGTCCACCCTATCACTACCTCGCCGATATTGGTGCCGGCAGTAGCAGTCAAGTCAGCGATCGCTCCCGGCGCTATCGAGTCTGCGCCTATAGTTACGGTGGCCACATTGGATAAGGCAGATTCATTATCTGCCCCGTCCGTACTTTTAATAGCGATATAATAGGTCTGCCCAATATCCAGGTCATATATTTTTGCTGATTCTGTAAATCCGGCAGAATTAGGTGCTAGGGCAACATCCAACAAAGTGCCTTGTGTAAAGTTAGAAGCATTCAAGGCAAAAGAAGCATACCGAATTTCATAATCTAATGCCGTCCCGGCAGAACCATCTCCGCCGGGAGCTGTCCAGGTGATCGTGGCCTCGCCACCGGCTGTATTGGTGCCTGCCAGCGTAGTGACCTGCCCTGGCGGGGTAGTATCCCCGATAGGATTATAGGCCACTGCCTGCGGGACATTGAAGACTCCTGAACCAAAATTACTATTATCAATGGCCTGCACCGCGAAATAGTATTGCTGTCCAGGAGTAAGCCCAGTCACTACAAATCTTTCCGCGCTTCCTGCCACTTGAGGCTCTGGCTCACTGGAGCATTGCGTAGCACTGCTCCAGGTATAGGCATTGATCAAGGCCTGAGAATAGCGGATATCATACATCAAAGCTGTGCCAGCACTGCCATCATCACCAGTAGCGGTCCAATTCAAGACCACCTCTCCGCTATGCGCGCCAGAATCTGCTGAAACATCAGTAATACCAGCCGGAGCAGTAATATCCACTTCCCCGGATTTATATGCCTGGCAGGAAGATATATTGGATAATGCAGATGTATTGAAGCTATCATCACTGGTTTTCAGGGCAAAATAATAAGTGGTCCCAGGAGTGAGGCCACTTAAAGTGACTACTTCAGAAGAACCAGCAATTTTAGGCACTGGCTCACTTAAATACTGGGTTGCATCTGTCCAATTAGCATCACTTATACTATTTAAAGAATATCGCAAATCATATGAAGAAGCAATACCATTTTCATTATCATCTCCTGGCGCTGTCCAGCTCACCACTATCCGCCCATCAATGGTCCCAGGCACAGCCGTCAGGTCAGTCACTTCAGCCGGTGCCGTCCCATCACCTGTCTTGGCGCTCACAGTGTTAGAATTGCCTGAAGTATGTGGTATTGAGTTAGTCGTTTGCATAGCAAAATAATAGGTGGTTTCACTTTGCAGCCCAGTAATCACCATACTTTGAGTCGTCCCAGCTACTTGTGGAATTGGTTCGCCACTTACCTGATTTGCTGCATCCCAAGTTGACTCATCTATTGAGACTAATGAATATCTTATATCATAAGAAGTAGCAGTCCCGGTATTCTCATCAGATCCTGGCGCAGTCCAAGCCAAGGTCACGCTATTAGTACCAGTATTACTCACTGATAAGTCAGTAATCACCGCCGGAGTTGGCCCATAGATACTACTTGGGATGGTATTCCCTAGATATTCCCAGATATATCTGGTTAAAGTAGTCCCCTCAGCGCAGAACCCGCGATCCCCAGATACCCCGCCTTCATCATATGCCTTCATCTTACTCCGGATCAAATCCTCATTCGGAAATGGCCACATACTCACTCCGGTATCAGTATTATACCCAGCTTCACCCCAAAGCGTACCCGGAGTACCGATTAAAGTCGTAATATTTGCTCCAATATCCGCTCCGCTTTCACCCTGCCCTTTTAGATTTGAACCAGTTTCAATACGAGTGATATACTTCAACGCCCCTGTCAGATTGGTTGAGGCATTCCAAAGAGGATTAACAGAAGTATTATGTGTACCAGTGACCCCGGTCGCATTAGAATTGCCATTTAGGCAATTGTAGTCTTGTCCTTCTACATCATACATTAAAATAGAAGTGCCTGTCTGGTTGTAAATAATATTGTCTTTAACAACACTATTGTTCTCGCCTGAATCAGGATCACTACTATTAAAAAATCTCAACCCATTACTAATATTGTTCCCAAAAGTACAATTAAGGACTGAGGTATTTGGCCCACGAATAGTATAAAAACCATTCCCATCTACAGTTTTACCATCCCAAACTACACAGTCTTGGAATACAATCTCGTGAGAATCTTTAGCGCTGTTTATACCACCAACGGCACAGTTCAGGCCAATACATCTAGTAAAATTTACCCGATTAGCAGACATATCAGTAGAAGGCACAGCAAAACATCCTGCATATTCGCTGGCATTGATATAATAGCTCGATTGGTCAGAATCGATAGCTATGCAATTTTGCACTTCCCCATCGGAAACAGAATACATAGAATAATTAGCTATTACATCAGGACTACCAGGAAAGCTATGCCGATCATGCCTGGCAACACAGTTGCGGAGAATTATATGGTTACTCTGATATGGTTCAAATTTATATCTTCCTGTCCCATAAGAATAACAACCTTCTAATAACACATAATCATCATGCCGGATATAGAAGTTGTTAGTGTTTCCGTCGCCACAATCGTATGCTCCACAACGTAGAAACTTGACATAAGAAGCGTGAATAAGATTTACATTGGGGCCAGGGGTATTACACCAGAGCAATCCCTCAAATTGCCAATATACATTATCAGTAGGAGAACTTACATCTACATAATCAAACATTGCATTTTTATCTTGCCCATCAAAAATCGCTTCCCCATCGTGTTCCGCTTTCACAATAGTATAATTACTGGAGGTGCCAAAAGGTGGGAACTGATTTCCTGTTCCACCGAAATAGATGGAATTTACATATCCAGTGTATGTACCATCTTTACAGATAAGAGTATCCCCTCCTTTTATACTGGTCATGCCTTTACTCAGTGTTGCCCAAGGAAGTACGGAAGAACCAGTACCTGAAGAATCATCTCCAGTAGGAGAAATGTAATAGGTAGAGGCAAATAGGCTCGTTGTCGCAAATAGTAAACTTACGATTGCGAATATAAAACAAAACCTTTTCATAAAGGTACATCCTCACCGCGTTCTAATTGCCTAATAATGTTATACATTCCCCGCGCAGTTACGTAAAATAGCCTATATTTATTACCATCATTATATTTATTTTCAAGGTAGGTGAACATATTATGTAACCCCTTGTTTAATAATACACCCGAATTCGCTTCTTGGCAACCATGTGTGTAAACTTTTATAAATATCCAATCCGGTCGGCCTTTAATCCCTATCCCCTGTTTCACCCATAAATCTATTCTATCAGGAGTAGGTGGATTATTCGCTGAAAGCTCCCCATTCTCTATTTTCGGCAATACCCCAAATTTCCTATGCTTCCAGTTCAGGCAAAGTGGCCCTTGTATTATCATAAGGTCTCCGGAAGGCTTTCTTCCTGCCTCTATATCAATACCCCAATCATGTGATTTTGGCTTATTGGGATCATCTGTAGCATAATAGATACTGTTTATCTTTTTAGTTTGGGTATCGCTAGGAGCAGAGGGCATAGTAAAATCAGCATAACAACCTGTTTCCTTTAAAATTGCAATCTCATTATTAACACCGCACCACTTTCCGTCCTTTCTCGAATTATCAAGAGCCCAATTGCCATGAACGAAGCCATAGGTTACCTTTCCGTTTTCATCTTTCCCAAGTAAACCATGACTTACTAACTTAGTCTTAAAATCTTCTAATTTAACTCTTACTCCTTCAGCCGTATCATTATCATGATGTAAATGTATCTCAACTTCCCCGTAGCCTTTCCGGCATAATATAGCTAATTCTTCAATAAACTCTTGCTTATACCACTCCTGCGGATAAAAAAAAGTATATTTAGGTTTATTACCCCTACTATCTTTGTGCTGATCAGCTATTAAGGGGTAGCGTTCTATCCATTTCCTGATTCTTGCCATCCCAGTCTTTTCATCAGCTTGATTCCACATAGGCTCAAAATGATCACAAATACAAAAAGCAATATTCTTTATGGAATTTATCTGTTTCCTTTTAAAGCATTGTTTTATATATTCCCACAACCAGATTTCAAGTGTTTTCATCTATTCCTTCCACGCCACTTTCTGTTTATTGGTTAAATAGTAATATAGTCCCTTAATTGCCATAATATTAAGAAGACAAAAAGCATAAGGAATGCTAAATATCTTATCTTTGCTAAGTTTTCTATGTTTGCCAATAAAAGCAAAAAGATAAAAAATAATTTGAACAAATAAAATCATCTTATAAATAATAATATTTAATAAAAATACACTCGTAAATAATATCCCAATTAATAAATAAGGCATTATCACCCTTAATAGTTTATGTGAAATTACTTGAAAAGCTATCCTATTTTTGAATGGATTGAGAATCCACGAATGCTCTATAAACAACTGCCAATTCCCAACCAATGTTCTTACTTTTCTTGCAGACTCAATATGTGAATTTACACTGATTTGATCAAAAGCCTTAGCTGATTTATCTAATATGGCTCTGTATCCCTTTTTTACAATCATTAAGGGGATGTATAAATCATCTAATATTATGCTCTCGGGTATTGGAGAAATTAATCCTCTTCTAATTGCATAAATTGCGCCAGTTGCCCCTATCATAGAATCCAATTGGCTTTCCAATTCCCTTATATGTAGCTCGTAAGACCAATACAAACCTATTCCTTCGCTAATTGGGCTCTCAGTGTTACTGGCTAATACTAATTCTCCACTCACACATCCTACTTTTTCATCATTAAAATTATTTACCAATTCTTTAATTGCATTTTTCTCAATTGTTTGCCGCGTATCATTAAATATAAGGATTTCCCCTTTAACATTTTTAACTAATTCATTAATTATACTTGCCTTACCTCTTTGTTCACTCCAAATAAAGGATTTAATATTACTGTTACTTTTAGAAACTTTCTCCAATATTTCATTTGTTTTATCGGTTGATCCATCGGAACCTAATAGTATTTCTACTTTATCCTTTGGGTAATTAATAGCTAAAAGGTTATTTATCTTGTTTTCGATATTATCTTCTTCATTATGAGCGGATATTAGGATAGAAACTGTTGGACTATATTCTTTTTTATTAATTGGTTTCTTAAGAACTTGTTTCAATAAAACTAATATTAAAAGATATAAAAAATAGGTATAAATAACAATAAATACTAAAACCCAGAATACAACAATCATTATTTAAATTCCTTAAGAAGTATTTTTACAATCCGTTTTGCCGCGTGTCCATCCCAATATTTAGGTATTTTTGACTTTTTATGACGGTTATTTAATATTTTTCTAAATTCTTTAATAATTTTCTCTTTATTTGTGCCTACTAAGATATTAGTCCCTTCTTTTATTGTGACAGGTCGTTCGGTGTTATTTCTTAATGTAAGACAAGGAACCCCTAAAACAGTTGTTTCTTCCTGTATGCCCCCAGAATCTGTCAAGACTATTTTGGCATTATTCATTAAATGCATGAAATCCAAATACCCAAGGGGATCTGTGAAAATAAGATTATTATCATTCCGCTGACCGGGATTACTATACTTACTATAAATCCCGTATTCTATTAAGCGTTGTTTTGACCTGGGATGTATAGGATATACAATTTTAATATCCTTTTTTATACATTCAATGATCCTAAATATGTCTTTTAGACTTTTTAGATTATCAACATTACTTGGCCTATGAAGGGTTAAGAGTGCATATTTCTTTGGCTCCAGATTTAATTCATCTAATATATGTGATTTTTTTGCTCTTTTTATATTTTGCAGCAATGAATCTATCATTACGTTCCCTACAAAATGTATCTTTTCCCTTGGGATACCCTCTTTCAATAGATTAATAAAACCACTTCTTTCAGTAACAAAAAGATAATCAGAGATTGTATCACATAATATTCTATTGATCTCTTCCGGCATAGTACGGTCAAAACTTCTTAATCCTGCTTCCACATGCGCTATAGGGATACCTATTTTTGCAGACACTAATGAACATGCAATGGTAGAGTTAACATCACCTACAACAATAATTAGATCAGGTTTTTCTTTTATTAACACCTTCTCAAATCCCATCATAACTTTAGCTGTCTGCTCAGCATGCGTACCAGAGCCTACACCAAGATAAATATCAGGTTTTGGCAGTTTTAAATCAGTGAAAAACAATTTGGACATATTTTTGTCATAATGCTGTCCAGTATGAACCAATACCTGCTTAATAGTTTTATGTTTTTCCATTTCCCTTACTAATGGGGCGATTTTCATAAAATTTGGCCTAGCACCTACCACGTTTATTATCTTCACTATTCTTTTCTCCTAACTATGGGATCATATACAGAAAAGTATTTTCCTATTATCTTAGACCAAGCCCTATTATTTTGCATCTCTTTCCTGGCCTGTTCTCCTAATTTCTTCCTTAATTTATCATCCATTAGCAGCATAATGCTCTTTGCCGCTAAGTCTTCTATATCTTCTGACTTAAATAAGACCCCAGAATACCCATCTCGAATGAGTTCCTTTAACCCTCCAACATCGCTAGCAAGTACTGTTTTACCCATTGCCATTGCTTCCAATGGTTTTAAAGGAGTAACCATATTTGTTATCCTTAAATTCAGCCTGGGGTAAACCAGAATATCCATAATTGAGTAATACTTTAATATTTCTTCATGGGGGACCTTTCCCACAAAAATAACATGTTTCTCTATATTTAATTGATTCGTTAGCTCAAACAGCTTTTTTTCTTCTTTGCCCCCACCTATTATTATACATTTTGCATTACCAATTTTTAACAATACCTTTGGCATAGCTTTAATAATACATTCTATGCCTTCAAATTTGTAAAATGACCCTATAAAGCCGATTACTAAGTTTTTTTCAATATTAAGTTTATTACTGATTCCCATATCCTTGAGTTGAGGAACAAATTTATCTGTATCTACACCATTAGGCACTACATACACTTTATCTTTATTAATGCCTCTACTTACAATCTCATCTTTTAATCCTTCACAAATTGTCACAACTGTATTAGCTTGTCTTAATATGATTGTTTCCAGATACTTTGTTATTCTATATCTTAGGTTTGATTCCTTTGTTCTATTTAAATCTACAGCCGCGTCCTCCCATAAAGCCCTTACTTCATATACTAATGGCAGCTTCATTTTTCTGGCCACTAAAAGCGCCGGCAATCCACACAAAATAGGTGAATGGGCATGAATAATATTAATACAATTATTATTAACAACTTTCTGAATTTCTTTTTTGAGCTTAAAAATCAATAAAAGTTCTTTTATATAGGGCATCTTTTTAATAAAGGAACTCTCCGGCAGAGAAGTTCTATAATATGGGATACCATTTATTTCTTCATATTCCTTTACTGATACTTGATTGGGTGAAGTTATTACAACCGGCTCTATCCCTGATTTCTTTTGAAACTCAACAATATATCTACTTCTTGAACTATAACCGCTGATATCAGGGGTAGAACGATCTAATACATGTAATACTTTCAATGCTAACTCCTTATTTTATTTCAATTAGCTTAGTTATTATCAAGTAGAGCCCAATGAAGCCAACAAAAAGAATAACATATACTATAACTCTATTTTTCCAGCTTTTATTAAAATTGTAAAAAGCTCTTAAAATAATGTATTTAATCCCGGTATGCGGAATACCATTACTTCCATTTATAATATCCGGTGTATTTTGATAATCTTTATATAGTTCTTTAAAAGACAATATTTGAATGTTATCGTTACTTGCTAAATACTTTAATACTTTTCTAAATCGATTTAAGGCTTTAATATCTGGTTGATAGTTAATATGCTTCTTATCCCATTTAACGAAACTAAAACTATGAAGGCATAAGACTATTATCTTGAGATTACATACCAGAGCATTGTCTACTGCCTTCTTTATCTCAGCATAAATATTAGCATTAATATCAAAAGCCCTGGTAAATTGATGCCCTTTATATTTAAAATATGAATAGACAGTCATGGGTATTTCTACGACACCATCGTAATTGGATGCAGCATTTATAGTTAATATCGGAGTATTAAGCTCACATAATGGCCATTGATAAAGCATAGAGCTATCAATAGGGATCTTATTCTCTTTTAAGGCTATTAGAGTATTGTAATCAACTCCAAAATCACCTCCCCTGTGCGCTATTGGATACTCATTTAGCCATTTATATATTAGCTCTTTGCCTTCGCTAATGATTTTCTTTTGTTCCGCTAATGAATACAGAGCCATATGCCCCCTGCTGCGGTCATATGCCCAAAATGGATGCGTATGTAGCTGTACATCATGGCCTCTTCCTTTTACTAACAGACAAATATCCTTCATTGCCTGTTCACCAAAATGCTTAAACTCATAAACATCAACAAAAAATGTTGCCTTAACGCTATATTCATCACAGATATCCATTATTTTTTCTATACCGTAGTATTTATCTCCAATACGCCCATAAACCATATCCTCAAGATTTAATGGCATTTTATTATATGTACTTGCTTCGGTATCAATACTTATGATGATAATTGTTTTTTCAATTTTAGCGCTCATTTTTATTTCCATAATTTTTTATTGCTATTAATAACTCCTGAAAACATTCTTTTGCACAATTCTCCCAGGTAAAAGGTTTAATATGATCTTTTAAGGTATCAACATCCCATGATCTGTTTATAGCCTCAATAATAGCCCGTGCCAATAAATCAGCGTTACCAGGAGGCACTAAGATACCATATTTATCAGAACTAATGATCTCCGGGATTCCTCCTATATCAGAAGCTACCACCGGTGTCCCACATGCTAGAGACTCTAATATTACATTAGGCATACCTTCCCTAATACTTGGAAGACACAGGACATCACTACTATTAATCCATAGCGGGATATCTTCATGTTTTATTTCGTCTGCAAATTGAACATATTCATTCAGCATATTTTTGTTGATAAATTCTATAATATCCTGTTTTAGATAACCTTTCCCAATAATAATAAGATGCACCTTTTTATTTATCGTATTTATCTTTAGAAAAGCCTCTAAAAGATACCTAGTTCCTTTTACTTCATCAAGAGAACCTATAAACAATACTACTTTCTCATACTTTAAAATATCTAATTTCGTTTTACATTTATTCTTACCTAAGGGTTTGAATATATTTGTGTCAATCCCATTTCTTATTATAGCGATTTTTCCCTTTAATACATTTAAACTTTCTATTTTATTACTAAGAGCTTCGCTCACTACAATAGTTTTACTAGCCTTTTTTAAACACCACTGGATTAGTTTTCTTCTGATATAGTATTTAGTGTAAAGATTGATATCACATCCCCTGGCGTGTAATACAAGTGGCTTTTTGAATTTACGAGCTAATAAGGTTGAGGCAAATCCATCCGGATATATCCAAGGTGTATAGATAATCTCAAATGCAAATTTCTTTCTTATCTTTTCTATTTCTCCTTTTATTGAAAAATAAAAAAAGAATCCATAAAGCGATCTAAATATTTTCGGGGAAACAAACCAGCGAGGATGATAGACCTTTATTCCATTAATATTTTCCTCTGCTTTAATTCCCCTATTAAAAGCCCATTTTCTGAATAAGGAACTCTTAAATGGGAACCAAGGCACTGGAGCTACTACCTGAAGCTCTACAAGTTTAGCAAGCTCAAGCAATTCCTGTTTGATGAAAATGCCCCTATTAGGTTCTTTACCATTCGGAAATAGGTTAGTTATTACCAATACCTTCAGTTTTTCTTCCATGTAGCCCCTTCAATAAAAGACCTGTGCCAAAATTCTAAAAGTACAAGGGAAAATAGCAGCTTACTATGATCGTCAATTCCTGAAGCATGATCGTGAATGATATTTTGCAAAAATTCTTTATTGAAATATCCTCTCCTTAGGCTTTTTGAGTCAAGTAATACTTCTTTGGCCTTTTCGCTAAAATTACCCTTAAACCAGGCATTGATGGGTACAGGAAACCCTTTCTTTTTACGGTTAATAATCCTATCGGGTAATAAGCCAGTTACTGCTTTTTTAAGTAAATATTTCCCCGTCCCATCCCTTAGCTTGTATTTTGAAGGTATAGAAGCAGCGAATTCCACCAGTTTATGATCGAGAAAAGGCACACGCAGCTCCACCGAAGTAGCCATGCTCATTTTGTCAGCCTTAATCAATAGATCATCAGGCAACCAGGTCTTAGTATCTACATATAACATCTTGCTAAGACCGTCCTGGTCTTTAACTTGATTATAATACTTACCTATAATATCGCTTGCCTCTACTTTCCCTTTATTTAAGAATTCCTTATTAAATAATCTCTCTTTAAATCCTCTATTTAATTCAGCTGGTACGGTTAAATATCTCTTTTCCAGAGGTAAATTGATCCATTCACCATACTTATCCCTTTTCTTCTTTGATCTTATCAGCCCCTTAATAATCCAATCCCCGATACTTTTTCTCAGGAGCTCAGGCAGTGCCCGATATTTATCTATTGACTGCATATAGGAGTAGATAGAATAGCCAGCCAGTAATTCATCCGCGCCTTCACCGGAAAGTAAGACGGTCACGTGTTCCCTGGCCAGTTTAGAGATAAAGTACAACGGGATAGCCGCTGATTCTACCACCGGTTCGTCAAAATACCAGATAAGCTTGGGGATGAAATCGTAAAAATCTGTTGGTTCTAAAATATATTCGTGATGATCAGTATTGAATTTTTTAGCTACTATTCTCGCATATTCAAACTCGCTGGATTCCCTTTCCTTGTAACCGACACAGAAGGTTTTCACCCGTTCCTTGGTCATAGCACTCATTAGCCCCACAACAGTACTGGAATCTATGCCACCGCTCAGGAAAACACCCAGAGGTACATCGCTGACTAGACGCATCCGTATACAATCATTTAGCATTGTCCGGAATTGCTCGATATATTCTTCCTCGCGCAACTCCTCATCCTTTACAATTCCGCATATATCCCAATACTCCTCAACCTGAAGTCTCCCTTCGGATATAGTCAAAGAGTACCCTGGCAGAAGCTTATTAATGTTCTTAAACATGGTATTGGGGGCAGGAGTATAGCCCAGGGTTAAGTGCATTTCAAGAACACCTGTATTAACTTCCGGAGTCACCAGCCCAGAGCGTAAGATACTCTTAATTTCTGAAGCAAAAATAAAGTTATCCTTATCACTATAATAGTAAAAAGGCTTTACGCCTAATCTATCCCTGGCAGCAAAAAGGATCCTCTTCTTTTCATCCCAGATGGCAAAAGCAAACATTCCTCTCAGCTTCTTGACGCAGTCTTTGCCCTCTTCCTCATATAAGTGAATAATGACTTCTGTATCAGTATGAGATTTGAATTTATGTCCCTTACCAATAAGTTCTTGCTTTATTTCAGCGAAATTATAAATTTCCCCGTTATAGGTTATCCAAATTGAATTATCTTCATTGCTCATAGGCTGATGCCCCAAAGGTGACAAGTCAATAATACTTAACCTTCTATGTCCAAACCCCAACCGGTATTTACCCTGAGCATCTTTCCATGCCAGATGTACACCTTCGTCATCCGGACCGCGATGTTCTATTACCCGGCACATCTTTACCAGAGTTTCCCGTTCCACACCGCTATTACCACCATAATTAATGATGCCGCATATACCGCACATAGTTATTCCTTTATCCGTTCTAAACAACGTTTGTAAACTTGTTCGTAGTTCTTAACCATAAACTGCAAGCTGAATTCATTCTCTGTACTTTTTCTGGCATTAGCCCCTAACCCAGCGATTTTCAACGGATTTTCAATAAGATCGGTTAATATCCCAGCCAGCGTTTCTACATCACCCACAGGGGAAAGCAGGCCTGTTTCCTTATCCCGGATTATTTCCGAATTCCCGCCAACCCTGGTGGCTACAACCGCCTTGCCCACGGCCATAGCTTCCAATATAGTATTTGATAGTCCTTCATCAAGCGAACTTAAAACAAATATATCCATAGCATTCAGCCAGGATGGGACATCATCCTTTTCTCCAAGAAAATGCACTTTATCTTCAATATTTAATGCTTTTGCAGTATTCTCAAGTTCTTTTCTGCATGAGCCGTCCCCAATAAGGACTAAAGAGATTTTATCCCTTCCCTTTTCTCCCATAATCTGTGCCGCTGCTTTAATCAATGTTTGATAATCCTTGACTGGGACCAACCTACCAACAGTTCCAATCAATATTTCATCTTTCAGACCCAATTCAATTCTTTTTTGAGTTCTTAAGCTTTCATCAGGTCTGAATTTGACAGTATCAACCCCATTAATAATCGTTTGTATCTTTTTTTGATTAATCCCCATTTTATTAATCAAATCTTGCTTAAGATCATCTGAGACAGTTATTATAACATCTATAAACCAGCTTAGGAATTTTTGGGCTATTCTTCTAATTTTTGTTTGGTCAAATAATGTCCCATGCTCACCATTAATAATTATCGGTGTTCCTGATAGCTTGGCAGAGATAATCCCATAAAGAGCGCCACCACCCCATCCGTGCGTATGGACTATATCAGCTTTTTCTTGTCTAATAATTTTTGTTAGCTTTAAAAATGTGAATAAACTAATGCCTTTTTGCTTATTTAGGCAATGCACAGCAATGTCTTTCTTTAATCTCCCTTTTAAAGACCCTTCTTTTTTTAGGCAACAAATCGAGAAAGAGAATAACAAAGGATCTAAATTATTAACAAGATTAACCACTCCATTTTCCATCCCGCCGGTTTCCAATGATGGCACTATATGAATTATTTTGCATTTACTTTTCATTTTTCCCTGTAATTAGTTCCTTAATAGTTATAGCT
>CAYTYR010000011.1:0-76476 GCA_964441745.1 uncultured Clostridia bacterium
AGACGAGAAATTGCTGTACAATTGCTGCGCTTGCGTTTTCAGGCCATCTTTCCTTTTATACGCACCCATCAGCAGTTCCACGGCATTAGGGAGGCTTTCATCCGCCTTGACCCAGTCCCAGATCATGTCAGTCGTCACTTCCACGTGAAACTGCAGGCCATAAGCATTCTTCCCGCAGCGGAAAGCCTGGTTCCTGCATGTCTCAGCGGTAGCCAGCAAGACCCCTCCTTCAGGAATAGTAAAAGTATCCTCATGCCACTGGAATACTGCCAGCGGCCCGGCTATTCCCCGCAGGAGCGGGTCATGAGCCGCTTCCAGAGTCAGGGCTACGTTATACCAGCCAATCTCTTTTTGCGGCGCTTTGATCACTGCCGCGCCACAGGCCTTAGCCAGCAGCTGCGAACCCAGGCAGATACCCAAATACGGGATCTCCTGCTCCACTACTTTTTTGATAAAAGCATTTTCCTCTTTTAGGAAAGAGTATTTATCCTCTTCATACACATTCATCGGGCCACCCATCACCACCACTGCCGCCACTTCCGACAGGTCCTTTGGCAATGGTTCCCCTTTGAACAATTCTACAGTTTGCAGGTCCCAGACAGTTGCGCGGAAAAAATCCCCAATACTGCCCGGGCCCTCATTTTCTACATGTTTGATCACAATAATTTTCTTTTTCATAAACCTGCACTTATTCAAATCCCCGTAATCGGGTTTTTAATCCGCGCAATCCCACTTGATGGCTAACTGTTCAAGGAAACACACATTCACCATATTCACTTAGTTAGTTCGAACACTACAGTGCCAAGATTACATGACAAACAGCATTTCGCGGTATTTCGGCAGGTCCCAATGCTCATCTGAGATCACAGTCTCCAGGTCATCACAATGCCGGCGTATATGTTCCATCAAGGGCTTTAGCTCGTTAAAATATGTCTCTGCTTTTTCCGGCCCTTCTTCTCCGGCCGCTTTTTCCAGCAGTTTGGCCATGGCCAGGGTATGCTTCCGGACATAGTAGATCTTGTAAGTAACTTCTGACAAATGCTCTTTCAGGTCAGCATAGGCAGCTTCGTCAATTTTCAAACCGGCGCTAGCCTTGAGCTGGGTCAATTCAGAAACTACTTTAGCCAGCTGGCTCTGGTAATCCAGCCCCGACGGCACAACATTGGCATTGACCATCTCCTTGAGCGTATTGGCTTCGATAGTGAGCATGGTATTATACATTTCGATCCAGATATGGTACCGGGACACTAATTCATCTTTGGTCAAAACTCCCAGTTTTTCAAAAATAGCGATATTGTCTTTTTTAGTTATCGCTTTCAGGGCTTTATATGTTGCGGCGATATTCGGCAAGCCCCTCTTTTCCGCTTCAGTTACCCATTCCGAAGCATAGTTATTGCCTTCAAAACGGATTTTTTTGGTCTCTTTCACCAGGGAGGTCACGACAGACATGACCGCGTTTTCCAGGTCCTTGGTCTTGGCTTGTTTTTCGATCTGTTCAGCCACATAGGTCAGTGAATCAGCGATGATCGTGTTCAGGATCATGATCGGGGTGGAAATATTCTGGGAAGAGCCCAGGGCGCGAAATTCGAACTTAGCCCCGGTAAAAGCAAAGGGCGAAGTGCGGTTGCGGTCAGTGGCATCTTTATTGATAGTCGGCAATTTGCCCACTCCCAGGCTGATGATATCTTGTTTGCTGACTTTTTGTTTGGCGCCTTTTTCGATAGTGTCGAGTATCGCATCTAATTGCTCTCCCAAAAATACCGAGACGATCGCCGGCGGTGCTTCATTAGCGCCCAGGCGGTGTTCATTACCGGCGAAAGCGATGCTCGCCCTTAACAGGTCAGCATGATTATACACCGCGCGCAGGATCGCGGTCAGGACTGCCAGGAATTGCAGGTTCTCCTGCGGCGAATTACCCGGATTCAGCAGGTTGTTTCCCTGGTCATCAGCCATGGACCAGTTCAAGTGCTTGCCGCTGCCGTTGATCCCGGCAAAAGGTTTCTCGTGCATCAGGCAGACCAGGTCATGGCGCAGGGCTACCTTCTTCATTATATCCATCAGCATCTGGTTATGGTCAGCCGCCAGGTTTGATTCCTCGAAGATCGGGGCAAATTCATACTGGTGCGGCGCTACTTCGTTATGGCGGGTACTTACCGGAATACCTACTTTATAGGCTTCGGCGCAGACTTCCTGCATATAGTTCAGCGCCCGGTCCTTGATCGAACCGAAATACTGGTCTTCCAATTGCTGGCCTTTTGGCGACGGCGCGCCGATCAAAGTGCGTCCAGTCAGCATCAGGTCCTGCCTCATATTATAATAATGCTTATCGATCAGGAAATATTCCTGTTCCGGCCCGCAGGTGGAAACTACTTTTTTTACATTCTTCTTAAAAACCTTCAACAATTTTACCGCGGCTTTGCTGATCGCTTCATCAGACCTCAGCAACGGCAGTTTTTTATCCAAAGCATAGCCATGGTAAGAAACAAAGATACAAGGGATGCATAAGGTTTTGCCCAAAGCGGTTTCGCTGATAAAAGCCGGGCTGGAAGGATCCCACGCTGTATAACCGCGGGCTTCAAACGTGCTCCTGATACCGCCAGACGGGAAACTGGAAGCATCCGGTTCCCCCAGGATCAGCTTGGACCCGGAAAATTTCTCGATCACTTTACCGCCCTTGAAAGTCAGAAAAGTATCATGTTTTTCCGCCGTCAACCCGGTCATCGGCTGGAACCAATGGGCATAGAAGTCCACTCCTCTTTCCACGGCCCAGTTTTTCATTGCTTCAGCGATTTCATCTGCTTCTTTCTCGTTGATGCTTTTGCCTTCACTGAGCCACAGCTTAAAAGACGCCATGGTCTTCTGGCTGACCCGTTTCTGCATTTCCGCCTGGTTGAAAGTATTTACCCCGAAATAACTGGTGACTTTTTTCGGCTTTTCGTCCTTCACCAACTCCACACTGCCGATATTCTTTAACACGCTATGCCTGACATTCATTTTCTTCCTCCAAATCTGCTTCAGATTTGCCCCCCTGCTTAGATTTGCGTTGGCAAATCTAGGGGGGCTATTTTTTGCAAACCTCAATTCACCTTATCCCCCCTAGATTTCCATGAAATCTATACAGGGGGATATTCTACTCATCCCCCCAAATTTGCATTAGCAAATTTAAGCGGGGGGATATTTTTTGCGATAACTCGCAAAAAATAAAAAAACGTCCAATATAGTCAATGTCATTGACCATAATTGAACGTCTGTGTTCGCTCGGTTTTATGCCTATTCAAGCACAGCTTTGTGCCTAAAAATTATACCTATCTGAATTACTATCTATACAAGTAAAATTCTGCCGCTCTTGGTAACTATAGCGCCTCCACTCCCTTTTCCGAGGTCCTGATCCTGATCGCGTCAACGATGGGATAGATAAATATCTTACCATCACCGATCTCCCCGGTCTTGGCAAATTTTATGATCGCGTCCGTGATCTTGTCCACATCCGCGTCCCTGGCAATGATCTCCAGTTTTACTTTGGGCACAAAATCCACTTTCATGGTCTCGCCCCGCCATTGTTGTTCCTTGCCTTTGTGCGTGCCGTGGCCTTCGATATTACTGATCATCAGGCCAGGGTAACCAACTTCGCTCAGGGCTTTGCGCACCTCGCCGACTTTTTCCGGACGGATCACAGCTTCTATTTTTTTCATTTTAGCCCTCCTTCTCAAATTTCTTGAACAGGTTAATGACTTCATCCGCGGTTTTGACGGTATGGATCAAATCATTACGAAAAGACTCAATACGCAGCAGCTTGGATAGCTGCGAAAGTAATTGCAGGTATAAGCTGAGAGCCTGCGGATTGGTACCCATGGCAAAGATCAAGTTCACTTCATCCCCGTCCATAGCGGCGAAATCCACCCCGGCGCTGGAACGGGCGAACCCTATTACAAACCCATCTACGGCTTGGGTCGGGGCATGCGGAATAGCTACTTTGTGGCCGATGCCTGTCGAGCCCAGTTTTTCCCGCTCCATCAGGTCATGGATGAATAGCTGCTCATCATTAACCAGGCCGATCCGGACCATGTGGGCGGATAATTCCCGTATCGCTTGTTCCTTGGTCGTCGCCTTCAGGTCCATCAGGCAGGCATCTTTTTGCAAATACTCTGATATTCTTTCCATCTAGGTTATCTCCTTATATAACTTCTCGACTTCCTCGGGATTTTTGACTATCACTACCGGGCACTTCGCTTCCCGGAAGAGCAGTTCCCCTTCATCTGAAAAAACTTCTTTGCGTGAGGTTATTTCCTTAGGATTTCCCATCACCAGCAGGCAGGTGCTGGTCTCCTGGGCTTTCTTGATTATTTCTTCATGTACCATGCCGCGCAGAACCATGCTCTCGAATTCAATCTTTTTGGTTTCAGCCGCTTTCTTGATCCGCTCCAGGAAAAGCTTTCCCTGTTCTTCCAGGTCTTTCTCATAGACTTTCGCCTCGATATCCACTACTACCCGGCTACGCATCAAGTCCTTCAACAACTGCTCATTTACCACATATACGGCGGTGAGTTTCGAAGACATGACCCGGGCCAGGTAAATAGCGTACTTGGCAGTGATGATGGAAGCCGCGCCGCCCGCGACTGCTACCATGATGTTTTTAATGGGCATCTTTTCACCTTTATTTTTTTATTTTTTGTTTGATCAGTTTGAGCATGGAAAAAGCGTCCCGGGATTCTTCTTCCAGGCGGTCATTGATATTCTTTTCCGCTTCCTGGTAATAAGGTATATACACTTTTTCCAGGGCATTGACCTTCCTGATGGTCTTTTGCGCTTCCTGAGCCAACCGTAAAGTGGTGATCTTCAGTTCGGCCAGCCTGGCCAACAGGACCAGTATTTTCTTGAACCGGTCAGTCGCATCCTCAGCCGCCATATTCACTTTGAGGGAGCTGAAATAAGGCGGATGGTCTTTCATCTGGAGATTGATCACCGGTACTGACACGCCCATCACGCGGCGCGAGGTCAGGCGCAGGTTCGCTTCTGTTTCCACTGCCAGGGACATTTCTGAAAGTTTTTTCCGTCCCATAATGACCGTAGCGCGGTTCACCGCGGCATAGCCGGCAGCCAGGGCAGCGTCGGTTTCTTCTTCGGTTTTTTGCATTTTATGGATGATGGCGCCGATCTCACCCAGCAGGATCTTCCGTTTTTCATCCAGCAATTCATAACCTTCCCTGGTGACAGACAGGTTCTTTTTCACTTTCAACAGGTTGGTTTTGGTCGCTGCTATATTGATCCGCATATACTATTTACCCTTATAATATTTGTTAAGCGCTTCTTCCTTGACCCGGACCAGCTCGCTCTTAGGCAGGGTACTCAGCACTTCCCAGCCGATCTCCAGGCTTTGTTCCAGGCTCCGGCGCTCATAGTATCCCTGGGATACGAATTTCCGTTCAAACGCATCGCCGAATTGCAGGTATTTCTGGTCCAAGGGCGACAGCTCTTCCTCGCCGATGATAGCAGCCAGGGCCCGGATATCCTTGACCTGGGCATACGCGGCAAACAACTGCGACGCTAAAGCCGGATGGTCATCCCTGGTCTTGCCCTCGCCGATATTGTCTTTCATCAGGCGGGACAGGGAAGGCAGTCCGGCGATCGACGGATAGATGCCGCGGCTGTGCATTTCCCGCTCTAGCACTATTTGTCCTTCAGTGATATATCCGGTCAGGTCCGGCACCGGATGCGTAATGTCATCGTTGGCCATGGTCAATATCGGTAATTGGGTGATCGAGCCGCTCACTCCCTTGATCATACCAGCCCGTTCATACAAACTGGCCAGGTCGCTGTATAAATATCCCGGGTACCCTTTCCTGGCGGGTATCTCGCCCCGGATCGTGGATAATTCTCTTAACGCTTCGCAATAATTGGACATATCAGTCATGATCACCAGCACGTGCATATTTTTCTTGAACGCCAGATATTCGGCGCAGCTCAGGGCCAGGCGCGGGGTCATCAACCGTTCAATAGAGGGGCTGTCTGCCAGGCTGAGGAAAACTGTTACTCTTTCCAGTACGCCTGATTCTTCAAAACTCTTGATAAAATACCGGGCAGTATCGTATTTGATGCCCATACCGGCAAAGACCACAGCGAAACTTTCGCCTTTGACCTGGGCCTGGCGGGCGATCTGCGTCGCCAGCAAGTCATGCGGCAGGCCGCTGCCGGAAAATACCGGCAGTTTTTGTCCGCGCACCAGGGTATTCATCACATCAATAGCCGAGATCCCGGTCTCGATAATATTATTAGGATAATCGCGGGCCGTGGGATTGATCGCCATGCCATTCACATCCACCAGCTCGTCATACGCCGGCCGGGGCATTTTGTCCAGGGGATTACCAACACCGTCGAAAACGCGTCCCAGGACATCTTCCGAAACCCCGAACAGGAGTGGTTTTTCCTTGAACCTCACCTTGGATTTGGCAATGGAAAGGCCGCTGGTGCCGCCCAGGACCTGCACCACGGCAAATCCCTTGCCTACTTCCAGGGTCAGGCCGATGCGCGTCTTGCCGTCATCATCGATTATTTCCACCAGTTCATTATAACCGACATTGTGGATATTCCGGATGATGAAGATCGGCCCGACTATTTCCTGCAGTCCCACATATTCAATTAAATTCCCGTAATTTTTCATTAGAAGTCTGCCACCTTTAAGGACTCGCTAATCCGCTCCGGCATTTTTTCCAGCTCGTCCAACTGTTCTTCCGTATATCTTGTTTTCATGCGCATCAATTCATTGTAGATCGGCATCTCCTTAATTTCATTAGCCGACATCCCCTGCTTGATGACTTCTTCGCTGATATGATAAAAAGCCAGCATGTTCTTCAGCATCAGGAACTGTTTGCGCGCCGAGGTAAAAGTATCTATCTTATCGAAAGCCTGCTGCTGCAGGAACCCGTTCTTGAACAGGGTGCAGACCAGCAATACCAATCTCTGGTTTTGCGGCAGGACATCCGGGCCGACCAGCTTGACCACCTGCTGTAATTTCTGCTCCTTCTGCAGGAGGTCCATGATCTCATAGCGCAGTTTGAGCCAGTCCTGGTCCACGTTCTTGCTCCACCAGCCCTGCACATCATCCAGGTATTCGGTATAACTGTCGATCCAGCTGATCGACGGATAATGCCGGGCATTGGCCAGCTCGCGGTCCAGGGCCCAGAAACAACGCACAAACCTTTTAGTATGCGAGGTTACCGGTTCGGAGAAATCTCCGCCTGGCGGAGAAACCGCCGCGATAATGCTGATCGAGCCGTGCTGTCCGCTCAGGGTAGTGATATTGCCTGCCCGTTCATAGAATCCAGCCAGGCGTGACGGCAGGTAGGCTGGGAATCCTTCTTCCAGGGGCATTTCTTCCAACCGGCCAGACAATTCGCGCAGTGCTTCTGCCCACCTGCTGGTAGAATCCGCCATCAGGGCCACATGATAGCCCATGTCGCGGAAATATTCAGCTATGGTAATACCGGTATAGATGCTGGCTTCACGCGCCGCGACCGGCATATTAGAAGTATTAGCGATAAAAATAGTGCGTTCCATCAGCGGCCTCTTGGTCCGCTGGTCGATCAGTTTGGGGAAAGTCTGCAAAATATCCGTCATCTCATTGCCGCGTTCACCGCAGCCGACATAGACCACGATCTGGGCGTCGCTCCACTTGGCCAGTTGGTGCTGGACCACTGTTTTGCCAGTGCCAAATCCTCCCGGTACAGCTACTGCCCCGCCCTTGCCCACCGGGAACAGCGTGTCGATCACTCTCTGCCCGGTGATCAGCGGTTCGACGATCGGCAATCTCTCTTTGCTGGGACGCGGGACCCGCACCGGCCAGCGCTGCAGCAGTTTGATCTCCTGCTCGCCAGACTCTGACTGGACCACGGCAATAGTATCTTCCAGGGAATAATCGCCTTCCCCAACCATCTTTTTTATCGTGCCAGAAATGTCCGGACTGGCCATGATCTTATGGTTGATCAGCACAGTCTCCTGGACTGAGCCGATGATCTCTCCGCCAATAATATTTTCACCGGCTTTTTTCACCGGGGTAAAATGCCATTTTTTCGCCCGGTCCAGTGTTTGCACATGGACGCCGCGGCTGATATAGACGCCTTGTTTTTCGCGAATGACTTCCAGGGGGCGTTGGATACCGTCAAAAATATTGCCGATCATACCTGGCCCGAGCTCCACGTATAAAGGGAAGCCCTGGGTATAGACCAGGTCCCCGGCTTTCACCGAGGTAGTATCTTCGTACACCTGCACAAAAGCCCGGTCATCCTTGAGCCGCATCACTTCCCCTACCAGATGCTGCTCGCCGACCTCAACCATGTCCAGCATGCGTACGCCGACGACTTCTTCCAGCTCCACCACCGGCCCTGACACCCTGTAAATTTTGCCCGCTACTCTCTGCATGGATTATGCCTCCCGCAACAGGCGCATGTATAATTCATCATATTTCCTTCTGAGCCTGGCGGCAAAACGGTTATCGAACATCTTCTTACCGTCTGCTGATTGGATGATCACGCCCAGGTCCTTAAAATCGCTTTTTTTCCAGCTAGCTTCAAGATTATTTTTCTTTATTTCCGCTATGATCTTCTCACTCACCAGCTTGTCATCCAGGGAGGAATAAAAGATCTCCACTTTTTTATCGCCGACGATCTTGATCCCTTCCAGGACCGCGTCCCTGAAAAATCCCGCGTACCCGGCTGCGCTGCGGAATTCCGCGGCTTTCTTCCCGACCAGGTCAAAGACCTGGTTGATCAGGGTATTCTTGCTTTCCAGCAGGACTCTCTTCTTTTCCAGGTTGATCGTGGAAAAGATCTTCTCTTTCAATTTTTCCAGCTCCCGCTCCAACTGTCCGCGTTCCAGCCGGACTTTCTCGTCTGCTTCCAGGCGCGCTTTTTCCCTGATCGCGCCTGCGTCTTTCCGGGCGCGCTCCAGTATTTCCACGGCTTCGGTTTTGGCCGCCTCCAGGATACGTCCTACTATTTCCCCGGCATTCTGCTCATTTATTTTAGTATAATCTTCTTTTATCATTTAGATCTTTATGCCCATCGCTTCCTTCAGGATATTACCGGCGCTCTTGCGCGCTTTTACCTGGCCGCTGGAAGGGATCTCCAGAATCAAGGGGATATCCACATCCTGGATATACTTATCCACCTCGGCCCGTCCCAGCTCTGCCGCTTTTTCCGTGATAATGATCACCCCGACACTCTCTGTAGCCAGGGCCACTTTGAAAGCTTCCAGTAATTCATTCTTGGAGCCTGCTTCCAGGGTTTCCACCCCGGCCAATTTAAATCCCAGGCTGCTATCTCTATCCGCGATACAAAAAAACTTCATATTTTATCCTAAGAGCTTTTATTCTTCTTTTGTCTCTACTACCAACGGTACTAAGACACCTTCCCCAGGATCATAATGGCGATGATCAAACCATAAATAGCGATACCTTCAGCCAAACCGACGAAGATCAAGGCCCGGCCAGCCATTTCCGGCTTCTCGCTGATCGCTCCGATCGCTGAAGACCCTACATAACCAACGGCAATGCCCGCGCCCACAGTGCTCAAACCCGTCACTATGGCTGCGGCCATAAAGCCCCATTTCACTACTTCAGGATTGGTCGCGGTAGTCGCTGCCTGTTCTGCCGGACCTTCTGCCCGGGCAAACTGGTATAACGACACTCCGGCTAATACCAGGGTCAACAAAACCATGGCTCCCAACAACTTTCTCGCATTCTTCATCTTCTTCCCCCCCGAATGGCTTTGCCATTCGCCCCCCTGTTTAGATTTGCTCAAGCAAATCTAGGGGGGTTTCTTTATTTAAAATACGATTACACAGATTAAACCTTAACTCACCTGTCCCCGCGTCTTTGATCCCGATTTATCGGGATCAGCAGGGGAAAACTCAAAATTCAAAACTCAAAACTGCTTTTTCTGTCAACAATCTCCGCCAAAGGCGGATCAGCCTCTGGCTGAAACTATCAACTCTTACAGCGTTAGCGGTTTATATTCCTTTTTCCCAGTCACAAAAAACTTGGAAAAGAACTCATAATAATTAAGACGCACTGATTGGATACTGACCACCAGCCCTTCCAGCAAGATCACGAATATATTTCCCAGGATAATGATCAGCCAGGACACTGTCCCGCCGCCGATCCCCCTGGTAATACTGGATAATTCGAAGATCGCCAGGAACAAACCCGCGTGCGCCAGGGCAAAAGCCGCTACCCGGATAAAAGACACGGTATTAGCCAGGTAGCCCATAAAGAACTCCACCATATCGATCAGGTTTTCCACAACGAACAGGAAGAAATTCTCTTTTTCCCGGCTGAGGAAATAGCTCACAAATGGCTTGAGGAACAGGGCCGCCACGCCAATGATCATCAGGGTCATATAGACCGGCGAGATCGGAGTTTTCTGGATAAAGGCCTTGGTCACTATGGCCAACACCAGCCAGTAAACTGCGCCGGCGATCAGCCCGGTCTTGTCAAAAAGAGCTTTCTGGTAATTCTTGTCGCGAATGGAATTGACCACATTGATCAGTATTCCCGTACTGATGATCGTCACGCCGAAAATAACGCTTATTTTGAACATCTGCATGATATTATTGATCGGGTGCGGCCAGACAGACGCGAACTCATAGCCGAAAACACTGCCGTACAGCCAGCCGAAGATTGTCGAGCTGGCGCCGCAATACAGGATCAGGGCCCCGGCTTGTTTCACTTTTTCATTGGCGCTCTTAAAAAAGAACAAGCTGGCCAGGACCAGTATCAGGCCGTGCCCGATATCGCCGAACATCGCCCCGAACATCAGCAAAAAACTGATGGCCACGAAAATAGTCGGGTCTATCGTACCGTAGCGTGGCAGTCCATAGGCTTCCAACAGCAGTCCAAATGGTTTGACCATGGCTGTATGTTTCAATTTCACCGGTATATCTTCCAAGGCCATCCCGGTATCTTCGGCTCTTTTTTCTTCCACGTACGCTTGCCCGGCCAATTTTCTTATCTCCCTGATAGTCTCATCTTTCAGGTCTGCCGGCACCCAGCCGGACAGGACCGCGGTTTTTTCCGTGGTATAGGAAAAACGTTTAGCCTTTAACAGGGATTTTTTCAAAGCGATAAAATATTTGATCTTTCCCAGGTCACCGCGGAAACGTTCACCGAGAATTTTGATCTGGGCCTTGGCTTCGGTTAATTTAGTTTTGTAGGCGACGATCTCTTCCCTGATCTTCTTCTCTACTTCTTTAGGTATCTGTGGTTCTTCTTCCGTATATTCCACTTTTTGCCAGTAAAATTCTTTTAAAACTTTTTCCAGTACTGCCCGGTCCCGGCGCAAGCCGATGATCACGGTTAGCAGGCGGCCGTCCGGATCCTTGCGGAACGGATAGATCACATGCGGGATATGTTCCAGGTTCTGCGCCAGCAGGGAAATATTCTTTTCCTCGATCTTGCCGGTCGCCACTTCCAGGAAAGAATACCCAGCGCTCCGCTTTACCGGGAAAGGCAGGAAATCTTTGACCTGGGACAGCATGGTTTCCTTGGTTTTGAGCTCCGAGGCCAATACATCGCGTTTTTCCGCCAGCGGCGAAGCCTCATTTTGGATCGTCTCCACGATCTGCTGGACCTTGGCCTGGTTGAATTCTTCCAGGTTCACTCCCGGATTATAATCATAAGACAATTCCAGCCGCCGGCTCAGGTCCCGCAGGGACAGGTCGAGGGTTTCCCATTCTGCGAATTCTTTCTCTACCTGGTACGGGGTCAGGGTCTCGATATTGGTTTCGATCTGGCGCAGGTCCACCGGGTGGAAGATCCCCTTTTTCAGGAGTTTAGAAACAACCTCTTCCGCTTTTTCTTTCAGTACCAGGATGTTGACCAGCTCCATTGCTTCGGTACTTAGCATACCTACCCTATTTTCCAGTTTTTATCTAAACCAAAAACTTCAGACCTACGTCCATACTTACTTCTACAACCTACAACTTCTTACCTAATTTACAATTTGGGCCAGTTCTTCTTTTTTCCAGCCATATTTCTTGGCATAGATGAGAGAAACCAGGGTTCCTGTCTCTTTGCGCTTGAGCACCAGGTACCCCAAAATAATTCCGATGGTGAAAGGGAATCCACCGAGAGCCCGGCGCACTTCCCGGGAAAGTACTTCATATAATATATTTTCCAGCAAAGCCATATTGCCCATAACCAGGTCTTTCAATCTGGCATACGGCCCTACCGCCAGAGTCTCAAATATCTGGTCCAGGTCTTCGCTCAGGTAGATATTGCGGATATTCTCTTTTTGTATCCTGGCGCCGCCCGGCAGCATCCAAGGCAGCATTTCACCCATGCCCAGGGCATAATATTTTTTGGAGCGTACCAGCCAATTGATATTCTCGATATCCACTTCCACGCCCAGGATCGCCTTGGCTACGGTCTTATCAACGGCTGACAATTTTTCTATGGCCGCGCCCATTCTTTCATAGTAATCCAGGTCCAGGGCCACTTCCAGATAGAATAAAGAATGGCTTTCTTTGAACTTCTCCCGCGCCTTCAACAACGGCGTCCGGTATGGGGTCTGGTCCAACAGCAGGATTATCTCTTCAATATTCTTGGCGATCAGGACCTGCCGCCAGTCCAGCGGGTAGCAAATATTCTCTCCCAGCAGGTAATCCTCGGCTGGCACCGGCGCGTTCTTGTGCCAGAGGCGCAGGACCACCTTTAACTGCTCTATTTCATATCTCTGCATTAACAGGAAGAGCAGGTTTTTTTCATCCGTAGAGGTCATGGTGCTGAAAAGCTTGCGGTGGATAGCTATATCATGCCGCATGAATTCCTGTTCGAGGGCTTCCAGCTCCAGGTCCCCGGCCGCGAATTTCTCAGTCATCTGCCGGTACGGGGTCTGGGCCAGGTCAGCCAGGAGCGCTGATACGTCTTCCGCTTCCCGCAGGTGATCGAACTGCTCCGGCGTCAGCAAGTTAGAGAGCATCGCTCTCACTTTGGCATTAATGAACGAATACTTACCTAATTGTCCCATTGTTAATCGCTATTCTTCTACCTTTATTATCTCCGCGAAAACAGTTTCTGCCTGGCGGGGAATATTCTTTTGTTTATTTTTCAGCCCTTCAGCGCTGGCCGCGCGCTCCTCTTGGAGGAGCTGGTCCTTCTGCTTCAGCAGGGTGTCCTGGGTTTCAGCGAGCTTACGGCTGTATTCCTCTTTCATATCTTTAAGCGCGCCGGCAACCTTGGACCCGGCTTCAGTTTTGGCCTCAGCTATCAGGCGGTCGGCTTCTGCCTGGGCATCCTGTACTGCCTGGCGGGCTTTATTCTCTTCGTCCACTATCCGGTCAATAATTTCCTTCACTACGTGCTCCCTCAAACATGTTTATATATCCTATGCGCTACTCTGGACACCGCTAATCATTAATATAATCATATCTTGTAGCAAAAACCAGCTATAAATGCAAGATAATACCAAAAAAATCTTAAAACTCCATTTTAGGGGTGCGGGCGTTCTCCCTTTGGAGGAGAGAACGCCCTGATGTCTAATTCCCTTTATTTTACGCGCTTTCTTAACCTATGGCTTCTGATCCTTTTTCCCCGGTCCGGATCCTATAGCATTCTTCCAGGTCCAGGACAAAGATCTTGCCGTCACCGGTCTGGCCGGTCTTGGCTGCCTTGGAAATAGCCTTGATAGTCGTCTCCACGAACTTGTCATTGACCGCTATCTCCAGCTTTACTTTCTTAATAAGGTTACCTGCTTCCTTGACCCCGCGGTAAACCTCAGTGACACCTTTCTGCCTGCCGCAGCCCAGCACATTGGAGACGGTTTTCAAATGGATCTCTGCTTTTTCCAGTTCATCCATCACCTCATCCAGCTTGTGCGGCTGTATTATCGCGATAATCAGTTTCATACTTTAGCCTCCCGAATGGCCTTGCCATTCGCCCCCCTGTTTAGATTTGCTAATGCAAATCTAGGGGGGTTCCTTTTATTTTCATTAATCTACCAATGTATAAGCAGTCTCTTTATGCTGGGTGATATCCAGGCCGATCAATTCTTCTTCTTCCTTCACTCTTAAGCCCATAACCTTATCCAGTATCTTGAGCAGGACGAACGTGACAGCCGCGGCATAAGCCATAGTGGCGATCACGCCGATAGCCTGGGTCCAGAGGAGAGAAGCATTGCCATAGAACAAGCCATTATTACCAGCTGCGTTGACCATTTTGGTAGCGAACAAGCCAGTCGCCAAAGCGCCAACCGTACCGCCGACACCATGCACGCCGAAAGCGTCCAGGCTGTCGTCATACCCGAATTTATGCTTGAGCACTGAGACAAACAGGTAGCAAACCAAAGCCACCAGGATACCGATACCCAACGCACCCATGGGAGTGACAAATCCAGCAGCCGGGGTCACTGCCACTAAGCCAGCCACTGCTCCTGAAGCTCCGCCTAAAGCAGTCGGCTTGCCAATAACAAGCCAGTCCAGGAACAGCCAGGTTAAAGCCGCCATAGCTGCCGCTGAATTGGTAGCAATGAAGGCATTAACCGCCAGTTCATTAGCTCCCAAAGCGCTCCCGGCATTGAAGCCGAACCAGCCGAACCACAGCAAAGCCGCGCCTAACAGGGTAAAGACCATATTATGCGGCGCGACAGGACGAGCCGGGTAATTTTTGCGCTTGCCGATCATCAAAGCAAAGACCAGGGCGGAAATACCGGAAGAAATATGCACGACTGTGCCGCCGGCAAAATCCAGGGCGCCCATCGTCTTTAACCAGCCGCCTGTGCCCCAGACCCAATGACAGATCGGGTCATATACTATCGTCGCCCACAGCAAGCTGAACACCGCGAAAGTCGAGAATTTGATCCTCTCAGCGAAAGCGCCGGTGATCAGGGCCGGGGTAATGACCGCGAACATCATCTGGTAGATCATGAACAGGTTATGCGGAATAGTCCCGGCATAATCAGGATTTGGCGCCGAGCCAACCCCGCTCAAAGCAAACCATTTCAAACTGCCGATAAAATGGCCGATATCCGGCCCGAAAGACAGACTATATCCCCACAGTACCCATTGGACACTGATCAAGCCCAGCAGGAAAAACGACTGCATCATGGTTGAAAGCACATTTTTGCGGCGCACCAATCCGCCGTAAAACATCGCCAGTCCGGGAGCAGTCATCATCATCACCAGTGCTGTTGACATTAATATCCAGGCAGTATCACCGCTATCTGTGGCCGGAGCCGGCACAGATTCTACCGGGCAAACAGCCGGGGTGGTAACTGCTCCTTCAGCTAACAAAAGGCCGGCCGTAAAAACAGCGGTTAAGATCAACAAACAACCTAATACTTTCTTCATGTTCTTTCTTCCCCTTTCTAATTATGAAAAATTCGCTATTGGCTAGCCAATTGACTAAAATAAGGGCAAATTTTTTTGCCGGCTGTTTTAATCTATCCCTAATTTATCCCGGACTAATTTTGCATAAACTTTATTGATGCGGTTGGTCTTTAGCCAGCGTTCAATAGTGCTAATTTGTAGATCCAGTTTCTTAGAAAGATCATACAATGTATAATCTCTTTCTTCTTTTATTTGTATAATTTTTCTAATTAGTTCCTGATCTATCATATTAACCTTTTAATATTTTTATTTTATCAATAAAGCCTGTGGGGAGGAGCCCCCTGGCTCCTCCCGAGAACCAGCTAACCTTAAAGCGCTGTCTCGCCCTTTTCGCCGGTGCGAATCCTGATGGCATTGTCTACCGGGTAAATAAAGATCTTGCCATCGCCGATCTCGCCGGTTTTTGCAATGCTGGAAATAGTCTTTACAATTTTATCTACCTCTGTATCTTTAGCCACGATCTCCAGCTTTGTTTTGGTCAAAAAATTAACCTTAAATTCCCGGCCCCGGAATTGCTCAACCAGGCCTTTTTGCCGGCCATGACCTTCAATATGAGTAACCATTATCCCCGGGGCATCCAATTTTTCCAGGCCTTCGATGACTTCATCCAATTTTTCAACTCGTATCACTGCTTCTATTTTTTTCATTTTCCTATCCTTTCTCCCCCTCACTCCCGGCTTCCTTGCCGCCAGGACGAGGAGAGTTATATTTTTCTTATCTCATGAAATCCGGATACGCCGGGGTACCGTGCTCAGAGATATCCAGTCCTTTCAATTCCTCATCAGGAGACACCCTGATGCCGAACAATTTATCCATTGACTTAAAGATGATATATCCCAAGCCGAAAGCCCAGCTGGCACAGACCACGGCGCCAATTCCCTGCGCGATCAACTGGTCATAGCCACCGCCGTAAAACAGGCCCCTGACTAACGTACCCTCGGTAGTCCCCAATCCATAGGTGCCATCGGCAAAGAGACCAACGCTGAGCAAACCCCAGATACCGTTAACAGCATGGACGCTGACCGCTCCGACCGGATCGTCGACCCCCTTCCGTTCCCAGAAATACACGCTGGTAACAACCAGGATCCCGGCGATCATACCGATGACCACCGCCGACCAGGCCTGCACCCAGGCGCACGGAGCGGTTATGGCGACCAATCCAGCCAGGCAGCCGTTCAGCATCATACCCACGTCCCATTTCTTAGTCTTCATGAACACTATGAGGAGAGCCGTGGCCGCGCCGGCAGCCGCCGCCAGATTGGTATTCACCGCGATAACGGCGATCCGCAGCTGGTGCGCTGAGAAAGTCGAACCGGGATTAAACCCGAACCAGCCGAACCATAATATAAAGGTTCCTAAAGCCGCTAAAGTGATGCTGTGTCCTAATATGGCTTTCGGTTTGCCGTCCTTACCGAATTTGCCGAACCGCGGACCCAGTACGATCGCTCCCGCCAGGCCGACAAAGCCGCCGATGGCGTGCACCACTCCCGAGCCGGCAAAATCCACATGCCCGGCACCGAAGGGGAGCTTGGACAACCAGCCGCCGCCCCAGACCCAGTGCCCGTACAGCGGGTAGATCAGGGCCGTGACAGCTATACTATACATGAAATAGGCCTTGAATTTCAAGCGCTCAGCCACCGCGCCGGAAACAATAGTGGCCGCCGTCCCGGCAAAGACCAACTGCCAGAAGAAGACCAGGTACCGGCCCACATCATAATTTTCCCCGGTCAGGAACCAGCCGCCCGTACCGAATAATCCATGGACATCCGTACCCATCATCAGGGAAAATCCGAAAGCCATGAACACCAGTGAAGCCGCCACAAAATCTATGGTATTCTTCGCCATGAGATTCGTGGCATTTTTGGCCCGGCAGAAACCCGCCTCAACCATAGCAAACCCCGCCTGCATGAAAAACACCAGGAATCCGCACACCAGGATCCACACATAATCCACCGGAGCCTGGGGATTCGCGGCTAAAGTAGCGGCCCCCGACGGATCCTGGGCAAAAGCCAGTCCGAACATTAACAAACCCAGTAACACTAATAGCACTGTATACATTATTTTTTTCATTGTGTCCTCCTCTCTTTTTCTTCTAATCCGCGTAATGGTATTTTAAAAGTTAATATCTAATTGCGTCGTCGCCTGGTCATTGGGATTTATCTGGTCATTATTGTAAATGACATAGCCCAGGATCACGCTGACATTGGGCGCGAAACTGTAAGAAGCGCCAAAACTCAATGATCCGTAAAAACTATCCCCGGATGCATAATCAACAGACGCCCATATTTTATCCGTGATGGCTTTGTCCCAGGTCAGGATCACACCGGTGTTGGCTTTTTCACCATTTTCATCCAGCAATAGCTGGTCATTTCCGGAATATCCGCCGACCGTCAACCGTCCGACCGGACCAAAGGTCTTCGCGACCACTCCATATATGATATTGTAATTGGTGACATCACTCTTGGTCCCGAGGCTTAGTATACCCACTGCAGCTGAGGGTATCATATCCTTTTCCGGTAATCCGGCCTTGAAATTGAAATACGCTGGATACTGGGATGGGTAAGCCAGGTCTATGCCGGCTTCAAAATAATTCAGGAACCCATAGGTCAATCCCACATATGTCGGTGAGGCATACGGATGATCCAGATTATCCTTCACTGAATAGTAGTTATCAATACCCAGGTGGAACTTTCCAGTGGGTTGGATATCCGTAGATGGATTCCAGATCTGCGTACTCGGCGTAGCCATAGCCCCGTTCACCTGATACAGCCCGAAAACTGCCACAAATACCGCTATAAACATTAGCTTGCTTAATGTTATTTTATTCATTATCTTCTCCTTTGTTTTAATACGATTACACCGATTCAAGCAAGAGCATTTAATCTGTGTAATCGTTTTTCAAACTATCGCCTTTTCTCCGCGTTCCCCGGTCCTGATCCTCATCGCGTCTTCCATTGCCAGAACCACAGCCTTACCGTCACCCAGTTTTCCGGTCTTACACACTTTAGTGATAGTAGCCAGCACTTCTTCCACTTTAGCATCATCCAGATATATCTCAATTTTGGTCTTAGGCAAGAAGAGGTAGTTTTCCGGCCGGGTAGTCTGCTGACCAAACCCTTTAACCTCAGTCACAGTCAAGCCGCTTATCCCTGTCTCCCTTAAAGCTTCAGCTAATTCCTTCAATTTCTCCGGTCTGATGATACATTCAATTTTCTTCACGGCTTCCTCCTCTCTGGCGTCAAATAAAAAAAGACGCCTTATTGTAATCCTTCACGGATCCTAATAAGACGCCTGCGTCTTTGTTTCCTACCGTAAACAATAATAGCGTTCTGACACCTACTCAGAACGCCTTTGTTTTTGCCCCTTCATCGGAGCCATATTCTATTGCCTTACATCTATACAAGTAAAAAACAGGCACTCTTGGTAACTCATTCTCGTATTTAAACCTAAAAAAGAAAATATCGCTGCGCCAAAGAAAGTTCTTTTGCCGGTAGACAATTTAGTAACCTGCCATCAGCCCGGACTTCATAATTCTGATAGTTAACCTCGATCTTTGGTACCCAGTTATTATAAAACATGTCTTTCTTCATTATGCCGCGGCAACGGCTCACTGGAAAAGTCTGTTTAGCTAAATTTAATTTTTTCGCGATCCCATTCTTATAAGCGTTCTGTGAAACAAAGGTAATACTATTTTCCTGAATAGCCCGCCCGAAACCGCCAAACATGTATTTACCCATTATTGGCTGTACCGTGGGAATAGAAGCATTCGCTTCACCCATCGCCGCATAAGTTATAAATCCGCCTTTGATCACCATCTCTGATTTTACTCCGAAAAAAGACGGTTTCCAAAGAACCAGATCGGCAAACTTACCTTCTTCTATAGAACCAAGATACTCAGAAATACCATGAGTGATCGCCGGATTAATAGTATACTTTGACAGATAACGTTTCAAGCGATAATTATCATTCCCTGAAACATCTTCTTTTAATTTACCGCGTTGCTTTTTCATCTTATCCGCTAATTGCCAGGTACGGGTGATCACCTCCGCGGTTCGCCCCATAGCTTGCGCGTCTGAGTTAATAATAGAGATCGCTCCCAGATCATGCAAAATATCTTCCGCGGCTATGGTATTTGCCCGGATCCTGGAAGTGGCAAAAGAAAGATCTTCCTTGATCTTATGATCAAGATGATGACAAACCATTAACATATGCAGATGTTCATCAACTGTATTTATGGTATAAGGCAGCGTCGGAGTTGTCGAAGAACATATAATATTTTTCTCGCCGCAAAGTTTTATTGTATCCGGCGCATGTCCGCCGCCAGCTCCTTCTACATGATAAGCATGGATACTGCGGCCGTCAATGGCCGCGATAGTATCCTCGACAAAACCAGCCTCGTTCGGGGTATCGGTATGCAGACATGCTTGGATATCATATTCAGCAATGACTTTTAAGCATGAATTTATAGCTTCAGGAGTTGAACCCCAGTCTTCATGCAGTTTCATCCCAATTACACCCGCCTCTATTTGCTCTTTTAAAGGATCACGAAAAGAAGAATTTCCTTTCCCGCAAAGTCCAAAGTTCATCGGAAAAGCTTCCACAGATTTAAGCATTTGCTCAATATTCCATTTACCTGGCGTAGCCGTAGTGGCAAAGGTTCCGGTAGCCGGGCCAGCGCCCCCGCCGATCATCGTCGTGATCCCGGAAAACAAAGCTTCTTCTACGATCTGCGGCGAGATAAAATGCACATGAGAATCAATCCCTCCGGCAGTTACTATCAATCCTTCTCCGGCAATCACTTCAGTAGAAGTTCCCACGATCATTTTCCTATCCACTCCATCCATGATATCAGGGTTGCCGGCTTTACCAATGCCAGCTATTTTTCCGTCCTTTATACCGATATCAGCCTTAACTATTCCCCAATAGTCCAGGATCAATGCGTTAGTTATCACCAAATCGAGGACGCCTTCTGTGCGGGTAAAACGCGCGCTTTGTCCCATACCATCGCGAATAACCTTACCCGCGCCAAATTTATTCTCATCACCATAAACAGTATAATCCTTTTCCACTTCAGCAAAAAGGGCTGTATCGCCCAATCTCACTTTGTCTCCCACAGTGGGACCATAAATGGCTCCATATTCTTTCCGTTTTATATTATAGGACATTTATCTCACCTCCTGATAACCTTTTATCTTGGCTCTGCCGAGAGCTCTCTTAATAACTTTCTTTAAAACAACATTGCCATTGGTCAAACCATTTAACCCATACACTTTTTTCTGGCCACCGATAAGAACCAGATTTACATCCTTCTCTTCTCCAGGCTCAAATCGTACGGCCGCTCCCGCAGGTATATCCAATCTCATACCAAATGCTTTTTTACGGTCAAAACATAACGCCTTATTCACCTCAAAAAAATGAAAATGTGAACCAACCTGCACCGGCCGCTCGGCAGTATTTTTCACTATTACCTTAGCCGTTTTTCTGTTGGCATTAAGAACAATTTTTCCTTCTAAATACAAACATTCCCCAGGATTCATTATTTTCTCCTATTTTATGGGATTTAAAACAGTGACCAATTTAGTTCCATCCGGAAAAGAAGCTTCTACCTGAACCATCTCGATCATTTCTGGCACACCTTCTAAAACCTCGTCTCTTTTAATTATTTTTGATACGACTTCCTGGATCTCGGATAGAGACTTTCCGTCCCGCGCTTTTTCCACGATTTCGGCCGAGATTATCGCTACTGCCTCGGGATAATTCAGTTTTAACCCCCTGGCTTTACGCGCCCAGGCCAGCTGACTGGCTAAATAGACAAGTAACTTATCTTTTTCTCTCTGAGTAAGATGCATGACAACCCCTTTTATAAAGATTCTTCGCCGCGTTTACCGGTGCGAATGGTAATAGCTTCTTCCACGTTTAAAATAAAGATCTTCCCGTCGCCAATATTCCCTGTTCGTCCCTCTTTAATAATAATATCCACTACTTTTTGCGCCTCCGCGTCTTTACAGGTCACCACCAAAAGTTCTTTAGGCAATTTATCATAGCTCATCCCGCCGATAACTATGCCTTTCTGCTTCCCCCGGCCGCGTACGCTTATTTCCGTCAAGGAATAAAATCCTTCTCTTTTTAGCCCCTCTTCAACATCCTTAAGTTTCTCCGGCCTGACCACCGCTTGGATCATTTTCATTTTTGGCTCCCTCCTTTTGCTAAAGCTTCTTTTTTATACCGCCAGATGATTATTGATCAGCTCCCGGTTAATATTCCTGGTTTCGCCGCTAGCCACAATACCGCCTTTTTCCATAACATAATAATGATCGGCCAGACGCAAAGCAAAATCGAGGTATTGTTCCACTAATAAAATAGAAATGGTCTTTTGTTCCTTAAGCATTCTGATCGTGTTTTCAATTTCAAAAACAATGGAGGGCTGGATACCTTCCGTCGGCTCATCCAAAAGCAATAATTTAGGTTCGGATATTAAAGCGCGGGCAATGGCCAACTGCTGCTGCTGCCCGCCGCTTAGATCGCCGCCGCTTCGGGAAGATATTATTCGTAATTCCGGAAATAACTCATAGATCCCTTCCGGGATAGTACGATCTCTTTTCTTTTTTGTCTCTAATCCCAATAATAGATTTTCTTTGACCGTCAGATAAGGAAATATTTCCCGGCCTTGTGGAACATAGCTGATACCGCGGCTCACGCGTTTATCCGTAGCCAGCCTGGTTATATCCTGCCGGTCGAAAACGATCTTTCCTTGAGCCGCCGGCAGCAATCCCATGATCGTTTTTAGCAAAGTAGTTTTCCCCACGCCATTTCTGCCCATCAGAGCCACTACTTTTCCTGGGGGAATTTGCAAGTTAACCTGCCGCAAGATCTGGGTTTCTTCATAATAGGCGGACAGTTGTTCAATACTGAGCATACTCTCTCTCCTCTAATTTATCCTTCTTCTGCCCGGCCCAAATAAACTTTAAGCACCACCGGATTAGCTTGTATCTCAGCCATAGTCCCCTCGCATAATATCGCGCCTTCATGCAGCACCGTCACCTTTTTGGCGATTTTGCGCACAAACTCCATATCATGCTCCACTACCACCACCGATCGGTCCCGTGAAATTAATTGCAAAAGTTCTCCGGTTTTATCCCGTTCTTTTCCGGTCATTCCAGCCACCGGCTCATCCACCAGCAACAATACCGGCTCCTGCACAATGTTCATACCCAACTCCAACCATTGTTTCTCGCCATGAGCGAGAATGCCGGCTCTTTGTCCGGCTTTGCCTTCCAAGCCAATAGTTTGCAGAACAGAGATTATTTTATCAAGATCACTTTTTAATTTTCCAAATTTAAAATTGGAAAATACTCCTTTAGCTTTATTCAAAGATATTTCCATATTTTCCAAAACGCTGAGGTTATTAAATACTGTCGGTGTTTGGAATTTTCTGCTAATGCCTAATTGCGCTATCCGATACTCCGGGAATCCGTAAATATTCTCTCCTTTAAAATAGATCTTTCCTGCTTGCGGCTTGATCCTCCCGGAGATCACGTCAATTAATGTCGTTTTGCCGGCGCCATTAGGGCCGATCAACATTCTCAGCTCACCCTTACCCACGGCAAAATCAACCTTATTTAAAGCTTTGAATCCGTTGAAATTAACGGTTATATTCTTCAGATCTATAATAAACTCAGGCATCTTTAAGTCTCCGGAGGCCTTTTATTTTATTTTTTAGTTTTTCCATAAAGCCAATAATACCGTCAGGAAATAATAAAACAATAGCCACAAATAATCCCCCTAATATATAAAGCCATATTTCCGGAAAAGACTCGCTAAAATAGCTCTTCGCGGCATTTACCGCCAAAGCGCCTATAATGGCGCCTAACAATGTTCCCCGACCGCCAACCGCAACCCAAATAGCCATTTCTACGGAAGGGGCAATGCCCATCATGGAAGGAGAAATGATCCCTACCTGGGGGACAAAAACCGCTCCGGCCAAACCAGCCAAGCCTGCGGAGACCGCGAAGATAAACAATTTATACTTAGTCGTATTATAGCCTAAAAATTTAAGGCGATTTTCTCCATCGCGGACAGCGATCAGAATATTGCCAAATCTACTAACCGTTAACCAACGACAAAATAAATAGGCCAAGCCTAAGACAATTACCGTAATCACATAGAGCCAAAACATTGTTTTTGGTTCGGCCAAAGAATAGCCAAAAATATTCTGCAGATTAGTAATGCCATTCGTTCCGCCGGTAAAAGGTTGTTGGCCAATAAATAAGATCATAAAGACCAGCGCTAAAGCCTGAGTAATAATGGAAAAATATACCCCTTTTATTCCTACGCGAAAAGTGGGCAAACCAATGATCAAGGCAACCAGCATCGGCAAGATCACGGCCATTGGTAAAGCAAACCATATATGTTGAAACGGCTTCCAAAACCAGGGCAATGCGGTCAGGCCGCACCACATCATAAAATCAGGCAAAGGCTCGGCCTGTAGTTTTAGATAGGCCCCCATACAATAAGCGCCCAAACCAAAATAAACCGCCTGCCCTAAACTTAATATTCCGGTATAACCCCAGATAAGATCGATCCCTAAAGCCACGATAGCCAAGGATAAATATTTACCTAACAGATTTAATCGAAAATCCGAAAAGCCAAACGGCGCTAATAGCAATAAGGCAAAAATTAAAATTGCATATTTTTCTTTATTAAAAATATTAGACCTCTTCAATCCAGTCTCCTGCTCTTCAAGAAAAATAAACCCTGGGGTTTCCACTGCAGAAAAATGATCACTAACGCAAAAACAATTACCTTACCCATACTGGAAGTAGTAATAAACTCAAAGATAGAGCTAAAAGTTCCGATCAAGACAGCGCCCGCGATAGTACCGGCCAAACGGCCTACGCCGCCTAAAACCACTACCATAAAAGAATCAATGATATAATTTTGTCCGGTGCTCGGCCCAATAGAACCCAGGAGACTTACTGCGTAGCCAGCCACACCAGCCAATCCTGATCCCAGGGCAAAAGTAAAAGCGTCTATTTTACCGGTGGGTATTCCTAAACAAGCGCTCATGGATCTATTTTGCATCACTGCGCGGATACGCCGGCCGGGAGCGGAACGATATAGATACAGATACATACCCACAATACAGAAACTGCTCAAAAATATGATAAATAGCCGATTATACGGTAACTGCAAACCGGCAGTAACTTTCCAGGCGCCTCTCAGCCAGGAAGGGCTGACTACTTCCACATTATTGGCGCCAAATATACTTCGCGCCAGTTGTTGGAGGATCAGGCTAACTCCCCAGGTAGCCAGCATCGTCTCAAAGGGCCGGCCATATAAAAAACGAATTAAAGTTTTTTCCAGTAAAAATCCTATTAAAGCCGCGCCCAAAAAAGATACCGGCAAGGCAGCCGCAAAATATAATCCCATTAACTCCGGCCGTACATAATGGGAAAAGACAATCTGCGTCAGATACGTCATATAAGCGCCGATCATCAAGAATTCGCCATGGGCAAAATTAATTACTCCCATAATACCAAAAGTAATGCCTAAACCTAAACCAACCAGTAATAGGATCGAGCCTAAACTTAGCCCATTAAAAACTTGCATCAGCAGAACTTCTACGGTCATTAATATTAACCCCTTAATAAGCTGAAAGATACGGTTGAGGAGCAGACCCGGGGTGTAGACTAAGCCTACTCCCCAACCCTCTTTCTACACACTATTATTTTTCTTTTACCACACCTGGCTCTATGACTACTTTATTGGAAACTATCGGCGGGAACGGGTCCGGCTTTACCGGTTTGCCTGAGCTCCACAGTATATCAAATTGACCATCAGCCCTGACTCTACCGACTTGCACTATTTTAGAAGTATGATTATTAGTCGGATCGATCGTCACTGTTCCTTCCGGCGCTTCATAGGACAATCCACGAATGGCCAGTCGCACCTTAGCCACATCCGCGGTTCCGGCCTTCTCTACAGCTTTTGCCCAGAGATAAACCCCGTAATAATTAGCTTCTATCGGATCATCGGTTACCCGGTCCTGTCCATAGCGCGCTTTGTAATTTTTAACAAATTCCTTGTTCTTCGGTGTATCCATGCTCATAAAATAATTCCAGACAGCAAAATGGCCGATGAGATTCTCCGCGCCAATACCCCTGATCTCGTCCTCCGCAATACTCACCGACATGGTCGGGATATCCGCGGCTGAAATTCCCGCAGACCGCAATTGCTTAAAGAAAGCGACATTGCTATCTCCGTTCAGGGAACTAAAAACAATATCCGGCTTAGCAGTTTTGATCTTATTGATAATCGTGCTATATTCGGTATGGCCGAGCTGTGTATACTCTTCTCCTGCCAAGATACCGCCTTTGGCTTTCAGCACTGCTTTAACGATCAGATTGGCAGTTCTGGGAAAGACATAATCAGAACCTAAGAGATAAAACTTTTTGTATCCTTTTTCCAAAAGCCATTCCACTCCCGGAATGATCTGCTGATTAGCGGTGGCGCCGGTATAAATAATATTCTTTGACGCCTCCAAACCTTCATATTGCACCGGGTAGATCAATAGATGATTGTACTTTTCAAATACCGGCAGAACTGCCTTGCGGCTGGCCGAGGTCCAACAGCCGAATACTACCGCTACTTTATCTTTTAATATTAATTTTTTTGCCTTCTCCGCGAATGTCGGCCAGTCAGAAGCGCCGTCTTCAATGATCGGCACGATCTTTCTCCCTAATAAACCGCCCTTTGCATTGATCTCCTCGATCGCCATCAATTCACCATCTTTGACCGCTACCTCGCTGATAGACATGGTTCCGCTCAATGAATGCAGGATTCCCACTTTAATCGGTTCCTTTTCATCTGCCGCGAAACAATTATTTGTTATTCCCAACAAGATCACTAACCAAGTTGCAAAACATAAACGCAATCTATTAATCATTGATTTTCTCCTTTTTTGTAATAATTAGAAATCATAAAAAAACGATACCATGGTTTGATTACCGAAAAATTTATCCTTATTCGACCATTCCGTAACGACATAAGTATATTCCGCTCCTACACCCAACCCGCCTGGTAAGGTATAAGTCACATTAACAAATGAACGTTGGTTATTAAGATAATGAGCCGTATCGGACAAACCATCCAGATCCGCATCCTTGGGATTGTCAAAACCAAAACCCGCATGGAAACCCCACGGTTTGGGAGCATAGCCAAGATCGATCCAGCCCACGTAGGTATTTATTTCCTGTATCCCGTTAAAATCCTGGCCAAAACGGAAAAATTCCGCTCCTAAAGCCTTGCCTTGCGCCAATTCTCCAGACAAAACTACCGGGCCCACAGGAACAGAGGCTTCCATTCCGGCCATTTGAGATACTACTGTTTCATTACTGCCACTAAGTTTTCCGGTCCGATAAACGCCGGAAAGCGCCACGATCAAGTTATTCGGTCCGGCAAAACCGATACGACCTCCCACAAAGGGCATGCGCATGGTATCTTCAAACGGCCCTAAAGCGGCAGAACGTTCAAAACGCATCGAGGTGGCAGTTACATTTACGCCGGAACCAAATGAATGTTTAACCGTAATTTGGGGGATCCGCTGCCAGAGATTCCCGCCATAACCCATAATGGAAAAATCCAGCGCATTGGGATTTAAAGTCATTACCGGGCTCCAATCTTGCCCCACAATAAATCTCGTTTGCGCAGTGCCATAATTGATACTGGCCAATCTCAAACGAGGCGCGGTCAACCCTGCTTTATCCGAACCCCAAAAATCAAATTCGCCTTTAGTAATGAGACTTAGAACGCCTTCTTGCCATTCTGACTTTATTCCCAATAAAAGAAACCGGGAATTAAAAGAACTTGAGTCATTTTCTCCTGGGCCAACCGCGGTAACATATCCGTTAAACTGTGCGGGATCCAATGGGTTTGTGTCTCTACTGCTGTAAATAGTATCTAATTCCACGTGACCATACGGTATAACTTTTATTTCACCGCCAGCAAAAGCGATTTGAATACCAAAAATAGTAAATATTACCAAACAAGATAAACTTAAAAACCCTGCTTTCAAAAACCGATTAACTGTTCTCTGATAATTTGGCATTTATACCTCCTCTCATTTTTTCAGTCTAGTCAAACCAAAAACATAAACACAATAACTACCTCTATACTATCTTCTATCACCTCCTGTCAAAACTATTACTACAAATAAAAAAAGACGCCTTATTGTAATCCTTCACGGATCCTAATAAGACGCCTGCGTCTTTGTTTCCTACCGTAAACAATAATAGCGTTCTGACACCTACTCAGAACGCCTTTGTTTTTGCCCCTTCATCGGAGCCATATTCTATTGCCTTACATCTATACAAGTAAAAAACAGGCACTCTTGGTAACTATTAAAAACTATATTTAACCTTAACGAATCCTTCATCAGTATCTTTTATTTTCCCAAAAGTGGTCGTAGTTTTGCCATTTATTAAACGCAGGCCTAAAATGATCTCAGCATTGTCCACGGGATAATAAGCAATTTCAGGCGCGAAGATCAGCGCGTAGTTATTTTTAAGGTCCTCAAAATCTTTTATCTCTATGCCCCCGCCAATAGGAGTTACTTTCAGTTTGTCAGCAAAGAACTTCTGCTCCAAGCCAAACATGAAGTAATCTTCCAGGCTGTCTTTGCCTCTCTCATAAATAAAGCCGTGCAAGTATTGCCCGTTAATGTATAGGCCATTTTTAAAAGTATAATCTCCGCCAATCACATATTTCGTGTATGGGTTATCATCCATGGCAGTAGATGATCTAGTACCCATTCCCAAGGCGGATAGATCTGTTTCCAGGTAGATCTTTTCCGGGAAGAATGCCGCTGCCTCCGCCCAAATGCCGACATCACCGATCGCTCCCGCCAGGTCTAGCCCGGCTATATGCAGGCGCGGATAAATAAGTTCGGTGTCTAGGTCCACTGTACCGGGTATTGCCGTGGGAGTAAAGATCACTTTTCTGGCCGGAGTTCCGTTAGTCTGGGGTAGTCTTGTTTTTATCCGGTAACAGCGACAACCCAGCCGGCACAAAAGTAAGGGTGCCAGCAAAGCAAAAAAGATCCCCAGGGCGGCAAATATCCCAAATTCCCGGATCATCCTTAAATAAGACCAGAAAATGAAGGAAAGGAATCCGGCTACTGTCGTAACACCCGCGAGCATTACCGGGATTCCAACCTCACTGAGCGCGTCTCTTGAACGCGTAAGTTTATCTGGCGTCTCTGGCGCTGGTTCACTGAATTTATAGACAACATGTATCCCATAGGCGCTGCCTACGGCAATGAGAATGACGGGAATGATATTGGAGATCACGGTTATATTGACCTTAAGGAGACTCATTATCCCTAAAGTCCAGATAATACTGATAAAAACAGAAACCAGGGAAAGCGCTACACCCCTGATATTACGCAATCCAAAATATAAGGAAATGATGATCAAAATAGTGACCAGTGGCAAGAGCGTTTTTAAATCATCTGCGATGATATTAGTGAGATCGTGCATCTGGAACGGTAATCCGCCATAATATACTTTTTCTTTCACCTGGGCGTTATTAACGATCTCTTTTAATTTTCGCGCGGTTTTTATCCGGTCAGCATCTGCCCGGATCCGGCATGATCAAGGCCGCTTTCGCGTCTGCGGGGACCAGCTTGCCGCAATAGAGGTCTTTGGAGAGAGTATATTTTTTCAGTTCTTGGAGCTTAGCGTCTGATTTAGGGAGAACATATTCATCTTTTTTAATATCGATCACGTTCGTCAAACTGGTCACATCTGAGACCCCGTCGACAAGTTTGAACTTTCGGGTCAAATAATTTATTTGTTCAATGGTATCTTTATTAAAGACATCCCGTGTCTCGATCGCTACCATGGCTATGGAATTGCCGCCGTATTTTTCACCAATGTAATTGAATGTCTTAGCTGCCGGGTCATTTTTGGGCAGGTAACTTAGGATATCAGGATTGATCTTTAGGCCTTTTACAAAATATCCTAATATTAAAGTAATCAGAATAGTTATGGCGATAATCGCTACCCGGCGCTTAATTACAAAATTACTAAACAACTTCATTTGGATCTTCCTCTTTTACTGCTGCCAACCAGGACAGATAATTTATTTTTAATCCCCGTGGCAAACCAATTAACTATTCCTCTTGTTTCTTCCCTAAAGTATTTCATGGCATTGTATTGCGAGGGATAACCGACTAATTCCATAAAACCAACCCCCTTTACTTTTTTAGTGCCGAAATAACCGCACACTGTAAGCGGACCTTCCCAATAATTAATTGAACCGAATAGCATTTCCTGGTTTTCAATTCTGGCAGTTATGTTCAGGTCTATGCTTTTTGCGGGTAGCCTGATGCCCCACGCCAAGGGATAAACTGCTTTGCTTTTTAGGCTTTTCCACTGGATTTTCGCCGGAATGATCTCCACACTCTGATAGTGTTCCTGCCGGCCATCTGGATAAGAAATATCGGCAAAATATGTTTTTTTCTTCCCGTCATCATAAGCGCAACACACTATTTCAGTATTATCGTCCAATTGTATGGAAAACCAATCCCATTTATCCCTGGAATAACCGGTATTGGCCCATTGGTGATCCATCCATGACTTACCGGTAACGTTTATCCATCTATTTTTGATTTTTATTTGGCCTTCTGTTTTTAGGTTGGTTAAGGAATAGTAGTAGGTTGTCTTGGAATTAAGATCAAGAAAGCCTTTTCCCCCTTCTAATAAAGGTTTTTTAGTTGAAACAAGCTTTAGATCTGCGTTCTCATTTTTCACATGATACTCATCTTCACCTATTTTTTCTATTACACAATTAGTATAGCTTTTTCTGATCTCCGGATTAATATAGTTTATATATAGCTGGGGCCTGGAAAAACTATCATCAGAAATTATGGAAAGAGGAGATATCTTATGATAGAAAGCTTTATTCTTTATGTCTGAAATAAGAGAATGGGAGAAGTAAATTGTTTTAAGCGGTATTTTTGAGAAAAAAGGTATTTTCACTTTTTTTACATCTGCCCTAAAAAGACAATTCATAAACGCGTATTCATTGCCTCGTTCATCTTTTAAGTGCCCATTGAAATACCACCATTCAATTATATGGTTATGAACCGATTCGTCATCCGGGAATCTTATTGGCCTGTATTCTTTATGCATACATTCACCACCTTATTATAGACGCGCCCCAGGTTAATCCCGCCCCAAAACTAACCAAAACAACAATATCATTTTCTTTTATTCTCTTTTGCTGTATGGCTTCAGTTAAAGCTATGGGGATGGAGGCCGCCGAAGTATTGCCATATCTGTCTACATTGACAAATACTTTCTCCATTGGCAAGTTTAATTTTTTGGCCACGCACTCCAGGATACGAATATTGGCCTGGTGAGGAATAAGTAAATCTATATCTTTTGTAGTTAAGCCGACTATTGACAATCCATTTATTATTGTTTCCACCATCGATTTGGTGGCAAACTTATATATTTCTTTGCCATTCATTTTTAGGTAATGTAATCGTTGATCGACTGTGTCATGACTGGCCGGGAGACGGGAACCGCCGGCCGGTTGTTTTAATAACTCCGCTCCAGAACCATCTGTCCCAAGTTGGGTATAAATAATTTCCTTCCCGTTTTCTGCCGCTTTCAAGACCATAGCGCCAGCGCCATCGCCAAACAATACACAGGTGTTTCTGTCCTGCCAATCAAGGATCCGTGAGAAAATTTCAGCTCCTATAACTAAAGCCGTCTTATAAGTTCCATTTTTTAAATATTGTTGAGCTACAGATAAAGCGTAAATAAAGCCTGAACAAGCTGCTCCGATATCAAAAGCAACCGCCCTGATAGCGCCAATGTTTTTTTGCACCAAGCAAGCGGTAGAGGGGAATAACCTATCAGGGGAAAGAGTGGCCACAATGATCAAATCTATTTCGACTGGATCAAGTCCGGCATTTTCCACTGCTTTACGCGCGGCCTTGACGGCCAGGTCTGAAGTGGCCTCCTCATCTGCAGCTATTCTCCTCTCCCTGATGCCGGTCCGGGTACGGATCCATTCGTCCGTAGTATCAACCATCTTTTCCAGGTCAAAATTAGTTAATATTTTATCTGGTACATAAAAACCAGTTCCCGCTATTCCCACAGCTTTTAATTTTGTTTTCATTAGATCATCCATTTTCTTTTATTTGTTTTTCTATAGCTGCTATTATATTTTCTATGGTCCTGATTTTAACAGCTTCTTTACAGGGAATGTCAATATTGAACTTTTCCTCAATAGCTATTACGATTTCAGCTCTATCTAAGGAATCTGCGCCTAAATCCTCAGCTAAAGAAGCTCCCGGCCTGATCTTGCTTTCATCTACATCAATAACATCCAATATAGTTCTTTTTACTTCGTTAAACAGCATCTTAGTCCCTCTTATAAAAATAGACCAAAACAGTTATTTGGTCGGTCGCTAGGCAAAAAAAATTACCTCTTGACTATGCCGTACAAGAGATAATTGACCAGGTTGTTGGTCGTCTTTTCTATTTCGGAAAAATCTTTAGCTTTTACCCACTCATGTTCCAAACCCTTTAGAGCGACAACAAAGACCTTAGCCAGTGAATCTATGTTCTCAATCTCCGCAAACACTCCTTTCTCAACACCATCCTGCAGTATTGATTTTATCATCAATACTTCGCCTATATCATGATTCGCGCGGATCTTTTCTATAAAAGCATAATGCTCGAGATACTCATCCTTAATCGCGCTGTAGTAGTTTATTAACCTGTTAATCTCCTTCATTCTTACTAAAACATAAACCCGCATTTTTTCCCGTGGATCATCGACCTTCTCAACAGCCCTGACGATCTCACTATTAAGAAATTTGGCTTCTCTTTCAACTATGATATTAAATATTTCTTCTTTGCTCTTGAAATAATGATATACGGAACTCTTAGCTTTGCGCGCAGCTTCGGCAATTTCATCCATTGTGGTCTTTTTAAAACCAAAACGGGAAAAAACATTCTGCGCTACCTTTATTATGGTTTCCTTGACATCGCCTTTTTGCAAATCTGACATAAAAGCCTCTTAAAAACCTCTTTGTACTTACCGACCATATTGGTCGGCTAATACAACAATAACATCCACCTAATATTTTGTCAAGGCTTTTCTTTCCAAAAAATACTTTGCCAACTAAAGATTCGCTCCCACTTTCTTTTTCACCGAATTCAGCATCTTTAAGATCGTCACATGCGATACACCGATCTGCTCCCCGACCTCCCGCACTGTAAGACCATCGGCATACAATTGTAATACCTGTTGTTCTTTTTCAGTCAAACCGCAGCGCTCCAGTAATTCACTGGTCTCAGCAGCTTCATACCCGCCATCATCCTCAGCCGGGATCAATTCTCCAAGAGTATCCCCGTCTTCGCTCACCTGCTCGTCCAACCGGGCAAAAAAGGTATTATCATCCAATCCGCGCAAGTGGTTCTTGAGGTGGTAATATGCCCCCTGCAGAACATAGCTGTCAGTCTTGCCTTCCAGCTTGCCGGCGCAGAACTCTTCCCACATATGCGCTAAAGCTTCCTGGTACAGGTCATCATGGTCCAGTACAGTATATTTGCCATTCAATCTATATGCTATTCCCCTTAATTTAGGGGTCAACTTTTTAACTATCTTCTCGAATTTCATCTGCCCCTCCTTATCCTTTATACTTACTCGTTATCGGCATTCTCCTGTCCTTACCAAAGGACTTCGGCGTGATCCGTACTCCCGGCGCTGACTGCCGCCGTTTATACTCGCTCTTGTCCACCATCCCTACTATTTTATCCACTAACTTCTGCTTGAACCCTTTCTTCACTATCTGGTTCACGCTCTTGTCTTCCTCAATGTATTCCTTCAGGATCGGGTCCAGCACCTTGTACTCAGGTAGAGTATCAGTGTCTTTCTGGTGCGGCCTTAGTTCCGCGGTAGGCGCTTTTTTCAGCACATTCACCGGTATCACAAAGCCCTTACGGTTCCGGTACTTGGCTAATTTATAGACCAGGGTTTTCGGGACGTCTTTGATCACCGCGAAACCTCCGGCCATATCCCCATACAGGGTGGCATAACCGGTACTCATCTCTGATTTATTACCAGTCGCTAACACCAACCAGCCAAATTTGTTAGAAAGAGCCATCAGGATCGTGCCCCTGATGCGCGCTTGCAAATTCTCTTCCGCGATATTCTTGGCCTCAGCCGCGAACACCGGGTCCAAAATCACTAAATATATGTTATATAACTGCTCGATCGATATCGTCATTAGCTTAATGCCCAGCTTGTAGGCCAACTGCTTAGCATCTATTTCACTCGCTTTGGATGAATACCGTGATGGCATGAACACTCCTACCACGTTATCCTTGCCCAGGGCATCAGTCGCCAGGGTCGCTACCAGCGCCGAATCCACGCCGCCGCTCAATCCCAACACTACTTTCTTGAACCCATTCTTATTCACATAATCTTTCAATCCTAATAGCAGCGCCTGGTACACTTCTTCTACCGGCTCCAGCATTTTCACATGGCTCTTAGGCAAAGGCAGTCTTTCTTTGACTGATATTTCCTTATCGATCAGGACTGCATTCACTTTCTTGCCCCTGACTTCGGGGATTTCCAGATCAGTGACCAGCAGTTCCTCTTTAAAAGCTTTTGCCAGGGTCACCAGCCGGCCTTTCGGATCCACTACAATGCTCTGGCCATCAAAAACCAGCTCATCCTGCCCGCCTACCAGGTTAGCATAGACTACATGCACATTATTCTCTTTCGCCTGGCTCTTCACTATCTTCTCTCTCACCTTGATCTTGCCTGTATAATATGGTGAAGCATTAATATTCAGTATCAGCTTAGCTCCGGCCTTGGCCTGCTTATGGGTCGGCCCAGTGGCATGCCATATATCCTCACAGATGTTCAAGCCAAACAGTATCTTGCCAAATTGGTACACAGCTGATTGTTCACCTGAAGTAAAGTATCTCTTTTCATCAAATGGCCCGAAATTGGGCAAGATCATCTTATGCGCTACGCCTTTGACTACCCCATTATAGATAATAGCCGCGGCATTATAGAGATTACGGCCTTTTTGGTCCACAAAGCCCACGATAGCCAGGATATTGTCCACACCCTTGGCCAATTCCTTCAAAGCAGCCAGGTTATCCTGGACAAATTGCGGCTTGAGCAGCAAATCCTCAGGGGGATACCCAGTCAGCACCAGTTCAGGGAATACCACCATATCCGCGCCAAATTCCTTGGCCTTCAGTATGGTTTGGCTAATCTTCTTGGCATTGCCCTGAAGATCCCCAACAGTACTATTAACTTGTGCTATTGCGATTCTAAGCTTGCCGTCTTCCACTTTACACCTCTACACCTTTAGACCTTTACACCTGTTTCAACTATTATACCACATTTTTGTCCCGTAAAATCAAAAAACGTCCCTTACCCACCAATTGGGTTGAGGACGTTTCTTTGTCCATAAATGAAAATCTTCCAGCAACTTTGCCGGAAGACATCTTTGTCTTACCAACTTCTATGTAATTATCTTACAAAATAAGTATACAACAAGGGAGGCGGATTGTCAAGGGGAAAATAGTATGTGCTATCTTATGTTTTTATACTAGCTAAATTAATCTGTTGAGCATATCTACTGTTAAAGAACTCCAAAGATAGGGCTTTGGGAATAAATCTGGCTTTTTGCTAGCAATTAGAGATAATCGCTTATCATTAGTAACTAAATGGACCTCTCTCCCATGTGTTCTTTTTAGCTCAATTCCCATAGCAATAATTAAAATGTCAAAAGAACTTAAATAATACTTCCCAACCCTATCTCTTGGATTACGCTTAAACAGTTTCTCCTCCACTGTCTCATAGTCACTACCAGGAGGTAAACCTGTTATAGTATATTCAGTTTGCTCAGTATGCTCTATTTCTACTATATCATCACAATTTATATTATGATATCTATTTAAATCATAACTATAAAAGATTTTCCTATTTGAGATTTGATTACAAAATGTGCGAACACAAGTTGCAAATTGACCCGAACAGCTAAATTTATTTTCACGATAATGCCATTTTGCATATGTATTTTTTACTTCTGCTATACAAAAAGATGGCACATATAGTATAGCTTTATTCTTAAACTTTTGAGCTAATAAAGTAGCACAAATTTCCTTGGAATGATTGCTTTCATATTCAGAATCGTATGTTATTGAAGGACGGTTAAACTCTACTAGGACAGAAGTATCAAGCAGATAAGTAATCATAAGCTATAGAACCTTTTTACTTTTTTGATCGATTATTTCCTCCCACATTTCTTTACATTTGCTCATCTCTTTTAATGTATCCCGATCCTCTGAAGAAAGCTTATAATATGCCCCATTCATTTTTCGTATGACTAATTTCTCAAGAGTTATAACTTTTTTAGTTCTTTTTGCTTTAAAACATTTCTTCATATATCCTTCTCCCTATTAAAATTAAATTATTAATAAATATCTTAACTACATCTGCTTCTCAATTACCCATACTAAGTAAATAGTACTAAAGATTCATTTGGGCAATCGTTTTTATGATATGTATGTTTTAATAGTAGAAGCTAAAAGGCCAAAAATATCCAATACAATTGCTTTTTTTTTACATTAACATATCAAACTAATTGTGTCAAGAGACAATATTAAAATAGCCTAAAAATGAAGATCAATATTATATTTTTAATAAAATCAATCGTTTATAAATATTGAATGTTTGTTTTAAATTATTGTTCACGCTATCTAATATTACAGTCTTTTCTTCTTTGTATTTAGAATAGTTCTTATTTAAGAAACGTTGGTGCTTTATTACAAGTTTTTCATAATATATTCTAACTTTCGGATGAGTGGATAATTTAAATTCTCTAAAGAAAGAATGTCTTGAATCAAAAATATCATTTGATATTAATTTATTTTTGAACAAAAAACTTTCGATAGCTTCAAGAACAGCTATAGTATTAAATAAAAACTTTACAAGCATCCGAGCTAGTTTTTTATCCCCAGTCTTATATAGACTTGGTAAAACTGCATACATTTGGGTTGTTAATTCAAGCATTGGCTGAGTTAAGTCCGGTAAGGATTTTAAAGATATATTAATAGATGCCGCTGAATGGGTCTCAACAACAGTGTCAACGAGTTTTTCAATTTCCTCTAAATATTTAATATTGCAATCCTTCTTCCTCTTATATCTTTCCAGCCTTAAAGTTACAAAGACTCCTATATATGCACCTATTAATCCTGTTATAATAGGAGCAAGGTACATAGAATAAACAAGAAAAAAGTCTTTTATATTATATTGTTGTACAGAAGTTATTGTATTTGTTGATACATTAATCATACTTATCTCCTTTTAAATTAATAGAAAGTACCCTTGGGACACAATTACTCATTTCCAATTGAATTACTCATCCCTATTTATTTTAAATAATCATTAAGTTCTTGCATAAGCACAATCAGATCGCCCGGATTGATGCCAACCTCAAGTAAAGTCTTACCATTGTCGGCGCTCTTGAGCTTAAGATTCTTCCACTGTATATCTCCACGATCATCGAGTTTTTTAAATACACCTCCGTGAGCGGATGCATTCCTAATTGACTTACTGAAGCGCACCAATGAATCGTTATGCCTCGCTTCGGCCAAATCTTCTACACTGTCATAGAATTGGACAAATAAAGCCTGAGCGGACAATTTATGCACTCGCCCAGTTTGATGAATTACCTTTTCAGGTAAAATCTTCGGAATGGGGATTATTTCATACGCAACTTTGTCTACCCATTCTCCCTTAGACACGGCGTTCATAATGGCTTCTGTTTCGAATACTATAGTGTAGCCAGCTGTTTGTGCCATGAATCCAACACGGTCACCAGCCCCAAAGCGCACAACAGATCCCTTTTGTTGTGCTTCAAGTGCCATCGTCACACCTGTATAATTGCACAAGAATGCAACAAGAGCGTCAAAGAATCTATGTTTGCTCTTAACGAATTCCACAGTTGCAGCTTCTCCTTATTAATTGATATTCTTTATATTAAGAAAACACAAAAAGCAATCCGGTCTTCCAGGATTGTTTTGATTATTATTCCCCCATGAGACGCCTTACCATTTTTTGCCCTTTTTCCCCAATAACGGCTCTGTGTATTGCTTATATAGGCTAAATAAGTACTCAATCCTGACTAAATCACTGCCAAAGGGAGTCTTCCGGTAGCATGAATCCACTGCTTTATCTAGTTCTTGATGGGCTTTCAGCAGTTTTGGCGGCATAGTAATCGGACTATACAGATCAGCTAGTGATGAATCCATAAATTCTTTCCGAATTTCTATAATGGATTTAGTTTTGTCTTCAACTCGTTTTATCTGTTCTTTTGTTGGTTTTTCTGGCCAAGGGAAATTGTTATAAACAATATCATTTGAATATCTGTAATCCCCTTTTAACCTACCACAAACGAATCTAACCCAAGTCATATGCATAATTGAGCTTAATACACCCAGGTGGTTTAGTGTCGCATTTTCTACCACTACACAACTGTCACTGGCTATAAAGCTTTTATCATAAATACTAAATGGGATATATCGCCTATTTTCCGATGAAACCCTTGGAATAACTATATAACTTGATTTTGGCTGTCTAATTTCACCAAATAATGTCGGGAAATTAGCTAATTCCTTTGTTGTCTCCCGTGTACTTTCACTACGATATTGCTTAACTCGTTCCACTCTACTTAAAATCTCTGGTAGCTGTTTCAATTCACCTGGCTCTATATCGACCAGCCAAATACACCATCTTTTTTCATTATTAAGATACTCCCTGGCGCTAATTAATGGCCTAATATACTTTTTTGACTTTGGTTCCGTTTTTACTAATTTATCTTTTTCTTCATTGGTTAATAGGAAGTTACCATCATCATTAGGCATACTACCAAAGCTTATTTCTGGCACATCACATATAGGCTTTGACCTTTTTAAAATGACAAAATCATCCCCTGGGGCAAGATATGGATTAATGCTCGTTTCTCTTACTTCATGCGCCTCGGATTTTGGTGTTTCATAATCATATAGGATTTTCTCTTTGGTATCATAATTAGCAAATCCTATTATTGTCACAAATACATGCGCTTTCCCCTTAGCTTCACTTCCCCATTGAAAGGTACGATGCGCAAAATGGATTTTTATGCCATATTTATTATAGAGCTCATTCCATAATATGCCTACTTGCTCACCCTGGGTTATTGAGTTGGTCGAAACAAAAGCAACTTTTATTCTTGTTCCTTGTATAAATTGCGCGGCTTTAATATACCAAGAAGTGACATAGTCTAATACGCCATATCCTTTTATACCGTTAAAGATCATATCCATATCATCACTTTGATCCTGGCTTCTAAACTGCTTCCCTACAAATGGCGGATTCCCAAGTATATAACTTAAATCTTTCTTTTTTACGATATCTTCCCAATTTATTCTCAAAGCATTTCCGATTACTATCTTTGCAGTATTTCTTAATGGCAACCTTACAAAGGACTGGCCAAACTCCTCAGACAATTTTTGATTCATTATATGATCCATAAGCCAAAGTCCAACCTGGGCAATCTTTGCAGGAAATTCCTCTATTTCTATGCCATACATAGAATCTACATCAATTTTAGAGAGAATGCTTACATCTAATTCTCTGTTTTTATATAGTATTTTAAGCACTTCAATCTCTAATTGCCGCAATTCCCTGTATGTTATGATCAGAAAGTTACCGCAGCCGCAAGCGGGGTCAAAGAACCTCAAAGACGCAATTTTACTGTGAAATTCCTGCAATTTCTTCTTATCTTTCTTGGTTTTCTCAAATTCTGCGTATAAATCATCTAAAAACAAAGGTCTTATCAACTTCTGTATATTCTTTTCAGAAGTGTAATGCGCACCAATATTCCTTCTCTTCTCCGGATCCATCACAGACTGGAATAATGATCCGAAAATGGCCGGAGAGATATTATTCCAATCAAAATAGCAGCTACTTAATAGAGTTTTTCTCATTTCACTGTTAAAAAAAGCTACAGGCAGGCTTCTTTCAAATAGACTGCCGTCAATATAGCGAAATTGGGCCAAATCCTCATCAAGAGTTGCAGGTCTTTTTTCTTCTGGAGTATTCAATACTTGAAAAAGTGTCGCAATTTGAGAACCCAGATCGCTGCCATCTACATTAGTTTTGCGTTCTATATAGTCGCAAAAGGTATTCTTTTCAAATATCCCAGAATCATCAGCAAAGAGGCAAAATAATAGCCGAACAAGCAATAATTCCAGATCATGGCCTGTATATCCACTGGCCGCTAATTGGTCATGCAGCTTACCCATCAGCTCAGCCGCTTTTATATTAACCGGATCTTGATCTTTAAATTCTTTTTTCCTATATCCAGCTATAAAACCGAAAAGGCGTATATTCTTATATAAGTCTTTTATCAGAAATTCATGCTGTGTCTTTTCGTCCAGATCGTATAGCCTGAATTTGCTGAAATCTGAGACAATTACGTATTTTGGCAGTTCATATTCTTCTAAATTCGCAAAGTAATCTAGTGCTTGGGAATAGGCTGTATCCAAATCCTTCCCTTTTGACTTATGCTCTACAAGCAGTGTCCCCTTCCAGAATAAGTCAATACTGCCTCTTTTATCACCTAGTTTTTGTACCGGTTCTTCAAAAACAGCTACCCTTCTCCTGGAAATCCCAAAAATATCAAAAAATTGATTCCAGAATGTCTGTTTTTCGGCATTTTCTCTGCTTTCATCAGACCATTCCTGTGAAAATGCCAATGCTCTTTTCTTTATCTCATTCCAACTCAGCGCCATTTAAACTCCTAGTAATAATTCACAAGCTATTTATTCTAGTAAGCATGTATTTAACCGATTTTCCACCGCGTAGGTGGAATATGTCAAACTAATTTGAAACTTCCCCTTTTTTATTCGGAACTGGTCTCGATGCTTCCCTTATCTTCGTCATCTTTCATTTCCGGAAGTCTCAATAAATTCCTTATTTCTAAAGCCAAACCATTATTTTTTACTATTGCATCTTGAAAAACAACGGGGTCAGCCCTTGAAATGTGAAATGATTCAACCCCTTCGGCAACCGTTACTGTCAACCGCGTAGGTTGAGGTTGTAGCAAGAAGTTATTGTCCTCCAGCTTGTTTTAAAAGCAGCTTAATCTCAGCATTTGCATAGGCTATTGCTGTTTTTCCTTTTTTGTCTTTCAGAAGAGGATTTGCTTTGTGTTCCAACAACATTATAACAATATCCTTATAACCTTTTTTTGTCGCTGCAATTAATGCTGTCATACCTTCATCGTCGTTAGGTACAATATTCGGGTCAGCGCCGCGGGTTAATAATATCCTTGAGATGTCTTTGTTCCCGTACCAAGCTGCAAACATAAGGGCTGTACGGCCTAAATGATTAATGGCATTTACTTCTGATCCAGCTTCTACCAGTATAGATGCAGTTTTTGAGTGCCCCTCCGCAACAGCTATCATTAACGGAGTCCATCCATTGTGTTTGGACTTAGCATTGATATCCGCACCTTTATTTAGCAACAATTTTACTATTGAATCATGTCCCTGCTGGGCTGCTTCATACAGTGCGGTAGTTTCTTCATCCCAAGTTTCTTCTATGTTGGCTCCCGCCTCAAGCAGAGCCTGGACAATTTCAATATTCCCTCTTACTACTGCAGGAATCAATGCTGTCATGCCTTTCTTATTCTTCTCATTTATTCTTGCTCCGTTTTTTATCAAAGCCCTTACACTAGCGAGGTCATTGCTTCCGGCAGCAAGCATTAGGGGAGTTGAGCCATAAAATTCATTCTTCACATTCACATCTGCACCGTTCTCTAATAGGAATTCAGTTACACTTGGATGACAATAAAAAGCAGCGGCTGTAAGAGCTGTATCGCCATATTTGCTCCTTGCATTTATGTCAGCGCCGGCTTTTAGAAGAGCCTTAACAATACCTAAATTCCCATGTCTTGCAGCTGTTATGAGGGCGGTTTCACCCATACTGCCACCGCGTTGGTCGACTGCTACACCTTCGTGTAGCAGTGCTTGAACTTGTGCACTATTGCCCTGCTCTGTTGCCTTGATGAGTGGATTCATGGCACATGAGCAAACAAGTGGCAATAGTAACAGGATAACTAACGATTGAAAATGGCGTTTCATATTATACTCCATCCCTAAACGACAAAAAGCAACCCGGACTTCCTGGATTTAACCGCTACTGTCTCCGCCAACAAACTCTGGCGGACTCCTTACAGTCGAACATTAAAAGCGATCGTAGGTTGACACTTAGTTACTTCTCTACCTCTTGGCTATCAATATCCAGGTGAAAATGGTGCAGTAACCGGTGCAGAATAGGCGCGACCAGAATCACGATAACCCCAAAAAAGGCTAAGCTGCTAAAGATAGCATAAATAGAAGTAAAGATCTTGCCCGCTGCAGTGTTTATAATTGATACTGTCCCTAACCCAGTCATGATCAGGACTGAATTCAAGAAAGCATCAATCCAAGCCAGATCCTCCAGAAAGTGAAAGGCCAATGTCCCGGTGGTAATGGTTCCTGAAAGAACTAGCAGTGAGGTCCCTGCGCTTCGCAGCATGCGCAGCATAAATTCCTGGTTTGAAAGCAATGGTTGTTTATAATGCTCAAACATTTAACCTCCATAAAAAAAAGCGGGGATAGCCCTTGAAATGTGAAATGAATCCTCTCATAATGACAAAAAGCAACCCGGACTTCCTGGATTGCTTTGATTTTAGTCCTTTCTTTCTCCTTGGACCCTTCTTTGTGGGATCGGGCCATTCAAATAATTGACTTATTTCCTTATACTCCACTATCCCCTTTATTGTCAAACAAAATCACCTTTTCAACCAACTCCGTTCCACCTACGCGGTGGAAAGCGGTTCTTTTTTTTTACTTTCTCATCATATCCTGGGCCAATCGATGTAATTCGCTATTCGCCAGTGCTGCTACTTTCTTTTTCACAACTCTGTAAAAATATTCCCGCTCTGTCTTGGTCATTTTCTCCCCTTTAAGCCGTTTCAAAAACAGATCCCTCTGCTTGGGGGATAATACCTGCGCCAAAGCAAACTCCAGATCAAATTCGCTTTTTAATTCCAGGTATTTTGATTCGAGCAGTCCTTTAAAGTCTTTATTTTCAGCTCCCAGCTTATTATAGCCAAGATCATCGGGGTCAGGCACTGAATCGTGAAAGTAGCCCCTCTCTCCGCCACCATACTCGGCGGGTGGCCTTCGGCCAAACATAAAAGCAACCGGGACTTCCTGCCTTTCCCCTACTTTCCCGTCAAAAGACGCTGGCGCTGTGTCCGCCGATCTTTTTGGCGGAGACTCCTTTCAGTCAAACCGCTACTGTCAATTTCGCAAATTGACACCTGGTTACATTTTATTTAAGCGGGATAGCATCTCCTGATAAACTTCTTTATCTCTGCGCAAACCGACTTTCAGGACAAGAACCTGCACTGTTCCCTTGTCAATCCTATAGATAACCCGGTAATAAGATATCTTGAGCTTCCAAAATCCTTTTAGGCCATGTTTTAGGCCTTCGCCGTAACCTTCCGAGTCGACACTAAGTTTTTTGTTAATTGTCTTTAAAATAATAAACTGATCATGTTTGTTGATCTTCTGAAAATCTTCTTCAATGACCAGTTTATGTATACTAACCCGCCACATTATCAGCGTCCAACTTTCTTCAAAGCTTCCTCAATGCTGATAAAATCCTTGCCCGTGCTTTTCTCAAATCTCTCCCTGGCAATATGACCCATAACTATATCCTCGGCCAGGTCCAGGAAGGATTCGTTTTTTTCATATTCTTCATTGGACATAATGACCGCTACCGGCTTATTACGTTTTTCTATCACCACCCGGGTATGCCGCGTTTTCTTAAGCAGTTCGTCAAGCTTGGTGCGCAATTCAGAAACGCCGATCAAAGTGGTATCTTGTTTAACTGTAAGCATCTTATCCTCCTATCTATCCTATTACAAATATATCACCTATCATTTTATTTGTCAATTAAAATGTCTTTTTAATTGTCAATTCATAATTGTTTCAATTTTATTTAATTACCCCTGAAAACACAAAAAGGAAGGCAACGGGGTCAGCCTGCTGAATCGTGAAAGTAGCCCCCTAACCGCCACCATACTCGGCAAGTAGCCTTCAGCTAAACAACAAAAAGCAATCCGGACTTCCTGCCTTTCCCCTACTTTCCCGTCAAAAAGCTCTGGCGGGCGACTTTCAGTCGAACCACTACTGTCCACCTCGGAGGTTGACACCTGGGTACTTCAACCTCTTTTCCACCGCGTAGGTGGAAAGACGGTTCTCCTTACAGCCAACCGCTTATCTCAACTACGCCGCGCCCGCCAACTCTTTAGTGGCGGGTAGGTTGAGATATGGTTATTTACTTGCTTTCGAGGTATTTTGCGTCCAGTTTATCTTTTTCCCTATTGGTAGATTTCTTGTTTTTAATGAGGTTGGCTTTGGAAATGAAGGGGATTTTAAGCTGTTCAATCTCTATTACTTCCTTATCCTGGTAGGCCTGATCAAAATCCACTCCATCGATCATAGTGATCAAGTCAATCCTTCGGGGGGCTACACCTATCTGGAAGATAATTCCCTTCTCGGTGAAGGTCTCAGGTGTGATTTGCGAAAGCGGGGCTCCGAACTCTGTCAGGGATTTATGAAGTTTTGTTGAGTTTGCAGGATTGGCCGCGACCCATATGTCAAAATCACCGGTTGCCCTGGGATAGCCATAGGCAGCCATAGCATACGCGCCAACGACAAGAAATTGCACATTATTTTTTAATAAGATTTGTAATATTTCTTTGTAGTCTTCGTTCAGCATGAGTTTCTTTCTGTAAGGACCATATCTCCGCGGTTAATTCCCACATAAAAGATATGCGTCCTTCTGGTGAAAGATTGACATATTCTTCATCATGGCTTGCCGACTTTGTAAGCTTTACTATATTCTTCTGTATTCTCATAATTGTATTATACCACAAAATAATACTCTATTCAATGAGGAAAAGAACCAATTTTCCACTTCGTAGTTTTAGGGAACTTCCTGCCTTCCCCCTACTTTTCATCTACTCCCAGCTTTATTCCTACTTATTCTTAAATAGGGTATTACTGGCATATCGTTGATAGCGGCTTGTCTCATTTGCGGCGCCTTTAATTGACCTTAGATTGCCTTTTTTGAAATTCTTTAATATCTCTTTCTCTTCTTTTGTAGGATTATTCATTTTTTCAACATCCCCAGAGCCAATCGATGTAATTCATTATTCGCCAGGGCTGCTACTTTCTTTTTCACGACTCTGTAAAAATATTCCCGCTCTGTCTTGGTCATTTTCTCCCCTTTGAGTCTTTTAAGAAATAGTTCTCTCTGTTTAGGAGATAATACCTGCGACATAGCAAATCCCAATTCAAACTCATTTTCTAATTCCATGTGTTTTGATTCAAGTAGATCTCTAAATTCTTGTGTTTCAGATCCTAGCTTATTATAGTAATTCCGAAACGTATTCATCACACGTTGGCTTGACATCAGAAAGTCACCGACCTTAAATTCAGCTTCCTCGGCAAAGCTTTTCTCCAACATCTTATATACTTCATCGCTGACCGCTAATTTTTTCTTTAATCCCTCAGCCGCCAGAAATTCTACTCCCGCAACCTTATAAACCACCAGAGATACTGCTACAAGCTCATCAAACCATTTTGTTTCCAGCGATTCCCCAAGATATTTCTTTGCTTCTTCGTAAGGGACCGCGCCAAGAACTTCGGCCTTTAATAGCATGACCGGGAATCCCTCCCAAAGTCGCAAATCCCTGCTTCTGACGACATCAGCCAGAGTTTTGCCGGCATTTTCATCTCTCTCGGTCTCAAATAAGTTAAAACCTAATTTTGCCACTCTTTTCAATAGGTCATTATTTTCCATCATGAACACCTTCTTCTTTTAATCGCTCCAGGAAACTCTCTAAATTCTTATTCATTCTATCCGGATTAACATCATAAGATGCCGTTTCCCGAAATCTCTGCTCTAATCGATCACGATCCAATGCTTCCCCTCTGGCTCTTGCCAGGGTTAGACAATCTGCAAAATCAATCTCACTGCCTCTGAATAACTTGCTTAAGATCAAGTCATAATCATTTAATACCCCGAGATAAAGATAAGTGAATTCCTTGATCAGAGTATTATTCCCCACTGCCAGTGGCGATTCAAGTAATTCAGTTGTATGTACTTTTTTGCCGCGGAACAGGTCAAATACAAATTTATCATCTCTGGCCCAACCTACACCGCTAGTTGGACTATAGCCTAATTGAACCAGGACCTTTAATAAATAGTCATATTCCTGTTCAACTGGCACTACCAGATCAATATCCTTAGTTGATGGTTTCAAGCCTAATAGAGTTAGTGCTGTGCCACCACAGGCAATTAAGTGAACTTTCTTATTCAAGAATCCATTCCACATACTTAGAGCTTCTAATAATCCTTCTTTATCTATTCTATAATCTTGCACAATACACTCCATACATATATATGTATTTTATAATACATCTATCTGTATTAATATATACACTATAATTAGTAATTTGTCAAGCAAAAAAGCAGCCTCAAATTAATGAGGCTGCTTTAGTGTATTAAAGTTTTATGTGGTAATTCTACTGCTTGAATTCGTATCCTTTTGGCGCGGCCTGGGTGTGGATAGACTTAATGATTACTGTGTCCAAGGTTTGTGCTGTCCCGGCCTTAGCTGTTTCTTTCTCTTTTTTTGCCACATACTGCCGCCGCTCATTGCTTAGCGTGTTGATTCTTGTCTGAATATCCTTGCGTTTCTGGATATTATCATTAATGTATTTATCCCTTTCCTTGGGCGTCATACTCTGCATTTCCTTGGGCAGGTCTTCTTTTTTTAGTTCTTCCGCCTTGACACTGCCACTAGCTACCGCGCTCACCACGTCCCAGGAGGAGGCGGTACTGCTATATTGTTTACTGGCTTTGAAAGAGGCGCGGTCGGAAAGATTGGCCTTGCTATAGGATACCTGGTTACTGTCCTGCTGTTCCTGGGCGACTTTGGCTATTTTCCCCTTCTCGCCATAAGCTATATAGGTCTGGTTGAGCTCGTTGTTCAGGCGCAGTATCTCATCATCCTGGGGCGCGGCTATGGAAACAACTCTTACTCCATGGTCTATGTTAAAATAGTCGCCGTGTCCAGATTGGGCGCCAGCCAACCATTGGGTATTAATGCCTTCCTGGTACGGCCCGCAAAAAATAGTATTGACGTTAATGCCTTTACCGGCGGCAGTCGCTACTGATTCCCGGAAAGGCACGCTGCCCTGGGTGAAAGGCTCATTGCCGGCAATGAAAATGACCTTATAGACTTCGGGATTACGGGACCAATCCAGGCCGGCGATCGCGTCGCGGATAACTGTCCCGCAATATTCACTGCCGCCGCAGGTGGTCAAGGCGAACAGGTTTTCTGAAACAGTATCCAGGTTATTGGTAAAAGATAATACTCTGCGGATGTAGCCAGTCTTACTATCCAGCCGGTCATTACCATACTCATAGAGAGAGACATATACTTCTGGAGTTTGGCCTTTCCTGGTGGCTAATGATAATTCATTGACAATTCTCCAAAGCTGGCTCTTGGCCTGGTCGATCAGGCCATCCATGCTATTACTGGTATCCAGGAGCAGGGCAACTTGCACGATTGGCTTGGCAGAATGATTAGTTTGGCTGGGAGTGGAGGTAATTCTGGCGGGAGCGGCATTGGCCATGGCGGCAAAACAGGTGAGAATCAGCAGCGGGACTACTAACAAACGTCTCATAAATCCTCCTAACAAGAATATTGACTTCCTAGGCTATGAGACCCTTGTCTTAAATAAAAGTTCCGTTCTTTAATACACCTCCATTCCACTAATGCTGTGGAATGGAGGTGATTATCCTGAATATTATTTACCCAATTTATTTAATGCCACTTCTGCCGCCTTCCGGCCAGAATAGAGCATAGCGCTAAAGGTAGGCCCCATCCTGGGGACTCCATATGCCGTAGAGACGCTCATTCCGCAGATGATCAGCCCGGGAAATATTTCCCCGGATTTCTCTACCACCTGTTCCTCGGAAGACTCCACATCCATCGGCCCAAAATCAGCGATCTGGAGCAATCCCCTTTTAGCCAGGCTTTTGCAGACACAGGCATCATGCCCGGTAGCGTCAATGACTACCTTTGCCTCCACTGTGACCGGATCCAGGCAGGAGATCGCCCGTGGCATATAGGCCACCGGTGTCCAGTTGATCACCGCACCTTTCACTTTCTTGTCCTTATACAGCACATCATCAAACCGGGTCAGGTTAAGTATCCTAACCCCGGCATCTGCTGTCGCGGCGATCAACTTGGCGCATATTTGCGGCGCGCTGCCGATAAAAAGCCCTTTAGAAGCCTCTCGGCACGGAATGCCGAATTCTTTGAGCAATTGTTCACCGGGAGAGCGAAAGGTCAGGGTATTCATCAGATACCCGCCGGTCCAAAAGCCGCCTCCTAGATAGTTATTGCTTTCTATCAAAAGCACTTTTTTGCCGGCTTTGGCCAGGTCATGGGCAGCCACCAGCCCGCTTGGGCCGCCGCCGATCACAATCACGTCGTTTTTCAAATACTGGCTGAACCAGGAATAGAAATCCTGCGCCATAGCCCCGGTTATTTCTGCTTCACTTACCTTACTGAATTTCATCACTACCTCCTTTTAAAATAAAAATCCCATACTGCGAAGTATGGGAAAAGCAAAAACCTTAACACCTCCCTCCGCTGGCATTACCCAGATCAGGTTACGCTCTGATATGATCAGAGCCAAGGTCTCCCGCTCATTACACGGGACTCTCAGGTCGCTTCACGACCTCCCTTGGGTTCAATCTATATTCAATTGTTTTATACTATATTCAAAACCGCTAACTTAGTCAAGATATTTTATAGAACATGTTCAAAGAGGTAGAGCCTATTGCCTGGTCAAAATCTTTCAGCCATTTTACGATATAACTCTTATCAAATTTGGGGTTCTTTAAAATGATCGTTTTAACATCCTCAATATCTCTCTCCCTGCCGGCAATCATCTTATGAATGATCAAGTCTTCCAGGGACGCGAATCTTACGTTTTGCCTGCCCAGTTTTATCTTTTTAGCTCGTTTAATAGCCTGCTGTTCATAAGGTGTATATGAGAAAATAAAATCCACTCTAATCCCAGTTTTTTGATCAACAGCCGGAAAAACCATAGTTTGCTTGACAAAATCGTCGATGTTATCGGTCAAAATTGTAAGGCCCAGTTTCTTGGCCACTGTCTTTATTTTATTCACATCTTCTGCGCCTATTCCCAGGGTGATATCTATATCTTTGGTTAATCTTGGCTCGCCATAAATCAATACGGCCTGCCCGCCGATTACCATATAGGGAATATCGTTTTTACTAAGTTCTATGGCTAGCTTTGCGAGTAGCTGCTGGAACACTATTAACCACCTTGGCGATCTTTGTTATTATATCCAATTCTGCGAGAGGATCTTTCAATGGCAGTACTTTCAGGACCAAAGCTTCCTTGTACATAGCTTCCATAAGAGCAAAATTCTCCTTAATATTCACTTTTTGGCTTTGTTTCAGCTTAGTCTCAAATTTCAGCCATTTTAAATAATTACGTATCATTTAGAACTCCTTTATATATAAGTATTATACCATAAAAAGGCCTATAAATATACCCTTATTCCACAGCGGAGGTGGAACGGCGGTAAACCGTATAAAACAGGATGGCGGCAACGACCGCGCCCAGGGTGTCGGACAACATATCCTTCTGCGCGTCCCAAATATCTCCCTGGCTTCCTAATATCGCTATCCCCGCGTTCGGGTTGGCAGTAACGGCATATATCCATTCAAACAGTTCGTAAAGCAATGCCACGGTACAGATGGTGAATACGCTAAAAAGACAGGTCAATACCAGTGAATTTGAAAGTTTCCTGCGCTGGATGAATTCCCCGATCGGGAAAGCGTAGAATCCAACCGTAAAATGGGCTATCCGGTCATAATGATTGCGTTCGAAACCGAAAAGATCGGTAATAAAGCCAAAAGGCACCAGGGCGAAAGAATAATGGCCGCCAAAAGTGTGCATGAAAATAAGAAAACTCATCATGATGTAGGAAAGATTGGAGAACTGGAATTTCCGGTAAGTAAATACCAGTACGAGAACGATCGGCAGGATGGTCATGTTCTCCACGAACCAGACTGAACGGTCATAAGGACTGACAGCCAAAACGCAGAAAAAAATGAGGTACGCTAATAAAAGCATTCCCGGCAATTTCGCCGTTTTTTCATTCATGGGTATATTCTCCCGCCTTTCCTTCCTCGCTTATTTATACTTCTTGATCCCTTTTAAGGCGTTTTTTACATGCTTCCCGAAAGTTTTGTCCTTTTTCCTTTTTTCTACATAGGACATCTCATTATAGCGCGCTTCTTTTTGGAGTTTCTGGTAGCTAGTCAATCGCCCGGCCAATATTTGGCCTTTATGCAAAGCTTCAATAATCGCACAGCCAGGTTCATTAGTATGGGTACAATCCTTAAACCGGCATTTTAAGGCCAGAGAAGTTATTTCGCTAAAAGTCTCTGTTAATCCCGTAACGACAGAAATGTTCCCAAACTCCCTCATGCCGGGAGTGTCTATGAGCAATCCTCCTGAATCCAGGATTATGAGATGCCTTCTATTGGTGGTATGCCTCCCATGGGAATCACTGACTCTTACTGCCGCGGTTTTATAAATATCTGCCCCTATTAGTTTGTTCAGCAGGGTGGTTTTCCCGACTCCCGAAGAACCAATAAGGGTATAGGTCCTGCCAGGTTCAATGCTGCGCTGGATATCTTCCAGCCCCAGGCCGGTTTTATTGCTAAAAGCCATGACCTTAATATCTATATCTAGATCGCGAACAGTGGCGATCTTTTCTTGTATCTCCTGTTCCGTCATCAGATCTGTTTTACTTAAAAGAACAACGGAATTGATATTGTCTTCCTTGACCGCAGCCAAGTAGCGCTCCAGCCTTCTGAGGTTAAAATTAGCATCCAGCGATTGCATAATAAAAGCAGTGTCAATATTAGCTGATAATAGCTGGTATTCTATTTTTTTACCCGCAGTCTTTCTGCTCAGTAGTGATTTTCTGGGTAATATTTCATGGATGATCGCCAGGGTATCATTATTATGGTACTTTACATAGACCCAATCTCCTACGGTAGGCAGGTCCATGCTTGAACTCGCCTGGAACCTGAGCTTACCTTCTATTTCCGCGAAGGTCTCATTTTTCTCCCCGATGACGATATAACCATCCCGGTCAACTGCCGCCACCCTGGCCAACTGATACGCTACCCCTGAGGACTTTTTGACCTTTTCCGCAAACCAGTCATCAAATCCTATTTTTTTTAATTCCATTATTTATCACCTATTTCACAATGGCGATTTTGCCGACTTGCTGTTCCCCTTCAGCATCTACCACATAAGCGTATATGCCGCTCGCTACATACTCGCCATCTTCATTTTTCCCATCCCAGGTGGCTATTTTTGACCCAGCGCCAGCGAGAATCTCTTTCCCATCATCTAAAGTCCGTACTAATTCACCAGCGATGTTGTAGATTTTTATAGTAATGGTCTTGTCAAATGGCAATTTGGTAATTCTGATGGCCTGTCCATTCTTAGGGCTGCCGGGATTAGGCCAGCTATATACATCCTTTAAGGGAAATTCCAAAACGACAGTTTGTCCATCTGAATTGGTAACGCCAGATAATAAGCCTGCCCCATTCTCCGCCTTAACAGTAAAATAATATTTTGTTTTGTTAGTTAGGGTCAAACCAGTCTTAACCACATAGGTACTTACCCCAACATCGGTCCAGGTAACTACATTGGTACCTCCGGCAGTAGTGCCTATCCCATACCAATATCTGGCAATACCGCTTTCTGAGTCACTTGACGAGGCCCAATTGGCGGACAAAGTAGTACTCGAATTTACTGAATCAATATCCGCGGCAGTACCGTCGTATATATAAGATATAGTTGACGGGACAGAAGTATCGTTGGACTTGGCATAAGCTTTTAGGCAGACATTAGCCTCAGCGTAATCACTATTAATAGTAGTAATATCAGACCAGGAGGTGCCGTTGGAACTTATATAGCTTTCCCCGGCATTGCTGGTAGCATCACTGCTATACCATTCGCCTAGGGTACTATTATAATAAGGAACTTCATACGCAATAGGATAATTATATCCCGGAGTGGTAAGCTTTACTACTATTGAAAACTTCTGTCCGGAGGTAATTGATATTGCTGAATCTAAAACAACAGTATGGTATCCAGTAATTGCAATGGTACCGGTTTTAGTTACGGCTAATGTCCCGCCGACAGGATTGGAGCCGGTATCTTTATAAACACGGACCTCATAAGTTGAATTTAAAGCCCCGGTATAAAAACCAACCGCTTTAAGCGATTCAGCGGCAGTAGCGGTAAAGATATTGGCAAACCAGCCAGTAGCGCTGCTATATCCGGTACTGCGTACCCAGCCGAGCGGGTCATATTGATAAATTTTATAATAGTTGGTGATGGATTCGGCATTTTCAAAAACAGCCAGATCTGTGCCAATAACCGAGTCATAATAAGAAACATAAAAATAGCCTTCTTCTCCCCAAGTCGTGCCCCAGCTATTTTTAACGATAAAGGCGCCATTACCAGCAGGAGTGGTGGTAAAATTAGTACGGCTATAGTTGTCATCCCAGCCAACGATGGCGACACAATGATCACTGCCGGCGATGCCATTATAATAATAAGAATGATTGGTAGAATCATAATAACTATCAATACTGCCACCGTTAGTATAGATGCAGGTATAGATGGCGCCGTAAGTCATAATCGATTGCTTAATGTTGTCATTATCCGTAGCCGAACTTCTGGCCGGCAGGAAGAGCACTTCCTGAACACGTTTTTTCAAGGTTAATCCTGAAGGAGAAACATCAGGGTTGGGATAAGGATCGTCGGCCTCATTTACCGGCCCGCCCCACCTGGCTAAATAAGCTGTAGACATAAAGTGATTCCCGCCATCATCATAACCATAATCAAAACCATCTTTATTAACCAGATTATTTTCAGAAAAATCCCAGGTTTCATTAGGCATAAGATAAGATTCTAATGAAGCATAGGTGGCATATGCCCAGCATGTACCGTATGCTCCCTGGTTTTTTACAGAGGTAAGCTTATTTTCATCCCGCAGATCATAGCTGGAAGAGTAAGCTGAGGCAGAAAACGGCCAGGAGACCTGCTGCCCTTTTAAATGGGACAGATCAATAGTTGGCGGAAAATATCCCGCCAGATGCCCTCCTGCAGTTTGTGTCTTAATTTTCCCTTGGCTTAGATCGTCCAGGTACTTAAGAAACTTGGGATTAAGAGGCGCTTCAACAGGATCTTCGGCAAAAACAAATTGGGCAAAACTAAGCATTAAAATCAGGCTAGCCAAAACAAAAAATAATTTCTTCATATCTGCCTCCACAAATTTGTTAATCCCTTTTTTCTCATTCTCTTTCTGCATCCATTTCTACTAATAGCTTTTGTTTTACTTATACCCTTGTCTCTGCTTCCTGTCAACTCCTAAATCATCCATTGTCATCTAAGAATTAAAAGTGCGCTTATCTTCTTACAACTACAGCTATATCCAGTCCCGTTTACAGGAGAAATACCAACAAATCGTCTCTTTGCCTACCATCATTGACCGCGCTAAAAAAAACAACTTCTATCTGCCCAGAAAACCAGCCAAAAAAACTCACAATAGAGAAGTTTTAACTAATCACATCGGCGTATATAGTTAAGTATATGGGTCATGTGACCCAGCCGGCGCAGGTGGAATAGAATGTTTCCAGCTATTTTGATATGTACCTGTGAATAATACTAGCGATAAGGGTTTGATAAGGCATCCCTTGCTCAACAGCTTTCCTTTGGATATGTATCAAATCCCTTTCAGATAAACGGATATTTATCCTTTTATTCTTTAATAGGGTGTTACTGGCATAGCGCTGATAGCGGCGTTTTTCGGCTTTTACCTTCTTTACCGGAATTAGCTTGCCTTGCTCAAAATCCTTTAACATTTCCTTCTCTGCTATTGCTAAGTTTTTCATATCTTTCACCTCTCTAAATATTCCTTAGTTGCCTTTCGGCTGGGGATGATCGGTTTCAAGAATATTACTTCTTTGTTTTCCACAAATGGCACCAAATATATGTAACCATCAATATCTATGATAAAAATCTTCTGGCCTGGATATCTTTTTCGGTTAGGATGCGCTGCAATATCAATAACGCTTCCCCTTTCTATATAAAACACAACTTCTTCAAATGATATACCGCGTTCCTGCTTGAGCTTCTTATTCTTCGTCTCATTCCACTCGATTATCTTCATCTTGTAATCAATATATCCTATTGTGTGCCTTTTGTCAACAGATATATTCTACCCCCCCCCTAAAAAATCAAAGCAACCCGGACTTCCCAGGTTGCTTTGATTTGTTTTTATATACTTCTTTCAGCTCACTTCGGTGTTGAAGCCGGGACCGTATCCAGGTTAAGTACATTCGGCGCGAATACCGGGTCAATGCCGTCCGGCTTGGTGCCTGACTGGATCACGCCGTCTTTTTCGCCCAGGTCCAACTGGTCGACTTTTTGATTCATTTCGCTATACATCGAATCAACTACATTTTCCGGCGTAAAATAGTTACTATTGATCTCTTCCGCCGCTTCTTTCAGTTTTTTGAGGTCTTCTGCTCCTGGATTATTGTTGATCAATTTCAGCAGGCGGTTATAAAGTGACCGGAAATCGCCGGCCAGGCCCTTGAATTGTTCCTGTAATCTGCTGGCCTGCACCAGGGAATAGGAAGCAGACTGGGAAAGAGTCCGTCCCGACAGCGGCGGCGGGCAAGTACAGCCTGGTCCTCCATCATATTCTCCGCCCCGGCGCGAAATGGTGATAGCCTGGCCGGAATCCACCAGCTTCATGAAATAGTTGTAATATTTCGAGAACTCGTTAAATGTATTAATGATATTATCATTGAGTGCCGGCATTTCCGTGACCATCGATTGTTTTTCCAATAGCTCAGCCACTTTGCTCAGGATCCATTGTTTAGTCGAGTTCGCCGCCAGGAACTTGAGATTGTTCTTGAACGCGTCCAGCGCAGCCCGCAGAGCCTGGCGCTGCGTTTCCAGTTCTTTCTTCTTTTGTTCGATTTCCTGCTGTTTGATCATGTCCCGGCGCAGGGTATTTACTACTACCCGGACTTGTTTATAGGCCTGACCACTGGCCGTACCCGCCCAGTTACTCGGCAGTTCGTTCCCTACTTCCTTGGCATATTCATAAAAGAAGGCCCGAACCTTCAGCTTGCCAGCTCCGGGAGCGTACAAATAATCCATAAATTTATCTATACCAGCGGTAGTAAAATAGGTTGGATCAGCTTTGTAAATATCAGTATATATCTTATTAAAGTTCGCGTTGAAAATATCTTTATTCAGGGATTGGATCTCCGCATCCAAAGCTTTTCCCGCCAACAGCACCCAGCCGATAATCGGCACGTAGGCTTCGGCGATGGCCAGCTCGCCTACACCAGCTGCCGCTTTGTAATCCCCGGCATAAATATTCTCCCCTATTTCTAAGGCAGTAGTGACCTTGCCCATATCTACTATCTTTTTAAACAGGTCTTCATTGCCACCGATGACATTACCGGTGCGCTCGGTCCAATATTCGTTAAGCTGGTCTAAAAAGATATCGTAGGAATCATTATTAAGTTTGTTCATGACATTCTCGCGGATGAATTGCCCTATCGCGCCATCCCCTGTTGATCCAGGAACCACTACTCTTTCTTCCGCCGCGAAAGCCGGCAGGAGTAGTCCGCTCAGGGCCATGGTCGTTAATAAGAATATCTTTAGAATTTTCATAATCGCCTCCCTTAATTAAAGATCCGGTTGAATTTATAAACCAGTTGCACTTGAGCGAACATTTGGCTCACGCCGATAGAAGCCAGGCCATTGTCATTGACATTGTCGGCATAGGAAATATCGCAGGACAGGTCCAGGAAATTGGTGACCTCCTGGCGGTATTGGAGCCGCACATCGGATAATTCGGTAGTGAACTTTTCCGGTTGCGCTTTATAATACAAGAACATGCGGTAATTATAGGCGATATTAATCCGCACTTCGCGGGTCACGACCAAGCCGCTCGATATCCTGATGCCGTAGAGCAGGAAGTTAGCCGGGTTTTTAAACATGGAATCATCAGTATCCACGGCATTAGAATCAGCGTTGGGATCACGATATAAACGGTGGCCGAGTTGCGGTCCCACAGAGAAAGAACCATACGAGTATGAACTCCACTCCCATCCTCCGTGGACAATATCTTCCAGGAAATCCTGGCCCTTGGAGACGACCTCATCGCTGTTTGACCAGCGTTTCAGTTTTAAACTGTTTTCCAGGTACATGCTCCTGGTGCCGACCATGGCAGTGTGCCGGTCCAGGCCCCAAAACCATTCCAGGTATCCATTGGCTGTATCTTCTTTGGGATTAAAAATATTGATCTTGTGATAATTACCGGCAGTTCTCCATTTTTTTGGGCTCAGGACGAAATTACGGTAACCAAATTCATAAAGGCTAAAGTTATTGGTATCGGTATTGGGATAGCTCTCATTATAGATAGAGCCGTTCCAACGGGCGGTCCCGCTGGCTGAGACTGTGTTATAGGCTGCTCCTATTTCCATTTCTTTCCGGTCATTACCTTGGGCGATCGCGTCATATTTGACATTGCGCCAATGCAGGGATCCTTCCAGATTGTCACTGCCTCCCAGATCGTAAGTATACAATCCCTTAAGGGTATTCCACTTGAAACTGGAGGTCTTGGTCTCGGCCTCCTGGCTGAAATAGTCATAGTCTATATTAAGGGTATCGCGCATATTACGTAATTTGAAGTCTGTGCCAAGCCGGAGGTTATTATCCTTGTAACTCCGGGGATCATCGTCTGCTTTTTTATTGTAAAAATTATAGTTAAATCTCAGGTTGAAGGTATCGGTCAGGTTAAGATTAGAGATCAATGCCAGGTTATGGCTGTTAAAATCTGTTTCGGTATTGATCTTGTCATTATAGTTACGGAAATTGTATCCCAGTTTTAACTGCCCCTGCTTACCAAATATAGGCATGAGCCCCTGGGTAAATCCAATTCCGCCCTGATTCTCGCGTACCGGTGTCACTAACTGGGTTTCTTCAGTCATCAGGTTGAAATTAAGCAACCGCTCCTGGGCGAACGGCATATAAGCGTTCAGGCCAAGATTGAGCGGAGTAATGGAGTTTGCCACTCCATAGGCGTCTGTGTAAGAATAGCGGGTGAGAGCGCCACTGGCTGTCCCATTTAAATGCAGCTCGGCATAAACAGGCCTTGATAAGGTCGCAATAAAAATGAGACTAGCTAAAACAATGAAAAATTTTCTCATGCAGACACCTCCGAGAAAGATGGGGAAACAGAATAAAAAAATGGTTTTATTGATTAATTTTATATTGTTTTATACACTTTAAAGTTGATATTGTCAATAAATATATACAATAAAATAAGACCTGAATTTTGACTTTTTTGGTTTAAAGTTAGTTTATTTATATTTTTTGATGTCTTTGAGGACCTTTTTTACATGCTTCCCGAAAGTTTTGTCCTTTTTCCTTTTTTCTACATAGGACATCTCATTATAGCGCGCTTCTTTTTGGAGTTTCTGGTAGCTAGTCAATCGCCCGGCCAATATTTGGCCTTTATGCAAAGCTTCAATAATCGCACAGCCAGGTTCATTAGTATGGGTACAATCCTTAAACCGGCATTTTAAGGCCAGAGAAGTTATTTCGCTAAAAGTCTCTGTTAATCCCGTAACGACAGAAATGTTCCCAAACTCCCTCATGCCGGGAGTGTCTATGAGCAATCCTCCTGAATCCAGGATTATGAGATGCCTTCTATTGGTGGTATGCCTCCCATGGGAATCACTGACTCTTACTGCCGCGGTTTTATAAATATCTGCCCCTATTAGTTTGTTCAGCAGGGTGGTTTTCCCGACTCCCGAAGAACCAATAAGGGTATAGGTCCTGCCAGGTTCAATGCTGCGCTGGATATCTTCCAGCCCCAGGCCGGTTTTATTGCTAAAAGCCATGACCTTAATATCTATATCTAGATCGCGAACAGTGGCGATCTTTTCTTGTATCTCCTGTTCCGTCATCAGATCTGTTTTACTTAAAAGAACAACGGAATTGATATTGTCTTCCTTGACCGCAGCCAAGTAGCGCTCCAGCCTTCTGAGGTTAAAATTAGCATCCAGCGATTGCATAATAAAAGCAGTGTCAATATTAGCTGATAATAGCTGGTATTCTATTTTTTTACCCGCAGTCTTTCTGCTCAGTAGTGATTTTCTGGGTAATATTTCATGGATGATCGCCAGGGTATCATTATTATGGTACTTTACATAGACCCAATCTCCTACGGTAGGCAGGTCCATGCTTGAACTCGCCTGGAACCTGAGCTTACCTTCTATTTCCGCGAAGGTCTCATTTTTCTCCCCGATGACGATATAACCATCCCGGTCAACTGCCGCCACCCTGGCCAACTGATACGCTTTTCGCGCGGAATCCCCGGCTTTTTCGGCAAACCAATCGTCAAATCCTAATTGTTTTAGTTCCATTTAATTTCCTTTCCCAGCTTAAAAGTGCCCCGGATTACCAGATTGTTTTATTTATATCCCCTGCCGCCGCTGCCTGTCAACCCATATTACCATTTCCCCTTTTGCTTTACAATTAGGTAATTTGCTATTATAAATGGATGTTTTCCTGGGCCGTAATTTTATTATCACCGTGCATGGATATCCGGTCAAGATTATCAATGAACTCCTGACCAGCGAAAACGGCAAAAACCAGAATACTATTCTCCCTAAGGGAATTGATTATGCGGCTTATACTTTACTGGATAAATTCATTGACAGCTATTTCCCGGTCATTGATAATTACAATACGCTTTTTGATATTCTTGATGATAAGATCTTCAAAGACTCCAATCCGCTACTAATGAGCAAGATACTGAAAGCCAAAAAAAGCCTGCTCCTGGTCAGGAAGTACCTCGGGCCGCTGCGCGCCGTAATGTCACAATTGGTCCGTACTAATACTGTTTTCGTCCGGGCCAAATCCCTGGTCTATTACCGTGATGTTTATGACCATGTTATGCTGTTATATGATCTGGCGGAGAACTTCCGTGATATGTTCAACTCGATCATGGAAGCGCACCTGGCCAATACTTCCAATCGGCTCAATGAAATAATGAAGACTCTTACCGTGGTCGCAACTATCATGATGCCCTTAACCCTGATCACTAGTTTTTACGGGATGAACGTGAAGGCTCCGGAATTTGAATGGGGATTAGCCGGTTATATTTTTGTCTGGTTAATTCTAATTCTGACCTTGATCTTTATGCTTATTTTCTTCAAACGCCGTAAATTATTGTAAAGAAAACAAATTTATTTATAAATTGGGAGTATAAAGCAGAATACCAGCCAGGCCGGCTCCAGCCAGGATGTAAAGAATATTCAGCTTGGTCGCTGTCGCCAGGGTAAAAGCAGCCAAGGCAATAAAAATGGACCGGAAATCACTGATCCCTTCCCTGGCGATAGAGAGCGCGGCAGTCAGGACCAGGGAGAGAACCACCGGAGACATCGCCGAGAAAAAGATTTTAACTGATTCTTCGCCTTTGGCCAGGTATTTTTTGAAAATATAATATAATAAAGACACGATAATTATAGATGGTAATATTACCGCGATTGTCGCTACTGTACTGCCGAGCACTCCTCCCACCCGGTAACCGACAAAGGTGGCGCAATTGATCCCTACTGGGCCAGGGGTCATCCCAGCCACTGCCACTACCTGGTAAAATTGGGGCAAGGTCAGCCAATGATGGATGGTAATGATCTCTTTTTCGATCAAGGGGATAGTGGCATAACCACCGCCAAAACTAAAGATCCCGATCTTGAAAAAAGAAATAAATAACTGCCAGAAGATCATGCTTTTCTCCGGTAGGTAATGAATAAGGCCACGGCCAGGCCCAGAATTATGATCAGTATTGGATTTATTTGCCAGAATACCAGTAAAGCCGTGGCTACTAGCAAAGCTGCATATTGATAAAAACCTTTAAGGTTTTTCCGCGCCAGGACAAATACCACCGCCGCGATCACCCCGCTGGTGGCTGGTACTGCTCCTTGGAAGAAAGCTTTCAGCCAGGTGGTTTCAAAATACCTCAGGAACAGCATAGCGATCAGCAGGATAGAAATAAAAGATGGCAGGACCGCTCCCAATAGCCCGCTTAATGCCCCGCTAAAACCATTCAGTTCCCAGCCGAGAACCAAAGAGAGATTAACCGCCATCACTCCGGGTGAAGACTGGGCAATGGTCAGAAAATGCATGAAATGTTCTTCGCTGATCCATTTTCTCCGGTCGACGACCTCCTGCCTGATCAGAGGCAGCATGACAAATCCGCCGCCGATGGTGAAAGCGCCGATTTTAAAGAAACTCAGGAATATTTGAAGATTTTTATTCATGCTTTATAAATACACTTTAATTTAATTTTTGTAAAGTAAAAACCCCCGGAGTTTCCTCCGGGGGTTGGTTAATTATCTTTACTTGTTCTATTCCCTATTTCTTTTCCATCATCGGCATTTCTTCCTTCAGCGACTGACACTCTCCATTCTTGTGCCTTTCTCTCATCCTCATCCGGCCCATCCCTCTGCCTTCGCCCATTTTCTTCTGCATTTCTGCTTTCATTTCATCAAATTTCTTGGCCTGATCCGGGGTTAATACCGCCTTAACCTTTTTTTCGCGGGCATCACGAACGGCTTTCATCTCCTCCTGCGTTTTATCCATGATCGCACTCACCTTATTTTTCTGCTCCGCAGTCAGATTAAGCTCCTTGGCCATCCGGTCGAGCCGCTTGGCTTGCCAATCTCCCTGTTTCTGCTCCATTTTCCCATCCGGCGCGCATGGGCGCTGGCATTGGCGCTGCATCTCCCTGGCCAAAGCCAATCCAGCTCCAAGCATAAAAACACTTACTAATACTACCCCTAACAATTTCTTCATAGCTTTTTCCCCTTCTTTTTAGTTTGCCTTTCTCATAACTTAGACTACGGCCAACCGAAAAAAGTTTCAAGATAAAAAAAAGCCATCCCGGATCATCAGGGATGGCTTTAATTATATCAGTTCATATATCTTACTTATTAAGCGGTAGTTTGGCCTTACTAAACTTACCGGTAAACCAAACTTTAAGCCTCTCTATATACAATAAACAAATCGGCACAAAGACAAAAGTGAACAAGATCGAGGCGAGGATGCCTCCAACCATTACCGCGCCCATGGACCTTTCCATTGACTCACTTGACCATAACTGCGGCAACACTCCCAGGATAATAGCCAGCGAGGTCATTAATATGGCCCTGAACTTGTCAGACGCGCCCAGCCAGAGCGCTTCCTTAACCTCAATTCCTTCTTTCATCTTTTGTAAGGCATGATCCAGCATCAGGATGGCGTTATTGACCACGATACCCACGACCATAACCATCGTCAACATCGAGGCCATATTTATGGACATCTCCATAAAGAATAACGCATACATAACACCAATATATGAAGTGGCCACAGTGGTCATGATCACCAGGGGATAGATCATTGAATCCAGGACCGCGCATAAGAGCATGAAGGTCAGGATCACTGCCAGGATGAAAGCCGTGCTTATCTCCTGGACAGATTCTTTTTGCATCTCAGCCATGCCGACATAATCATAGCCATACCCTTCCGTGAACGGCAGTTTTTTAAACCGCGCGTCCAATACCTGTCTCACGTAGCCAAGGGACGACTTGGACAAATATCCTTCCAGGCGTATGACCCGTCTCTTGTCCGCGTGCTTGATCGACGGCAGGGATTTGTCATTCTTAAGCGTCCCCAGGGCAGTGATCGGGATCAAACCCCTGGTAGATACTAAGGAGATCTCCCGCAGGTCATTGAAATCCACGGTATAGCCTTTATCTAATCCGACATGGATATCGTATTCTTCACCCACTTCTTTATACTTATTTTCATCATTACCGTAGATAGAAGAGCGGATCGCCGGACCGATCTTATCGGCAGTCAAACCATATTGGACGAGCTTCTTCTGGTCAGGTATGAATTGCAGTTCCGCTTTGGGCGTTTTATAAGAACAACTCACTGAACGGAAATATCCGGTTTTTTCCATCTCTGTTTTCATGAGCTGGGAAAGTCCGATCATCTTATCGTAATCAACGCCATAGAGATCAATAGAAACATCGCCAGCCGATCCGGCCATATGCTGGCCGCGGCTGACGTCGATCTCGGCATCAGGGATCTGCGCCATGAATGGAATAAGCTCATTAATGATATCCAGATCGCTGCGCTTACGTTCGGCGGCAGGCTTAAGATCAAGCGTTATACTGGCATTTTCCACTCCGTTCTTGCCGATATTCGTCAGTATTGATTCTTTTTCCGGAATACTGTTCAGCCTTTTTTCAATAGTGAGCACTGTCTCCAATGTGCGTTCAATTGTTGATCCTTGCGGCATGGCAATACTGATCATGACCTTGTCCGCGTCTGATGAAGCCATAAAATCAGAGTCTATATAGGGCAGGATGAATAACAGCGACGCTAAAAGAATGACCACGAACAATATAGTGGCTTTCGGGAATTTAAACTGCAGGTCGAATAAATACTTAGTTTCCTGTCTCAGGAAATCAACCATTTTAGTGGTCCAATTCACCACCAGCCGGAGAGGATTATTGTTTTTCTTTTGTTCCGGCTTTATATCTTCTTTTTTCAATAACAATCCGCAAAGCATGGGCGTTAAGCTATACGATGCCAGCAAGGAAAACGTAGTGGCATAGATAATGGTTAGTCCAAACTGGTGCATGAATAAACCTATTATTCCGCCCATCATAGCCAAGGGCGCGAATACCACCAGGTTAGTGCCGGTGGAGGCAAAGACTGCCACCGCCACTTCCTTGGTGCCGGCAATCGCCGCCTGTCGCGGATCTTCATGATGCTCCAGATGCACCAGGACGCTTTCCACGATCACAATGGCATTCGCGATCAAAGTACCCAGGGAGGTGGCGATCGCCATCAGGGTGATCATATTAATGGAGAATCCCGATCCGCTGATCGCGGCCAGGGTAGAAACCAGTGAAGTGGGAATAACTATGCCGGCAATGAAAGTCAGCTTGGCTTCCCCGGTAAAAAAGTATAAAATGAGCACTGTTAAGAGGATACCGATAAAAATGCTCCAGTATGTATTATTGGTCCTGTTGATAATGACCGGCGTAGTGTCTGAGGCAATATCCAGATCCATTCCTTTGGGCAGGCCGGCGCGGAATTCATCCAGCCGTTCGTTCATAGCCCGGGAAATATTGACCGCGTTACCGTCACTGACCATATTTACTGACAGCCCCACCACATTCTTCCCGTTAAAGCGGGCCATAGTCTCCACTTTCTTGTAACTATCCTCAACCTTGCCGATATCCTTCAAGGGGAAGGATGTCCCATCCTTGGAAGTGATCACCATATCCGCTATCTTGGACACATCTTGGAATTCCCCGATAAAACGGACATTCAGGGAAGAACGGTCCTTTTCCAGCAGGCCGCCGGGGATATTCTGGTTCTGGGCTTTGATCGCGTTGATCACTTCAGAAATAGTGATATAATGCTGTTTCATCAGCACCGGGTCCAGTTTTACTTCTATCTGGCGCTCTTTTCCGCCATAAACATCCACCTTGGCCACACCGGACACGGAAGATACTTTATTTTTCAGGGTTTTATCCGCGTACTCATAGAGCTTCAGGCCGTCCATATTGTCGCTGTAGAGTACCAGGTCCATGACCGGGGTCATCAGCGGGTCAAACTTTTCAATGACCGGTTTTTCGCATCCGTCCGGCAAGTCATTCTGGATCGCCTCAACCTTATCCTTGACTTCAATCGATTTAACATTAACACTTGTTCCCAGTTGGAACTCAATAAAGATCATCCCGTAATTATCATATGACTGGCTGCTGATATTCTTGATCTCTGATAACTGTGAAACCACGTCTTCGATCTTTTTGACCACCAGCGTCTCCACTTCCACCGGCGTGGCGCCGGGGTAAGTGACGGCTATGGTGACGATCGGGAAATCGATCTTTGGTGAGCTTTCAATCGGTATCTTAGCTAAAGCAAATACACCCAAGACCACGAAAACCAATACGAACATTATGGTAGTAACAGGACGTTTTACAAAAAATTCAATCATTATTTGTCTCCCCCATCCATGATCCTCACCCGGTCCCCTGGCTTGATTAAAGCTTGGCCCTGGGATATCACTATATCCCCCGGCTTAAGCCCAGAGCTGACGATAGATCCATAGCCATTCCTGGCCTTGACAGATATCTGTGTTTTTACCGCCATACCATCTTTAATTTCCCAGACGTAGTATTTGTCACCGACTATATCCACGATCTCGTTAGGCACAGAGATCGCCTTCTCATAAGTATTAGTACAGGCATAAGCCACCAGGATCTGCCCTGGCTGGCCGGTTACACCGTTAAAATTGATCCGCACGGGAAACATCCCGGTATTCATATCCAGATTATCGTCCACAGAAGCCACGACGCCCTTGATCCGCCCTTGAGCAGTCTCGACATACGTTTCCTGGCCGGCAGCCAGTTTGCTACGCACATCCCTGACCACAAAACCATTACCGCTCATAGGGGAGGACAACCGAATGGATACTTTAGTATATTCTTTAACCGCTTTTTCCGCTATCCGGTTAACCTGTACCGGCTTTCCCTTCTTATCCCATTCCTCCAGCATGCTGACGATCTGTTTGGTCCGATGCCCCCTGACCACGTTCTGCTTCCAAAAAACCGCCAGTACGCAAACCAGGATAATTAAGACATACCCTTGTGCCCTGATACTGAACTTGCTCATTAATTTTGCCATATTAGTTTCCCTGCCATTTTCTCGATTTTAGCTATCGTCGCGTTAAGATTGAACAACGTAACTTGCAGTTTAAGCTTTCCGCTCGTCAGCAACAGCTCTGAATCATTCAGGTCAGTTAAAGAAACTTGTCCTGAAGCCAGCAGATCCTGCATCATTTTAAATGAATCCTGAGCCAGTTTTACCGCGGCTTGATTGGCTGCCAGGGTATCAATATACTCGTTGTATTCGGCGACCGCGTTATTTAGCTCCAAGACCATAGCTTTATCAACCATCTGCAATTGCAGTTGAGCGTTTTGCAGGTCGATCTTGGCCTGCTGTAATTGGGAGGAAGTCTGCCCGCTGGTCCACAAGGGGACGTTCATTTGTAAACCAAACACACTATAACCATCAAGATTATTATCGCCAATATAGTAATCCGTACCGCCGCCCTTGTAATCCCAGGTCGCAAAAGCAGCTATGGTCGGGTAATAACCGGCTTTCCTGATCTTGGTTAATTCCTCATATACGGCTATATTCTGGTACAGAGCTTGCAGTGTCGGTTCATTTTCCCGCATACTCTTAACCAGGGCCGGGCCGTCCAGAGGCTTATATTCGGCGGCATAGGTATCTGTCATTATAACCTCTGCTTCGGGAGCCGCACCGATCATTACTTTTAAGCCACGCAAAGCCGAGCTTAAGCTGGTACCGGCTTCATTTACCTGGGGGACTCGCGCGGCAATATCAGCGTCCATTTTGATAATATCCCGCCTTGAACTGCGGCCAGCGGAAGAACGCTGGATCACCAGTTCCTTATTTCGCCTGGTATTCCCCAGGGATTCCTGCAATATATCCAGCGAGCTTTTCGCCAGCAAGGTGCTATAATAGCGTATCTTAGCCGCATAGATAACCTCTTGTTTTGTCGTATCTTTATTCATGCGGCTGCCGGCCAGCAACTTGTCAGCCAAGCGCACCGCTGATGAAACTTTGCCAAACGACCAGACGATCTGGCTCGCCGTTATGCCGGCATCAAACGCATAATCAGTCATTTGCGCTTTCGCCTTATCAGGATATTCATAATTGTTTAGCCAGGTGACCGCGCCATTAACCTGCGGGTAGATCGCTGATTTGGCTTCGCGATACTGTTGCTCCAGTTTCTTTACCGTATTATCCTGGATCTGGTATTGTTCGCTTTCGATGATCGCCTTATTGATCACCTGTTCCATGTTCAAGCTCAGGATTTCCTGTCCCTGCGCCTGGCTGGCCGCCGGGCAAAGGAACCTGATCATGACCACTATCATTACTAGCTTGTTCATTCTCATTGATTACCCCTGTCGTATTTTCTGTCTAAAGCTTTCCACAGCAACTTCAACATCTTCCTATTCCAGAATTTAAGGTCTTTGATTTTTTCTCTTTTAATCGCTAATGGTATCCCAGCCAGAATCGTTTTCAGGAAGAGCACTGCTTCATTGACATCTGTCGTCTCTGGCAATTCCTTATTTTTAACCGCCTTTTTAAGGATCTCTTCAAAATAGTCTTCAAACAATATCAATGGCGGGTTGATATCTTCTATACCCGCGCACTCGGGAAAAGCAAAATGCTTTTCTGCTTTAGTGATCTTGGTCCTATGTCCTATAACCTGTTTCTGCCCGATAAAAGCAGCAATGATCTCATAGATCAAATTAGTACAATTTTCAATGGCTTCCCCTAAATAATAAAAAATATTATCGATATTATTCAGATAATTTTTTTCGTCATTTTTCTGGTCTGCTTTCCAAATGATATGGGAAGTTATCAAATCAGTAAAATACCGGATGACATCTATTTTGCGCGGGAAATAGTTGAAAAAAGTCCCCTCCGCCACTTCCAGATCAGCGCATAATTCGCTGATACTGATCTCTTCGAAACGTTGCGTCTTAAGCCGCTCGATAAAAGCGTAAACCAGGGAGAGCTTGGTTTTCGCGTGTTTTCTTTCCCTTAAGGAGTATTTATCCTGGTCCATCGAAAACCTCCCTTATTTTAATGTTACCTTTATATATATAGCACACTATAAATATATTGTCAACTACAATTAATAAAAAAAATAACCCTGTACTTTCTGGATTGTTTTGTTTAAAGCAAGTTAATTATCCCGTTTTACCAGGTATGGTTCACTCGAACACCTAAATATGAAGTACCTGCCGCTGGCTGGATATTCCAATCTTGATTTGGCTTGGTAATAAAAAAAGAGCTGACAAAGCCAATTGCCGCTCCGGCCAAAACATCCCGTATATAATGCTCGTCTGATCTAACGCGGCTGTATCCCACATACGCTGCAATAACGTAGGCGGGGAGGCCATATTGCCACCCGTAACGCTGACGCAGGAATTCTGCGCCCTGGACAGTAATCGCAGTATGCCCGGAGGGAAATGATTGAGGATCCCCGTTAGGCCGGCGGGAATGCACTGTGTATTTAAGGGTAACAACGATCCCCATCGCTAATACTGCGGATTCAGAGAATTGTTTCATGCCTTCATCATCTTTCGCCCCGAGGGTCATGCCAAAAGCTGCCGCCGGTACGATATAGATCAAAACATCACCAAAGTTCTTGATCACATCAGTCGGCGTGTTCGATTCTCCGTCTGCCCGAACTACCGAGGCTGCGGACAAACAAAAAAATGCCGCGAACAGGATAAGCACAATAGTTCTATGAGCGCATCGCCTCATGTTGTTATTCCCTTCTATTTATGCTGTCTGCTTTATTTTACCAATTACGGCTTAAATTAACGCCTAAATATGAAGAACTTACCACGGGCTGGACATTCCAGCCTTCGTACGGCGTAGTAAACCAATAAGTGCCCACGAAGCCAATTACCGCTCCTGCTAAAACATCCCGCATATGATGCTCATCAGCCCTAACGCGGCTGTATCCCACATATGCGGCAACAATGTAAACAGGGAGACCAAATTTCCACCCATAACGTTGGCGCATAAATTCAGCGCTCTGAACAACTATCGCGGTGTGCCCTGAAGGGAAGGATTGAGGATCACCATTGGGCCGGCGGGAGTTTACCGTGTATTTTAAGCCGGTGCAAACACCCATTGTTACTACCGCAGATTTAGCGAATTGCCACATGCCTGTATTGTCTTCCTCCATGAGGGTCATACCAAAAGCTACTGATGGAGCCATATAGATTAAAACATCACCAAAGTTCTTCATAATATCACTTGGCGTTTCCGACTCTGCTCGAGCCACCGAAACCCAGAAGAAACAGCAAAGCGACACAAATAGAATAAGCACAATAGCTTTATACTTCATGGTGTATTTCCTTTCTCGGTTTCGTCGCGCCATTCGACTGGGCCGAACCCGGAATCACCAAGTAACGTATAAACAAGGCTGAAGGTTCCTAGTGACTGATGGCTGTTAGGCCAATCAGGATACGTCGCGTTACGGATGGAGGCGATGTATTGGAGCCCGAGGGCGTGACGGCCATAAATATGGAAAGTAAATCCCATATTTAGGCGGTTGATGGATTCAGTTCCACCAGGATCATTTCCTCCCCTGCCAGAAATATAATAAGCACGTTCTGTTAAGTCGAACATGGCTATTTCGCCGAAGTTTAAGCGGAGCGCGATGAGCCCTTGCGGGGCAACACCATAGTGGTAGTCGCGTTCACCTGTTTGGGCGACATTGCCAGCCGCGGCATAACCGATTCCCCCGAGGACCGAGCCCTGGAGCGCTACTACTCGCGAAAGCCACCATTGATAGGTAGTGCCAATAGAGGCGGAAGTGCTAGAGACGCGGAAGACATGCGGGGATATATAGTCATAGCCGCCATAGAGGCCCCATATCCCGCGATAACCGTCGCCAGCCTCGTATTCTTTTCCGAGGAGGAGACCGCGAAGCATGATGTTATCAAAAGGGTTAGTTGAGTTGGCGAGAGTGGAGAATTCAAAATGAAAGTAATCGAAAGGACGATTGTAGCTATAGTGAGCCTTCCCGGGTAATCCATAGGCTATGGAATAGTCAGCAGTCGCTTCGTTTTTATTGATAAGACTATCGTAGCCCTTGTCTTTCAGACTCGAATTAAGACTTGCCCCGAACCGCAGACGCCAGGAAATGGCTGGATTGTTGCTTGGAAATACCGGCTTGAACCTTTCTCCAAAGGCCAAGCGATTGATGCCCAGGGAAGGTTTGAGTATCGCCGCGCTCAACTCGCGCCAGAACCCGGGTTTGTCTCCATGGCTCTCCAGCACCCGGCTAGCCATCCTGAAGAGCGCCTCTCCGAAGAAGCTACCGCCAACACCACTGGCGATCTGGTCATTGATCGACGGACGTGTGGTCTCTCCGCCAGTTTCCCAGAGAAAGCTGCCTATGTTGGTATAGATGAATGACTGCCAAAAACTGAGGCCGGCTGATCGCGCGTAACCATAATACATTAATCCCTGGTACGGATGCCCGAACTGATTCATAGCAAAAGAGTCTGTGTCAACTGTCCAGGGTCCGTGCAAGACGTGTCCCCGGAAAGTGGACAAACTAGAGGAGTAGACTTTTTTTCCATCCTCCATTAGGTTGGGGTAGATAAGACGGTCAGCCCCGTTGAGGAGAAGGATGAAAGCCGGGATTTCGAGGGCTGGGATAAGGTAGCTTTTGCCAGACTCTGTATCCCAATATAAGGGCGGTGTCGGTCCCTCGCGCTGTTCCTTTAACCACGCATACCTGCCCATAGAGACATTTACAGTCAGGTCCTTTGTTATATCGGAAAGCTCGATAATATTCAAGGCCGTCATATTCCTATATCCATATTTGGCCGCCAAAAGAGTATATTTTCCTAAAGCTGAAATACTCACTGCGTAGTTACCCAACGCATCGGTAGTCCCTTTTCCTGCCAATTTACCGGTACTTTCATCTTTTACCGTGATAGCTACTCCTGGGATACCTTTATCGTTATAGAGATCCTTTACCGAACCCGCGATGGTGCCTCCCTGGGCAAAGACCAAACTAGTGATCATGATCACTGCGCCTGAAAGGAGTACAGCGAAAATCGCCTTGAATGATTTCTTAGCTCGTTTCATTGAGGTCCCCATCTCATTTCTATTAACACAATTTATTCCTTTTCAGACCAGGCTTTGTGTTTACGTCCCTCAGGCCTGATGTAAAGCAACACGATAATTTTTTATTCCTGGCAAAACATCCGCAAAATACATCATCATCTCATCAATAGATTTTAGTCTATATATCTCCAGATTATCCTGGTTTAGCTTTACCGCATACCCTGTTTCTTTTTGAACGATCTTCTCGATAGTTTCATTAGTATAATTCTCAGGGTCAAATCTTACCTGTTTCATGTCTTTTAGATCCAGGGGACCCCGAACTGTCCCAGGCAGGTAAATCGTCCCATTGGAAAAATCAACAGCGTAAGCAATGACCCCCGGAATCAGGAAAAACAATAATCCTATCCCATCCAGCAGGGCAACTCCGATATCAATTCTCCCGCCTCTTTGTCCTTTGCGTTCAGGGTACATAATAGTCCCGCAACCCACAAACTGAATAATCAAAATGGCACAGACCAATATATGTAACATCTTCACAACTTTTTTAACCATCCTTACCCCCCCATCCGTTAAGGCCCCCTTATTTCACGATGATTTCAAAAAGAACTCTCATGTTCGCCTTGGCTGCTGTTGAGTAAAGCTCTTTAGGCGCTGCTTCAGGCATTGCCGGACGTGTCTCGCCATAACCGATCATAGAAAGCCTGTCCCGTGAAATAATGCCTTCGTTAATGAGGTATTCCTGTACAGCATTGGCTCTTCTTTCACTCAAGCTTTGGTTGTAGTCTTCAGCCCCGGCAGCAGAGGTATAACCGGCAATACGGATCTGGGCGTTAGGATTAGCTTTCAACAGCTGGATATTCCTTTTCAGGATAGACTGGGCTTCCGGCTTAAGGGTCGCCTTATCGAAATCGAAATGGATGTCCTCAAAAGCCAGGATAATGATCTTCGGCTCAACCGCGGCCAACATGACTTTCTCTTCAACCTTTGGCTCAGCTGCCATGATGACTACTTTCTCTTCAGCTTTTATGGGCTCGGCTATTGGGACAGGAGCCGCTTTGGCGCCGCCAAAATAGAAAGATAATCCCAGCGAGAATTCCATATCTATCATGCTGTCATCAAATACATAGATCCTACGGGCATCGCCCCGCAGGGCCAGATCATCGGTAAAGAAAAACCTCACCCCGCCGCCATAGGCAGCGGCAGAAGAGTTTTTATTGGAAACCTGCGAGGGATAATCGATACGCTGGCCGCCAACACTAATGAAGATAAACGGGACAAGGCGATCATCCGGAAGCAGATTAAAAATACCATCCATGCGATAGTTAATGACTTTGGTTACCCGTGAATAAGACACTGGCAGGTCATACTTTGTGTCAATGTAACCTCCGGCGGCTTCCACTCCGAGATACTTAGTGAAATTGTATCCCAGGCTAATACCATAAACAGGGTCATTATCGAGGTTCTGGTCTACGTCGAACACGAAACTCCCTATATAAGGCGTCACATAGAAGGCGTGAGGCCTCCCCTGGGCGGATACGACGTTGCTTAGAGTCAATAGGAACAGGCTGCAAATAATACTGTAAATCAATTTTTTCATCATCATAATACTCCTTTTATTGTTATTGCTAATGCCGCCTATTTTACGATCAGGTCATTCTTTACAGCTTTAGTTCCTTGAATGCTCCTGGCGATTTGACCGGCTTTATCAAAAGCCTTTTGAGAATTAACAAAACCACTCAATTGAACGGTTCCCTGGAAAGTTTCCACACTGATCTGAAATGACTTAAGAAAATCGTCAGCCGCGATCAGGGTTTTTACTTTGGTGGTGATGACTGAATCGTCAACATATTGGCCGGCGCTTTCCTGTGTCCGTGTCGAGGCACAGCCGGCAAAGACAACGATCAACGTGAGAAGCGCTAAACAGTAAATAACGATTTTTCTCTTTTTCATAAAAAGTTACTCCTCTCTATCCTGTATAGTTATTAAAGTTTCTTTCCCTGGATGACCCTGACCAGTATGACGATGATGGCAATGACCAAAAGGAGATGAATAAAATATCCCATCGTATAGCCGGTTATCAAACCCAACAGCCATAAAATTATCAGTACTACAGCGATTGTCCACAACATAGGATCCTCCTTTCTGAGTTACTTGTTTTTACCATGTCCTTTATTACTATTACCGCCGCGGTTATTCTCTTTATTTTCCTGATTTCCCTGTTTTTCTTGCTGTATTTCGTGTTTCTCCGGACGATATTGTTTACCCTTATAGTTATTCCGGTCACGTTCATAACTCCGGTACTCGTCATCCCTGACCTTGATGATATGTTCATATTTATGACGCCTCAGTCCCCGCGGCAGTCGCCGATATTGGACCACAGCCCACGGGCCATTGTAGCCGGAGCTTATATACCATCCGCCGCCCCTGTACATATAATAATTCATATCAATGAAAAACATATCGTAGGGCACTCCCACCGCCACATAAAAACCAAGAGCGGGCGGAGCAATAAAAACAGGAGGTTCCCCTATGTTGAGATTAAGGCTAAAACCTACGTCCGCAGCCTGTACCAGGCCAGCAGCGCTGGAAAGGGCAACTAAAACAGCTAAAACGCGCATTAGATTTTTCATATGACCTTCTTATGGATATCTGGGGACATAATACTTATTTTGTTTAATTAATACTATGTCCCCGGATTCCCCCGGATTTCCGGTATTATTAATGAACCCGCGCCGATGTCTCGATCACTTCACCGCTCAAAACTATCTCTACCCGGCGATTCATTTGCCGTCCTTGAGCCGTGTCATTTGATTCGATCGGGTTGCTTTTCCCAAACCCGCGCGACACAATGGAACTAGCCAGCACACCCTGGCTGACGAGGAAATCCAGCGCTGATTGGGCTCTGTTTTCCGATAACCGCTGATTGTAGGCATCGCTCCCGACACTGTCGGTGTGGCCTTCAACAACCAGTTTTAAGCCAGAATAAGACGATACGATCCCGGCAATTTTTGCCAATTTCTCGCGGACTAGCGGCTGCAACTCCGCACTTCCCGTTTTGAAAAGAGCGTCAGACATGTTGACGATGAGGCCCCGAGCGGTATCCCGCGTTTGCAAGATCAAATTTAGCTGTTGCAAGAGTTGAGCGCGTAGGACTACTTTCTCGCTCTCCGCTTTTTGCGCTTTATCATCTGCCATTTGGGCCCGGCTATTGGCGTCATCAGCCTGTCCTTTTGATTCCACGGCCGCGGCCCGAGCCATCGTCGCGTCTGCTTGAGAGGCAGTTGATGATGCGGCGGCATTAGTGGCCAGGGTCAGAGCCGCGACGCGTTCGTTATCAGATTGTACTTTTGCTTTCTCGGCTTTGGCTTGAGCATTTTCCGCTTTTGTCTGGCCGGCAGCGGCGATAGAAGCCTGGCTATTAGCGCTGCTGATCTGCTTCTGCGCTTTCTGGCGTTCTTTCATAATTGCTTCATCCGCTTGTAGTTTCACGGCCATAGAGCGGCTGTCCTCAGCTATTTGCACAGCTTCACGCGCCGTCATCGAACGGCCTTTCATACCGCCCTCTTTTGTTTCAGATAAGGCCAGAAGTCTCTGCGCGTCTTTGAAACCATCAACCGCATAGGTTTCCGCACCAGCGGCTTTGGCTATCAGCACGGCATTCCGGGCTTGATAAACGTAGAATGGCGTCTTCTTATCCATCGTCTGCGGCTGCAGGTCCGTAGCAGCAATGTTCTTGCTGTATTGCCCTCTCGGGAGTAACTCGTATTTAGCATCAACTAATTCAATTTTCTCTTTATTATCCGGCTTGATCGCATTTTCCAGGATTACCACATTGCTTGGTTTTGAAACAGCGAAGTAAGGCTCCGCGGTTACGAGTAAACTCAAGGTCTGAAGGGTTGTTTTTGCGTCCAATTTACTTTCACCATCCTTAACGATCAGTTCACCGAGGTTGGTCGCCCGTCCATCCGGGGAGATAGCCCATAAGACATAGGTCAAATACTCAGAGCCAAACTGAGTTGGGGTCGTCAAGTTCTCAATTCTCGCCTGAATCCCTATGATGCCGGCTTTGTTCTTAATAACAGCGTAGCCTTTGGCCGCGGGCAGAAGCACGGTGCCTTTGAAATCAATGTTAACGGATCCATTGAGATTCCGGTAATTAATAGCTTGCGCCGGAGTCTGCACGACTGTGACTTGGTAAAGCGGCTGCTCAATAACCGGAGCTGCCGGAAGCTGGCTTTGCATCATCAATAGTGCTGTGAAAATGAACAATACGATCAGTGTTTTCTTCATACTAATATCTCCTTTTCATTTTTTTTGCCAAACCTCTGTATATTCTAACTAATGGCTTTAGTTTGACACCCTTCTCCTCTGATCTTAACACCCGTACCCCCCTTCTATATTACCTTTATATATACTGTATAGATTCGGCTAACAGCTTTGGTTCAAACTGGGTTCCTGATCTGCTTTTCAACTCTGTCAAGGCTTCTTGTTTGCTAACACCTTTGCGATAGGGCCTTATATTGGTCAGGGCATCATAGGCATCCATTATGGAGAATAATCTGTCTTCCAGAGGTATTTGCTCTCCTTGTAACCCCTCCGGATACCCCTGCCCGTCCCAGTATTCATGATGATGGAGAATAAGACCAGCGATCGGGGATAAAGCCTTTGAACGATTAGCGAGATTATATCCTTTTTGAGCATGCTCCTTCATTTTCGCTCTTTCTTCATCAGTCAAAATATCAGGCTTAAATAGTATTTTATCCGGGATACTTACTTTTCCCAGGTCATGCACCTTGGCCAATAGGACCAGATTTTTTCTTGTATCATCATTAAGATGCATTTTGTCGGCCATCGTCTCGGCCATTTTTGAAAGCCGTTCCGCGTGCCCCTGGTTGATAAAGTCTCTTTCGGCTAAGGCGGTTAATAAGATATCGACTATTTCATCCTTGGGGTGGACCGTGCGAATATTTTTTATTTTATACATTTCCTCGTCTGCTCTTTGATAAAGTCCATAAATATTTTCGTTTTCATCATCCTGGGAGGTGGCCACCCCAATGGACATATGCAGGTGGATGGCCGGATTTTCATTGCTATACGCTTTGACCATATCCGCAATTTCATTCCTTTTTTCGAGCGCGGCGAGATTATCAGTATGCGGCAGGATAACGCAGAATTCATCGCCGCCTAACCGGGCAACGATATCGATGCGCCTAAAAGGCCTGAGTATTAATTCAGCCGCCGCTTTTAATAAGGCATCGCCAGACTGATGGCCAAACGTATCATTTATAAGTTTTAGCCCGTCTATATCTATGGACATGATACTCACGGGAGTCGAACGGGCGAGATCCTTATCCAGGCGAGTCATGGTTTCCGCGAAATATGTCCTATTATAAAGGCCGGTCAAGGAGTCATGAAAACTAAGTTTTTTAAAGCGTTCTTTGCTTTCAAAAAGCGCTTTTTCTATATTCCGGCGCGCGGTGATGTTGCGGATATTGCACTGGATCACTTTAAGACCATCGACACCGTACACATTGCTGACGAATTCAACGTCGATTATTTTTCCGCTTTTTGTTTGCAGGGGCATATTTTCATACCGGATATATTTCTTAGTTTGCAGTTCCACAAACGCGTTCTTGCTTGTCTCCACGTCTTTTATCGGCCCGATCTCCCATAGTTTTTTCCCCACAAATTGTTCCCGTGGATATTCCAGCATATCGATCAAATATGGATTAACGTCAACAATATATCCGGTGTCCGCATCGAGGATTAAGATACCGTCCTGCGCTGTTTCAAAAAGCCGGCGATAACGCGATTCAGAAAAGCTTAACGCTTCCTCTGCTTCCTTGCGCCCGGTGATGTTTTGGACCTGAAATATATAATAAACCGGCACATCCAGCTTATTGTAGATCAGGGACGAATTCAGGGCGATCCAGAGACTAATTCCTTTTTTATTAACACAACGTATTTCTAAGCTCGTGTCGTGGTTTTTGCCGTTAAACAGTTTGTCTTTAAACGTCTCTCCCGGACTAAGGTCATTTTTATTGATAATATCAATGAAATTCATGGCCAGGAGCATTTTTTCCGTGTACCCCAAGATCTCACATAAAGAACAGTTTACTTTCAGGAAACTACCGCCCGTACCAACCAGGGCCATCCCAATGCCTGATAATTCAAACATGCTGCGAAATCGTTCTTCACTATCCTGTAATTTATCCGCTACCTTTTTGCTATCATCAATATCATGAAATATTTCCTGTATTATTTGCTTGCCTTCCACAATAGTCAGCGCTGAGGTCATCTGGACGAACCGTATCGTTCCTGAACTGGATATCACTTCTGCTTCCTCGTCAATAACACCGTATTTTTGGGTAAGTTTAGTGAACATATCAGTATAATATTCTGCTTGCTGGGAAGCATAAATTGTCGAATGATGCCGCCCAACGATCTCTTCTTTGCTTGATTTAAAGAGTATTTCCGCCGCTTTATTGCAGTTTATGATCAAGCCTGTCTGGGGGTCTGCCCAAATAATCGCATTTTTAGTATTTTGGGTCGTAAAACTCATTTCCATAATTACGCTCTCCTCTTACTTTTTCACTACTCCTACTAACCCGGCAACGCTGGCGGCCAATCCGCCACCCAACAGCCAGAGCGCCTTATCGGTAGGTTCGCCTGTGAAAAAGCGGGAAAGGTCTGAGGCTGCTGAATGATAGGCATTATACCCAAAAACCAGCAGGACCACTCCGGCAACTAACAGTACAACTGATATACTTTTATTCATAGTATTCTCCTTTTGTTCTTTATTTCTTTAGGCCTGGCCCCTGGCGCTTTTGGTCAATCAAAAAGTAAATTACCATACCAATAACCGGCAAAATAACTATTAACAGTATCCACAATGCCTTTTTGCCATTATCCATGGTACTTTTCAGGACATCAATAATGGCAACAATGTCCAGTA
>CAYTYR010000012.1:0-24976 GCA_964441745.1 uncultured Clostridia bacterium
TGCCATAAGACAGGTTTGCCGCCAATTTCGACCATTGGTTTTGGTATAGTCTGGGTTTCCTCGCTAATTCTGGTTCCCAAGCCGCCTGCAAGTATTACGATTTTCATCTTCCGCCTCCTACTTAGATTCCAATTCGCTTCCTCTCCCCACACCGGTATAAACAAATCCGAGTTTTTTCATTTCTTCAGGATTATATATATTCCTGCCGTCAATAATGACAGGGGTTTTCATCAGTTTATTGATCCTGGACAAGTCCAGGTTCCTAAACTCATTCCACTCCGTAATGATCAGTAAGGCGTCACAGTTTTTTGCTGTCTGGTAGGCATCAAGGCAAAAAGTAACATCTTTAATGCTTTTCCTGGCACTAGTCAAAGCAATTGGATCAAAAACCTTGATCACTGCCTTTTTTCGCTTCAGGAAATCGATCACTGCCAACGCCGGCGCTTCCCGCAGATCATCAGTATTGGGTTTAAATGATAATCCTAATATACCGATCGTTTTATCTTCGATTGACCCTAGTTTGGCGGTTATTTTCCGGCAGAACCTTTGTACCTGTTCTTCGTTCACCTTGATCGCCGCGGACACGATTTTCATATCATAACCTACCAGGCCTGATTGATACACCAAGCCATGGGTATCCTTGGGGAAGCAACTCCCGCCATAACCAATGCCTGAATGCAGGAATTTGCCGCCAATACGATTATCATAGCTCATGGCTTTAGCGATATCTTTGACATCTGCCCCCACTATTTCACAGACATTGGCAATCTCATTGATAAAAGAAATCTTAGTGGCCAAAAAAGCATTGGCTGCGTATTTGGCTAATTCCGCAGTCTGGCAATTCGTAAAGACCATCGGCGTGCCGAGCAGGTAAAGCGGCCGGTAAAGCTCGCTCATCACCTGACGGACCGTGGCGCTTTCTGTTCCTACTATGATCCGGTTAGGATGGGTCGCATCAAAAACAGCTGCTCCCTCTCTCAGGAATTCAGGATTGGAAACAACGTCAAATTTCACTTTTTTCTTTCTTTTTTTCAATGATTCATTAATAATTTTTGTGATCTTTTTACTGGTACCTACCGGGACAGTACTTTTGGTAACTATGATCTTATAACCGTCAATACTCTCGCCTATATCCCTGGAAGCCTGTTCTATATAGGAGAGATCAATACTCCCGTCACGATGCGTTGGTGTGCCTACACAAATAAAGATCATATCATGGTTATTGATAACTTTTTTCAGATCTGAAGTAAAGGTAAGGCGGCCGTCTTTAATATTATTCTTAATAAGCTCATCAAGGCCTGGTTCATAGAATGGGACTTTACCTTTTTTAAGCTGCTTTACTTTTTCCTGGTCAATATCTACTCCGATCACCGTATTGCCGAAATCCGCAAAACAGGCGCTGGTCACTAAGCCAACATATCCTGAACCAATGACACAAATTTTCATTTATTCTTTCCCTCCATGCTCAGCGCGGCATATCCACCTAAGACCAGGCTGATCACCAGAGCTACCAGCACATTCAACTTCTTTTTAGGTAAATACGGCTGTAGCGGGACAGAGGCAGCCTTTATTATCCTTAACTGCCCCATTTTAGTACCGGCTGCCACTTTAATTTCCGCTTCCTTCTGGGTTAAAATCATATAGGTATTTTTAGCTGTTTCAGAAAGTCTCTTCAATTCAGCTTTTTTGAGGTTTTCCTGGCTGTATTTGCCTTTCAGCTGGGAAATCTGGGGTTTAAGCACAGGCAGGTAACCAAGCAGATATTCTTTCCTGCTGTTTAGATTATCCCTGATCATTTTTAATGCTGCTACTTGCTGGGTGAAATTCTGCGGTAAGTTGTCAAGCTGAAGGATTTGGCTGGAATAGTAATTGGAGCTGGTTTGTGTAGGACTATTGTCAGTCTCGGTTTTCCAATCTTCATCTAGTTTAATCTCACCGGAAATAGAATTGCTTTCCAATAGCCTTTTTTGCACATCCTGCAGGAACATTCTATTGGCTAATTCAAGCGCGGCAGTACTTTCGCCTTGTTCTTTCGTTTTCAGCTCAAGCTGATTTAGATAATTATTGATTTCACCGGCGATCACTGCCGCCTTTTCTGCTTTTTGTTCCAACTCTGCAACCAGGTTTATTTTAGCTGATAACTCTTTTTGGTATAATTCAAGGTTGCTGCCGCTATCAAACTTCGTTAAGTTAGTGTTTACCTGGGTCATGGTTGATTTAGCTTGCTCTAACTCTTTAGCCACAAATGTACCCGCATCCCTGTTGTCTAAGCTGTTCAATTCCTCTACCTGGTCGATCAGGTATTGGCTCCATAAATTGGCTATTTCTGCGGACTCGACTGGATCGGTATCATCAATTTTAAGGTCCAGTAATCCGGTATCCTTATCCATCCGAACATTCACTTTACCTTGCAAATCACCGGGCTTCAATTTTGCGTATTGTTCCCCTCTGGCCTGCAGGGCAGCTAATACTTTTTGGACCAGGTTCCCGTCTTTTACAATGCTTTCCAGCACTTCCACAGATTGTAAAGGCAAGGGAGTGGTTTCAATTTTAGGATCCCCAGGCTTATAAAAATTAATATTGTATGCTGGCTTGCTTAACAACAAAGAAACTGAAGACCGGTAAACCGGTTTCATCATACTATTCAGAACCACAGCTAAGGCCAGTGCTATAACCACAAACAATAGCATTAGGACTTTACGGCGCCATAAAATTCCCAGTATATCAATTAAGTTGAGTTCTTGCTCTCTGAACGAGGACATTTTATTACCCCCTTTTGTAAAACAAATTCAAAATTCTAAGTTCTAAATTCTAAACAAGTCAATTCTTTATAATTCCTGATCTAAGATTGCCTTAAAACTTCTGGCATTAAAATCAAGGATGACCTTGTTGCCTTGTACCGTTACCGTATGTTTATACACTAATTGGGAATAAGCATACTTACGCTTGACCACTTCACCCAGGAACTGGGCATCATTTTGCATCAACTTTACCTTAGACGGGTCGCTGCATTTGAAAAACAGCTTACCCTTAACCTCGTCATCAGTTACCAGGGTAAAAGTCAGCAGTAATGATTCCAGCCATTGGCTGGACATAAGCGCTACCATCTTATTATCTGTTTCCCATTTTTTCAGCTCTTGCGAAAACCGGCGGCTTTTATTGTTGATAAATATATAACCTTCATAACCTTTGGGTATTGCGCTTGATAACTCTTTAAAAGCAGGAGTCGTGACAATATTGCTTCCGGTCTGTTTTGCTTCCAGGCAGGTAGAAACAAGTCCGCTATTACTTGCTAATATGACCCGGTCACCTTGCACGGAAAATGCGGTTAAATGGTTATTACTTTCTGCCTGGCTGTCAAAATAAACATTCTGCCGGGCCGCCTCTTTCTTTTGCCAGCCAGGATTAATGCTGACAAAATTCCCTAAATTATCGATCAGGAACTTGTTAAATCTTTCTTTTTCTCCTTCCAAGTCTGGGAACACCGCCAATATATTTTTCCAGCCTGCCTCTGTTGGAAAACTCCCTCCGGCGATCTGTTTAAAAGTAAATTGCTTGAATAAGTATGCTATCAACAGGTAATTCGGGTCATCCTGATGCTGAGCTATTTTTCCCTGATAAGTCTTGATCAAGGAGCGCCAAGCGGTACTGGTGTTCAAATTCTTCAGGCTAAAGATGACCTCGGCATTCTTTGGGACATAGCCGACCAATTCCTCAGCCTGAACGGGAGAAGCGCTAAGCAAACAATATAAGACTAGTAACCAGAGAGACTTCTTCATTATATCTGCTGCCAAATCTTATTTAATTCCTTTACCTGGTAATTGATCTCTACAAAATTAGCCAGGGAGCTCGCCTCTCCTTCATAGGTCAGGCTATACCCCAGGAGCAATCTCATCAGCAAATTATTCAGGAAAAATGCGTCTAAGCCTATTTTATCGACATCAGCAATGTTCTTGGAGGCAAAAGACATCTTACCCTTGACCATATCAGCGCTGACCAAAGTACCGTTTACCTGGACATAATCAACTAAATCAATGGAAGGGAAAAAAGCAAAACTGTTTTTGCTTTCCATTAACTTGACCAGGGCGCTTAATTCCTTTTTTTTGTTAGGCAGGTAGATGTTCAATTCTTCCCGGGCAGACTGTTTAAAAAGAGCTTTTAAACTGGCTAAGCCATCTGCCAGCACAGGTTCATTATTACTATTTGCCGCCTTGAGGATCACCAGGTTATTGATTATTTTGAATTGCTTATTCTCCTTAAAACCACGATAAGAAGCTATGCTAGCAGCGAGACTAACTAACCGCGTTTTTTTACCCAGATCAATAATAATACTATAATCAGGTTCTTTGCTTAAGCGCGCATCTTCACCACTGTATATTACCCCGAACAATATATCTTGCGGGAGCAAGTAAAGGACTAGTTTTTTTATCAAACTATTATTCAATTGGGGATTAGCCGCGATCGTTTTTCGCCAAAAAACATCAAAGAGCTGAGCTGGCCCTTTTTGGTCCCAGTCAACACTTAGTTGTCCATAAAGCAGTGAATCTGCCGGCAAAAACTGGAATCTATCTTCCTGCTTTTGCGGCCAGTTATACCAAATCACGGCAATTAGCAGTATAACAAGCAGTCCTATACTAATAAAACGGAGGGTTTTCTTTATTTTCTTCATTGTTTTAGATACCGTTTTAGCGCATCCTGCCAGGTTGGCAGAAGCGGGAAATTATGCAGTTTCCAATTAAAATTACCCAACACCGAGTTGGTAGGCCGGGGAGCAAGCCGGTTTACCTGTTGTGTACTGACCGGCTCGACATTATCTTTGGCTCCGCTTTGTTTTACTATCTCCCTGGCAAAATCAAACCAGGAACAAGAACCACTGTTGGTAATATGCCAGATACCGTACAAGCCAGTTGATAGTTCCCGCCCAACAAACTTTGGCGGGCAGGGATTATTGATAGTTAATAACTGCTTAATAGCGTTTGCCAAGTCTACAGTATAAGTTGGGGAACCGAACTGGTCATTAACTACTTTCAAGTCATGTTTATTCTGTACTTGCGATTGGATAGCCGCGACAAAGTTTTTGCCATGCTTACCAAAAAGCCAGCTGGAGCGGATGATCATAAACCTGTTGATCAGCCATTGGGTGTATAACTCCCCCCAATACTTGCTTTTAGCGTAGGTTCCCAAGGGATCAGGTTGATCTATTTCCAAGTAAGGCTCTTTTTTCTGCCCGTTAAATACATAATCAGTACTGATATAGATCAAAGCTGAATCAAACCTCTGGCAGGCTAATGCTACATTCCTGGTGCCCAGGGAATTTATCCGGTAAGCTTGTTCTGGCTCGTTTTCCGCCCCATCCACATTTGTGTAGGCAGCAGCGTGTATCACTAATTCCGGATTAAGCCTGGTGATAACATCATAGGTTGCTTTCGTATCAGTAATGTCCAGCAACTGGTATTTAGTATTAGGTATCTCTATGAGGGGCTTCCTGATGTCCAGTCCAAAAAGTTCATGTTCTCCGGCCAGTGTCTGTAATAAGTCAGTCCCCAGCATACCGCTAGCTCCAGTTATGGCAATCCTCATTACAACTCCAATTCGCTAATAGAATTAAGTGCGCTTATAGCATATGGCTTATTGCTTATGGCAGAAGCATTTTCGGTTTGGTCTTTGCTATAGGCTATATGCCATTCGCTATTTGCGTCTTTTTCTTTATGGCCATTTGCTATATGCTATCAGCGCTCCTGTTTTTGCGTCTTTAATTTTCCCCACCACTGCTGATTTTCCTTATACCAGGTGATAGTGTCTTGAAGCGCCTGATTAAAATCATGTTGCGGTTTCCAGCCCAATTCACTTCTGAGCTTGAAGCAATCCAGAGCATAACGGCGGTCATGACCCAGACGGTCAGTAACTACCTTAATAAATTCATCACCCTTGCCCAACAGATCCAGGATCTTTTTAGTTAACTCAATATTAGACAGCTCATTGCTGCCCCCAATATTATAAATCTCTCCTGTTTTTCCTTTATGCATCACCTGGTCGATAGCCTCGCAATTATCCAGCACATAAACCCAATCACGTACATTCTTGCCATCACCATAAAGAGGCACTGGTTTGTCTTCCAGGATATTGGTAATAAAAAGAGGCATTACTTTTTCCGGGAACTGGTATGGCCCAAAATTATTGCTGGAACGAGTGATGATTACTGGCAACTGGTAGGTAGTATAATACGACATAGCCAATAGGTCCGCGCTCGCTTTAGAAGCTGAATATGGGCTTGAAGGCTTCAGGTTATCAGCTTCTTTGAATGCCCCTTTTTCGATAGATCCGTAAACTTCATCCGTATTACCACAAAAATCAAATCTACCATTCCTTTCCACTAAAAAATTTTTATTATCTTTGACTTTCAAGCACCAGACATCTCCATTATAATCAACTATTTTATTTCTATGACGGCTTATTGATTTAGTAGTATTAGCAATGAAAATATAATATGCACTACCCTCTATCTTTCTTCCATCTATAAAAGATGTTGTGTATCTGTTGTGTATGCTTGGTTTAAGATTTAACTTTATGCAAAGTTCACAAATATCCGCAACCAATTTTTTAGAAACAGTATGGTATATAACTCCGCGAGAACCATCAGCATCCAATAAGCCTTCCAATAAATGTTTTAAGTATTTTGGTGAATAATCTAATGCCCATCGAGGAATATGTTTATTATATGCTCCTTTCCCACATTGAGCAAAAAACTCCATAAATATTTTTGAAGTAAAATACAAATGCGTACCTGCTTTCCCTTGGTGATAATGATATTTTATGCCTAAATTACACAAAGCCTCTTCAACCTTTTTGCGGCATTTATCATTTTCTGGGATATCAAAAAATATTCTATAGCTATGGCATGTGGATTTATGGTTATCTTGCTTCTCTATTTTTTTAAATCTACCGTTAATTATATCTCTTGAATTTTTGAGAAATTCTTCTCTTGCTAAACCTGTTTTTGTCTCAACTTCCTTTTCCTGATAAGCAATAAATCCATCGCCAATAAAAACACCCAAAATATACATTAAATCTTTTGTTTTAACTTTCCCATAACCTCTTATATTAAAATGTTTTTTACTTTTACCCTTCCAATAGCCTTCTGGCATATAAAATATACTTCTTTTTGAAGAATTTTCAGCAATCTCAATAATTAATTTCTTTTTAGTATTAAAAATAAACATATTATGATTAGGAGTTACAAGTAAATCAATTCGTTGATTATTAAAATGAATCATTTTCCCCTTATAAGGTTGAACAATAACTTTTTCAATAGGTTTAATCTCTATTTCTTGCGTAACAGGATTCAGTGAAAAAACAAGATCTCCATCCTGTAATTCTTTATATGTCTTTATTCCCTCTGTAGTTAAAGCTCTTGTTTTTTCATCATAACAACTAACCTGGATATATTTGCCGATATTATTCTTCTTAGCCGCTTCCAACAAGGTATAGGTCCCGAACACGTTGGTCTTAACAAAATCTCCCGCATTGACGATAGAACGGTCAACATGGGTTTCCGCGGCAAAATTAACAATAATCTGGGCTTTTTTGACGCATTTAGCGACTATTTTCGGATCAGCGATATCTCCTTTGACAAATTCATACCGTTTGTTTTTTTCCAGATCCGCCAGATTTTCCAGATTTCCCGCGTAAGTTAATTTGTCCAAATTAATAATTTCATAATCAGGATATTTTTTCAGCATCTGCCTGATAAAATTAGATCCGATAAAACCCGCCCCGCCTGTCACTAAAATCTTCACTGCTCTTCCCTCCGTTTTTCTGTACGCTGTACGCTGAACGCTGTTCCCTGAACTACCATCCTTTTTTCCCCTGCCAGGGTTTGTAAGGCACTTCTTTAGAATCCAGAGTTAGGCGGCGCTCATCTGGCTGATTATAATTATACAATTGGTTTGGTATGTTCATGATCCAGGCTTCATCCGCCGAAAGGCACTCAAAACCATGGACTACGCCTACCGGGATAACTAACGCCTGCGGTTTTTCTGCGCTCAGTTCAAATTCATTGATTTCATTTTTTGTTGCCGATTCTTCCCTCCGGTCAAAGAGCACGATCTTAGCCTTACCGCGTAAAACACAGAAATAATCCTGCTGTTTCAAGTGATAATGCCAGCCCTTGACCCAGCCGGGATGGCAAACAGTGATATAAGTCTGTCCAAAAGCCTTAAACTCCGGGTAATCACTGCGCAGTATCTCAAATAAAGCTCCCCGTTCATCCTTATGCACTACCAAGTCTTTCAGCACTACCCCTGCTATCATAATCAAATCCTCCTTTCTTTCTCTCTATACGCTATCCGCTACACGCTTTACGCCGATTTTTAAAGCACTTCAATCTTTGAACTGTCCCCTACCATGATGCGGTAGGCTTGCGGCCGGGAATGTGATTTCTTTACTTCCACATTCTGCCCGATCAAACTATCTTCAATTCTTTTAATATCGATAATATGGCTGTTTTCCAGGACAATACTATGCTCGATCTCGCTTGATTCAATGCAGGCGCCAAAATATATTGCTGAGTAGGGGCCAATGTAAGAATTAATGATCTTAGCATTTTCACCGATTATCGCTGGTCCGCGGACAACGCTATTTTCGATGATCGCTCCCTTTTCAATAACTACTTTGCCTTCAATTTTTGATTTTTCATCAATCCGGCCATCATTTTTGAACATAAAGGTATCCAGGATAATGCTATTAGCTTCCAGCATATCTTCCAGCTTGCCGGTATCTTTCCACCAGCCGGTGATGATATGCGGATGGACCTTCATTTTTGTATCAATGAGGTATTGGATAGCATCGGTAATTTCTAATTCATTCCTGACGCTTGGCTTGATATTGTCAACAGCCTCGAAAATCGACTGATCAAACATATATACGCCGCATAAAGCCAGGTCACTCCGGGGATGCTGTGGTTTCTCTACCAACCGGATCACCCGGCCTTCCAATAGCTCCGCGACTCCAAATTGTTCCGGATGAGGCACATGAGCCAGAAGTATCTGGGCATTTGGCTTTTTAGCTTTAAATTCTTCAACCAGGGATTTGATACCATCCTTTATCAGGTTATCACCCAGATACAGGACAAAACTTTCCTGGCCGATAAATCCCTGTGAGATCTTGACTGCATGGGCTAATCCTAAAGGTTCATCTTGCTCAATATAGGTGATCTTTACGCCCCATTTGCTGCCATCGCCGACTGCCTGCCTGATCTCATCCTTGGTCTCACCGATCACAATACCTATTTCAGTAATCCCCGCTTCCTTGATCGCTTCAATGCCATAAAATAGTATTGGTTTATTGGCGATCGGGATCAGTTGTTTGGCATTGGTGTGGGTGATGGGCCGAAGCCTGGTCCCTTTGCCGCCGCTAAGAATAAGCGCTTTCATTTAAACCTCTCGTAAAGTTTGATAGTGGTAGAAGTACAGCAAGATGATCACGCTGGTGGTAAAGTGGCATTAAAAATAATCATCTTCTACTTACCACTCTATCACTTACCACTTTAACACTTCTAACTTACTTTCTCCCGCCAGTAATTCAGCAAGTCTTCCATCGTTTGCTTAAATGGGATCTCTGGTTTCCAGCCGGTTTGTTTCATGAATTTGGAGTTATCACCATACAGTATCATCACGTCGCTTGGGCGCAACCTGGCCGGGTCTTCTTTGACTTTAATCTTATCTTTCATGGTAGAAAAACCAATCAAAGTATTAAGCATATCCTTGATGCTAATGGTAGTATTGGAGCAGATATTGTAAACTTCTCCCGGTTCGCATTTTTCTGTAGCCAGCCAGTACCCTCGGACGATATCGCGCACATCAGTGAAGTCCCTCTTGGCATCAAGGTTACCGACATAAATAACCGGCTCACGTTTGCCTTTTTCTATTTCCGCGATCTGCTTGGCAAAATTACTGGTCACAAAATTCTCACCACGCCGGGGTCCGGTATGGTTAAAAGCCCTGGTCCGCACAGTCTTTAATTTGTAACTCTGGCAATACTGGTATCCCAAAAGATCCTGGGCGACCTTGCTCACTGCATATGGTGATAAGGGCCGCAGCTGATTAGTTTCCTTGATTGGCACCTCATCAGGATAGACCATCCCATATTCTTCACTGGAGCAGGCTAATTGAATCCAAGGATCAAGATGTAATTGACGGACTGCTTCAAAAATATTCAATTGCCCGAGAATATTAGTGTTGAGCGTCTCCGCCGGCGCATTCCAGCTAGTCGGCACAAAACTTTGGGCTGCCAAATGAAATATTTTATCCGGCTTGGTGCGTTCCAGTACTTTCATCACTGAACTAAAATCAGTCATGTCAAATTCCTGGTAATCAAACTTCCCCATTAAATGACTAATATTATCTTTTTTAGTATACCAGCGGTCCACACCGATGATTTCAACACCTTTCTGCTTAAGCAAAAATTCCACCATATGGCTGCCCACAAATCCTGCTACTCCGGTAATTAAGCATTTCATGCTGATCTACTCCTTCTCGTTTATTTTCTCCTAATATTCCATTCTTCTTCCATCACATCACCAGATACCCGCTGGGAATGGAAGAAACTCATCTTCCGTTCCGGGAATACTTTCAGATTAAACCGCACAAATACTTCTTCTTCCAACTGATACTTAGTCCAGGATAACAACATTTCCCAGCAATGCAGATCACGGAATAATTGCACACTACGCTCGGTGATCTTCGCTCCGGTTATTTTTAGCCGCTCATTACCTACACGATATTTCGTATGAAAATTAAGCTGCCAATTCTCAGACAGCCAGAACCCCACATCATTTTGGACATCCAAATTACCCGGATCATTTTTTAAATAGCTGGTCAAAAGCGACGCACTCCATCTATTTTTGGCCAAACGCAGATCGGTACCCAGCCGCTGGGTATTTTTATTAACGATATTATATTCTTCAGTCCCAGTGACCGTGACCCAGTCATTTGGGGTAATGGTCAAGGTATTGACCAAATTACTAAACCGCTCCTTCCGGTTAACCGGGAAATAACCATTGTGAATCAGATTATAGCTAATACTGGAGCGCAGCCGGATCAATTGTTTCCGGGAGATCACAACTATTGGATCAGCCGTCGAATATTTTTGCAATATTGAATTAACATTAGATTTAGGAGCATATTGGCTTAATTCCTGACCCAGGAGATCTAACTGCGGACTATTTATAGTAATTGGCGACGGATTCCTCGGGCCGGAATCTGACTTCCGGTTTTGCCAGGGATATTTTTCCGGTCTTACCGGTAGAGCTTTGGTAGTTTTTATTTTCCTGGCAAACCTGAATTCGATCGCAGTCGAAGCCCGGTTAGCGAGCACTCCCTGGGCCTCATCCGGCCGGGACTTAAATTCCTCGGTATAATTATGCGCCAGGTCCCAATCTACATTATCAGTTACCCGGGTACGCAGGTTCAAATTCGTAAAGTATTGTGTCCGCAATACATTCTTGGTAACCAGCTTGTCAACCCGGTCCCGCCAGACCTCTGCTAAACCAACCTGCGGAGTCAAGGACATATTGCGGGTAAGACCAAGCCTGTTGGTCAGGGTAATATTGGTATTGCCATCCCAGAGATGATAATCATTGTTCCGGGTATATCCTGTTTTAGTATCCAGGTTATAGGTAAAATACAAAGGAGCTTTACGTGAATAACTCCAGGGCAGCCGCATCTGGTTGGTACTAAAACTTAACCGCGGAGCATAGACATAATCTGGCTTATATTTTTGTTCTGCTTCGTTCCAAATATCGCGTCTTTCTCCTAAAATCCTGAACGTATAATTTTTTTCCAGCTTGCTTAGCGCTAAAAATGAAGTAATATCATTGTTCACCTGGCGCCAGGATTCTTCCTCATAACGCTTCTGGAAAGTCTCGTCGCTTTGCACTTTGGCCTTAGCCTGTACGATCCAGGTAGGATCCAGCCGCTGCCAGTGGGAAACTATGGCATTCCAGCGTGAGGCTTCCGGCAAAATAGGCGGCTCCAACCGCTCTCTCTGGCGAATATGATAGTAGTATAATGAACCAGTCATCCGGTCAGGATAATTATATTCGACCTGCGCACCCTTACCCCAACCCAGATATTCCAGATAATCAAGATATAGTTTCCCGAATATATTATCAGTTAAATGATAACCATATACGATCTTGGCAAAATCACCTTCTGTGCTGTTATGACCGACATAAATATTCAAGGTATATTTCTTGTTTTTCAACGACTGGTAATAGACCGGAAAATATAATACCGGGAGATCGCCAATATAGAACCGGGCGTGGTGGCAGATCAAATATTTCTTGGGATACACAGCGATCCGGCTGGCCCTGATCTGGTAATGCGGCTGTTCCAAGTCGCAGGTAGTCATATAACCTGTGGGCAGGTACATTTTTTCCGGTCCCTGACGCTCCATTTTTGGCCCGGTGATGTACCATTTATACGAATATATTTTCCCGTAGGAAAGGATACCATGTTTGGTTTGCAGGTTATAGGTGACAGACTCCCCGCTCAAATCCTGGGTTTTATCTTTACCAATAACATGCCCCACCGCAGTCACAGTTTCTTCTTTTAAATTGTAAAAGATCTCATCAGCCTCCAGATACATATCCCCAGAGGTTACCTGGACATGGCCGGTACCGTAGACCAGATCTTTTTGCTTCTGGTATTCCAGGTAATCAGCCTTGATCTCAACACTGTCCTCTGCTTGTTCAGCTGCCGCCTCTACTAAAAAAAAAGAATTGAGGATTATTAAAAAGGCAATTATGCCTCTTACCTTATTGGCCATTGCTCATTCGCTTAACGCCAGCATTGCCGCCCCAATCACTCCAGCTTCTTCACCCAGCTTCGCCCGTACGATCTTGACATCATGCAGTGACACGGCCAGAGCCCGCTCCTGAATGGTTTTCATCATAGGATCTAAGATTAACTTGCCGGCGTTGGCTACTCCTCCTCCGATAATGATCTTATCCGGGTTAAAAACATTGATCAAACTGGCCACCCCTACCCCCAGGTACATCCCTGTTTCCTGCCATAGTTCCAGCGCCAAGGCATCTTTATAGAACGCGGCTTCTTCCAGGACCTTAGGAGTAATTTTAGAAAGGCTCCCTTCGACGATCTTGGTAACAATGCTTTTTCGGCCGGCTTTTAATTTTTCAATACAACGTTCCCTGATATGCGGAGCTCCGACATAGGCCTCCATGCAGCCGTGATTGCCGCAATTACATTTCCGGCCTTTGGATTCGACCGTAATATGGCCGATCTCCCCGGCTCCCCCGCCAGCGCCGCGGTAGATCTTGCCGTTAATGATTATGCCTCCGCCTACGCCTGTACCCAGGGTTACGCAAATGATACTGTTCGCCCCCTTACCTGCGCCGAACAAATATTCGCCGTAGCAGGCAACATTAGCGTCATTATCTATTAACACCGGCACCTTACATTCTTTTTTGAGTTCTTTCACAATAGCGATATTGCGCCAGTGCAGGTTAGGAGAAAACTGGATCACGCCTTTAACGTGATCGATCTGCCCGGCCGCGCCGATACCTGCCCCGATAATTTGACTGCAGCTGATATTCCGGACCAGCGCCTTGATATTCTCGATGATAGTCTTAATAACAAAACTGGCATCCCTATCTGCCTGTGTGGAGATCTTTATTTTATCCTTGATCTTGCCTTTAAGGTCAACCAGAGCAATAGTGATATTCGTGCCACCCAAGTCAACGCCAATACAGTATTTGGACATCAGCCACCCCAATAAAATACAAATTCTAAATTACAAATTCTAAATTCGAAATTAATAGCATTAAATCGGTGTAATCTCTTTTTGTAATCGGTGTAATCTTTTTCTAAATGATGGTTTTTTCCGTCTCCGCGTCAAAGATATGGATCTTGTTCATATTAAAGACCACTTCCAGGTCTTTTTCCACTTCTGCTTTCACATGTGAATCAAGTTTGGCCAGGAACAGATTATTACCAGTGGATAGATGGACATTTAACTCGCTTCCCATCGGCTCGATCACATCTACTTTCATCTTGACCGGGCAACAACCAGGGATACTGCGGGCAAAGAATTTGTCGTAAATATCTTCCGGCCGGATTCCGAACACTACCTTCTTATCTACACAGTTTACCAACAGGTCTGAGATCGGGCTGTTGATCTTCAAGCTGAGTTTGCCTTCTTCCAGGTACAAACCATCACCTTTTTTCACTACGGTGCATTCTATGAAGTTCATCGGAGGACTGCCGATAAAGCCAGCCACAAATTTATTCACTGGTTTATCATAAAGAGTCAAAGGATCAGCTATTTGCTGGATCAAACCGTCTTTCATGACGACGATCCTGTCACCCATAGTCATGGCTTCGATCTGGTCGTGGGTTACATAGATAATGGTGGCATCCAGCTTGCGGTGTATTTTCTTAATTTCAGTCCGCATCTGCACCCGCAGTTTAGCATCCAGGTTACTGAGAGGTTCATCAAATAAAAACACTTTCGGCCTTCTGACAATAGCCCGGCCGACAGCTACTCGCTGTCTTTGTCCCCCTGACAGCGCTTTTGGCTTCCGGTTCAAGAGATGGGTAATGCTCAATATCTCGGCAGCTTCTTCCACTCTTTGTTTGATCTCATTTTTAGGCAATTTACGCAGTTTCAGGCCAAATGCCATATTATTAAAAACAGTCATGTGCGGATACAGGGCATAGTTCTGGAAAACCATGGCAATGTTCCGGTCCTTGGGCTGCATATTATTGACCATCGTATCACCGATCCAGATCTCTCCTTCAGTAGACTCTTCCAATCCTGCGACCATACGCAAGGTTGTGGTTTTGCCGCAGCCTGAAGGACCGACAAAGATACAAAACTCCTTATCCTTGATCTCCAGGTTAAAATCTTTTACCGCCCAGACATCTTCGCCGCTTTTTTTGCTTTTAAATAGCTTCCCTACGTGTTTTAACACTACATCAGCCATGTTTACTCTCCTTTTTAAAACGATTACACAGATTATAAATACAGATTCTATTCTTTACTATGGTCTAATAAAAGTATTTTACGGGCTTCACCGACAGTATATAATGAACCGGTGACAGTCACCAGGTCTTTTTTGCCGGACAGTTTCAGCGCCTTTCTTATAGCTTGCGGGATAGAATCGGCTATTAATACCGGGATATTGCCCGGCCATAATTTCTTAATTCTTTGCGGAACCAAAGCCCTATTTGAGCCGGGCCGCACCAGGATGACCTGCTCCGTTAATGGAGCGATGATCTTAATCATCTGGTTATAATCTTTATCCTTCAAAACGCCAAAGACTAACACAACTTTGCCGCTGCCGGATTTCCAGTGTTCCAGATAAGCAGCCAAAGATCTCATCCCGGCTGGATTATGGGCGCCGTCAATAAGAACAGTTCGCAGATGGCGGTCGGCAGACGGCAGTTTAAAGACTTCCAATCTACCGGGCCAGAAAGCCCGCGCTAATCCCTGTTTCACTGACTTTTCTGATATTTTGAAACCTTGCTGGCGTAATTCCTTGATCACACCCACAGCGCAAGCGGCATTTACCTTCTGATGCGATCCTTGGAGGCCGATTTTCCAGCCCGCCGGAATTTTTATAGTTTTGTCTGCCCTGACCAGCCTGGCTTTTTTCTTCCGGCATTGTTCTTTGAGTACGGCCAACACTTCAGGCTGCGTTACTGCTGTAACCACTATCCCGTCTGTTTTAATAATAGCCGCTTTTTCGCCGGCGATCTTTCTTAAAGTATTACCCAGATACTCAGTATGGTCATAATCCACATTAGTGATCACTGTTACCAGCGGGCTTTTTATTACATTAGTAGCGTCAAGCCGGCCGCCCATACCTGTTTCAATAATAGCCAGATCAACCTTTTCACGTTCAAAATATATATACGCAACCGCGGTAAGCAATTCAAAATAAGTCAGCTTTATCCGCCGAGAATCACAAACTTTTCTTACTTCACAGATCAAGCCGGCAAAAATGGCCTGGTTGATATTCTGCCCGTTTATCTGTATCCTTTCCGTCACCTCTGTTAAGTGCGGCGAGGTATATAATCCCACCCTGTATCCGGCTGGCTGCAAGATACTGGATAAAAATGCGCAAACCGAACCTTTACCATTAGTCCCAGCTACATGGACCACTTTTAACCGGTCCTGGGGTATATCGAAAACCTCCAGTACTTTGGTTATTCTGGTCAAGTCAAATTTCACCCCGAGCACAGCCAGGCTTTCCAGATAGCGGATGGCGTCTTTAAAAGAACTTATTTTTTTATAGTAACACATCGGATTACTCAACTACAATTCCTTTTATACTGCAGTTGCCAGTCAAAGTTAAAAACAGTTATTAGCTTTATGTTTTGGAAGTAAGTTTGGTCTAAGGTCTTTGGGTGTTAGGCTCCAAACCAAAAACTTCAGACTTACTTCCATACCTACTTCTACAACCTTCACCCTATTACCCTTTATAAAGATAATCAAGCAATTTATCGATAGTATCTTTCAGGTTTCTCCGTTCTACAACCATATCTACCATGCCGTGAGTTACCAGGAATTCAGAACGCTGGAATCCCGGCGGTAATTGCTGACGAATAGTCTGTTCAATTACCCGGGGGCCGGCAAAACCGATCAGAGCTTTTGGTTCAGCCAAATTTATATCCCCCATCATGGAAAAACTGGCAGTTACTCCGCCAGTCGTTGGGTTAGCCATGACTGATATATAGGGTAACTTATTTTCTCCCAGTTTGGCCAGGGCCGCGCAGGTTTTGGCCATCTGCATCAGCGACAAAATACTTTCCTGCATCCTGGCGCCGCCGCTTACTGAAACAATGACCACTGGCAGCCTTTTAGCAATCGCTTTTTCCACCATCCGGGAGATCTTTTCCCCTACTACCGACCCCATACTGCCGCCCAAAAAACTAAAATCCAGCAGTCCAACTCCAACCCGATGGCGGCCAATATCACCGATTCCGGTAATGATCGCTTCATTAAGGCCGCTCTTCTTGGTATTATCCCTGAGCCGGTCTTTGTATTTTTTCAGGTCATTGAATTCCAGCGGATCGCAGGGTTTCATATGCGCATCTAATTCAACAAAAGTCTTCTTTAGGCATAATTGCGCCAACCGGTCCCTGGCTGATAAGGTAAAATGATAATCGCATTTAGGGCAAACTTTCAGGTTTTTTTCCAAGTCTTTGTTAAAAATGATCTGGGTACAGCCTGGGCACTTGGTCCACAAACCTTCAGGCACATTTGTCTTTTTCTTTGGATTTTTTACCGCCATGTTCACCTCATTAATCAAGTGCGCTTATAGCTTATAGCTTATAGCTTATAGCTTATGACATTTCAATTACTGCTCGCTTCCTTGCTTTTGCCATATGCTATATGCCATTAGCCATTTGCGCTTTTCAAACTATGGACAAACTTGCCAACTTTCGCGACTAAATCCTTTTTCCCGATATTCTTTTCAATGATACTGACGATCGCGCTGCCGACTATGACCCCGTCAAACCAGGCGAAAAGTTGCTGCACCTGCCGGGCATTGGAAACGCCAAAACCAACAGCAACAGGTTGTTTAATATAGCGCCTAAGTTCCCGGGCATGATTAGCAATATCCTGCGGCAAACTAGCCCTGGCTCCGGTTATACCGGTAACTGACACATAATATACAAAACCGGCAGATTCTTTACTTATTAATCCTAATCGTTTTCCGCTGGTGAGCGGCGAAACTAAATATATTGGATCAAGATGATGTTTTTTTAGTATCCTGCCGGCTTCCCTGCCGCTTTCCGGCAATAAGTCAGGAATAATAAAGCCATCTACTCCAGACTTCACTGCCGCTTGGGCCAGTTTTTCCAAGCCAAACTGGTAAACCGGATTAAAATAGGTCATTAATAATATCGGGATCTGGCTTTTTTGCCTGATCTTGCGTACCAAGCCAAGAATGTCGCCGAGAGAAGTACCGTTTTTTAATGAACGCAGCGCGGCCCGCTGGATAGTCGGGCCATCAGCGATCGGGTCACTGAAAGGGACACCCAATTCGATAATATCTGCCCCGTTCTTCTCCAGTTCAAGAACCAGCTCGCCTGTTGCGTGCAGGGTCGGGTCTCCGGCGCAAATATAGGTGATCAGCGCCTTCTTATGCTGTTTTTTTAATTCTTTGAATTTAGCTTCAATTCGGTTCATACGCTTGCTCTCGACGCTCGACGTTCGACGCATACTTCTTGCGTTTCCCTTCGCATGATCTGTTCCATATCTTTATCCCCGCGGCCGGAAAGGCAGACAATGATGATCTTGTTCTTATCCAGTTTGGGAGCGATTTTTTTCAAATAAGCCAAAGCGTGAGAACTCTCTAACGCCGGCAAGATGCCTTCCTGCCTGGCCAGCAGGTCAAACGCAGTCAGCGCTTCCTGGTCTGTGGCGTTGACATATTCAGCCCGGCCGGTGTATTTATAATAACTGTGCTCCGGCCCCACACCCGGATAATCCAGTCCGGCGGCAATAGAATGTGTCGGAGAAACCTGACCATTCTTATCCTGTAATAAATAAGATTTAGAACCATGCAGGATACCGATAGTGCCTTTAGCCATAGTCGCGGCAGTATGCGGTTTGTTCACCCCTGCTCCTGCTGCTTCCACGCCGATAAATTTTACTTTTTTATCATTATAAAACGGATAAAACAGGCCAATGGCATTACTGCCGCCATTAACGCAAGCCAGTAAATAATCAGGTAACCGCTTTTCCGCTTTTAAGATCTGCTTTTTCGCTTCCCGTCCGATCACTGTCTGCAAATCCCTGACGATCATTGGAAATGGATGCGGCCCGGCACAAGACCCCAGCATATAATGCGTCGTACGCACATTAGCCACCCAATCTCTCAGGGCCTCATTCATTGCGTCTTTCAAGGTCTGGGTACCACTGGTCACGGAAATCACTTTTGTGCCCAGTTTTTGCATCCGGTACACATTCAGTTTCTGCCGTTCTATATCCTCCGCGCCCATATAGACTTCACCCTGTAATTTAAACAAAGCAGCGACAGTAGCCACGGCTACACCATGCTGCCCGGCGCCGGTCTCGGCAATGATTCTTTTCTTCCCCATGCGTAAAGTCAGCAGGGCTTGTCCGATCGTATTGTTGATTTTATGAGCGCCGGTATGGGCCAAGTCTTCCCGTTTTAAGTAAATCTTGGCGCCGCCATACAGGCTGGTCAGGTTCCGGGCAAAATACAATGGCGTGGGACGGCCGGCATATTCCGTCAGGTAATAAGCCAGTTCTTTTTTAAAGGCGGCATTGTTCTTAACCTGGCGGTAAATTGTTTCCAACTCAGCCAGCGCCGGCATCAATGTTTCCGGCACATACTGTCCGCCAAAAGGCCCAAAATATCCATTCTTGTCTGGTAACATAGTTTAAACTCCGCTTATGGCATATAGCTTATTGCTTATGGCAAAAACAACGATCTTTGCTTCTGCCATCTGCCATTAGCCATACGCTAAATTGCGCTCTTTGCTTTTGTGATGAAGTCTTTCATTTTATCGTAATCTTTGCGCTTCGGCGAGCGTTCTATCCCGCTGGCTACATCCACACCGAAAGGTTTGACTTTGTCCGCCGCTTCCTGCACATTGTCCGGGGTTAGCCCGCCAGCCAGGAAAACAGGTTTCCCTAATTCCTTGGCCTTCACTGCCAGGTCCCAGTTAAAAGCAGCGCCGGTCCCGCCGGCGATATCTTCGACATAGGCGTCCAATAAAAAATAATCAGCGATTTCCAGGTATGATCTCATGGTTTCTAATACAGTTTCGTCCTTCACCCTAAAAGCTTTGATTATTTTTATTCCGGGTATTGCTTCTTTCAGTTGCTGGCAATATTCGATCGTTTCTTCCCCATGCAACTGGATCAGAGCCAAATTTAATTTTTTTATCAGCTTGGTTATATTTTTACTGTCTTCATTGACAAAAACCCCAACACTGGAAACAAAAGGAGGGATTTCCTTCAGTATCTCTATAGCATTTTGGGGCGAAACCTTTCTTGGACTATCTTTATAGAAGTTTAATCCAATGAAATCCGCCCCTAAATTAGCCGCCCAGGTCGCATCCTGCGCACAGGTTATGCCGCAAATTTTAATTTTTACCAATATACCATCCTATAATTTAGTTATTTCTTTAATCTGTGCTGCGCCCGCCGACGCATTAGTGGCGGGTAATCACTTCAATCAACTTTTGGCAGGTGTTTCAATGCTTCTTTCACTTTTTCCGTAGGATATTCATAATCTTCCAGTTGCTTGCTGAAATATTTATCATAACTGGTCATATCAAAGTGGCCATGGCCGCTCAGGTTGAAGACGATACACTTGGCTTCATTGTTTTTCTTGCACTGCAAAGCCTCATCGATCGCCACCCTGATGGCATGGGATGATTCCGGAGCCGGGATAATGCCTTCGGTACGGGCAAACTGGACCGCTGCTTCAAAGCACGGATTCTGGTGCACGGCCCTGGCTTCCACTAAACCGGTCTTCACGGCTAAACTTACTAATGGGGAACACCCGTGATATCTCAATCCACCGGCATGAATTCCCGGCGGCATGAAAGTATGTCCTAATGTATACATTTTTAATAAAGGGGTTAATCCGACAGTATCGCCGAAATCATAAGCGAACGGGCCTTTGGTCAGGGTCGGGCAACTATGCGGTTCAACCGCGATCATCTTAATATTCTGTCCCTTTTTCTTATCCGGGATGAAGGGGAAAGCAAAACCGCCGAAATTACTGCCGCCGCCGACACAGGCGATCAGCACATCTGGCTTTTCTCCGGCTTTTTTCAGTTGTTCCCTGGTTTCCAACCCAATAATGGTTTGATGGAGAACCACATGGTTCAGCACACTGCCCAGCGCATACTTGGCATCATCATGCGTGGCCGCATCTTCCACTGCTTCACTAATAGCCATACCAAGAGAGCCATTAGAATTCGGATCCTCTTTTAAAAAAGCCTTGCCGGAATTAGTCTTATCAGAAGGAGAAGCAAAAACTTCCCCACCCCAGGTTTGCATCATCAATTTGCGGTATGGTTTCTGGTCAAAACTTACCTTGACCATATAAACCGTGCATTTCAGGTCAAAAAGACGGGTCGCAAAAGACAAAGCGCTGCCCCATTGGCCGGCGCCAGTCTCTGTACAGAGCCGCTTGATCCCGGCTTTTTTGTTATAGTAAGCTTGGGCCACAGCAGAATTTGGTTTATGACTGCCCGCCGGGCTGACACTTTCGTTTTTGTAATAGATCCTGGCCGGTGTTCCTAAGGCTTTTTCCAGGCGATGCGCCCGGACCAACGGAGTTGGCCGCCATATTTTTAATATATCGATCACTTCCTGCGGTATTTCTATCCACGGTTCCTGGGACATTTCCTGTTTGATCAGATCCATCGTGAAAATAGGCGCAAAATCAGCTGCTTCAGCCGGCTTCCCGGTCTTCGGATGTAAAGGCGGCGCTATTGGTCCCGGGAGATCCGGAGCCACATTATACCAGGCTTTCGGCATTTCACTTTCATTGAGCAAGATTTTGGTATCAGTCATAGACGATACTCCTCTCAATTTGAAGATGATTACACAGATTCGAAAATAGATTACACAGATTATATTCGTTTTAAATCTGCGTAATCTGATTCGCTAATCCGCGTAATCTTAGCTACGATAGTAGCTCTTTTAAAGCCTTGCCAATATTGTCTTTTTTATTCAACAAATAATGTCCTATTAGTATAGCATTTATATCCATTGCTTTCAATAGTTTTATGTCTTCTTTTGACCCTATCCCGCTCTCGCTGACTACGATCTTCCCTTTTGGTATTTTTGGCCGTAACCGGGCTGTATTATTAAGATCAACTTTCAAGGTCGCCAGGCTCCGGTTATTAATGCCAATGATCTGGGCATCCGTATCCAGGACTTTTTTAAGATCTAGCTCAGTATGCACCTCCGTCAGGCAATACAAGCCCAAGCCCTTGGCGATATCCAGGAAACGCTGCAGCTCACTGGTGAATAAAAGGCTGGCTATGAGCAGGATCGCGTCAGCGCCATAAAACCTGGATTCATAGATCTGGTATTCGTCAATAATAAAATCCTTGCGCAGGACCGGCAACGAGGTGACTTCCTTGACTACCGAGAGATGATAAATATCTCCCAAAAAATGCTTCTCTTCGGTCAAGATAGAAATAGCGTCCGCACCATACGTTTCATAGGTTCGGGCTATCTTCCCCGGACTATAATTCTCGACTATCAGACCAGCGCTGGGTGAAGCTTTCTTGACCTCGGCAATGACATGCAAGGTATCTTTAGGCACGGAAATAGCAGTTTTAAAGTTTCTCGTAGGAGTATGCTTATTGATCAATTTTCCCTGCAGCTCCCAGAGCGATAGCGTCTCTTTGGCTAAAGCAATGGATTTCTTTTTTGCATCGATGATATTCTGCATTAGGCCCATCTTCTAAATTTGAACTCCCTTGTTAGTATTCGTATATTTTATTAGCAATTCCAGTTTGGCCATGGCTTTGCCTGAATCAATAGTATCACTGGCAATTTTAATACCAGCCGCCAGATCTTGTACCAGGCCGCCCACATAGATGGCCGCCGCAGCGTTCAGCAGGACGATATCACGTTTTGGTCCTTTTTCACCTTTCAGTATATTCAAGATGATCTGGGCATTTTCCTGGGCATTGCCGCCGCGGATCTCAGCCATTGCCGCGGCTTTCAGGCCGAATTGTTCCGGACTGATATCATAACTTTTTACCTGGCCAGCTTTTAGCTCAGCTACCCTGGTCGGCCCGGTGATGGAGATCTCATCAATAGCATCCGTACCGTGTACCACCATGGCTCTTTTTACTCCCAGATTACCCAGGACTTTGGCCATGACTTCACAAAGATGCTCGCTATATACTCCCAGAACCTGGGCGGTAGCCTTGGCCGGATTAGCCAGCGGGCCCAGGATATTAAAGATCGTGCGGATACCGATCTGCTTCCTCGGCCCGGCCGCATATTTCATTGCCCCATGCAGAAGTTGGGCAAACAGAAAGCCAATACCCACTTCATTAAGACATTTTTCTACTTCCGCGGGTGGGATATTGAGGTTAACACCAAGAGTCTCGATCACATCAGCGCTGCCGCATAAGGAAGAAACTGAGCGGTTACCGTGTTTAGCCACTTTTAACCCCGCACCAGCGACGACAAAAGCGCTAGCCGTAGAAATATTAAAAGTATTGGTCTTATCCCCGCCGGTACCGCAGGTGTCAATGATCGTCTCACGGTCAATATTAATATCATCACGATCAAGGTCCACTACGCCATTATTCATCACTCTGATCGGGGTAGCATGTTCACGCATCACCTTGGCACAACCGGTGATCTCGTCCACACTTTCACCTTTGATGCGCAAAGCGGTAATAAAAGCGCCGATCTGCGCTTCAGTTGCCTCGCCGTTCATGATCTCGTTCATTACCTCAATTGATTCCTGCTCTGTCAGGTCCTTCTTTTCAACAATTTTTCCGATCGCTTCTTTGATCATTGGCTCCTCCCGGAGCGCGTATGGCATATGGCTTATTGCTAATGGTTAGTTGTAATTTAAGTAGTTCTTTCAAACCAGCCTTTGCTATATGCCATAAGCTATATGCTATCTGCTTCTTTTATTCTGCCGCTTCTTCCACCAGCATGACAGGTATGCCGTCCTTGACGGGATATTTCTTGCCGCATTTCTGGCAGACTATTTTATTGTCTTTTTCCTCAACATTACCTTTACAATCAGGGCAAGCCATAATTCCCAACAAGTTTTTATCGATCATCCAAGAGACCTTTCTCATTCGGCTTTTATTCGCAATGTATAAAGTTCTCCAGGATCTTCTTGCCTTCTTTGGTTAAAATTGATTCCGGGTGAAATTGTACGCCATATACGGCATATTTCTTATGCCGCAGGCCCATGATCTCTTTTTCTTTGGTTTCAGCCGTGATCTCCAGGCAGGCTGGCAGGCTTTTGCGCTCCACCAGCAAGGAATGATACCTGGTAGCTTCAAAAGGATTGTTCAAGCCACGGAATATTTCCTTACCCTTGTGGTAGATCAATGAGGTTTTGCCATGCATCAACCGGCTGGCTCTCACGATCTTACCCCCAAAAGCATAACCAATCGCCTGATGTCCAAGACAGACACCCAGTATCGGGATCTTGCCGGCATATTCCTGGATAACTCCTACAGAAACACCAGCTTCTGCCGGTGATCCTGGTCCCGGAGAAACCACGATCTTGCCAGGCTTTAGTTTTCTAATATCAGAAACCTTGATCTCGTCGTTACGGACCACTTTCAGTTCCTGACCCAGCTCACCCAGGTATTGCACCAGGTTATAAGTAAAAGAATCATAATTATCGATCATTAGAATCATTGGTTCCCTCCGGTCACGCATATAGCTTATGGCATATAGCGTATGGCAAAAACTAAACTAATTAAGAGAATTTTTAAAAGATGCTATCTTCTTTACTAATAATTCGGCTTTAATATACAAATCTTGCTTTATTTCTTCCTCTATAAAGCTCATCTTCTTGGCAAAAAGTACTAAATTAACAGTTTCAAATACTGACTTCGTAGAAATATCTAGAAAATTTCTAAAGTCCTTTTTTGAGCTTGAGCCAGAACCTTCGGCAATATTATTTGAGATTGAAACAGCCGCTCTTCTTAATTGACTTACTAACCCATATAATTCAGAGCTTGGGAATCGTTCTGTAATTTTGTAGATCTCTGCAGCATACTCCGTTGCCATTTTCCATATATCCAAACTTTCAAACCTAAACATCAATTATCCTTTATACTATTTGCTTTTCCAGTTCCTGCCATACGCCATTAGCTATCTGCGTTTTCTTGTTCCTGCCATACGCTATTAGCTATCTGCGTTTTCTTGTTCCTGCCATACGCCATTAGCTATCTGCGTTTTC
>CAYTYR010000012.1:25076-75865 GCA_964441745.1 uncultured Clostridia bacterium
TTAGCTATCTGCGTTTTCTTGTTCCTGCCATACGCCATTAGCTATCTGCGTTTTCCTGTTCCTGCCATACGCCATTAGCTATCTGCGTTTTCCTGTTCCTGCCATACGCCATTAGCTATAAGCCATTCGCGTTTACTATTCTAGTCCTTGTTCTGCCATTTCCACTGCCTTTACCATAGCCCTGGCCTTATTCACTGTTTCCTGGTACTCCTTAGCCGGGTCGCTGTCTGCCACGATACCGGCTCCAGCCTGCACGTAGGCGCTGTCACCCTTGATGATTATCGTCCGGATGGTAATACAGGCATCCAGATTGCCGCTGAAAGAAAAATAGCCGACACATCCGGCATAAGGACCGCGTTTTACCGGCTCCAGTTCATCAATGATCTCCATCGCCCGGATCTTCGGCGCCCCGGATACAGTACCGGCCGGGAAACAAGCTCTTAAGACATCAAAAGAGTTTTTCCCGCGGCTCAATTTGCCGATCACATCTGAGACGATATGCTGGACATGGGAATATTTCTCAATTACCATTAACTCCGGCACTTTAACTGTATGATAATCACAAACCCGGCCAATATCGTTTCTCCCTAAATCAACCAGCATGATATGCTCAGCCCGTTCTTTCGGGTCAGCCAACAATTGTTTTTCCAGTAAGAGGTCTTCTGCTTCTGTTTTCCCCCGTGGCCGCGTGCCGGCAATGGGCCGCACTTCTACGGTACCCTCTTCTTCACGCACCAGGATCTCCGGAGATGTGCCGACCAGGTATTCCCCGCTGCATTTCAGGAAATACATATAACTGGACGGGTTTATCCGCCGCAAAGAGCGATAAATATCAAACGGGCTGGATTTGATCTTCATTTTGAACCGCTGTGACAACACCACCTGGATAATAGCGCCGGCTTTGATATATTCTTTGGCTTTAATGATCATGTTCTTGAAGGCAGCCAAGGTAAAATTGGATTTCATTTTCAAGGCTGGTTTTTGAAGGGGTTTATAGAGGGGGATTTCCGCTGGTTTGCGTAACAAAGCGATCAGCTTGTCTATCTTGGCGCAGGCCTCTTTATAAACTTTTTGTTCATTTTTTTCCACATGAGCGCAGGATACTACCTTGATGGTATGATTGACATGGTCAAAAATAAGTATCGTATCAGTGAACATGAAAACGCTATCAGCTAGTTTCAGGTCATCCGGGTTTTGATCGGTTTTTTTGAGACAAGGTTCAAAGAACCTGACTGTATCATACCCCATATACCCGACTGCCCCGCCATAAAAACGCGGCAATCCACGGTGATGCACCGGCCGGTAATCCTTCATCATTTGCTGCAGGATGGATAATGGATCCTGGCCATCCAGGTCAATGTTTTTGGCTATACCCTTACTGATAAGCCTGGCCTGGTCACCCTTTGATTCCAGAATGATGGAAGGACTGGCAGAAATAAAGGAGTATCTTCCTAATTTCTCGCCCCCTTCCACGCTTTCCAGCAGATAAGCATATTTGGCGCCTTTGGATACTTTATAAAACGCGGACACTGGTGTTTCCATATCCGCCAGGATCTCTTTGTACACTGGTATTAAGTTATTTCGCCTCGATAATCTCTTAAACTCTGTTATATTTGGGTAGTACATTTTATTCTCCAATTTTCATGTGATTACGCAGATTCCAAGAACGGATTTCGCGGATTCAAGCGCATTTAATCCGCGTAATTATTTCTTATAAATTTTATCCGGGTCGAAAACTCGTTTACCCTTCACTTTAAGTTTGCCGTTAACTAATATGCGGTAAAAACAACTCTTAAACCCGGTATGGCAGGCGGCCCCGCCTACCTGCTCGATCTTGATCACCAGCGCATCACCGTCGCAATCAAGGCAAACTTGCTTTACTTTCTGGATATTGCCGCTAGTCTCGCCTTTCAACCAGTATTTGTGCCGTGAGCGTGACCAGTACCAGCATTTTTTGTCGCGCAGGGTGCGCTTGAGCGCCTCTTTATCCATATAAGCCAGCATCAGGATCTCTCCTGTCTTGTAATCCTGCAATACTGCCGGCGCTAAACCATTCTGGTCAAACTTCACTTGCCTCATTAAAGATTTCATCCTTTACCTTTCCAGTTTTTTTATAATCTTATAGTCACTTTTTTCCTTTTTAGGTATTCTTTCACTTGTTTGATCGTCAATTCCTTGAAATGGAACAACGACGCGGCCAACGCGGCATCAGCCTTGCCTACGGCAAAAGCGTCATAAAAATGCTCCAGCTTTCCCGCCCCACCTGAAGCGATCACCGGAATATTCACTGATTCGGAAATTGCTTTGGTCAAGGCCAGGTCATAGCCATCCTTGGTCCCGTCACAATCCATACTAGTCAGCAGTATTTCCCCTGCTCCCAGCTGCTCCACGGTCTTGGCCCATTCTATCGCATCGAGATCAATAGGAGTCCGTCCGCCATGCGTATATACTTGCCAGCCTGGACCTTTGCGCTTGGCATCGATAGCCACCACAATGCACTGGCTGCCAAAACGGTCGCTAGCTTCTTTGACCAGCTTTGGATTCTCCACTGCCGCGGTATTCATGGAAACCTTATCGGCGCCGCTTTGCAGCATCATCCGGATATCATCCAAATTCCTGATGCCGCCGCCTACCGTCAAGGGCATAAAAACCTGCTCTGCTGTTTTTTTGACCACTTCCAGCATAATATTGCGTTTCTGATAGCTGGCGGTAATATCCAGGAAAACGATCTCATCGGCGCCTTCGGCATCGTAGCGCTTGGCTACTTCCACCGGATCGCCGGCATCACGGATATTGATAAATTTTGTTCCCTTGACCACGCGTCCTGCGTCAACGTCGAGGCAAGGGATTATTCTTTTAGCTAACATAACAACCTCAAATTAAGCGTTAAGCGGGTAGCGTTAAGCGTATAGAAAATCTTTTAAAACTACACGCTATACGCCATACGCTATACGCTGATTTAACTATGTACCCTTTCCCCCAGGTATCCGCCCAGAGTACTAAATACTACCATCAAGAACCAATGCAGATAATCAAAGCTTTGGTTCTTAAGATAAGGAATTATCCTGTCTAAATTATTAAAAATAGTTTCCCCGGCTTTTAGCGTATTACTAAATCCTGAATATTCACCCCAAAAAATAAAGACTATGCCAACCAGTAATCCCATCAGGATACCTTTTTCATTGGCAATGTAGCCGACAAAAAGTCCGCCCAGGAAATAAGCTACAATACCCGGCATGATCTTGTAATATTTCATAATCGTTGATTTTTGCTTACTAAAGAATTCGAACATAAAGCCATTCAGGAGGTATACAACAAAAACGCCTAAACAAATTAAAAAAAGAATACGAAGGATCCCGCTTTTCTTTTTCGCCATACTTTACCCCTTAATGAACAGACAGTTTATGGAGCTTAGTTTCTCAAGCGAACAGAAACTGTAGCCCACAGGGCGTCTGTGAATTAATCCCCGCGTACCTGTCCCCCCTGCCAGTTATGCGCAACAGAACTAGGGGGGATTGATTCGCAAAGCGAATCTGCAGGGGATATAAACTTAATTTTTATTTATCCCGCTAATTTAACCGCGTCTTCTAATTTTATAGTTTCCGTATATAAAGCTTTGCCGATAACCATGCCCTCGACGCCAAATTCGGCAAGTTCATTGATCTTTTCCACATCTTTGATCGTGGAAATCCCGCCGGCAGCGATAACCGCCACACCGCCTTTCTGGGCAATGGTCTTAATTCCTTTTAGATTTGGCCCTTCCATCATCCCATCACGCGCTATATCGGTATAAAGGATCTCTTTGACCCCGGCTTCTTTCATTTTCTTAGCCAGGGCAACAGCATTGATTTCAGTGTCATCTTTCCAGCCGCCAATAGAGATCTTGCCTTTCTTGGCATCAATAGCCACAATAATCTTATCGCCATACTTTTTAAGAGCCTCTTCCAATAATGGCGCATCGGTAATAGCAATAGTCCCTAGTAATACCTTGCTGGCCCCGGCCCCAATAACCCTGTCGATCATTTCCATTTTGCGCATCCCGCCGCCAACCTGGACCGGCATATTCACTTCCTTACAGATCTTCTCGATAATTTCCAGGTTTTGGACTGCCCCGGAAAAAGCGCCATCCAAATCTATTATATGCAGCCGTTTTGCCCCTTTAGCCTGAAACAACTTGGCAATAAATACCGGGTCCTTGGAATAGATCGTTTCCTGTTCAAGCTTACCTTGCTCCAACCTTACACATTGTCCACCACGCAAGTCTATAGCCGGAATTATCATCATAAACAAACTCCTAAACGGTTCCATCGTTTATCCCCCTGTTTAGTTTCGCTAGAAACTAGGGGGATCTCTTTATTCGCATATTTTCACAAAATTAGTTAGGATCTTTAGCCCAATTTTTTGGCTCTTCTCCGGGTGAAACTGGCAGGCAAAAAGATTCCCTTTGGCGATTGAAGAACAAAACTCAATACCATAATTCGTGGTCGTAGCGATTATATTTTTATCCTTGGGCTTTACATAATACGAATGCACAAAATAGACATAACTATTATCTTTAATACCTTTTAAGATATTCTTATTCTTTACGCTTAACGCACGACATTCGACGCATGACTGTATCTGATTCCACCCCATGTGAGGGATCTTTAAACCTGTCACGAATCCCTCCCGGCAAGCGTTGGCGGGCAGGCGCGGGTCGCGGGTCGCGGGTCTGGAAAAATTGAAGCGAGGAACAGAACCTTTAAAAATACCCAAACCTTTACAGCCGCCGCCTTCCTCACTGGTTTCAAACAACAGTTGTAAACCGAGGCAAATACCCAGAAAAGGCTTATCTTCAGCAATAACTTTTTTGATACTGCTGATCACCTTAGCTTTTTTCAGGGCTTTCATCGCATCCGGCATCGCTCCGACACCAGGCAGGACTACGCCAGAAGCTTTTTCTATGATGTCAGGACTGGCAGTGATCTTAACCTCAGCCCCTAAATTTTCCAGGGCTTTGGCCACACTGCGCAAATTCCCCATTCCGTAATCTATAATAGCGATCATAATTTAACCCTCGCAAATGGCATATGGCTTATGGCATATAGTCTAAACCAAACTATTGCTTTTGCAATATGCTATAAGCTATATGCGCCCTTTTGTTGACGGTATTCCTTTAATTCTGGGATCAATCTTGGTTGCCGTATCCAGTGCCCGAGCCAATGCTTTAAAAAGCGCTTCCAGGATATGATGCAGATCCTCACCAGCTAAAATATCAATATGAGCATTAACCCCGGCATGCTGGCAGAAGGAACGCAAAAAATGCTTGGCATCCTCAAAACTATATCCTTTTTTATCACGCCGCGGCAAGTTAACGTTTTTATCCACCGTGATATACAGCGACGGGCGGCCGCTAATATCCAGGGTGATCCTGGCCAAAGCTTCATCCATTGGCACTCCCGCGCCGCCAAACCGTTTAATGCCTTTTTTATCCGCCAGAGCCCGGTCAAAAGCCTGTCCCAGGCAAATACCCACATCTTCATTAGTATGATGAATATCCACATCCAAGTCTCCCTTGGCTTTGATCTCCAGGTCAAACAAACCATGTTTAGCAAATAAGCCCAGCATATGATCCAGAAAAGCGATGCCGGTTTTAATACTGTAATCCCCGCGGCCATCAATGTTCAGGTTAAGCTGGATCTTAGTTTCCTTGGTATCGCGTTTGATTGTAGAAGTGCGCTTATTCATTTTTTCCCTCTCATAAAGTTTTTGACTTCAGCCAGGAATTTCTTGTTTTCCTGCGGCGTTCCGATAGTCACTCTGAGATAATCCCTCAGGTAATTTTCACTAAAAGCTTTGATCAGAATTTTCTTTTTCAGCAGGTATTTATACAAGTCCTGCGCCTGGTTGCAGGAAAAAAGGATAAAATTAGTTTCACTGGGATACGGAGTAACCATTTTTTTTAATTCCTCCATCATGGCTGCCCGTTCCGCTTTGATGATATCCACGGTTTTATTAATCCGCTTGCTGTTTTTTACGATGATCTCCCCTGCCGCCTGGCTCAGGGCATTTACATTATACGGCAGTTTTACCTTGCCTACTTCCTTAATGACTTCCCGGCTGCCTACCATGTATCCTACCCGCAAGCCAGCCAGGCCAAAAGCCTTGGACAGAGTCCTGAGGACAATAATATTTTCATATTCAGCGATCTGGTTGATAAATGACCGGTTGGAAAATTCAAAATAAGCCTCATCAATAACTACGATGCCCCTGGATTTTTCCGCTATCTCAAGAATCTCATCCTTGTTAAAACAGTTACTGGTAGGATTATTGGGATTGGCAATAAACACTACATCCGGATATTCTTTCAGGATCTTCCTGGCATTTAGCTGAAAGTCCTCTTCCAGGAACACTTCTCTCTTGATGCCCCCGGTTATTTGCGCCAAGAGGCCATATACAGAAAAGGTTGGGACCGGATACACTATCCGCTTGCCCCAACCACCAAACGTCAGCAATATTGCCAAAATCAATTCATCTGAACCATTGCCCAGCAGTACTTCTTCCGGCGAGATCTTCAAATATCCGGCAATAGCTTTGCGTAAAGCCATACCCTTCGCATCCGGATACCGGTTAAAAGATATTTGCTTGATCCTTTGCAAAATTTTCTTCTTCAGGTCTCCCGGCAGGTCATAGGGATTTTCCATCGCGTCAAGCTTGAGATCATAACTCACTTCCGGCACAAAATACGGTTCGAGCGTCCTGATCTCCGGCCGCACTAATCCTTGGATGCTTATTTTCACTTTTTGCCTCTTTGGATCACGCTGGAAGCATGGAACTTAAGGCCCTCTCTTTCAGCCAGGGCAACTATATTCTGGGCCGCCTTGCCCAATGCTTTCTGCGTATACTCAATGATACTGGAACGTTTCATGAAATCAGCGCTGGATAAGCCGCTGGAAAACCTGGCTGTACCGCCGGTTGGGAGTACATGGCTCGGGCCGGCATAATAATCACCTACTGCGGTCGGTGAATAATAACCGATAAAAATAGCGCCGGCATTGATGATTTTCTTACTTAAGGTTCGCGCATCCCTGGTCAGCAGTTCTACGTGTTCAGGGGCCCGGGCATTGGTAAAGGCGATTATTTCGTCCATCGTTTTAAACATTTGTATTTTGACATTAGGAAATTTGCCGATCTTGTGTTTGACTATATCCGCCAGTTTTTTAGATTTTGTGCACAATAATGCTTCTGCGCCACTGGCATGCTCGGCCTGGGCCATCAGGTCAGAAACCACATATTCAGACCGGACCGAATCATCTGCTATTATGATCACTTCACTTGGACCGGCAATAGAATCAATACCCACTGTCCCGAAAACCAGTTTCTTGGCCATAGCTACATAAGAATTACCCGGGCCCACGATCATATCAACCTTCGGAATAGTTTCCGTGCCATAGGCTAAAGCAGCGATAGCCTGCGCGCCGCCAATTGAATAGACTTCCTTGATGCCGCACATAGCAGCAGTAGCCAGGACATCATGGGTCACATTACCAGGAGGGGTCACCATGACTATCCGTTTCACCCCCGCTACCTGCGCCGGTATGGCGGTCATTAACACCGTAGAAGGATATGGGAATTTGCCGCCGGGAATATACAAGCCGGCGCTAGCGACGGGTGTGTATTTTTCACCCAGCGTCACGCCACGCCTGGTAATGGACCAGGATTTAGGCAACACTTTGCCTTGGAAAGTCTCAATATTCTTTTTGATCTTAATGATCGCTTGTTTAAACTCAACCGATACCCTATTTAGGCTTTCTTCCAGCGCTTCTTCAGGTATCCGCAGGGTTTTTGAGGTCAGGGAAAATCCGTCAAAAACCCTGGTAAATTTTAACAAGGCTTTGTCCCCGTCCTTTTGCACCTCTTCAAGTATGGCTTTCACCATTTTCTCAATATTTTCCATAGCAGCTCCATAAAAAATCAGGTTTATTCATTATACCATAAAATAGGTTAAAACTACTCACTAATTCTCTTAATTTTTGCGCCCAATTTTGCCAATTTTACTTCAATCCGTTCATAGCCGCGGTCCAAATGATAGATACGGGATATTTCTGTTTCTCCCTTAGCTACTAAGCCAGCCAGGATCAAAGCCGCGCTGGCCCGCAAGTCTGTCGCCATCACCTGGGCTCCGCTTAAGGATTTCACTCCATTGACAAAAGCGCTGTTCCCCTTAAGAACAATGTCCGCCCCCATCCTTTGCAGTTCGCCAACATGCATAAAACGGTTCTCAAAGATAGTTTCCGTAAAAATACTCGTACCAGGGGTAATACACATCAGGCTCATCACCTGGGCTTGCATATCTGTCGGGAAGCCAGGATACGGCATCGTCTCTACTTCCACGGGTTTAATTTTCGGTGAGCCATCTACCAGGATGTCGCCATCTCGTTCTTCTATCTCCACTCCGGTGCTCTTAAGTTTTTCTACCAAAGCCGCCAAATGGTCAAGACGGGCATTCTTGATCCGTATATCTCCTCCGGTAATAGCGCTGGCGACCATAAATGTGCCAGTCTCGATCCGGTCAGGAATAACGGCATGGGTTCCACCACCCAATTCTTTTACCCCTTTGATAGTGATCACTCCAGCGCCTGCTCCTCTGACCTGCGCGCCCAGAGTATTCAGGAAATCAGCCAGGTCCACTATTTCCGGTTCACAGGCCGCGTTTTCAATCACCGTCCTGCCTTCAGCCAGGACCGCGGCCATCATCAGGTTTTCAGTCGCGCCGACACTGGGGAAATCCATGATGATCCGGTTGCCGACCAGCTTTTTCGCTTTTAAAATAACATACCCTTCACTGATTTCTACTTTAGCGCCTAGTTTCTTAAAACCATCAAGGTGGATATTGATCGGCCGCAGACCGATCGCACACCCGCCGGGCAAAGCTACCTTTGCTTCACCCAGCCTGGACAATAACGGGCCTACTACCAATACTGAAGCTCGCATGGTCTTGACTAAGTCATAAGGCGCCATATTTTTTAATTTACCTTTGGCCTGGTAAACAAAATTGCCTTTTTTCCCCTTAACCTTCATGCCAATAGCCTGGAGCACATCATTCATGGTCTTGATGTCCCGGAGCTGCGGCACATTAAGCAAGGTGCATTCAGCATCAGTCAGTAACGTGGCTACCTGTATCGGTAAAGTAGCATTCTTACTGCCGCTGATAATTACTTCGCCTTTTAGTTTTTTCCCGCCGGTAATGATTATTTTGTCCATAATTAACCCTAAGTTCTAATTTCGCCTGTTCTCCCTGTTAGTTTTGCCAAGCAAAACTAGGGAGGGAAACCCTAAACAATTCAAAATTCAGCAATCTTAAAATTCAAATGTTTTGATTTTTGGTAATTTAATATTGTTTAGAATTTCGTATTTAGGATTTGCCCTTTCCTAATATTATTCTTTCAATGCCAGAGTAATCTTTCTTAACCTCTATGCTGTTGAAAAGCTTTTCTTTTTCCAGTAATTGCTTTATTTTCCCGGCTTGCCCATACCCAATCTCAAATGCCAGCAAGCCACCCGGCTGCAGGTAATACCTGGCCTGGGGAATGATCTTGCGATAAAAATCCAGTCCGTCTTTCCCGCCATAAAGAGCGGCTTTTGGTTCATATCCCACTTCCGGCGGCAGCGAAGAAAAATCTTTGGCATTGACATAAGGCGGATTAGACACGATATAATCGAATTTTTCTTTCAACTTGGCAAATAAACTGCCTCTGATCAGCTTCACCTGGGCTTCTACCCGATATTTCTTAATATTTTTTCTGGCAATGCGCAGTGCTTTCGCCGAAGTATCTGTACCAATGATTCTGGCTTGGTTAAGATTTTTAGCTAAAGCCACAACTATCGCCCCGCTCCCTACCCCGATCTCCAGTATCTTTGCTTTCCTATTTTCCACCCGCCAATTCGTAACTTTTAACTCGCTGACTTCCTTGACTATTTCTTCTACTAACAACTCGGTTTCCGGCCGGGGAATAAGCGCTCCTTTATCAATGACCAGGTCCAGGCCATAAAATTGCGCGCTTTTTAAAATGTAGCTGGCTGGCATCCTCTGGCTGCGCAAAGCAATATATTTTTTAAAACAACTTAAGTCTTTTTTAGCTGTTTCTTTTTCTTTTTTTAGAAATAAGTCCAGTTTTTTCAGGCGCAGTACTTGGGAGAGCAACAATTGCGCCTCCAAGGCAGGCTCAGGGACCTTAGCCTGCGCCAATTGCTCTGTGCCCCAATCTAATAGTTCTCCAACCCGAGAACCGGTATTGGTTATAATTTTCATATTTCCTTGTGCTCACGCAATTGTTTTAGTTTCGCTTCTTTTTCCGCCGCCATCATTCCGTTAATCAATTCATCGATCTCGCCTTCCATGATCGCCGGGAGATTATGGCAGGACAATCCTATTCTGTGATCCGTGATCCGGTCCTGAGGGAAATTATAGGTCCGTATTTTCTCGCTGCGGTCACCGGAGCCGATCTGCGACTTGCGGTTCACGGATAAAGCTTTATCCTTTTCCTCCCGTTCCCTTTCCAATAACCTGGCCATCAGCACTTTCATGGCTTTAGCCCGGTTCTTGATCTGGGAACGTTCATCCTGGCACTGTACGATCAAGCCAGAAGGTATATGGATAATACGTACCGCGGAATAGGTGGTATTGACGCACTGGCCGCCAGGCCCGCCGGCACAATAGGTATCGATCCGCAAATCTTCAGGATTTATTTTAATATCCACATCTTCAGCTTCCGGCAATACAGCTACAGTCACCGTAGAGGTATGGACCCGGCCGCTAGCCTCAGTTTCCGGCACCCGCTGTACCCGGTGCACGCCGCTCTCAAATTTAAGATGCTTAAATACATCTGTGCCGCTGATATTGAAAATTACTTCTTTGAAACCATTCTTGTCAGTAGCATGGGAATCCAAAACATCCACTTTCCAGCCCATCTTACTGGCGTATTTAGTATACATGCGGTATAATTCAGCCGCAAACAAGGCTGCTTCTTCCCCGCCGGCACCGGCCCGTATTTCCATGATGATATCTTTTGAGTCAGCCGGGTCAGCTGGTATCAGCAGCATCGTGAGCTCTTTTTCCAGGATTTCCCGCTGTTTATTTAGTTCAGGTAATTCTTCCTGCGCCAGGGCTTTCATCTCTGCATCCTGTCCCTGCAGTATTTCCTGCACATGCTTCAGCTCAGCCAAGACTTTCGTATATTCGGTATACTTGACCACGGTTTTTTGCAAGCCCGCATGTTCTTTGGCCAATTTCTGAAAATCCTGCCCGCTCACTGTCCCATTGGACATTAACTGGCTCAGTTCCTCATATCTTTGCTTTATTTTTTCTAGTTTATCTAACACATTGAACTCCTAAAAATAATTCTAAATGCTAAATTCTATCGCTACGCTTATGCCAAATAATGGTAAGAATCTAACCTCAATTTATAATAAGTTCCGCAGGAACGATGTAATTTGGCATTTGTAATTTGGGCATTCTACACCAAGCTAAGGGACAACTTCAATGTCATCGCTGCTTACTTCGACTCTTTCTGCTTCCAGGCGCAATACTTCCTTCAGCGCCGCGATCGCAACTTCTTGCTGTTTGTCATCCGGCGTTTTGGTAGTCAAATTCTGCAGCCACAATCCCGGAGCGATCAGCATTTTGGTAAATATATTCCTCTTCCGGTCCGCCCATTTAATAATCTCATAGCTAAATCCCGCAATGAACGGGATAAAAACAATGCGGATTCCAACTTTTACCAGGGTCTGGTATAGTTTGGGCCATTCCTTGCTGACCGGCACAATAGAGAAGACGATGATCGCCACTACCATCACTACCATTAAGAAGGCCGTACCGCAGCGCGGATGGAGCGGCGAATACTTCTGCGTATTTTCCACAGTCAACTCTTCCTTGGCTTCATGGGCAAAAACAGCTTTATGTTCCGCGCCGTGATACTGGAATACCCTCTTGATATCAGCCATCATGCTAATAACATAGATATAGCCGATAAAGAAAATTATCCTGATGATACCGTCTATCACATTAAACCAGAATCCGTAACTTACCAGCTTGGCAGTGAGAAAATAAGGGACAATCACGAACAGGCCGATGCCAAAGGTAAAGGCAAACGCAAAGGTGCTAACCCACATCCAGGTGTTATCTTTCTTTTTTTCTTGCTCTTTCTGCAGTTCCACCATCTGGACATCAGCGGAATAATTCAGGGCTTTGACCCCCAGGACCAGGCTTTCGACCAATACGACGATGCCCCGCAAAAGGAATTTCTTGAATATGGGGTATTTTTTAGTAATGGATTTTACTTCGTCAGCTTTAATGACGATCTCACCCTGCGGATTACGGACAGCCACAGCATAGTAATGCGGTGACCGCATCATAACGCCCTCTAAGACAGCCTGGCCGCCTATTTTAATTTCCTTTGTATCTGCCAATATATTCTCCTCTACCTGGTACCCGGAACAGGTTTTTTGGTATGTACTAAACAACAAGGACAGAGTTCATCTGTCCTTGTTGTTGGTACGTATTTAAATAAGCTAAGAGTTCTTTTTTTCGGTTTCAGCTGCCGGCGCTTCTTTTTTTGTTTTCTTAGTACTGGCTTTTTCCTTGGCCGCGGCTTTGGCCTTTTTACCTTTTGCTCTCTTGACCTCACCGGTCTTCTTAGCCATTTTCTTCTGGAATTTTTCCACCATTCCAGCGGTGTCCACCAACTTCTGCTTACCGGTATAGAACGGGTGGCAAGCGGAACAGATTTCTACGTGAATGTTTTGCTTGGTTGACCGTGTCGGGTAAGTTGCTCCGCAGGCGCACTTGATCACAGTCTCCTTATACTCTGGATGTATTCCCTCTTTCATGAACTTCCTCCTCTTTTTAGCGGGTAGCGTTAAGCGGGTAGCGTATAGAAAATCAACTTGCTTTTCCTATCCGCTATACGCCATACGCTATACGCTATTTTATGTTATTTTCCATTAAACTCCATCGATTTCAGGAATTCTTTATTGGACTTTGTTTTGCGTGTTTTCTCCGAGACCAGCTCCATCGCTTCCACCACATTGAGCGGGCTGAGCACTTTCCGCAGGATCCATACTTTGTTCAGTTCTTCTTCACTAAGCAGTAATTCCTCGCGGCGGGTACCGGAGCGATTGATGTCCAGGGCTGGGAACACGCGCTTGTCCACCAGCCGGCGGTCCAGGATCATTTCCATATTGCCAGTACCCTTAAATTCTTCAAAAATAACTTCATCCATCCGGGAACCTGTTTCTACCAGCGCCGTCGCTATAATAGTTAAACTGCCCCCTTCTTCAATATTGCGGGCAGCACCGAAGAATCTTTTAGGCCTTTGCAGGGCATTGGAGTCAACGCCGCCGCTCAGGACCTTGCCGCTTGGCGGCACCGTGGCATTGTACGCCCGCGCCAGCCTGGTTATGCTGTCTAGTAATATTACCACATCTTTCTTCTGTTCGACAAGCCTTTTCGCTTTCTCTATGACCATTTCCGCTACCTGGATGTGCCGTTCGCCTGGTTCATCAAAGGTGGAAGAGATCACTTCACCTTTGACCGAGCGCTGCATATCTGTCACTTCTTCCGGCCGTTCGTCGATCAAAAGCACGATTAAGACCACTTCCGGATGGTTAGTACTGATGGCGTTGGCTATTTTTTGCAGCAGGATGGTCTTACCGGCACGCGGCGGCGAGACGATCAAACCTCTCTGCCCTTTGCCAATCGGGGTGAACATATCCATAATACGCATGGATATTTCTTCCTGCTTAGTTTCCAGCGTAAGCTTAGCTTGCGGATAAAGCGGGGTCAGGTTATCAAATAAGATCCTTTTCTTTATATCATCCGGGTTAGCGCCGTTAACAGCTTCGATCTTGAGCAAGGCAAAATACCGCTCGCCTTCCTTGGGCGGGCGTACTTGGCCGCTGATAGTATCGCCTTTACGCAGGTCAAACCGGCGGATCTGGCTGGGAGAGACATAAATATCATCCGGCCCAGATAAATAGTTATACTGGGGAGAACGTAAAAAACCAAAGCCATCTGGTAATATCTCCAGGGTGCCTTCGTCAAACACCAGGCCATTCTTCTCAGTCTGTGCCTGCAGGATCTTAAAGATGATCTCCTGCTTTTTCAGTCCGCTGACTGATTCAAGCTTTAGTTCTTTGGCTATGTCCGTCAAATCGGATATAGTCTTTTTTCCCAAGGCAGCCATATCTAAAGCGGCGCCATTTTCCATAAATACATCCTCCTATAATACGTGCAAATAAACCTATATTTGCTAGAATAGGTTGTCGATTAAACATTGTTTTTGGGATTTGAAACTTGCTTGCAAATGGGGAGAACTCCTGTAGGTGAATAAAGCAGTATTGCCATTTGTATTTATATAAAGTATACCTGAAAAACCCTTATTCGTCAAGCTAATTTTATAAATAATTCTTTGGCAGCAGTCTTAAAGGCAGCCAAGGCCTGGTCGCCGTCAAGCATATAGTCACAGGAAGATATCTTCTCCCCATGGAAGGGCATGGAATTGATCCGGTCCATCGCCTGCTCCCGGGAGAGATTACGCTCTTCGGTCAGGCGCTTGAGCTGGTTATACTGGGATACCCGCACCACCACGATCTGATCAAACAACTTTTCAGCCTTGGCCTCAAACAATACGGCCATATCAGCTACCACTACTTTACTTTTGGCAGCTGCCAGCTGTTTTCCCAGCTCTTTTACTATCGCCGGATACATGATCTTGTCCAATTTCACCAGTTTTTTCTTATCGGCAAAAACCATGGACCCTAATGCCGCCCGGGAGATAGTATTATTATCATTCAATATATCCTTTCCAAAAACCTTGACTACCTGCTGCCAGATCCTGGTCTTGGGATGGTACAGGTCATGCGCCAATTCATCCACATCAATGACCTTAGCTCCCATCTTTTTCCATACTTCAGCTACAGTCGTCTTCCCTGAAGCAATATTCCCTGTTAAACCTATTTTAATCATGCTAACCCTTCCTGATGCGGATAGCGTTTAGCGGGTAGCGTATAGAAAATCAATTGCTCTTCCTATCCGCTATACGCCATACGCTATACGCTAAAATTATTTCTGGCATTTCGGGCAATAGTGGGTGCCGCGGCCGGCAACAACGATTCGCTTAATCTCCCCCTTGCACCTCAGACACTTATTCCCCTTCTTGCCATATACCTTCAAGTGATTCTGAAAATCCCCGCCTTGGCCTTCTGGAGTAGTAAAATTCACTACAGTTGTTCCGCAAAATTCAATGGCTTTGGCCAGGATTTTCCTGATCGCTTCAAAAATCCGCTTTTTTTCAGCTGTTCTCAGCCGGTTCGCCGGCCGATTAGGACTGACTCCGGCAGCATACAATACTTCATCTACATATATATTGCCCAAACCAGCTACTACCTGCTGGTTTAAAAGTACTACTTTGATCTTGCCCTTATTTCTGGCCAGTGCCTGGCTGAACTCCTGGAAAACAAATTTATCTTCCAATGGTTCTGGTCCCAGTTTCATGATCGGTTTAAAGCATTCCATATTTTTAGAATCGATCAGCCACACTTTCCCGAATTTCCTGATATCTGAATAGACCATTTCCAGGCCACCGGAGAGCTGGAAGATAAGATGCATGAATTTATTTTTCTCTATTTTTGGCCCGACCAGCCAGTGTCCGGTCATCCGCAGGTGCGATACCATTATTTTACCGCCGCTTAAATGAAAGAGCAGGAATTTTCCCCGGCGGGACATTGATTCTATTTTCTTCCCAATAATATCTTCACGAAATGTTTTAAAAACAGGATACGCAACTATTTTCTCAAAGTTACTTTCAACTTTTAGTATGGCCTTACCTAATATTTTCCTGGACAGGGCTCTTTTTACTGTTTCCACTTCCGGCAGTTCAGGCATATTTAAATACAGTGGTAAGTTAAAAGTGGTAAGTGGTAAGTTTAAAAATACTTTAGACTTTTAACTGGTAACTGTTCTCCTGTTCTTTTGGTATTTCTAAAGGTGATATTTGAGTATATCCACGTTGCGAAAACAGGAATAATAAGGCAATCAACATGGGAACAAGCCCATTAAATAAATTAATGCTGGATAGCCTCCCCAGATAGTAGCAAAAAAGCACAAAAATGAATCCTTCAGCAAAAAGCCAGGCCCCACCGGCCACTGGTTTACGTAAAGCGATCATGACGGTAAGAGTCAGTATCAAACCAGCTGCTAAATCCTGCAGGTAATTCCAAAAACTGGCATATTCCCCGTTCACAAACTGCCCGGTAATGATTACCAGCCAGATAATAGCGATGAACAATCCGGAAAAACTCGCGATCCAATAGATTAGTTTACGCACAATAACCTCAAATTCTAAATTCTAATATCGAAATCCTAAACAATTTCAAAATCATAAATTTGAATATCTAAACAAGGACTTACTTGGTTTTGAAATTAATATATTAGAAATTGTTTAGAGTTTAGAAATTAGTGCTTCGTATTTGTTCTTAATTTAGGTCTCTCCAGTTCGGGCCAGCGCTGACATTAGCTTCTAAAGGCACATCCAATTTTAGGGCTGTTTCCATTTCCTGTTTGATCATTTTTTCTAATTGCTTAACTTCGGCCTGAGGCGCTTCAAAGATCAGTTCATCATGAACTTGCAAGAGCATTTTAGATTGGAATTTTTCAAGTTTAAGTTTTTTATCTATATTAATCATCGCCAGCTTAATAATATCCGCCGCTGTTCCCTGGATCGGCATATTGATCGCTACCCGCTCGGCAAAGGAACGGATATTCCTGTCCTTGGCATTTATTTCCGGCAGATATCTCCGGCGGTTCAACAAGGTCGTGACAAAACCGTCATGCCTGGCTTTTTCCACGATCTTTTCCATATATTCTTTCACCCCACTGAAGCGGGCAAAGTATTTATCAATGTAATCCTTGGCAGTGGCGGCATCTATACCCAGCGCCTGGGATAAGCCGTACGGACTCATGCCATAGGACAGTCCAAAGTTCACCGTCTTGGCAATGCGCCGTTTTTCGTCATCCACCTCTTCCGGTTTCAAGCCGAATATTTCGCAGGCTGTATGGCTATGGATATCTTCATGGTTATGGAAAGCCTTTTTCATCTGCTCATCACCAGACATATGCGCCAATACCCGCAAGTCGATCTGCGAGTAATCAGCAGACACAAAGATACACCCCTCTTTGGGGATAAACGAACGCCTGATGGACCGCCCTATTTCTGTACGGATCGGTATATTCTGCAGGTTCGGCTCGCTGGAGGACAATCTACCGGTTGTCGTCACGGTTTGGTTAAACGAAGTATGCAGCCGGCCGGTTTTTGGATTGATCATCTCCGGTATCGGGTCGATGTAGGTGGATTTAAGCTTGGCCAATTCCCGGTACTCAATTATTCTCTTAGGCAGTTCATGCATGTTTTGCAGTTGGCGCAGGACTGATTCATTGGTTGACGCGCCGGTTTTAGTTTTTTCTATTATGGGCAGTCCTAATTTTTCAAAAAGTATCTTGGAAAGTTGCTGGGGTGAGTTAATATTAAACTCAGTCTCAGCTATTTTATAAATCACTTGCTCCAAAGTGGTAATTTTTCCATCGATCTCTTTGGATAATTCTTTCAGGTATGGCAAATCCACCAGGATCCCGGCATATTCCATCTCTGCCAGGATCTCTAGTACTGGCATCTCCACATCATAGAACAGTTTGTCCAATCCTTTTTCTGTCATCATCCCGGACAATTTTTGCTGCAACCGCCAAACCATATCCACCTGGGCACAGGCATATTCGCCTACTCTTTCCACCGGTACCTGATCCATAGTGATTTGCTTGGCCCCTTTGCCGATCAAGTCTGTGATCGGGATCATCTTGTATTGCATATATTCGGCAGAAATGTCTTCCAGGCTATGGTTGAGTTTGGACGGATTAATCAGGTAAGAGGCAATCATAGTATCAAAAGAGATACCGTTCAATATTAATCCTTCATTTTTCAGGACCAACAGGTCATATTTCAGGTTTTGTCCGTACTTCTTTATCTTTTCTTCTTCAATAATAGGCTGGAGCAGGTCCAATACTCTTTTCTTATCCTGGACCGGAGCGCCCAGATAGCTGTGCGCTACAGGTATATAATAGGCTTTCTTTTCCTCATGACAAAGCACGATACCTACTATCTTCGCCAGCATTGGCTCGCTGTTATTAGTCTCCAGATCAATGGATACTTCTTTTTTGTGTTTTATCGTATCAATGATCTTGGCCAACTCAGCCAGGTCAGTAACAACTTTGTAGGATGCATCTTTTTCCGCGCTCTGGTCGATTAATTCTGTAGTGAGAGATTTAAATTCATATTTACTAAACAAGGCCAGGGCTTTTTCCTGATCCAGCGGGACAGGTTTCAGATCCTCTAAGGTAAATTTAAGCGGTACATTTTCCACCAGGGTCACCAGTTCTTTTGATTTAAATGCCAGTTCCCGGCCAGCTTCCATTCTATTCTTCACTTTAGCTGGCATCTGATCCAGGCGCTCATACATATTTTCAATGGTCCCGTATTCTTTTACTAGCTGTAAAGCTGTCTTTTCGCCTATCCCTGGGACCCCCGGTATATTATCGCTCGAATCGCCGCACAGGCCTAAATAATCCTTGATCTTATCCGCGCTAAATCCGAATTTTTCCTGTACTTCTTTACCTGTAAAAAGGATCCCCTTAGGTTCACTCAGTACTTTGATATTTTCATCTACTAGTTGGAGGATATCCTTATCCCCGCTGACGATCACCACATCCACATCCTGCTTTTCCGCCTGCCGGGCAATAGTAGCGATCAGGTCATCAGCTTCATAGCCAGGCATCCGGAAAACCGGAATCTTAAAAGCTTCTACCATTTCCTGGACCATGGGTATCTGGGTTTTGAGCTCATCAGGAGTTTCCTTGCGGGTAGCCTTATACTGTTCAAAAGCTTTATGCCGGAAAGTCGGATGCGGGGAATCAAAGCAAACTGCCAAATAATCAGGCTGTTCACGTTTGATGATCTTAAGCAGCATGCGGGTAAAACCATAGACTGCGTTGATCACCAAGCCTTGGGAATTGGTGAGCATCGGGAGGGCATGGAACGCGCGGTGAATATAGGCATGTCCATCTATGATATATAGCTTTTTTTTCAAGGTCGGGACCTCATTGTCTTTTTCCGTGTATCAGTGAACTGTCACTATTTGTTCGCTCCGGTGTCGGTTTCCATGTCCGCTCACGCGGACCTGCGCCAAAGGTCATTTGACAACTCGGTGCCTGCGCAACTCGCCCCCTGGGCTCAAACATGCTCGGCATCCAGCAGATACCCTCGTTGTCTGCAAGCTGCTTTGGGCTGAAACACGACAAGCTCGCTCAAAATAATGACCAGTTCCCTGATCTAGACATTGGATAATAGGCGAAGCGCGGCTCCGACGTAACATCGGAGAATGACTCAGCGAGACAGTGAGTCTATTTAAATTTATTAATATTTGTCAAATACGACGCGACAGTGGAAGTCTTTGAGACGGCGCATAAGGATTCTGCTCATTTGCGCATGAAGCAAACCATTGGTGGCCAGGATTTCCTGGTCATAATGGGAATATTTACTGCCGTTAAACTTGGACAGCTTCCCGCCAGCCTCAGTCACCACCAGGATAGCGGCTGCCGTATCCCAGGGCTTGAGCCCGATCTCCCAGAATCCGTCAAAGCGGCCGCAGGCTACATAACATAAGTCCAAAGCCGCAGAGCCCATCCTTCGTACTGCCTGAGCGGTCATCAGAAAATCCACGAAATGTTCGACATTGGAATCCCGGGCATCTTTTATCTCATAGGCAAAACCGGTACACAGCAGGGACTTTTTCATGTCTTTTATCTTGGAAACTCTTATTTTCTTCTCATTAAGAAAAGCTCCGCCACCTTTGGTAGCATAAAAGAGTTCATCGTGCATCGGGTCGTAGACCACTCCTACTACCGGCTGGCAATTGATCTCCAATGCTATTGAAACGCTGAAATACGGAAAGTCATGGGCAAAATTGGTGGTGCCGTCTATGGGATCCACGATCCAGCGGTAGCCGCAACCTTCGCGTTTACCCCCGCCTTCCTCACCTAAAAAAAGATGCTTTGGGAACTTCCTTAATAAATGATTTTTGATCAATTGCTCAGAAGCCTTGTCCACGTCAGTAACCAGGTCAATGTCTCCTTTGTAATCAATCTTTTTAGTTTTACCTACGCGGCGCCTGATCAATTCCCCGCTCTTCTTCGCCGCTATTATCGCTTCTTTTAAGAACTCCTGCAAAGTGATTCTCCGTAAGCGGATAGCGTTTAGCGGGTAGCGTATAGAAAATCAACTTGCTTTTCCTATCCGCCATACGCTATACGCTTTACGCCGATTTTAAAGATTCATCCAGTTCCAGACCTGGCTTTCTTCTTCCGTGAACCAATCACTGGTCTGGGTCAGGTATAAATGGACATTAGCCAAGGCTTCATAATGGGCGTTTTCCTGTTTGAGCAATTCTTTATAGAACAGTTTTTCATTATTATCCGTAGCTTTGGCCAGGAATTTCTCATACATGACATAACCCTTTTTCTCTACCTCCATAGCCAATTCTAAACCCTTGATATTATCCGCTAAATGTATTGCCGGATCCTTTTTTACAGAATGGAAATATTCTTTTATGATATATTCCAGTTTTTCCCCTTCTTCCACGGTCCAGCGCGGCCATTTATTCTCGTGTTTCAGTTTTTCATAGATATCCTCAAACATAATAATATGCTGGATCTCCTGCTGGGCCAATTGGTAAAAAAGCCGGCGCGACAAGGGATTCTTGGTCTTGGCCGCAAGCTGCAGATACAAGCCTACCCCTCTTCTCTCAAAATCAAGGCTGATCTTCAATGCACTCGGTATCTTAGCCATATCTTTCCTCCTGGAAATAAGATTACACAGATTAAATAAAAATCCGCCAGAGGCGGACAGGGATTACACAGATTAAAAACTCTAAACCTGCATAATCATTCTCTCCCTATTGCTTAATTAATTCAAGCATTTCCTGGGCCAGTTGTATATGCTTGACCTCATCCTGCTTGATCTGCTCTAAGCGGGCAATAATAAATTCATCCTGTATCTGGCTGATTATCTGGGTGTACAGCTTTAGCGCAATTTTTTCCCGCTCCAGTATATCCTCAAATTTCTTTACGATATTTTCGCTAATAGTCATTTTTTTGTCCTTGTTTGACCTGCTCTATGAGATCCTGGATCATGGTCTTATGCCTTAAACTGTCCTGCTCTAAGATCCTCAAGGAAGCATCGATCTTTTTTAAGGAATTTGGGCCCAGGGAGAGATTATCAATTACATTTTGGAAAAAATAGCTCATTAGTGATACGAATTCTTCTTCTATGGTATTAGAGCTCTGCAGTTGTTTTAGGAGTTCATTCTTATTCAAGCCAAATACCTGCTCTTTCTATTAGATTGGCTATTTAGGCAAGGCTACTTTGGGCGGGTGTCCAAATTCCTGTTCAAATATTTTAGGGAATTCATCCTTAGCGCCAATGAAAGTCATGGTTAACGGCATGGCGCGTTTGGCCTGGTCGCACATTTTGGCAGTTTTTTTCCTGATCTCCCACTGGGCATGTTCATCTTCGCGCAGGCGGGAGATGTGGTACAGCTCGCGGGCATTTACCTTCATCAGCGCCCGGCGCTTGTGGGCATTGGTCAGGATATACGGGGCGGCCATTGGGAAGTCAGCATTTATCCGGCGATAAATCTGGTTAGTCTTCTCGATTACTTCCTTAAACTCTTTATCCAGTCCTGCTTCCACAATAGAATCCGGTATTACCACTCCCAGGTCAGGATCATACTCCTGTGCGGTCATGGTCGCCATCCGATGCCTTTTCAGTTGGGCAAAACAGCTGGCAGAAACAAATAATTCATAGGTCAGTGAAGGGTATTCAAATTCGCGCAAAGTGGCATCATAGAATTGCAGATGTTGGCAGGCAGTCTTGACAAAATCTTTTTTTTGTTCGGGTTTCATCAGCCTGACGGATTGCAAACACTGGCGGTAATTAACTTTGGTGGTGGTATGGATCAATGCCGCTATCAATGAATCATCGGCATGCAGGCTGTATTCCACCAGGTTGACATCACCAGGATAGGACTCTGGCACGATCTGCTGGGAATTGAGGATTGCATGGCTCAGGCTCCTTAAAGCCGGATAAGTCTTCTGGTCATATTCATTGATATCAGTAAAGATAATTATAGAAGGAGCGACACTACTAACCAGGTTGTACATTTTCCGGCCCAGTTCCTGGACTTCCTTAAGGGGATGGCTGGCAAAGCGGCGGATGACCAGCTCCAGGTTACGGGCATTCAGTGTTTCCCCTACCTGGCCGCAAGTCGCCAATGGCGTAATATAGCGGGCATCTTCTTTGGCCCATCCATCCAGCAGGCTCTCCTTCTTGGGGTCAGCCGCTTCATTAGGATTTTTTTCCTTAACCTGCTTCTTCAGGGCAGCGTAACATTTTTTGTAGAAACCAAACTGCAGGCGCACAGTCTCGGAAAATTCCCGGACATGAGCGCTCATTTTAAGTTCTACCGGTATGACATAATCGTCTGCCAGCGTGATATAACGTTGTGATTTTTCGGTAAAGGAACAGAGCCGGAATTTCTCGATCTCTTCCAGCGCCAGACGGGACACGCCGATAATGTCAAAATTGAACACGGCATGTTCAGCCACTGAATGGTGGCCCATTTTAAAAATAATGGCTTTGTTGGACTTACGGGCGCTTTCGACTTCCTGGCGGGCTATCTGCCGCAGCTCATCGATAGACCTGGGATCACGGCTGATCCTGGCATAAGCAGCAGATAAGGTTTCAGGAGTAACATCGGCTCTGGCTGGATTGCTTTTGGTGAGATCTTTTATGACATCAGTATCAAGATTATAACCGGCAAGTAGGATTTTCATAATATTGGCAGTCGCTTAAGTGGTTGGATTTTCATTAATTGGCTGCTCGGCCCCCCTCTTTTCCTGCAGTTCCAGATCTGACAGGAAATCAACCAGGACGCTGAGCTTTTTGATATCCATATTCATGAACATAACGCCCAATCGGGTACCCTCACCTTCCTGGCCGTTGTAAATGACCCGGGCATTAACCAGGTCTAACAGCACTCCGTTGGGAAGGTGCATATTCATAACTACATAGTTTAAATTCGGGCACTCATCTTTCAAGAAGATCCTGGCGCCGCCCGCGCTGATATTAGTAACCATCCCGGAATAACCCTGTCCGGGGGCAAAAGCATTAAAAAATTTAACTGGCACACATGTAGCAAACCTAAAAAACTGCCTTTTTTCCATTGACATGATCTACATCCTCAGATTACACAGATTTTTGAAAGCCCTGCCTGCCGCAGGCAGGGATTACACAGATTCAATCAAAAGCTTGTAATCGGTGTAATCTCCTTTAGAAATCGGTGTAATCATTTCTATATTTTATACTGACTGCCGACTTCTTTTAATTTCAGGATCAGAGTTTTTAGCGTCTCTTCTGTTTGTTGTTTTTCCTGGGGAGTAATATTCGGTTTGTTAATGGTGATCAAAGTTTCTTCTACCTTCTGCTGGATATCCTTTACTTTCTGCCGGTCAGCATCAACCATCCCTTTCAGGCTGTGCATCATCTCGTTAAAATCATCCACCAGGTCCGTGAGTTCGTCCCCTTTTCTTAACCGCATTTCAAAACTAAGGTCGCCTTTGGCTACATCCAGCAAACATTTTTTCAAGCGGTATAACGGTCCGGCTATCTTGTGGCTCATGTACACGCTGACTATCATCATTAAAACAATGGAGATGGCTACTCCAAAAAATATTTGTTTATCAGTCTGGTCCTTCACCGCATTCAGGAAAGGGCTCCAATCATTATACCGGGATTCATTAAGCAATACATTCCAAATGTTTTGATAGATAAAGTAACCTACCACCAGGGACACAAACAGCATGGCAAATAAAACACTGCCTACGTAGCGGAATTGCAGGCCACTTGATATGATCAGTCTTTTTCTTCTGTTTTTTACTCTCATTTCCACGGTGTTTCCCCCTAAAATAGGTTAGCTCATTAATCATCTTACCATTCGTTAATGATATTGCCCTCTTTATCCAAAGCGTTGCAGTCTATTTTCACTTCTCCGCTATTTTCATCATAATACCACATACCGCTGTCTACCATGACCCTGGTTACTTGCTTGGATGCACGATAGCCAGGGATCCCCAAACGCACACTGGGGAACGGATGTACATAATTTGGTTCCAAATCTTCCAGGCCGTAAGGATAGTGGCCTCTTTGCAAGTAAAAAAGATTCACGGCTTTGCGCAGGTTTTCCAAAGCGCCGCGGGTGGATTTTTGCTCAGCGTTGGATTGGATTTTTAGATAACTGGGGATGATCCAGACAATCAGGACCAGGATGATGGCGATCAAGAAGGTAAAGGCCAGTGAAAAACCACGTTTGTTTCTTAACAACTTGGGAAGTTTCATTGTTTTCATATCATTCCCTTCAAGCTCAAGAGCTGGGATTTGTTATAAGAACCGAGACGAAAAAGCTCAAGATATTTTTGCGCCTAAAATATGCGAGCATACTCGCAGAAGTATGTAAGCAGATTTTAGATCACCCGCCACCGAACTTTGGCGGGTTGGCGAATTCCATAATCCAATCCCAGTTCTTGAGTTTAATAGGCTTTGCTGCTTTTTCATTTTAGCAGAATCCGTTTTATAAGTCAAAACATTTTAATTTTGATATTTAACTATTGTTTCCCGATCAAGAGGCGAAAAAGATTAGTATGCCCCGGGACTTGCCGTGAGCCTGAGCTTTGCCCTACTGACTCAAGGGCCATTTTTGGCAGTGAGCCAAACCCCGAAGATAATTCCGCTATCAATACTGCTCCCGTCGGTGTAGCCAGCTCCTGTTTGACCGTTGACTGGTAGTAGGGAATTCTTTTCAGCAATTCGGCAGCAGCCGGAGCCGGCACTGAAAATAGGCCGTGGGCAATTTTGATCGTTCCTGACCCGACATTGACCGGGGAACAAAATAATTTCTTGATCCCCAGCTGGCGCAATCCCCAAACTACGCCAACAACATCGATGATCGTATCTAAAGCCCCGATCTCATGAAAATGGACTTCATTGATTTTACAGCCGTGGACTTTAGCCTCGGCCCGGGCCAAACTGGTAAATATCCCCTGGCATTTCTTCTTCACTGCCGGCAGCAGTGAGCTCTTACTGATGATTTGGCAAATATCCGGTAAATGCCGCAAATACTGCGGCCGGTTAACTTTGACCATCAGGCGCGAAGTACTGTTAGCTCCTACCTTGACTTGTTTTGCGGAAATAGAATAGCCGCTGACCGACAGCTTGGCTAATTCCCGTCTCAAATCCTTAAGATCTAATCCAGCATCAAGCAAAGCTGCCAGGAACATATCCCCGCTGACACCATTGCTGCAATCTAAGTAGGCGATTTTCATTTGGAAAACCTTCAATGTAGCGTATAGCGTATGGCGTATAGCGGATAGGAAAGGCTCTTGATCTTCTATACGCTACCCGCTAAACGCTATCCGCTATTTTTATTTATCAAGCTCGCTACTACTCCCGCACCGAAACCATCATCAATATTCACTACCGTCACATTAGGCGCGCAGCTGTTCAGCATCGCCAGTAAAGCCGCCACACCGCCAAACGCCGCGCCATAACCGACGCTCGTGGGAACAGCGATTACCGGCTTATCCACCAACCCGCCTACAACGCTGGGCAAGGCCCCTTCCATACCAGCTACCACAATTATCACCCTGGCTTGTTTAATTTTTTCCGGTTCATTGAGCAGGCGGTGCACTCCAGCTACGCCCACGTCATAAAGCTTATCTGGTTTTTGGCCCAGTAGCGCACAGGTAACCGCTGCTTCCTCTGCCACAGGCAGGTCAGCAGTACCAGCGGTAATGATCAGTACGCCCTTTTTCTGGGCCTGCTTGGTATGGCGGATAATAAGACACCGGGCCAGTTCATTATAGGCAGCTTCCTTGAATTTTTTCTTTACTGCCTTAAAAACTATCTTATCTGCCCGAGTGGCCAGTATATTTTCCTGATGTTTACACATCTGTTCGATTATTTTGACGATCTGGGGGATGGTCTTACCAGGACAATAGATAACTTCGGGGAATCCCTGCCGCAAATTGCGATGATGGTCTACTTTAGCGAATCCCAGGTCCCCGCAGGGGAAGTCTTTCAACGCAGCCAGGGCTTTAGCAGGAGAAGTGATGTGGTTTTTTACTTGCTGTAAAAGCATTTCCAGCTGTTTTCTATTCATAGGTTAATTATATTAGCTTTCAGGGCTATTGTCAAACTTTAAATTTCTTCGTTTTAGAAGTTAAGAACGACTTCCAGGGCCCAAGTATCCTGGAAATAGGCATCCTCATCAGCGATCAAATCTGCTTCATCTTCAAACTCATAAACATCACTGTCCCCTAATATATAAGCAGTGACATAGCTCAGTTGTACTGATATGTTATTGAGAAATTTGTATTTTATCTTCCCATGATATTCCCTGATACCGTCAAAATCCCTATACTTCAGGACATTTTTGTATTTGCCGCCCCCTTCTATCCGGCAGGCCCGGCCTATTTGGTAATCCCCGCTGATAGCCGCATAATCATAAGGAGAGTAATCATTAGAGTCCTGCAGATAGGTTCGCAGATAATATTTCAGGATCAGATTCCCCCGGTCGTTAAAAGCATATCTTAACGTCCCACTCGTACTGATCTTTTCAGAGCCAGTGTCTTTCCCAATATTATTATCCTTATAGCGTGATTCCACTGTTAAACCAAGTTTTTGCTGGCCGCGCAGGATGCCGGCAAGAATTATCTCCCGGTCAGTTTCCTGTCGATTATCATAAACCTTGTAATTACCTGTACTTCTGCTCCAATATACCTGGGCCTGGTGCGTATATTGGTCAAATGAAGTTTTTATCCTGAAACTTTCCAATACTTGCCAATCTATTTTGCCTAATACCCCTCGTTCATCCCGGCAGCGGAAAACGCTTTGCGGATAATGAAGGGAATAGCTCCCGGCATGCGGGTTAAGATAATCCAGATCATACTTCCGGTAACTAAGCGCATAGCTTATCCGTCCCAGGTCAAGAGTACTGGCCGCTACTACCCCCTGGCCGTATTTTTGCACCTGGCCGATCTCGCCGCACACATTGAGCTGTCCAATATACGAAGAAAAATGAGCGCCATATACCAAAAAGTCCGCATCATCCGTTGGATAGCGCCACGGATCAGGGCCTTTTACCGCCCGCTGTGAATAATAACTGGTGATTCCCAATTCTGTCTCAGGCGCCAAATACGACATGATATCCATCCCGCTCACCTGTTCCCGGAAATACTCTTCCAATGGCTTCCTGATCTCAGCCCCGTTGATGTAAAAACCATAATATCCATTATTCTCATTGGAATAAAACAAGGTTTCCTTGAATCTATCCTGTTCCAGGACTACGGCCAGTCCGCGAAAAGTTTTACTGCTTTTGTAGCTAAGCCCCTGCAATAAGGCCTGATGGCTGATCTTTGAGGTCTTATATTCCAAAGCTTCTGTATCGCCAGGATAAATACCGGCAGGTTTAGCCTGGCCAGACAAATCTATTACTACCCCTTCCCCAAAACCAACCAGATAGTCGCCAGCCAGTATTTTTTGTACCACTGTTCCCGGTTCCCAGGAGAGATAATACTTATTCAGCATAAAGGTTTGGTTCCATATTCCCTGAGCCGCCTTACTCCCATCCACCCGGTAGCGTTCATAATGCGGATACCGTTCCAGCGCCAGAGCGCCGGACCAGCCTGGCTGGAAATTTTTCCAGCGCAGGTGCCATACCTGATAGTTCCCATTTTCCACATCACTGGTTTTTTTTACTTTTACTTTTAGCATTCCATCCGGTATCTTCACATTATCAGATGTTACCACGCTGATCAAACTGGACCAGGATAGCACATCCTGCGCGGTGATCCCTTCCACTTTCAAGAGCTCATCCAGAGTCCGGAAAGAGCCGAATACTTTCCGGTATTCCATGATCTTGTACGCCTGATACCGGTTAATACCCGGTAATTTCAGCAGTTCTTCATAAGAGGCTGTATTGATATCCTGCCCCCCTATTCCCGTTCCTGCCCAGTACAGTAAAAAACATATGGCCAAACTTAACCTGAGCCTGCTCTTCATTTTCCGACTTTCTTCTATATTCTTAGTTTTTAATCTGTGCTGCGCCCGCCCGGCTTTTTGGCGGGTAATCAGAGATTGTTGGCAAGCCAACAATCTCAAATAAAAAACCATACTTAGCTCATCAAAGAGATGAATTAAATATGGTACTTCTTTCCCTATATATTTATTAGCTGCTTAATACGGCTTGTTCTTTTCCTGCAGCAGCCTGATGATCGCCCTATTCCTGTTCTCCGCGGCCAGCATCAAAGAGTTCTTGCCATCATTCGTTTTCACTCCCAGGTCAGCATCCCGATCCATCAGCAGTTTTACGCTTTCCACAGAATCAGCCTGAATCGCATACATCACCGGGGTAAAGCCTTTATAATCTTTGGCATTCACATCAGCGTAGTTCTTTAGCAAAAATTCAATTATATCCGTGTCAGATTCCCTGGCCGCGATCATCAGGGGAGTAGCCCCAACATTATTCTTGATATTCACATCAGCGCGATAGTTCACCAACAAGCGTACCACTCTCATCTGTCCGACTTTCACCGCCAGGATCAAAGCAGTATTGCCATCCGTATCCTTAATATTTATATCCGCGCCTTTAGTGACCAGCAGTTTGACGACCTTATCCTGGGCCCTATTAATGGCAAACATTAAGGGGGTCCAACCATTGTCCCCTTGCATATTAAGATCTGCCCGCTCAGCTACCAGCTGGCTGATCGCTTCATAATCATCGGTTTTGATAGCGTCGATCAGGTTCTTGCCCTTGAATTCAAGTCCATGTATGGCAATATAGCTTATCATGACTAAAATAATGCAGCCGACAAGATAGAATGCTTTTTTCATTTTTACCTCTAAATTTTCTGTTCTTTGTGTAACGGGAAACTAAGCGCGATAGCCTCAAAGATCCCGGCTAAAATTGCTCCCAGGTAGTAAATCCACCATTGGTTGGGGATCTTCCAAATGACGACCATGAATCCGGTAAATAACATGCTCAAGCCAAAACTTAATACTGCCAATCCCTGAAAAATCAGTTTTTTCGGCATATTATCATAAACGCTGTCTTTGGGAAATACAATTGACCGCCAAAAACAGAAGATACCCAACATAACCATCGCTAACACCGGATCATTCACCCTGATCAAAAACAAAATAGGCATCAGATTCGGGTCCGGATTACTAGGATGGAACCATTTGCCATCATAAAAAGCATAGCCGCCAATGCGGAAGATTTCCATCGAACCGCCGATCGCCCGGACATTGACAAAAACAAAAGCTATAGATAGGAGTATCCCGATCCCAAAAGCCAGCCAGGTTGTGCTCTTTTTTATTTTTTCAAATCCCAGGGCAAAACTGGTTAAACCAATAAAAACTGCCGGGGCAAAAAGACCGATCATGATGAATTCCCGGATATTATTCACAATTAAGGGAGCGGGATGCGGCCCTAAACATATCTGCAATGGACGGGTCATCAAAAATATACCAAAAAAAATAAATCCCCAATACGCGCCTTTATAGGTGATATCACCGGTCACCAGTTTGCGCAAAGGAGCAATATAAGCAATATACTTGGCCAGGAAAAAATAGGTTAATCCCGCTATCACCGGCATGATCAGATTTTCTAACACCAGCCAAAAAATAGTCACTGCTTAGGGTTCCTCGCTTTGTACCACAGCATATTTAGTAATGATCGCTTTTTCTACAGCTTGTTTCAACGGCTGGCTAGTCAACTCAAATTGTTTCACCCAAACACCGTCTTTGGCTTTGCGTCCCGGCCAGGCTATCCATAATCCGCTGGCTGAATCCATTACCCTGGCTTCTACTCTGACCGCATTATTAAAGATAATTGAGACAAAGGCTTTTAATTGGCTATCCTTGGCCCTGTATTTATTTATTTTAGCTATTTTATAAACAATGTCAACTGCTTTTTCAGTACTGGATCGCTGTTCGGCTGCAGCTTTCTTGATTTCCTCACCGAGTTTTTGGTTTTCTATGACTATTTGCGGTATCGCTCTTTCCTGTTTACTGACATATTCAGGATAAACCAGAGTGATGATTCCCGAGCGAGACTCCCGGTTCATTTTAATCTCCCGGATCACCAGGTTATTATTCAAGGTAACGGCTGCTGTCTGCTTACCATCCACTGTTTCCACAACCACTGCGGTAACCTTGGTCACTGGTTCAGCGGCAAACACAAAGACCGTTAGCAGTTGGCCGATCGCCGTTAGCAGTAATATATTAAATAATTTACTTTTTATCTTATACATCTTTAATACTCGGTTTTCACCTGATAGCTGAGCCCATCAGTGCTGACCGTTATTGTTCCTTTCCTGGCAGTGGCCAAATATGGTATCCCTGCCCGTTTCAGCCGCTTCAACATTTCCGGATGCGGGTGACCAAAGGAATTGTTCCGGCCGTAGGAGATTATGGCCAGCTCCGGCTTGACCCCATTCAGGAAGCTGGCACAGGAAGAATTTCTTGAGCCATGGTGAGCAATTTTTAATATTGTTGAGTGCATCATCTCACTATGCCTGGACAGTATTTTCCGTTCTGCCGCCTGGCCGACATCAGCTGCCAGCAGGAAACTTACTTTCTTATAGGTGATCTTGATCACCATTGAATTGTCATTAGGATTATTAAATCTTTTTGGCGATGGATTGAGCGCCAGGACCTGCAAGGAAGGTCCGAAATCCAGTTTATCTCCGGCACTGGCCAGGCGATACCTGATATTTTTCTCCTTCACTATCTGCAACAGCTTAATATATTCATCATCTGTAACCCCGCCCCCGCCTTCCAAGGTATCGACAAATTCCCCTACTGGATAAGCAGATAGGACATCGATCAAACCATCCATGTGGTCGGTATGGCCATGAGTCAGGATCACAATATCCAGTTTTTTGATTTTTTTCTTCTGCAGGAAGGGATTGACTATCCTGTCCCCAATACGATATGACAGCTTCCGGTAGGCTGGTACGCCGCCGCCGTCAATGAGGATATTTTTCCCATCAGGGGCCTCTACCAGAATACTGTCACCCTGGCCGACATCAATAAAAGATACGACCAGGTCCCGGGCAAAAGCAGAGGAGAAGTACAGGAGGGAAAGCAATACAGCGATCAGTAATTTATTTCTTCTGGGCATTTTTCTTCAGCAGTTCAGCTTGCAGGTCTTTGATTTTTTTCTTTTGCGTTTTTTCAACTTTTTTATTCAGGGCCATAGCGATATCAATACAAGCGCCCTCATAAACTCTTAAAGGCAGGTTAGCCACTGGAATTACCAGCTCTCCCCCGCCTCTGATCCTGATCACCGCTATTCTGCCGTCCTCTATCCGGTCAACAATGCCTAACACCTGGAACTCCAATCCTGAGGCGTATAGCGTATAGCGTTTAGAAAGGCTTTCCTATACGCTTAACGCTACCCGCTAAACGCTTACAATATTACCAAATTGTCCCGGTGAATCACTTCATCGTAATCCTTGTGCCCGATGATTTTCATGATCTCTGAAGTCTTCTTGCCTTTGATCTTCTCTATCTCATCGCTGGAGAAAGACACCAAGCCGCGGGCGATCTCATCCCCGTCCGCATCTACCACAGTGACCATATCTCCCAAATGGAAAGTTCCCTCTACATCAGTAATACCACTCGGCAGTAAGCTTTTGCCCATTTTCAATAGCGCTTTAGCTGCTCCGGCATCTATATATAACTTACCGCTGGCTTTATTGGCAAACGCGATCCACTTCTTCCGGCCGCTGATCTTTTCATGGCGCGGCAGGAACTTGGTCCCGATATCGTCACCCTGGAATACTTCAGTCAGGATACCCGGTTTCATGCCATCAGCGATCACTACCATCACGCCGCTGGTCGTGGCAATTTTGGCTGCCTGGATCTTGGTATACATGCCGCCAACACCGCGGGTACTGCCGGTGGATTTCAAAGCGATCTTTTCCACCTCTTCATCGATCACATCTACAGTGTGGATCATCTCTGCGTCTTTATCCTTGCGCGGGTCAGTGGTATATAAGCCAGCCACATCACTTAGGATGATCAGCAGGTCAGCCTCCACCTTGCTCGCCACCAAAGCTGACAAGGTGTCATTATCGCCAAATCGTATTTCATCCACCGCGACCGTATCGTTTTCATTGACGATCGGTATTACTTTATATTCCAGTAAGGTCATGATCGTATTGCGGACATTCAAGTAGCGTTCCCGGGTGCGCATATCTTCCTGGGTCAATAATATCTGCGCCACATTCAAGCCGTTTTCACTGAACAATTCCTCGTAATGATGCATCAGATAAGTTTGCCCCACTGCAGCTGCCGCCTGTTTTTCGCGGACACTTTGCGGCCGGGTTTTCAATCCCAATTTGCCCATACCGGCGCCAACCGCGCCGCTGGTCACCAGGATGACTTCCCGTCCCTGGCGGGACATCTCCACCACTTGCTCCACCAGGATGCGCATATGCGGCAGGTTCAGATGCCCATTTTCATCTGTCAATGTGCTCGTCCCTATTTTTATCACAACTCTTTTGTAATGCATGGAAAACTCCTCGGCAACGACTCGAGACTCTATTCGCTATATTCAAATTCTATCTTGCCAATATGCACCATATCACCTGGCTTGATCCCTTTATCCTGCAGGGCCTTTTCCAAGCCGATCTTCTTAAAGATATTATGCATCCGCACCAGGGCTTCTTCCTCTTCCTTCCAGGTCATGGCGGCTATCTTTTCTATATGCTTGCCGCTGATCACAAATTCACCATCGACTATTTTAATGGTAAAGGAATGCGTCGGGGTAAATTCCTGCACTCGTTCCGTCATTACTATTGGCTCAGGTTCAGGAGCATTTTCCAGCTCTTTATTGACTGCCCCCATAAGCTCTTTCAGGCCAATGCCAGCCATAGCTGAAATAACATATATTGGCTTTTTTTTCAAATGTTTTTTAAACTGTTTGATTTGTTCATCAGCTTCCGGCAGGTCTGACTTATTCAGAGCTATCACTTGCGGCTTCTTGGCCAGTTTTGGGCTGTATAATTTCAATTCCTTGTTAATGGACTGGTAATTTTCCCAGGCGCTTTTGTTATCAAAACCAAACACATCAATAATATGGACTACTACTTTGGTGCGTTCAATATGCCGCAAAAACTCATCACCCAGGCCGACGCCGCTATGCGCGCCATCGATCAAGCCGGGAATATCTGCTACGACAAAACTGGATCCGGCGCCGAAACTCACGACGCCTAAGTTGGGAGTGATGGTAGTAAAAGGATAATCTGCGATTTTTGGTTTAGCTTTGGAAATACGGGAGAGCAGCGTGGATTTACCGGCATTGGGATACCCTACTAAGCCGACATCAGCCAGCAGTTTTAACTCGAGATTGAGGGTGATCTCAGCGCCAGGTTCACCGCGTTCGGCTATCCTGGGAGCCTGGCGGTTGGCAGATTTAAATTTGGCATTGCCCCGGCCGCCGCGGCCGCCACGGGCGACCAGTAATTCCTGTCCGTCTTCTGCCAGGTCAGCTAAGACTTGGCCAGTACTAGTATCCTGGACCACTGTCCCGATGGGCACATAAATAAATAAAGGCGGAGCACTCCTGCCATATCTGTTATTACCTTGTCCGTTCTTACCGCTCTCAGCCTCATAATGCGGCCGGATCTTCAGGTCAAACAAGGTACGCAAGGTTGCCCTTGCTTTAACAATGACATCTCCACCTTTACCGCCATCGCCGCCGTCCGGCCCACCCAGGGGCACAAACTTCTCGCGATGGAAACATATACAGCCATCGCCGCCGTTCCCGGCTTTGACGAATATTTTACTATGGTCAACAAACATCTAAAGTCCCTTGGAAGCCTTACTATTTCGACAAGGGGAGGACGGAAATCTGTCTGGCTCCGCCTTTAGTATACTTGAATTCCACTTTACCATCGATCAAGGCAAAAAGAGTATCATCTTTGCCAATACCCACGTTCAAGCCGGGATAAAACCTGGTGCCACGCTGCCTGACTAAAATATTGCCACCCTTGACTATTTGCCCGTCTCCTCTTTTTACGCCTAACCGCTTGCCGGACGAATCCCGGCCGTTTACGGCTGAACCGCCGCCACTCTTATTCCCTGACATTTAATTCACCTCTAATTTTTTATTATCTGTGCTGCGCCCGCCGACGCATTAGTGGCGGGTAATCAGTTTTACAAAGATATTCCGGTTATTTTTAATCTCGTAAAATCCTGCCTGTGCCCTTTCATTAAGGCATAGGATTTCTTGGATTTGTACTTATAGACCACTACTTTTTTCTTCCGGTCGTCTAATACGACTTCCGCGTTTACCGTAGCTTTATCCAAAGAAGGTTTGCCAACGCTGATCTTGTCCCCGTCAGCTACCATTAATACTTTGGCCAGTTTGATTTTGTCGCCTGGTTTTTTTTGCATTCTGGGCACATCAACAATATCGCCTTCTTTGACGCGATACTGGAATCCAGCTTCTTCAATAATTGCGTACATGTCTTGCTCCTCTCATTTTTAATCTGTGTAATCAGCTTTTTAATCTGTGTAATCAGCTTTTTAATCTGTGTAATCATTTGCTATGCTAAGCATAGCAAATAAATAAAAGCAATAAGAGAGCCTCTTATTGCTCTGTATATATATATCCTATTTAACCGTTTTTGTCAATAACAAACTTCAACCAAAAAATTACCTTAAACGGGCCATTTTCTTCTTGATTACCTTTTCCTGGCCATTACCACGGATGATCAAACGATATATATATACTCCATTGGCTATATCTTCGCCATATCTGTTCTTACCATTCCAGAAGGTTTCATTATAGCCAGCTTCCCTGGCTCCATCTCCTGTTTCATATATAAGCTCACCATTAAGATCATACACTTCTATTCGTACTTCATCGGCAGTACTGGGAAGGACATAAGTAAATTTAGTATCTTCTTTGAACGGATTAGGATAGTTAATAACTTTTTCAGCGTTAATCTCATCTGAAACCAGGAAAATTATCTCTTGGCTGACAGTTTTATTATTGGCCCGGTCATAAGCTTCTACTTTAGCAGAGTATGTGCCATTAGGTAACTCATTATCAGGACAATAACTGCCCTTCCAATCAGGTGCGGCTATTTCCTGCACTAAGCAAGTTTTGGCTTCACTATTTAATATAACCTTTACCTGATTAACATCAATACCGCTGGTCTGGTCAAACAAACCAAATTTAAGCTCCGGCCTGGCGGAAACATAATCACCATTTATAAAGTTATCCTGTATTTTAACATTACTGATAGCCGGAGCAACTGTATCGATCAGGAACGACCAGCTAACCGCTGCCTGGTTGCCATTCAAATCCTTTACCTGTATTTCTGCAGTATGCCAGCCTTCGCTCCAGCCGCTCGCCAATTGCCCTTTTACTTTTTTAATATTACTTAGTACTGTATTAACCTTCTCCACTGATTTATCATAGGCAAAAGCATTAGCTTTACCGTCAATTTTCAAAGATACGCTGGTCAAATCGATCCCAACGCCGGTATCCTGAATGAGCGCGCTAATATCAGGATTGGGATTATTTAGGAATACCCCATTAGCCGGAGTAATCTCGCTTATTACCGGCGGAGTAGTATCAACTGCTGTATTTTTATCAAAGGAAGCTGTATTCCCGGCTATATCCTGTACGGTAATAGTGAACTTAAGGATACCATTAACCAAAGTTTCTGTTGGTTGATACAGCAATTGCCCGGTAGCTGTTTCATAAGAGCAAGTGATTGGCTGATCATTGTATTTTACCTTTATGGTCTTAGGATCAATACCGCTAAATGAATCAGTCAAACTGAAAAGCAGGATTGGCTTATCGACAGCTATGCTGATCCCGTCTTCATTGACCAAGTTGGATATAGCCGGAGGTGTAAGATCGACCTTAAATGACCACTTTAATGCAGAAGTATTCCCGGCATTATCCTGGCATAGTACGATAAATTCGTGGTTCCCTTCCTGCCAGGTCACGGCATTGCTCAAAGTCACAGTCCCGTTATTGTCATAAGTGCAATCGATTGGATTACCATCGAGTTTGGCCTGTAATCCGGTTCCCGTTGTACCGCTAATACTATCTGTAATTCTGACAAAAGCAGCCTTCGCGCCATTATAGAAGCTATCCGGCAGCGGATAATATTGCTCTGCTACCGGCCCTTGTGTATCTATACTGAATTTCCAATCTACAGTGATCTGTTCCCCTACTATATCTTTGCCCTTCAGCCTAACATTATGCAAGCCGTCTATCAGGCTATTGGGAATATAAACCATCCGGCCGGAAAGTTCATCATAATGAGATGCCACTTTATTATTATCCAGATATAATTCGACAGTTTGTGGGTCTATTCCGCCGCCCACATCTGATAATAAGCAGGAAATAACCGGTTTACTGACATTGGTAATAGTATTATCCGCCGGGGTTAGCGTGGTCACTTTCGGCGCTTCGTTATCTACGGTAAATTCCCATTTGAATTCAGTCTTATTTTCAACCACATCTTCGGCATAGACTGACACTGTATGCTTTCCCGGCGCCAGCATTTCAATCGGGGTATAATTTAATTGCCCGCGGAAATATTCTGAAGATGAGTAAATATGTTTGACTACCTGCCCATCCAGTTTCACAACTATGGTATCAGGATCGATACCAGTTCCCATATCTTCTACTGTGGCGCTGATTTCCGGCGTAAAATCTTTGGTAGCCGTATTTTGCTCAGGCTGTAATTTAATAATCTTAGGCGGATTCTGTTCTGCAAACACCGCAAATTTGCCTACCCTGGTCGGGACCGCTACCATGGCTTGCTTATCAGGATCGTAAAAACTGTCTTTCAAGACTTCCCACCGGCCAGGCTGTGTGACTGTGCCGTTGGCGTCTTTTTCTTCTTCAACAAACCCGTATACTTTCATTTTTGAAGTTACTATGGTGTACTTTTCATCAGGATCAAGGGTTTCTCCTCCGCCGCCATAACTCCGGTTCAACAAATTATCCAGCGCTGCCATATCAATACCCATTTCGAGGATAGGGGTACCGTTAAGAGTGACTTTGGACAGATCAAATCCCGGATCGTATCCCCCACCAGCAGTATTCCATATTTCCGGGGGCGGGCCTGTTCCCGTGTTTAAATTTATATTATAACTTTGTCCAACCATCACTATCCCAGGATGATACTTGCTCATATCTATGGTTACCGGCTGGACTGTCCCTTCGGAAACAACTGCCGGAACTTCTTCGTACTCATTGGTGACATAGTACAAATACCTGGGAGCTTCAATAGTACTTGGAGCACCAGGCCCTTGCGGAATGACCGGCTGAACTCCAGCCGGAATGATAAGTTCAACTTTTTTATCGACACTGGTTACCTTGCCGCCTGTGGCCACTGGGATGTCCGCAACTGCTAAACCAGTCTTGGTCTCCACCACCTCACCGATGGTTAAATCCGGGCTAAACACAGTAATATTAACTTCCCCATTGTAATAAGAAAGCTGTTGAGGCAGGTAGGTAACATACTTAATTTCATTTTTCTGGGTGGTTGGATTATATACTTCCAAAGCATCAACGTTTACTGTCACCGGCGGCGGCATTACTCCTTCTGCATCAGGCGAAGCGCCAGGGAAATCAAGCACTAATTTGATAGTCTTGGGTGGAGTAAAATATGTTTTATTACTGGTGAAATTCTCCAGCATAATATAATCAGGATTAGGCACAGCTTTAAATTTGATCTCAGTTTTAATGGAATCAACAAAGATATCAGTATTGGCGGATAAACTGCTTTCGTTGCCAGCTGTGTCATAAGCTTTGGCAGCATAAAAATATTTGCCGTCAACGCCAGGAACATCCACTATGAATTTAGCATTTTCTGCCACATCATTAGATTGCGCTCCAATATTATTGGCTCTCGGATCCAGCGCAGTCATACCAGTAGTATTCAGGACTGGAGTTAAAGCTCTATAAACTTTATAAGAGCATCCGGTCTCTTGTTCCTCCCAATACACTTCCACTACTCCCAGTTTTAAGACCTTGGAACCTATGTTTTGCGGTGATGGCGGCGGAACCGTATCAACCACAAATTTGCCGCCCGTAGAAGCGTATGTAGCAGTAATTCTTTCGCCCAGGTAATGCTCCATATAACCGTCAGAGTATTCAGAGCTATGGTCATATTCATACCGCACGCCTTCTATTTCTGTAGATTCCACCCGTTGACGGTCAATCCCATGGAAATAGAAACTGCCTTCTCCATTGGCGCTATTTTCCTGTATCGTGATCTTTCCTTCCCAGGTATCACCGAAGCCGCTCATTTTGACCGGAATTACCAGCTGGTCATTAAGTTCATAGGATAATTCAGGTATATCGGAAAGAGGCCTGGAAGTTTTCAATAATATCCGGTAGTCTCCTGCTTTCAAAGCTTTGGTAACCAGTTTATTTTCCTCAAGATTTGGCACTTGCTTGTAAATTTCAGGAATTATAATAGTGGCAATTGCCCTGGTAGTATTGATAGTAAAAGTATGGCCATAAGCGATCTTATCGGAAGTATTATTGTTTTCATCCGTGCCCAGGTAGGAAAATTCCGCTAAACCATCACCAGTATCCTTGGTAATAGTCATTTTCCCCTGCCACAGACAGCCTGAGCCAGTTAATAACACTTCGATCGGCTCTTTACTTAGCGGTGTATATTTCAATAGCGGAGCAGTTGACAGCGGTTTGGAGGTTTCCAGGTCCACCACCACTTCTCCTTCACCAACGATGGAAGTATTCATAATTCCCGAGTATTGGTCATGCAAAGAAATTGTCGCTACAGGTATATTATGGATAGACTGTGCGGAAACACAACTGCTTAAACCGCTTTGGTTAGTGGCCCGGTCTATTCCAACAAGCGCATAATAATACGTACCGTCTTTAGGCGGTATATCCACATATTCATATATTGGTAATATTGCCGGAGCATCCATTTTATAGATCATCACTGCCTGGTCAACAGTAGTGAAAATCTGCTCCGAACGATAAATCTCGTAATAATGGGTTATTTCACCGGTAGGCGGTTTCCAGGTTATCTTGATCGCGCCAGAAGTGTTTTCGTTATAAGCAACAGCCTCTAATGGCAGAGGGGTTGCCGGCGCTACTGTATCCACAACAAAATAATCAGTGAAATTGCCATTTGGCTCAATGATGGTGCTGGCCAATCCATCGGCGTCTACGCCAACCCACTTAAAAGTTGCCACACCATCTCCAAAATTAGTATCCACATTAAACTCTCCATACCAGCTTTGCCCATTATTCTTCAGGTCAACCGGTAGAGGAGCTTTGTCTAGCGGATTAACTGTTAACTGAGGCGGATTGTTCGGATCCAAAGGTTCATTTACATCAAGTTTTACATTATATATACCACTTTTTAAGATATAGGTACCATCCACGCCATAAGCAATATTTCCGGCCAGGGATAGCTTGGCTTTGACCGGATAATTAATGTACTTATATTCAAAAACAACCTTATTGGAATAAGCGCTCTCGTTGCCATATTTATCCACTGCGGTTACCGTGAAGCTGTAGAGCCCGTTCTCCTGGGGACAACCGTAAATTTCTGTCCAAATAATACCAGAATTGAAAGATTGCATATTGCCGCTAATATCACCTTTAGCGCTGATTTGGACATTATAATAGAATGGTGTTTCGCCTTCCGGCTTTTCCCAGGTCAGATGTAAAACACCGGTAGGTAAAGTTGAAACGCTAAGATTGACCGGCGGCAAAGGCACCGTCCTGACTGTCTGTAGCGGACTTTCTAAACAAGTAACGGCGCTCTTATTTCCAGCTTTATCTACAGCTGCGATAGCATAATAATATTCAGCATCAGTCGGGGGAACATCCCAGGTAGGATATGGCAATGGGCTAAGGCCGTTTACATTGTCGACCTTCTCCCTGGTCCGATACACCTGGTAATAATCTCCCGCTTGCGCTGTCGGCGCTTCCCAGCCAAATTCTATGCCATGCAGGCCTCCGCTATAGTCTGTGGCTTGAGCTACAAAATTAATGGGCGCTTCTGGCGGAACCGTATCAATCTTGAACACTTTCCCGGTATTTATTTTCTCTTCTATATTGCCAGCCTGATCAGTACCCCGGTAATTGAATATTGCCAATCCATCACCAGTCAAAGTAGAAATATTAACATAGCCGACCCATTGATTGCCTGACCCGGTCAGGGGTATCATTATTTTATCATTACCAGAAGGGATGAAATCAAGATACGGAATGTCTTTCAAGTCTTCTGAAGTGGTAAGCGTAACTTTTGTCTTGCCCGCGCCAGCGGCTGTATTAGGTTGAGTCAAATCCAGTTTAATATTTGCTACCGGTCCAACTGTATCAATGATGAAGGTTTGTCCTTTACTGATTGCAGTACCAGTCAAACCGCTCTTGCCTTTCCCTGAAAAAGCAAAAGTTGCCACGCCTTCTTCAATGGCCACGGGTATATCCACCTGGCCGTGCCAATTACAGCCACTGCCAGTGAGGGAGATATTCTGGGCCGCTGTCTTCTCCGGAGTCAGGGCTAATACTGGCACTTCAGCCATTTCCTCCGAAGTGATCAAGGTAATATCCAGCAATCCGGCTCCAACCGGTGAGTTCCGCGAGATTATTATCTCTGCCTGCGGGAATGTTGACCAGAACTGCAAAGACTTGCCGGCTGTCATAATACTGGCATTGCCAACTTTATCCAGGCTAACTAACTGATATGTATATAAACCATTCAATACAGTGGTATCAATATATTCATTGCCATTAGTTTCGGTTAAGAATGCGCCATTGCGGAAGATCTGGTATTTTTCCGGCATTTCTCCCAGTGGGGACTGCCAATCTATTTTTATTCCCTCATTTACCTGCCAGAGAGATACCTCACGCGGACTGCCTGGCGCTACACGGTCACTACTGCCGGCAACACTTGCTGAAAGCTCACTCTCCTGGCCATCAGCATCAATAGAGGTTACGGCATAATAATAAAGACCATCACTGATAGGAAGATCCGTGAAGCTTAATACAGTCAAATTTTGCCGATAAAGATTCTCCGTCATCTTGACGGTCATTGGATACTGGGCCCGGTAAATGTTATAACCTTGGAGGTTGTAATCCTGCGGCGGAGTCCAACTCACCACCATCGCCCCGCTTTTAGCGCTATTGACGAGGATATTAGACGGGGCAGCAGCAGGAAGGTTGTCGATCATGAACTTATCGCCAGCGGCAATTTCTGTCCCATAATTATTCAATAGGTCCTTGCCAGCAAAGGAAAAATAGGCATAGCCGCTTTTCATGTCACTGGTTATATCCACCACGCCCTGCCAATTGCGGCCAGCGCCAGCCAAAGTAACTGGCAGCGGCAAACCGCCCATAGTAGTCAAGGTTAAGAGCGGGGTTTCTACCAGGTTTTCACTAGCAGTCAGGTTAACCGTTACTTTGCCTGTATGCACGGGTGAGAATGGGCTGATGGTTATTTGACAGGAAGGCCCGCCGCGGTCAATGATAAAAGTGCTCCCGGTAGCAATAACATGGCTCACCAGTCCGTCAGTATCAGCGCCTTCATATTCAAAGGTTGCCACACCATCCAGCGCCTCTTTGCTTATTTCCAGACTGCCGACCCACTTATTGTTTTCCTGGTGCAAAGTGATCACTGGATTAACATAAAAATCACGCATCGTCGAATTATTAACACTGCCATAACTTCCAGCGGGGAAATGGCAGACCAGCTTGGGCGCCTGAGCCAGTTGTTTGTCGCAACTCAGGGTAATATTAATACCGGTACTGACCGGTGAAGGCGGATCAATGGCAATATTGGCCACTGGCAGGTATTGCACAAAATCAATTTGCGGACAATTCGATAATAGGCTGGCATTACCAGCTTTATCTTTGGCAATGACTGCATAATAATAAGTATTGCTGGCGTTAGGGACATCCAGTGCACTAAGACAATAATATGTTCCCAACTTTTCATTGGATGAAACTGCAGTTATTAACGCAGCACTGCGATACACTTCATAACAAACAGCGCCATCAACCGCATTCCAGTCCAGCTTAACCGACTTTCCTTGCTGATCAGTCAGAGTTAATAGCGGCGAAACCGGCGCTGTACGGTCTGATATTCCTTTAATCCAGGCAGTAGGTTTGCTAATGTTATTGCAGGTATCTTCAGCAATTAGAGCATAATAGTATTCACCATCAGCAGGTGGCAAATCAGTCAAACTGTTGCTGCTGAATTTCGTCACTGGTACTAAACCATCCATAGTTTGCGCCGGTGCAATTTCGCGGTACAGGTAATAATTCTTGACTTTTTCCGTAGCATACCAGCTAAACTGCACATACCCGTTAGCGTTGCTGGCAGCGGCAAAATCATCGATAAACGGAGCTACTGTATCTATTACCACTTCATCTATATAATTAAGGTTTATATTTGTGATTAATATATTACCAACGTTTTGCGCCAGGTCCTCACCTCTAAATTCAAAATCAGCAGTGCCATTGCAGGTCCCGGTAGCAATAGAGATCTGGCCGGTCCAATTTAAGCCGCTCCCATTAAGAGTTATGTCCTGTTCATCTCCATTGGCAAAGACCAGTTTCAAACTTGGTTTAGCCATCAGCAATTCGCTAACAGTTAAAGTAACCTGGGTTTCACCCACTCCGATACTTGATTTACCAATGCTCAGTTGAGCAGTTGGGCATTCTATATCGACTTCGCTATTCACTTCGTTAGAAGCTTCACTTTCATTTTGCGCCAGGTCAATACCCGTGACTTTATAGTAATATTTTCCTGATTTGACCAGGGTATCCACAGTAGCCAGACCGGCCACCCCTACCCAGGCCGGAGCAGTATTAGCAATTAAGAAACCAGGTATGTCACTGCGATAAATATTATAGGCTACCGGAATTTCGCCACTGGCTGGTAGGTCCCAGCTCAGATAAACTTTTTTATCCGCGCCAATAACCGCTTTCAGGTTTTGCGGCGCACTGGGGATCGAACTGTCACTGGTGACTGAAGCTTTCCTGAAGTCAGCGCCAAGATTACCGGCTTTATCCTTTGCAATTATGAAATAGAAATAATCGCCGTCCGGCACTGATGGGTCTATCCAGTTCAATCCGGAAACAACTGGGCTGACCGGAGCTAAACCAACCAGGGTCACCACATCAGCAGTACTGCGATAGATTTGATAAACAGCATCTTGTTCGCCTGATGGTGGCAGCCAGGACAACTTTACTTGCCCTGCTGGTTGGGGATCAGCTTTGAAATAAGCGCAAGCTCCAGGCAAAATATTATCTATGACGAAAGTTTGACCAGTCGATATTTCATTCCCGCTATTATTAGTTTTGTCCGTAGCCTGGAAGATAAAATTAGCCGGTCCATTGTAATTACTTGGTATATCTATATTCCCTTCCCAATGATCAGTGGCAGTACTCAAGTTTACTTCTACTGGTTCATTTAAGCCCCACTGGCATTTCAGCGAAGGAGTGCCTTCAATCGGCTCTGAAACATACAATTTCAATGGCATAACTCCGGATTTCACAGGAGAAGGAGTTGCCAGCTGAATGGTCGCTATCGGACCATGGGTATCCCGGAAAATATCAGCGCTGGCAAACTGGCTGTTTTCGTTATTGCTTATATCTACACTGGTAACCGCATAATACACCTGTCCGTCGAAATTCGGAATATCCTGGTATTCGTTAACTGTGACATTCTTGGCTAATACTGATACATTATTGATATTGGTAATCTGATTATTGGAACGGTAAATGTTATAAGTGACATCTGGTTCACTGGTCACTGTGTCCCAGCTAAGCTTGATAGCTTCACTGGTAGCAGTCAAGATCAGGTTCTGTACCGGCTCAGGTGGCGTATTATCAGTCAGGGTAGAGACTAAATTTGAGACCAAAGATTCGTTACCCGCCTGGTCTTCACTGCAGACATGGTAATAATATCTTTGTTCAATGGTGGGCTGGTCCATGAAACTCAGGCCGGTGATGCTGGTGATCCGGGTCATATCATTCTTACCTGTTGGGGTAAAGGTTGAGCGATAAATATTAAACACATTAGCTGCCTCGCCCACTGGATTTCCCCAGAAAAGCTCAACCTGGCCATTCATGCCGGGAGTGGCTGTTAATCCAGTTAAAGCCGGCGGCGGAACCGTATCAATGACAAAACAAGAACCCGCGGTAATGATGGTTCCGATATTGTCTTTTATATCTGTCCCTTCAAAGGTGAAAACTGCCGGGCCATTCTTTGTACTGCTGGTGATAGTGACTTGGCCATGCCAGCTTTTACCGTTGCCATTTAAGCTGACTTCCTGCGGATTATCCCCTAAGGGCGTGCAAATCAATTTCGGCGCTGAAACCAGATTTTCACTGGCATTCAACTGGACTTGTAATAATCCGGCTTTGACGGGTGAAGTCGGAGAAATAGTTATGGACGCAGAGGGTGGAGTAAAATCCCACAGGATCGATTGGCTAGCCGAAATATCGCTTTCATTGCCGATACTGTCTTTAGCTGTGACCACATAATAATACATATTATCTGCAGAAACTTTATCGTTATAGGCCGTTTGAATATTATTTTCTTTGATCAAATAGGCAGGATTGACGCCAGAGATTACAGCAGTTGACCGATATATATTATAGGCTGACGGAATTTTACCAGCTCCTATATTCCAGCTTAGTTCTATCTCGCGATCAGCATTAATCATTACTAATAAATCCTGGGGCGCTCCTGGAGCCACCCGGTCGCTTAATACCGGCCCCATAGTATTTATTGCGCTCTCGTTGCCAGCCAGGTCAATAGCGCTGACTGCATAGTAATATTCTCCATCCACTGCAGGCGAATCAGTAAATAACAGCGCATTGAGATCTGTTTCTATTAAAAGTTCAGGATCAAGCTCTGCTATCGCTTGGGTACTGCGATAGATATTATACCCTTTAACCGGCTCGTGATCAGGCGCCTGCCAATAAAGCTGTATCGTACCTTGGCCTTGGGAAATTCCTTGTAACTGATTTGGCGGATTACTGGCTTGAGTATCAATTATTATTTCCTTATTAACCGCTATCTTAGTACCGGCATTTCCCAATATATCAACACCTGAATATTGGAAAGAAGCCAAGCCATTAACAGTATTAGTAGAAATATCCAGGTTTGTCTTCCAAGTAGCACCGTCTTTGACCAGAGGCAAGTTAATAGTAGTGGAATCAGCTAAGATCAGATCTAATTGTGGTATATCCTGGACAGCTTCATTCAGCGCTAAAGTGATATTCACAGGTCCGGCCCTGACTGGTGAAGCTGGCGACAACGTGATCTGGGCTACTGGCCCCAGGGTATCAATAATGAAGGTACTACCAGAGGTAATGCTGTGAGAGGTATTACCCAGGGCATCAACAGCTTCAAATTCAAAATGCGCAGTTCCGTTAGCAGCAGATGTGCTGATACTGACAGTCCCGGCCCAGTTCAGTTCACTGCCGCTTAAGGTTATTTCCTTGGTTAGATTGGCTGAATCAACCCATTTCAATATCGGTGTTGCTGGCGGCAATTCATTAAGAGTAAGATTGACCTGGACATCCCCATCTTTATACGGCGGTGTTCCGCTTAACACAATACTTGCGCTCGGCCCGGCATTATCAGGTATCGCCCAATCTATATTAGAGATTACGCTCTCATTACCGATATTGTCGATGGCCGTAACTGCATAATAATATTTGGTATTAGCATAGAGTTGGTCCACATAACCTAAAAATACGACATTAGTGGCTATGGGCGTAAGCGCGGCAGTATCGATATTTTCTACTATCGAACGGTATACTTTATAAGATGCCGGAGCATCCCCTGTGGGCGCATCCCAGGTCAAGACTATTTTCCCGGCAACCTGCGCACTGGCATGCAGATTTTGTGGCGGTTCTATCGAGCCGTCATCAGCTATACCTATGACACAATTGGAAATATCGCTTTCATTACCGGCATAATCAATAGCTGTAGCAACATAATAATAACTACCTTTGACTCCGGGATTATCTATCACGCTGGTAGAGCTAATATTAACCAGCGCCGGAGTTGAACTGGCAACAGCATAGATGGTTTCAGTCGAACGATAAATCTTATAACTGGCAACATCTTCCTGAGTTGGTTTATTCCAAGAGAGCTGTATTTTGTTGGCCGCTAATGTGTTAGTCGCAAGATTATCTGGTGGATTAGATTTACCCCGGTCAGCAACGATCGCAGGGACATAGGCAATCCCACTTTCATTTCCCAAAGCATCCAAAGCTGTAACTGTATAACAATAATAGCCATCTTTTAGAGGCACATCAATGATCTCGGTTGCGGTGGTCTGGGCGACTTCAATATATCCGGTTGGAATTATATAATTATCACGATAAACTTTATACAGGACAGCATCGGTTACGGCTGACCACGCTATTCTAATATTTGCCTGTGGTTCAGCAGTCAGCGTGAAGCTAAAATAATCCGGTGGTTTTCTGTCACTTACTGCGGACAGAGCGTTTATAACTTGGCTTTCATTGCCAGCTATATCTTTAGAGGTAATACCGTAATAGTAAGCGCCATCTACTGGCGGCAAATCTGAACATGACAGCAAACCGCTATTAGTGGAAACAAACAAAGCAGGATCCGGTTGCGTAAAAGAGTAGGTAGAGCGATAGATATTGTATCCGGCAATATCCGGATCTGTCGCCGACTGCCAAGCCAGGTCAATATATCCACCCTTCTTGCTGGAGGCATTGCCGCCAGCCACTGCGGCTGGAGCAGTAAAATCTACACTGCAATTCTGGTATATTAAATAAGAGGCATTATCCACCTCATCTACAGCCGCTAACCTGATGTCTATTAAAGCATTTTCTGCAATATTATCAATATCCCATAGGATGCTGTAATCCGCATCGCGTGAATCTGCATCCGCACCGATCAAGATCCAGTTGTTTTCCCCGGACAGAGAATATTCTGCCTGGAGCTTGACTAAAGTTGTATCAGCAGCATAGGCATAGTCTTTACCAGCAGCGGCATGAATCAAAAGAACATTGTTTTTCTGGAATACGAAATTATCTTTGAGCTCAAGATTATTATTGATTAATCCGTTTTTCGCGCTAACTGGGGCCATAGGCGAGTTCAAGTCATAACTGAATCCGGATATTCCCTGGGTGACTATAGTAGTTTCATCGGTTTTCGTTATCACTAATCGTACATATTTAAATGTTTCATCTTGAGGCGACCAATTTACGCTGTAATACTCATTTTCAAGAATAAAATCAGAACTATTCTCAGCAGTACCTTCCAGCGGTATCCAAATCCCATCCCAACCGTCACTCGAATCACTCGACTTTTCAAACCTGACACTTTTCACGTTGGCATCTGTGCAATAAGCTTTGGCCGGATAATTCTTGCCAACTTTGCTGTTTTTAACCGGCGCTGTCAGCATTACATTGCCTGTTGCTGAAAAGTCCAGGGTATAACCAGTCAATATATCGCTGTAAGTATTATTATTAGCTGAATCGACTACTCTTAAACGCAAATAAATTTCATTCGGCAAAGGATACCAACTGCAAACATAATCTTTTGTGCCAGTACCGGCAACCCGGCCAATTTCCTGCCAGCTAACCCCATCAATTGACTTTTCAAAAGACACATAAGTTAGGTCTGTATCACCTTCCGCGGTTATGACAAATTCTCCGCTGGAGATCACACTGGCCGCAGTCGGGGACATTATTACAGGTTTCAGCGGCGGGATAGTATCAACCTTAAATTGATTTTTCGAATCCGGGAACATTGGTATATTATTGACTCCGTCCCGGGCACCGGAAACGCCAATAAAAGCATCGCCATTATCACTACTGGTTTCAATATTTACTTCGCCTGTCCAAACAGTATTAATATAGCTTTTCTGTATTAAAGGATATTTAGTTGATTTTCCCATTACTTGATAATATACATTAGGGTTGACCGCAGTATTCATGGGCCGGTCAAAAACTATACTTGCAGTTAACGCTCCTACGTTCATTGGTGATTGTTTGCTCAAGGTTACCGAGGTAACCTTGGGAGTAAACTCATATTGGGATTTAAATTTTTGAATCCTGTGGGTGGAATATTCCGTAGTATAAAGTATATTATTATCAATGAACATGCCAAAAACTCCATAGCCAGTACCACCAAATTGCCCTGGCCCGCTTCCTCTCGTTCCCAAACTACAAACCAATATTCCTTCTGGCGTATAAACATCGACACTATAATTATAATAATTGCTTACATAAACATACCCGTTATTGTCTATTTTAATGCTGGTAGCATAATTGAACGGCCCAAAACTAAATAAATATTTATTGTCCTGGTTAAGGTCGAAAACAGCCACATTGTTATAACATGCTACATAGGCTTTATTATCATTACTAATAGCAATATCATAAGGGTAAGTTGCATAACCATTGCCAAACTCACCGAGATGATTTCCGTTTAAGTCGAAAATCGCGACCTGGCTATTACTATGGCTAGTCACATAGACTTTATCATTCTTTATTAGAAGCCCTTCAGGGTTTATTAAGATCGAAGTACCAAACTTACGCAAGAAAATACCATCTTGATTATATACACATACTTCACTACTGTTATAATTTCCTACATAGATATTACCCAAGGCGTCTTTAGTAATACCGACCGGATGGTTTAGTTCAGATTGGCCAATATAACATACAAAATTACCGGTCTGGTCCATCTCCACTACACGATTATTTGCTCCTTCAACTACATAGAGATGGCTATTATTACCTAAGCAAATACCATAAAGTGTATTTAGCTGCCCATATTGGGATCCAGTATAACTGTCAAATTCTTCCAGATACTGCAATTTACCCTTGGAAAAGGTTATAAGTTCCTTTGCTTCGACTCCGTACGTATCCTTGACCGTTAGCTTTAACTGGTAGATACCTTCTTCGGTTTCCGGTAAGGTCAGGGTTCCCAGTAAACCATTCTCTACTGGTATCGTATATGTCCCAATCTCCTGCCACGTTCCATATCGCGCGTATTCCAGCTTGTAACTCGCAAAATCAACTCCCGCCGCGGTACCGGTAATATTAACTATATCTGAGACTACATTATAATCACTGGGTGAAGTGATAGCAGCAACCGGACTGGTCACAGATAACTTGTATTTCTGGATATTGCCACCTGAATAGTCTATGGCATAAAAACAATCAGACAGAATACAGGTCCTGTACAAGTAGCTGAAGGTCCCAGGTACTGTATTAGGAGAATTTATCCCAATCTTGTATAGTAAGACCCCATCTGTGGTGTAGACCTTAATATGATACATATTGTTTATATACAAAAGACCATCAGGCCCTTTCTCAATACCTATGAAACCATAATTAGGATCATCACTGGTGAAAGACCCAAGATATTTGCCCTGGTTGGAAATGTCAAACATAGATACAGTAATACTCCAATTAACAGTATAGGCTATATTCCCCACAATCGCGATGCCGGTCTGCGCCTTGCCTTGCGCAAAGGTATAGACATAATTCCGGTCCTTATCAAAGACCATCACATTTAAATCAAGCGAATTAGTCACATAGATATTACCCTGGCTATCTAATTCGATGCCATATGGACTGGTCAGTTGTCCAGTACCAAAACTGCTACTGTAATTACCAGACGGATCAAACACTGCTATCACCTTGTTACCATAATCGCAGACATAAATATTGCCAGTTGTGTCTTTGGCCATGCCAAGAATATTCGCTGATAATATCCCCTCTCCTACGTATTTGATCAGATTAAAGTTAGTATCATATATAGCAACCCGGGAGTTAATGTTTTCTGATACCCATAGATTACCGACATTGTCCTCAACCATGTCAAAAGACTTAAGCGGAATATTTTCCTTGTTCAGTAACTGTATCCTGCCTTTAGAAAATGTTACTTCCCGGCTGCGGCTGATATTGTATTTGTCAGTTACAGTTAACCGTACCTGATATATTCCTTCTTCTGCTTCCGGTAAGGTTAGGGTTCCCAGTAAACCATCAGTGACCGGTGTGGTATAGGTCCCGATATCCTGCCATACTCCATACCGCGCATATTCTAACTTGTAACTGGCAAAGTCAACTCCAGCCGCGGTACCGCTGATCGGTACAATATTACTGGTCAACAGTGTATTCTTAACCGGAGCAGTCAATGCTATCTGCGGTGCGCTGAGCGCCCTGATCTTAAGCTTCTGGACGCTTTGGTTGTTCTGGTCGGTAATATATAACAAGCCATTATGGAAACTGATATCATTAATACCGGAGAACCGGCCAGGCGCACTACCTCCTCCGCCGAAACTATATAGCAGCTGCCCTTCAGGATAATAAATATTAATAGTAGTATCAGGATAGTAGCTAAAAACATATAAGAAACCTTCAGGACTCGACACCATACGATTAACATAACCACTAACACCAAAGCTCCGCACATATTCTCCCTGCCGCGTTAGATCATATATATATATGGCATTGTAATCAGCTATATACGCCTTGTCCTGGATTACTGC